>JBMOQH010000031.1:0-1919 GCA_049322795.1 Pseudomonadota bacterium | reverse complement strand
TCGCCGCCGCCGGCAACGCCCTCGACCGCGGCTTCAACCGCGCCATTTACACAGCGAGGTTTCTTTCCACGCTGAAGGCCAAGGCCCTCGCCAAGGCGGAAAGATTTCCCGGCCTGCTCGACGCCGCGGCCATCGAGGCGGCGAGCACTTTCCGTGAATTCGATACGCTCGTGACCGCGCGCCTGCACGGTTTCCGCGACGCCGACGATTACTGGGTAAAGGTTTCCAGCAAGCCTTGGCTGAAATCCATCGCCGTTCCCACCCTTGTCATCAACGCAAAGAACGACCCCTTCCTGCCCGCCGAGGCCCTGCCCGGCCAGGCCGATGTGTCGGCCGCCGTCACGCTGGAGCAGCCCGACACCGGCGGCCACGTCGCCTTCCCTTCCGGCCCCTTCCCCGGCAACGCCGACTGGCTGCCGGCGCGCCTGCTGCACCATTTCGACGCGCTCTCCCCCTGAAGCACAGACCTCGCGTTCACAGCGCCCGAGCAAACGATCCCGCGCCGGCCCTCGCGCGCCCAGGGAGCTTGCGGCAACCAGATTTTTATTTCGCCGCATCCGTTTCCCCCGCCTGCTGCGTAAAGGGTTCATCGGCGCCCCCCGCGTCGATCCATTCGCCAAGGAGGACATCATGCAACACACTTTGCTCAGCGCCGCCCTGATTCTCGCCCTCTGCGGCCCGGCATTCGCCGCCAACCACCGCGAAGCCCCGATCACCGCGCTCGATCACAAAGCCCCGACATCCTCTATACGCTGAAGATCGACAACAATCACGACGCGCGCGAGGACATCGGCTTCGAATTCCGCTTTACCACCGAACAGCGGCTGCCCAATCTGTTCCAGGTGTACGCGGGCGTACCGGGAGGGGCCGCGGCGCCGGCCAATTCGCCGGCGCCGGTGCCGCAGGGCACGCCCATCGTGCCCGACCGCATCGACAGCTTCGACGATGCCGGACTCGGGCAAATCCAGCGTTACAGCGTCACGCTGGTGAAATACGACACCGCCGGCAAGGTGATCTCACGCA
The DNA here is from genome assembly GCA_049322795.1 of Pseudomonadota bacterium. Classification (GTDB taxonomy): domain Bacteria; phylum Pseudomonadota; class Gammaproteobacteria; order Immundisolibacterales; family Immundisolibacteraceae; genus Immundisolibacter. The sequence continues at coordinate 896 of JBMOQH010000031.1, read as the reverse complement.
CCGTGCTGGCCAACGACCTGCCTGCGGTGCCCGCCAACGTCGGGCCACGCACCATGGACTACAGTGCGCTCTACGCCGCGGGAATCCACAACCTTCCGGGCGGCGTGAAAGCCTTCGCCGGCACCACCGACGACGCGTTCTGGATCGACCTCGGCGGCGCCTTTGACACCTTCAACACGCACATCTTTCCGGTGCTGTCCGACTTCCAGGAAAGCGCACAGGAGAACTTCGCACCCGACACCGTCTCCGGCTATGCGGTCAACCACATCGCCATCGAAGTGCCGGTGGCCATGCTCACCCGCACCGGCAACGTCGAACCGGCGAGCTCGCCCGCCGCCACTCTGGGCATCTGGGCGACGACCTCGCGTCCGCAAGTCACCGTGCGGCGCTCGCCGCTGCCTGCCGCGAATTCCGGCGCCTGGCGCCAGGTGCAGCGCATGGGCAATCCGCTCATCAACGAATTGCTGATCGGCACGGGTTCCAAGGACCGCTTCAGCATGGATCAACCGCGAAACGACAGCCAGTTCGCCCATTTCTTCCTCGACCCCGCGATCGCGCGCGTGATCAACGCGCTCACCGGCGGTGCCGTGGCGATCCCCGCGCCGCCGCGCACCGATCTGCTGCCCGTGGTGACCTACGCGCCGCCCATCGCCGCGCCCGGCACCCCGTCCGGCCCGGTGGCCGATCTGTTGCGTTTGAACACCGGGGTGCCCCCCACTCCACCCGCCTCAGCCAGCCGCATGGGCCTCTTGGGCGGCGACCCGGCCGGCTTCCCCAACGGCCGTCGCGTATTCGACGACGTGACCGACAGCGCCTTGCGTCTGGTGGTCGGGGGCGTGCTGGCCGCGCCCTTCCCCGGCTTCGACCCCAAGGTCGGCGGCAGGCTCGGTGACGGC
>JBMOQH010000030.1:0-24821 GCA_049322795.1 Pseudomonadota bacterium | reverse complement strand
TCGTAGTTGTCGAGCATCAACACCATGCGCGGGGTCTCGTCGACGCGGGCAGCCGGCAAGCGGAGGGGCGCGTATTGTCCGCCGATCGGGCCAGTCGGGAAACACCGCTTGCGATCGTGCGACGCCCGGCCGCGATTTTTGCGGTCACCCGTTAAAGCCGCGCGGGCAACCGGCCGATATGCCGATCGTGGGGGTCGAACCCCTGCCCGCGACGCGGCGTCCTCCTCCGCCGCTTCGCGGGTGCCGCCGCGGTGTCGCCCCGTGCCGTCGCCGGCTCATGCGCTCCCTGGAACGGGGCTTCTTTTCGATCCGTCACACCCGCGCGTCGAGCCCGCCCTGTGCCAGGTCGGCCGCCCGCAGCAGCGCGCGCGCCTTGTTCTCGGTTTCCTGCCATTCGTTTTCCGGCACCGAATCGGCCACGATGCCGGCCGCCGCCTGAACGGACAGCACGCCGTCCTTGACGATGCCGGTGCGAATCGCGATCGCCAGGTCCATGTCACCGGAATAACTCAGGTATCCGCAGGCGCCGCCGTAGATGCCGCGCCGGACCGGCTCCAGCTCGTCGATGATTTCCATCGCCCGCACCTTGGGCGCGCCGGTCAGCGTGCCGGCCGGGAAGGTGGCGCGCAGCACGTCGAAGTTGCCAAGCTCCGGCCGCAGCAGGCCTTCGACGTTCGAGACGATGTGCATCACGTGCGAGTAGCGCTCGATGACCATCTCGTCGGTGACCCGGACCGTGCCGGTCTGCGCGATGCGGCCGATGTCGTTCCTCGCGAGATCAATCAGCATCACATGCTCGGCGCGCTCCTTGGGGTCGGCCAGCAGTTCCTCGGCCAGGCGCCGGTCCTCGTCGGGCGTGGCGCCGCGCGGGCGGGTGCCGGCCAGCGGCCGGATGGTGACCTTGGTGTCCGCGCCGGCGGCCTCCTGGCGCACCAGGATCTCCGGCGAGGCGCCCACCACCTGGAACTCGCCAAAGTCGTAGAAATACATGTAGGGCGACGGGTTCAGCGTGCGCAGCGCCCGGTACAGGGCCAGCGGCGATTCGCTGAACCGGCGGCGGATGCGCTGGCCGACCTGCACCTGCATCATGTCGCCGGCGGCGATGTAGTCCTTGGCCCGCGCCACGGCGGCGAGGAAATCGGCCTTGGCGAAGTCGCGGTGCTCCGGTGCGGCAACGCCGGCCGGGCTGGTCGGCGGGTTCAGCGGACTGCGCAGGCGCGCCAGCAGCGTCGCCAGCCGCGCCAGCCCGTGCGCATGGGCATGCGGCTGCGCCGGATCGACGTAGACGATGAGGTAGATCTTGCCGGCGAGGTTGTCGACCACCGCCAGCTCGTCGGTCTCCAGCAGCAGGATGTCCGGCGTGCCGAGCGGGTCCGGCAGCGGACAGTCGGCCAGGCGCGGCTCGATGTAGCGCACCGCGTCGTAGGCGAAATAGCCGGCGAGTCCGCCGCAAAAACGCGGCAAGCCCGGCGGCACGAACACCCGCTGGCGGGCCCGGTAGCGCTCGATGAAATCGAGCGGATTGCCGGTGTCAGTCTGCACCACCTCGCCGTGGTCGAGCACCTCGGTGCAAAAACCGCGGCTGCGCAGCGCGCGCCGGGCCGGCAGGCCGATGAACGAGTAACGCCCGAAACGCTCGCCGCCGACCACCGACTCCAGCAAAAAGCTGTTCGGTCCGGTCGCCAGCTTCAGGTACAGCGACAGCGGCGTGTCGAGATCGGCAAACGTCTCCAGCGTCAGCGGGATGCGGGTGTAGCCCTCGGCGGCGAGGGCGGCGAAACGGGCTTCATCCATGGCGCGGGCGCAGGCGGGGAAAAACGGGCCGGCAGTCTTGGCCGCTCAGCTGTCGACGTCAAGGGCGCCGCCGTCAAGCGCCGCGCGCATGGCGGCGATGGTCGCGGTGTAGTCGGCCGCGCCGAACACGGCCGAGCCGGCCACGAAGGTGTCCGCCCCGGCGCGCGCCACGGCCGCGATGTTGTCGATCTTGATGCCGCCGTCCACCTGAAGGCGGATGTCCCGCCCGCTGGCGGTGATGCGCTCGCGCACCCGCGTGATCTTCGGCAACGCCGACGGGATGAAACCCTGCCCGCCGAAGCCGGGGTTTACCGACATCAGCAGGATGAGGTCGAGGCGCTCCATGACGTGATCGAGGTGATCGAGCGGCGTGGCCGGATTCAACACCAGGCCGGCCTCGCACCCGTGCTCGCGGATCAGCGTAAGCGTGCGGTCGACGTGGCGCGAGGCCTCGGGATGAAAGCTGATCAGCCGGGCGCCGGCGTTGGCGAAGGCGGGAATCAGCGCATCCACCGGCTCGACCATCAGGTGCACGTCGAAGAACGCCTGCGGCGCGTGGCGGCGCAGCGCGTCCAGCACCACCGGGCCGATGGTGAGGTTCGGCACGTAGTGGTTGTCCATCACGTCGACGTGGATCCAGTCGGCGCCGGCGGCGAGCACCGCGTCCACCTCGGCGCCCAGGCGCGCGAAGTCCGCCGACAGGATGGACGGCGCGATGCGGTAGCGGCGGCTCAAAACGGCAGCCCCAGCCCGGGGCGAACGCGCGCGAAGAGCGCCCGGAACGCGTCCTGGATGCGCGCGAGCGCCGCCTCGTCGTCGGCCTCGAAGCGCAGCACCAGCACCGGCGTGGTGTTGGACGGGCGCACCAGGCCAAAACCGTCCGCGTAGTCGGCGCGGATGCCGTCGAGCGTGCTGAGCTCGGCGCCCGGGAAGTCGGCGGCGGCGACCAGCTCCTTCATCAGCGCGAAGTGCTCGCCTTCCTTCAGCTTGATCTGCAGCTCCGGCGTGCTGGCCGAGTCCGGGATGGCGGCGAAGATGGCCTCCGGCGCCTCGGCCTGGCGGCTGAGGTACTCCAGCAGCCGGCAGGCGGCGTAGACGCCGTCGTCGAAGCCGTACCAGCGCTCCTTGACGAATATGTGCCCGCTCATCTCCCCGGCGAGCGCCGCCCCGGTCTCGGCCATCTTGGCCTTGATCAGCGAGTGACCGGTCTTCCACATCAGCGGCTGGCCGCCGGCGGCGGCGATCGCCCGCGGCAGGTGGCGCGTGCACTTGACGTCGAACAGCACCGTGGCGCCCGGCACGCGGCTGAGCACGTCGCGCGCGAAAAGGATCATGAGGCGATCGGCGAAGATCACCCGCCCGCTGGCGGTGACGACGCCCAGACGATCGCCGTCTCCGTCGAAGGCGACGCCCAGATCAAGGCCCCGTGCCTGCACGCAGGCGATCAGGTCCTCGAGGTTCTCCGGCTTGGTCGGGTCCGGGTGGTGGTTCGGGAAATTGCCGTCCACCTCCGCGAACAGCGGCACCACCTCGCAGCCCAAGGCCGCGATCAGGTCCGGCGCGCTGGCGCCGGTGACGCCGTTGCCGCAGTCGACGCCCACCCGAAGCGGCCGCGCCAGCTTCACGTCGCCGAGAATCCGCTCGCGGTAGGGCGTGAGCGCGTCGGCCTCGCGCACGTGGCCGAAGCCCGCTTCCAGATCGTCGGCCTCGATCAGGCGGCGGATGCCGAGGATGTCGTCGCCGGACAGCGTCTTGCCGGCGACGACGATCTTCAGACCGTTGTAGTCCGGCGGGTTGTGGCTGCCGGTCACCGCCACGCCGCAGCCGGTGTCGAACGCGTAAGTGCCGAAATACACCACCGGCGTCGGCACCATGCCGACGTCGATCACCCCGCAGCCGGTGGCGGCGAGACCCCGCGTCAGGGCGTCGGCCAGCGCCGGCCCGGACACGCGCCCATCGCGGCCGACCACCACCTCGCTGCAGCCGGCGCGGCGCACCAGCGTGCCGATGGCGCGGCCGATCTGGTACACGCCGGTCTCGGTGAGGCTGTCGCCCACCACGCCGCGGATGTCGTAGGCGCGGAAGATTTCCTCCGGCGGCACATGGCGTTCGTTCATGCTGTCCTCGTCGTCGTTTCAGTTGCGGCCGGTGTGTCCGAACCCGCCGCCGGCGCGGGCAGTGGGGGTGAAGTCCTGCACCACGGTAAAGCGCGCCTGCACCACCGGCACCAGCACCAGCTGGGCGATGCGCTCGCCGGGCTCGACGGTGAACGGCGCCGCGCCGCGGTTCCAGCACGACACCATCACCTCGCCCTGGTAGTCGCTGTCGATCAGCCCGACCAGGTTGCCGAGCACGATGCCGTGCTTGTGCCCGAGACCCGAGCGCGGCAGCAGCACGGCCGCAAGACCCGGTTCCGCGATGTGCATTGCAAAACCGGTGCCGATCAGCGCCGTGGCGCCCGGCGCGAGCGCGAGCGGCGCGGGCAGACACGCCCGCAGATCGAGCCCGGCGGCGCCGTCCGTCGCGTACTGCGGCAAGGGAAACTCGCTCCCCAGGCGCGGGTCGAGAATCTTGAGCTCAACCGCGCGCATCGAGCCGCTCCGCGATGACGGCGATCAGCGCGCGCGCCAGCGCCGTCTTGGCGGCGCGCGGCAGCTCGCGCTGACCGCCCGGCCACAGCAGCGTGAGCGCGTTGTCGTCGGTTTCGAAGCCCAGACCAGCGCCGACCGTGTTGGCGGCGATCAGGTCCAGACGCTTGTCGTCCAGCTTGCGCCGCGCATACGTCAGCACGTCATCGGTCTCGGCGGCGAAGCCGACCGTGAACGGCCGGTCCGCCCGCGCCGCCACCTCGGCCAGGATGTCCGGATTGCGCACCAGCTCGAGCGACAGCGTGTCGCGGTCCTTCTTGATCTTGCGATCGGCCGGCGCCGCGGGGCGGTAGTCGGCCACCGCCGCGGTGCCGATGTAGACCTGCGCCCGGGCCACCGCCGCCAGCACGGCATCACGCATGTCGAGCGCCGAGCGCACGCGCTGCACCGCCACGCCCGGCGGGTCGGCCAGCGCCGTCGGGCCACTGACCAGCGTCACCGCGGCGCCCGCCTCGCGCGCGGCCTCCGCGATCGCATAACCCATGCGCCCGGAGCTGCGGTTGCCCAGAAAGCGCACCGGATCCAGGTCCTCGAACGTGGGCCCGGCGCTGACCACCACCCGCCGCCCGGCGAGCACGCCGCCGCCGAACGGCGCCGCGCACAGCGCCACCAACTCCGTGGGCTCCAGCATGCGCCCCTCGCCGACCTCGCCGCAGGCCTGGCTGCCGCTGGCCGGGCCGAACACGCGCACGCCGTCGTCGATCAGCTGGCGCAGGTTGCGCTGCGTGGCGGCGTTCTGCCACATGCCGACGTTCATGGCGGGCGCGATCGCCAGCGGCGCGCGCGTCGCCCGGCAGCAGGCGGCCAGCAGATCGTCGGCAAAGCCGTGCGCCAGACGCGCCATGAAATCGGCCGTGGCCGGCGCGATCAGGACCAGGTCCGCCCAGCGCGCCAGCTCGATGTGGCCCATGCCGGACTCGGCCTCGGCGCTCAGCAGCTCGCGGTGCACCGGCTGGCCGCTGACCGCCTGCAGCGTCAGCGGCGTCACGAAGGCCGCCGCCGCGTCGGTCAGCACGACGCGGACCTCGGCGCCGGCGTCGCGCAGGCGGCGCACCAGCTCGGGCGTCTTGTAGGCGGCGATGCCGCCCGTCACGCCCAGCAGGATGTGTTTGTCGGCGAGTGCGTTCATGATTGCGGCGGCAGTTTAGCAGCGCCGTTTTGCGGACCGTCTCGGTCACCGGCCATTGTGTGGCTTGCCCGACGCGCCCGCTCGGCGCGTGCGGTCGAAAGGCTTTGGCAAGCGCCCGCCGGATGCCGGCATTGCCGGGCGCTGCACCTTGACCCGATCGCCATCGTTTAGGCTGGGGTCGACCAACACCCATCAGGAGAGCAGTCTTGGAAAAACGACGCCTGGGCAATACCGACATCCGCGTGGCACCGCTGATGTTCGGCGGCAACGTGTTCGGCTGGACGCTGGACGAGCGGCAGTCGTTCGCGATGCTCGACGCCTTCGTCGGCGCCGGTTTCGATTTCATCGACACCGCCGATGTCTATTCGCGCTTCATTCCCGGCAATCAGGGCGGCGAGTCGGAGACGATCCTCGGCAACTGGATCAAGGCGCGCGGCAATCGCGAGCGCATCGTGCTGGCCACCAAGGCCGGCATGGACATGGGCGAGGGCCGCCAGGGCCTGTCGAAGGCCTGGCTGGTGCGCGCGGTGGAGGACTCGCTGCGCCGTTTGCAGACCGATTACATCGATCTGTACCAGGCGCACATGGACGATTCGAACACCCCGCTGGAGGAGACGCTGGAGACCTTCGCGGGGCTGATCCGCGCCGGCAAGGTGCGGGCGATCGGCGCGTCCAACTACGGCGCTGCCCGCTTCGCCGAAGCGCTGGCCACCAGCGATCGTTTGGGCCTGCCGCGCTACCAGAGCCTGCAGCCGCTGTACAACCTGACCGATCGCGCCGCCTTCGAGGCCGAGTTGCGGCCGCTGTGCGAGCGCGAGGGGCTCGGCGTGCTGCCCTACTTCTCCCTGGCCAGCGGCTTTCTCACCGGCAAGTACCGCCGCGCGGACGACCTCGCCGGCAGCGCGCGCGGCGAGATCGTCAAGCAGTACCTGAACGAACGCGGGCTGCGCATCCTCGCCGCGTTGGACCAGGTGGCCGCCGATCACGCCGCCACCCCGGCGCGGGTGGCGATCGCCTGGCTGATCGCCCAGCCCACCGTGACCGCCGCCATCGCCAGCGCGACTTCGCCGGCGCAGCTGGAGGAGCTGGTGCGTGCCACGGAACTCAAACTCGACGCCGCGGCGCTGGCACTGCTGGATGCGGCGAGCGCCGCCTGATTTCGGCGGTCGGGCAGGACGTTGAAAAAAGAACCCCGCTGCCCGTTTTCGACCCGGTCATTCATGGATTGCCAAGCGGCATGGGTCACTACCCACCCTGGTCGGGTCGCGCTAAAAGTCTCCCGAGTCCGTCTGCGCGGCGGCACGCCCCTATCAGGAGATGCGGCATGGCGATCCTCGACTGGCAGCCCGACGAGCGCCCGCGCGAGCGGCTGCTGGCCAACGGTCCGGGGGCGCTGTCGGACGCCGAGCTGCTGGCCATTTGCCTGCGCACCGGCGTGCGCGGCGAGTCGGCGGTCGATCTCGCGCGAAACCTGCTCACCGAGCACGGCGGCGTGCGCGGGCTGCTGACCGGCAACCGCCACGCGCTGCTCGCCCGCAAGGGTCTTGGCGCCGCCAAGTACGCGCAGCTGCTGGCGGTGGCGGAACTCGGCCGCCGCTACGCACAGGAAGTGCTGCGCCGCGGCGAGGCGCTCACCTCGCCCCAGGCGGCGCGCGATTACCTCACCGCGCAACTGCGCGATCACCCGCAGGAGGTGTTCGGCTGCCTGTTTCTGGACAACCGCCACCGCGTGCTGGCCTTCGAGGAGCTGTTCCGCGGCACCGTCAACGCGGCCAACGTCTACCCGCGCGAGGTGGTGCGCGCGGCGCTGCGCCACAACGCCGCGGCGCTGATCCTCGCCCACAACCACCCGTCCGGCGTGGCGGAACCCAGCGACGCCGACGTCAGCCTCACCCGGCGCCTGAAAACCGCGCTGGAACTCGTGGACGTGCGGGTGCTGGATCACATCGTCATCGGCGACGGGCACACCACCTCGCTCGCCGAGCGCGGGCAACTGTGAGCGACGCCAGCCAGCCGGCACCACGCGGCCCGGCCATGCTGCGCGCGCTGCGGCACCGCAACTACCGGCTGTTCTTCGTCGGCCAGCTGCTGTCGCTGCCCGGCACGTGGATACAGGCGGTCGCCCAATCCTGGCTGATCTACCGCCTGACCGGCTCGTCGGTGCTGCTCGGGCTGGCCGGCTTCGCCGGGCAGTTTCCGGTGTTTCTGATGGCGCCGCTCGGCGGCGCCGTGGCGGACCGGATGGACCGCCGGCGGCTGCTGATCGGCACGCAGATCGCCTCCTCGCTGCTGGCGCTGGCGCTCGCCGCGCTCACGCTCAGCGGCCAGGTCGCGGTGTGGCAGGTGTTCGTGCTGGCGGCGCTGCTGGGCGTGGTGAACGGCTTCGATCTGCCGGCCCGCCAGGCGTTCACGGTCGAGATGGTCGGCCGCGAGGACCTGCCGAACGCCATCGCGCTCAACTCGTCGGTGTTCAATGCCGCGCGCCTGGTCGGCCCGGCAGTGGCGGGCGTGCTGGTGGCAACCACCGGCGAGGGCTGGTGCTTTCTGCTGAACGGTCTCAGCTACGCCACCGTGCTGGCGGCGCTGTTGGCCATTCGTCTCTCGCGGCCGGAGCGCACGCCAGCGGCCGGCTCGCTGCTCACCCACATTGCGGACGGCCTGCGCTACGTGCGTGGCCATCTGCCCATCCGCAGCCTGCTGCTGCTGCTCGGCATGGTGAGCCTCGCCGGCATGCCGTACGCGGTGCTGATGCCGGTGTTCGCGGACCGCATCCTCGGCGGCGGCGCGCAGGGCCTGGGTCTCCTCATGAGCTGCGCCGGCGGCGGCGCGCTGGTCGGGGCGCTGCTGCTGGCGGCGCGTCGCAGCCCGCGCGGGCTGACCGCCTGGGTGCCGTGGGGGGCGTTCGGCTTCGGGCTCGGGCTGGTCGCCTTTTCGCTGTCGCGCAGCTTCTGGCTGTCCGCGCTGCTGCTCGCGCTGACCGGATTCGCGATGATGGTGCAGATGGCGGCCTCGAACACGCTGCTGCAGCTGCTGGTGCCGGACGCTCTGCGCGGGCGGGTGATGTCGCTCTATTCGATGATGTTCATGGGCATGGCGCCGCTCGGCGCGCTGCTCGCCGGCAGCCTGGCCGAACTTGTCGGCGCCCCCGGCACGGTCGGCGCCGGGGGCGCGCTGTGCATGCTGGCGGCGCTGTGGTTCCGGCGACGCCTGCCCGGGATCCGCGCCGCCATGCGCGCTGCGGGCCGCGGCGATGGCGCCCCGGCTGCCGGGCCCGCTGCCTGAGAGGGCAGGCACCCAATCCCGGACGCCGCCGCGGGCGCATATCGCAACGGGCGGACCGAAACATTTTTTCCTGGCGGGCTATTTCAGCGTCTTGTCAGGACGCTTCGGGTCGCCAGACGATCCGAAAACCGGGCTCGCCCGGCGCGGCGCGCCAAGCCGGCGGCGGCTCGCCGCCGCCGATCTGCACCAGCCGTCCGGCGCAGTACAGCAGGGGCGCGCGGTCCCGCTGCCAGGGGGGCACATCCAGCTCCTGCAGGCGCTTCTTGAGCGCCTTGCCGCCGCTCGACCCATCGCGAAACCGCACCTCGAGAACCGGCGTCACCCCGAGCCGGGCGGCCGCGATGCCCTGCCCGCAGCCGCCCTGCGCGAACAAGCGCCCCAAGCCCGGCAGATCGAGCGGCGCGTCGAGCCGCCAGCGCACGGGCACCGGCGCGGCGGGCGAAACGCGCGGCACGAGATGCAGCGCGCCCCGCCACACCCGCACCTGCCGGTCGCCGACGTCGATCGCCACCTGGCGATCCGGCGCGGCGCAGAGCGCCTGTCGCAGGATTTCCGACAGGCGGGCGGCGGGCGGCGCCGCGGCGCCCTGCCGGCGCAGCCACGCGCGCAGCAGGTTGCGCCGGCGGGCGGGCGACAGCGCGGCCAGCTGCGCGATGGTCGGATGCGCGGTCTCGGCGCCATCGGCGACGGCGAGCTCATCGAGCAGCGCCTGCGCCTCGGCGGCATGGGCGGCGTGCCGGGCGAGCGTGGCGGCGGCTGCCGGCCAGCGCCCGGCGAGCCGCGGCAGCAGGTCGCCGCGCAGGAAGTTGCGGTCGAAGCGGGCGTCCCGGTTGCTGGGATCGTCCACCCAGGCAAGGCCGTGCTCCGCGGCGTAGCGGGCCATGCGCTCGGCGGGCCACGCCAGCAAGGGCCGCAGCAGCCAGCCCGGGCCGAAGCGTTTTTGCGCCGGCATGGCAGCGGCGCCGGCCACGCCGGCTCCCCGCAGCAGCGCCAGCAGCATGGTCTCGGCCTGGTCGGCTTCGTGGTGGGCGGTCAGCAGCAGGTCGCCGTCCTGCATGTCCGCGGCGAATGCCGCGTGGCGCGCCGAACGGGCGGCGGCCTCGGGGCTTTGCCCGGGCCGCGGTCGGGCATCCACGCGGTGGACGGCCAGCGGCAGGTCGAGCGCCGCGCAGGTGGCGGCGCAGTGCGCGGCCCAGCACACCGAGTCCGCATGCAGACCATGATCGACGTGCACGGCCGCCAGGCGGTGCGGCGCCAGCGCCGCGCGTTGGCCGGCCAGCCAGTGCAGCAGGACGTGCGAATCGCGCCCGCCGCTGTAGGCGACGCGCAGGGTGACCGGCGACGCCTGCCGGACGAGCGCGGTCCGGATCAGATCGATGCCCGGATCGCCGCTCACCCTTCCTTGTAGACGCCGTAGCCGCGCACGCGCTCCAGGCGCCGCGCCAGCAGGCCGTCGGCGGCCTGGGCGTCGATGTCGGCGAAGTGCCGCAACACGGCCGCGCGCAGGCTGGCGGCGGCGGTGTCGAAGTCGCGGTGCGCGCCGCCGCGCGGCTCGGGGATGATCTCGTCGACCAGCCCCAGTTCGTGCAGGCGGGGCGCGGTGATGCCCATGGCCTCGGCGGCCAGTTCCGCCTTGCCGGAGTCCTTCCACAGGATGGCGGCACAGCCCTCCGGCGAGATCACGGCATAGGTGCCGTACTGCAGCATCAGCAGGCGGTCGCCGACACCGATGGCTAGCGCCCCGCCCGAGCCGCCCTCGCCGATCACCACGCACACGATCGGCACCGGCAGGCGCGCCATCAGGTACAGGCTCTCGGCGATGGCCTGGCTCTGCCCGCGCTCCTCGGCGTCGACGCCCGGATACGCCCCCGGCGTGTCGATGAAGGTGACGATCGGCAGCTTGAACCGCGCCGCCGTGCGCATCAGCCGCTGCGCCTTGCGGTAGCCCTCGGGCTTGGGCATGCCGAAGTTGCGGCGGACTTTCTCCTGCACGTCGCGGCCCTTCTGGTGGCCGATCACCATCAGCGGGCGGCCGTCGAGCCGCGCGAGTCCGCCGACGATGGCGGCGTCGTCACCGAACAGGCGATCGCCGTGCAGTTCCTCGAAGTCGGTGAACACGCGGCGGATGTAGTCGAGCGTGTACGGCCGCTCCGGGTGGCGCGCCAGCTGGGCGATCTGCACCGGCGTCAGCTTGCCGAAAATGGTGTCCGTGAGGCTGTCGACCTTGCGCTGCAGGCGCTTTACCTCGTCGTCCAGGCTGACGGTGCCGGCGCCGGCGGTCGCCCGCAGCTCGTCGATGCGTGCTTCGAGCTCGGCGATGGGCTTTTCGAATTCGAGAAACTGAAAAGGCATGTCCGGTCCGGTTCAGTCGGCGGCGCTTTCGACGAGCGCGCCAGAGTAGGTGTCGACGTCGTCCGCCATCCGGGCGGGCGGCGGCGACGCGAGGGGATCGTGGTTGATGCGCGTGGGCGGCGGATCGTAACGGAATTCCGCGCCGCTGATGCCCGGGAGCGCCTGCAGCCGCTGGCACAGTTCATCGTCGGCGCGCACCTTGGACGTCGCCCGCAGCAGGCCCGTGGCCCTGCCGGTGCGGCAGTCGAGCAGCACCGGGCAGGAGCCGCGAAAACTGCCAAGCACTTCGGCGAGCCGCGCCGGCAGGTTGGCCGGCGCGCGCGCGGTGTCGATGCCGACATACAGCAGAGCGCCGCGCCCGGCGCGCGCGGTGGGCAGCGGCAAGGCCTTTTCGGCGCGGATGCGATAGCCGCCGTTGAACTCGTCCACCGATACCGGGCCTTCCACCACCAGCAGGCGGTCGCGTTGCAGCAGGTCACCCGCGCCGTCGAGCTGCTCGTCGAACAGCGTCACTTCGAGGCGCGCGCTGCGGTCATCCAGCGTGACGAAGGTCATGCGCCGGCCCTTGGCGAGCGTGCGGACCCCGGTGACCAGTCCGGCGACGCGCGCGCTGCGGCCCTCGAAGCGCTGCACCTCGGCGAGGCGGCAATCCACCAGGCGCGGCAGCTCGGCCTCGTACGCCTCGATCGGATGCCCGGACAGCCACAGGCCGAGCGACTCCCGCTCGGCGGCGAGGCGCTCGGCCGCGCTCCAGGGTGGGCAGTCCACCAGTGGCGGCGTGGGCGCCGGGCCGTCTGCTTCGACGGCGCCGAACATGTCGTTCTGCCCGGCATCGGCGGCGCGGCTTTCCTGCTCGGCCAGCGTCCAGGCCTGCGGCAAGGTGGCCAGCAGCGCGGCACGGTGGTCGGTGATGCTGTCGAAGGCGCCGACGCGGATCAGCGCCTCGGCGGCGCGCTTGTTGATGCGTCGCGGATCGATGCGGCGGCAGAAATCGAACAGATCGGTAAACGGCCCGCCGGCCTCGCGCACCTCGACGATGGCCTCGATGGCCGCCTCGCCAACGCCCTTGACAGCGCCCAACCCATAAGCGATGGCGCCGTCATCGGTGACGGTGAAGGCATACCGCCCGAGGTTGATGTCCGGCGCCAGCACGACGAGCTGCATGCGCCGGCACTCGTCGATCAGCGTCACCACCTTGTCGGTGTGGTCCATGTCGGCCGACAGCACCGCCGCCATGAAGGCCGCCGGGTGGTGGGCCTTGAGCCACGCGGTCTGATACGACAGCAGCGCGTACGCCGCCGAGTGCGACTTGTTGAAACCGTAGCCGGCGAACTTCTCCATCAGGTCGAAGATCTCGCCGGCGCGCTGGGCGCTGACGCCGTTCCCCACCGCGCCGTCGACGAAGCCCGAGCGCTGCTTGGCCATTTCCTCGGGCTTTTTCTTGCCCATGGCGCGGCGCAGCAGGTCCGCCTGTCCCAGGCTGTAGCCGGCCAGCACCTGCGCGATCTGCATCACCTGTTCCTGGTACAGGATGACGCCGTAGGTGGGTTTGAGCACGGGCTCGAGGCGCGGCTCGAGGTAATCCGGCCGGGCGCGGCCGTGCTTGCGGTCGATGAAATCGTCCACCATGCCGGACTGCAGCGGCCCCGGCCTGTACAGCGCCACCAGCGCCACCACGTCCTCGAAGCAGTCCGGCTGCAGGCGGCGGATGAGGTCGCGCATGCCGCGCGATTCGAGCTGGAACACCGCCGTGGTCTCGCAGCGGCGCAGCAGGGCGTAGGCGTCCGGGTCGTCGAGCGACAGTTGATCGATGTCGAAACCGGCGAAGGCCGGGTCGCGCCGGGCGAGCGTCTTGAGCGCCCAGTCGATGATGGTCAGCGTGCGCAGGCCGAGAAAATCGAACTTGACCAGGCCGATGGCCTCGACGTCGTCCTTGTCGAACTGGGTCACCGGGCTGCCGCCGCCGGCTTCGCAGAACAGCGGCGCGAAGTCGGTCAGCGGCCCGGGCGCGATGACCACGCCGCCGGCGTGCTTGCCGGCGTTGCGCGCCAGGCCCTCGAGCGAGCGGGCGAGGTCGATCAGCGTGCGGACCTCGTCCTCCTGCTCGTAGCGCGCGCGCAGCGCCGCCTCGTCGGCAAGCGCCTTGTCGAGCGTGATGCCGAGCTCGAACGGGATCAGCTTGGCGATGGAATCGACGAAACCGTACGGCAGGCCGAGCACGCGCCCGACGTCGCGCACCACCGCCTTGGCCGCCATCGAGCCGTAGGTGATGATTTGCGACACCCGCTCGCGGCCGTAGCGCTCGGCCACGTAGTCGATCACCCGGTCGCGGCCGTCCATGCAGAAATCGACGTCGAAGTCCGGCAGCGACACGCGCTCGGGGTTCAGGAAACGCTCGAACAGCAGGTCGTTGGCGAGTGGGTCGAGGCGCGTGATGTCGAGCGCCCAGGCCACCAGCGAGCCCGCGCCCGAGCCGCGGCCCGGGCCGACCGGCACGCCGTTGGCGCGCGCCCAGGCGATGAAGTCGGCGACGATCAGAAAGTAGCCGGCAAAGCCCATGCGGTTGATGACGCCGAGTTCGACCTCGAGCCGCTGCCGGTAGGGCGCGTCGTCGTCGGGCTTGATCGTGGCGAGCAGGGCGTCGAGGCCCGCGCCGGCCTGTGCGGCAAGGTGCTGTTCGGCACTCACCCCGTCCGGCGTCGGGAACGCCGGCAGCAGCGGCTCGCCGAGTTTGAGCTCGAGGTTGCAGCGCTGCGCGATGGCGAGGGTGTTCTCGATCGCCTCGGGCAGGTCGGCGAACAGCACCGCCATCTCCGGCCCGGTGCGCAGGTATTGCTGCTCGCTGTAGGGACGCGGCCGGCGCGGGTCGTTCAGCACCCGGCCTTCGGCGATGCACACGCGGGCCTCGTGCGCCTCGAAGTCCTGTGCCGCGAGAAAGCGCACGTCGTTGGTGGCCACCACCGGGATGTCGGCGGCGATGGCGAGTTCGACCGCGGCGGCGATGTGGGCCTCCTCGCCGGGGCGGCCGGTGCGCGTGAGCTCGAGGTAATAGCGGTCCGGGAACAGCGCCTGCCAAGCGGCCAGCAGCCGCGTGGCCTTATCGGCCGCGCCGCTGGCGAGCGCCTGGCCGACGTCGCCGGCAAGGCCGCCCGACAGCGCGATCAGGCCGTCCACATTCCCCGCCAGCCACTCGCGCTGCACGCCGGGGCGCCCGGCACGCTGGCCGTCCACATAGGCGCGGCTCAGCAGCCGGCACAGGTTCACGTAGCCCTTATGGTCTTGGCACAGCAGCAGCAGACGGCTGCTCGCGCCGCCCTCGGCCTGCTCCCACAGGGTGATGTCCGCGCCGACGATGGGCTTGATGCCGGCCGCCTGCGCCGCCTTGTAGAACTTGACCAGCGCGAACAGGTTGCCGGCGTCGGTGACTGCCACCGCCGGCATGCCGGCCGCGCGCGTCGCGTCCACCAGTTCGTCCACCCGCAGCACGCTGTCGGTGAGCGAGTACTCGCTGTGCAGACTGAGGTGGACGAAGCCCGCGGGCGACATGGGCGGCCGGAAAGCGGTGAACGGGCGCGCTAGTTTAGCCCGGCTGCGATGAGCAACCGGCTCACCGGGCCGAAGCTGCGGCGGTGGCAGACGCTCGGCCCCAGACGCGCCAGCGCCGCCAGGTGGAAGGCCGTCGGGTAGCCCTTGTGGCGGGCCAGGCCGTAGCCCGGATACACGGCATCGAGTGCATCGAGTTCGGCATCGCGCGCCACCTTGGCGACAATGGAGGCGGCGCTGATGGCCGGCACGCTGGCGTCGCCGCCGATGATGGGCTCCGCGTGCGGCAAGCCCGGCGGTCGACGATTGCCGTCCACCAGGATGCGCGCCGTCGGCAGCGTCAGCGCGGCCACCGCCCGCTCCATGGCGAGCAGGCTGGCGTGCAGGATGTTCAGGCGGTCGATTTCCTCGACCTCGGCCCGGCCCAGGCCGACGGCCAGCGCCTCGGCGTGAATCCGTGCCGCCAAGGCCTCGCGCCGGCCCGCGGTCAGGGTCTTCGAATCGGCCAGGCCGGGGATCGGTCGCGCCGGATCGAGAATCACCGCGGCGGCGATCACCGGCCCCGCCAGTGGCCCGCGGCCCACCTCATCGACACCGGCCAGCAGGCCGCTCAGGTCCATCCGGCGACCTCCAGCACAGCCTCGGCGGCACGTTCGGCCGGGTCGGCGCCGCCCGGCGGGCGCAGCGCCTGCAGGCTCGCCCGCATGGCGGCATTGGCGCGAGGCTCCAGCAGCCCGATCAGCGCCGCTCCCAACGCCTCCGGCGTCGCCGCGTGCTGGATGAACTCCGGCACCAGCCGCTCGCCGGCCAGCAGGTTGGGGATGGCCACGTGCGGCGTTTTCACCAGACGGCGGGCGATGGCGTAGGTCAGCGGCGCCAGCCGGTACGCCACCACCATGGGCCGAGCCAGCAACATGGCCTCCAGCGTGGCGGTGCCCGACGCCAGCAGCACCGCATCGGCGGCGATCATGGCCTGCTGCGCCTGACCGTCGAGCAGCGTGCAGGACAGGCCCGCTCCCCGCGCGCGCAGTTCGGTTTCCAGCACCGCCCGGGCGGCGGCATCGACCAGCGGCACCACGACATGACACGGCTGGCCCTGCCCGCGCAGCCACTGCGCGGTGTCCAGGAACAATCCCGCCAGACGCCGGTACTCGCTGGCCCGGCTGCCGGGCAGCAGCGCGAGCACCGGCTGATCACCATCCAGGCCGAGCGCCGTGCGGGCGGCGGCGCGCTGCGCGGCGGTGGCCGGCGCCAGACGCGCCTGCAGGGGATGGCCGACCGCCGTCACCGGCACGCCATGGCGTCGGTAGATCCCGGTTTCGAACGCAAACAGCGTCAGCATGCGGTCGACCGCGCGGGCGATGCGTCGGATGCGCCCCTCGCGCCAGGCCCACACGGACGGGCTCACGTAATGCACGGTGCGGATACCGGCCCGGCGCAGGCGCGCCTCCACCGGCAGGTTGAAGTCCGGCGCGTCGATGCCGACCAGCACGTCCGGCGGCTCGGCCAGCATCTGCCGGACCATGCCGCGGCGGATGCGCAGCAGGCGCGGCAAGTGGGCCAGCACCTCGACGATGCCCATCACGGCCAGGTCCTCGGCCGGGAACAGGGCCTCGCAGCCAGCCTCACGCATGGCTGGACCCGCGATGCCGACGCATTCCACCTGTGGCACCCGCCGTCGCAGTGCATCGATCAGCGCCGCACCCAGGGCATCGCCGGACGGCTCACCGGCGATCAGGCCGACCCGCAGGCGGTCGGCCATCAGGCGGTCACCGGATGATGCCGCGCTGCGAGCGGCGCACGAAGGCCGCCATCAGCGCCACGTGCGGGCTGTCGCTCTCGCCGTCCAGCACGTCGAGCGCCTCTTGCAGGCGCAGACCGCTGCGGTACAGCGACTTGTAGGCGTTTCTGATGGTGGTGATGTCGTCCGCCGGGAAGCCGCGCCGGCGCAAGCCCTCGCTGTTGATGCCGCGCGGTCGGGCGGAATTGCCCTCGGCCATGACGAACGGCGGCACGTCCTTGAGGACCAGCGAACTTGCCCCCAGAAAGCTGTGCGCGCCCAGCGCGCAGAACTGATGCACCAGCGCGAAGCCGCCGAGGATGACGTGGTCTTCCACCGTGACGTGCCCGGCCAGCGAGGCCGAGTTGGCGAAGATGGTGTGGCTGCCGATCAGGCAATCGTGGGCGATGTGCACCGAGGCCATCAGCCAGTTGTCATCCCCCAGGCGGGTCACGCCACCGCCGCCGACGGTGCCGACGTTGAGCGTGCAGAACTCGCGGATGGTGTTGCCGTCGCCGATCTCGAGCCGTGCGTCGTCGCCGTCGTGGTACTTCTTGTCCTGCGGCACCTCGCCCACGGAGGCGAACTGGAAGATGCGGTTGCCGCGCCCGATGCGCGTGTTGCCGGTGATCACCGCATGCGGGCCGATGACCGTGCCGGCGCCGATCTGAACCTGCGGGCCGATCACGGCGTAGGCCCCGACCTCGACATCGGGCGCGAGCCGGGCATCCGGATGGACGCGGGCGGTCGGGTCGATCATTGGACGGCCTTGAGCGTGCACATGATCTCGGCCGAGGCGACCTCGCGGCCGTCCACCGTGGCGCTGGCGGCGAACATCCACATGCCGCGCACGGCGCGCTTGAGCGCCACCTCGATCCGCAGTTGATCGCCCGGCTGCACCGCCTGGCGAAAGCGCGCCTTGTCGATGCCGACGAACAGGTACACGTTGTCGTCGGCGGCGCTGGTGCCGGTGCTGCGAAAGCCGAGCACGGCGCTGGCCTGCGCCATCGCCTCCAGGATCAGCACGCCGGGCATGATCGGATAGTTCGGGAAGTGGCCCTGGAAGAACGGCTCGCTGATGGTGACGTTCTTGATCGCCGTGAGGCGCTCGCCGAGCCGCAGCTCCACCACCCGGTCCAGCAGCAGGAACGGGTAGCGGTGCGGCAGCAGGCGCATGATCTCGGTGGCGCTCAGGGTTTCCGGTTCACTCATCGGCAGGGTCCTTGGGCGAGCGTTCCAGGCGCAGCAGCCGCCGCGCCAGCTCGTCGAGTTGATGGAAACGACCGATGTTGCGCCGCCAGCGGCGGGCCTCTTCGGCCGGGATGCCCGAGTACACGCCCGGGCGGGTGATCGACTGCGCCACCATCGACATGCCGGTGACGGTGACACGGTCGCAGACTTCCAGGTGCCCGACGAAGCCGACCCCGCCGCCGATCACGCAGTGGCGGCCGATCACGGTGCTGCCGGAAATGCCAACGCAGGCGGCGATCGCCGTGTGATCGCCGATGCGCACGCCGTGGGCCACCTGGATCAGGTTGTCGAGCTTGACGCCGTTGCCGATCACGGTGTCGTCGAGCGCGCCGCGGTCGACGGTGGTGTTGGCGCCGATCTCGACATCGTCGCCGACCACCACGCGCCCGAGCTGCGGCACCTTGACCCACACACCGCGGTCGTTGGCCAGGCCAAAACCATCGGCGCCGAGCACCGCGCCCGGGTGGATCAGGCAGCGGGCGCCCAGCTGCGTGCCGGCCAGCAGCGTCACGCGCGGCGCGAGCCGCGTGTCCTCGCCGATGCTGACATCCTCGCCCACGTGACAGCCGGCGCCGATGACCACGCGCGCGCCGAGGCGCGCACCGGCTTCAATCACGGCGCCGGCTTCGATGCGGACATCCGCGCCGAGCGTGACCGATTCATGCACCAAGGCCTGCGGGTGCCGGCCGGGCGGCAGGGCCGGCGCCGGGTGCAGCAGCGCGGCGGCGCGGGCGAACGCGAGGTAGGGGTTGTCGGACAGCAGCACCGGTCCCGGGAACAGCCCGCGGTCGGTCGGCGCCAGTACCACCGCGCCGGCATCGCTGTTGGTCAGTTGCTGGCGGTAGCGACGGTTGGCGAAAAAGCTCAGCCGCGCCGGCCCGGCCTTGGCGAGCGTCGCCACGCCCTCCAGCTTGCGCTCGCCATCACCGTCGAAGGCGGCGCCAAGCCGCGCCGCCAGCTCCCGCAAGCGCATGCCAAATCCAGCGGTCGCCTTACCTGGCGGCCGGGTTCTTGAGCAGCGCCAGCACCTGGTCGGTCACGTTCAGGGAGTCGCTGGCGTAAATGACGCCCTCATACAGAATCAGGTCGTAGGCGTTGGACTTGGCGAATTTCTCGACCGCCCCCAGCAGCTGCTCGCGCAGCTTGCCGACCTCTTCCGACTGCCGGATGCGCAGGTCGTCCTGGAACTCGTCCTGGGCGTGCTTTAGCTCGCGCCGACCGTCAATGATTTCCTTTTCCTTGGTCTTGCGCTGATCTTCGCTGAGCATCAGGCCGTTCTTGGACAGATCCTGTTCCATCTGCTCGAGGCGCTTGGCGCGCGATTCGAGCTGCTGGCGGCGCGGCGTGAACTCATCCCGCAGCTTCTTCTGCACTCCTTCGGCCTGCGGCGAGGCCTGTAGCAGCGCCGATGCATTGACGTAGCCGACCTTCAGGTCCGCCGCCAGCGCCGGGCTCAGCAGCAGGCTGCCGACCAGTCCAAGCACCCATCCACGCATCCGTGTCATCGTCAGGCTTCTCCGTGTGAGCATGAACATCAGAATTATCGACCACCGTGGCGCCACGCGCCGCGTCAGAATCCGGCCCCCAGGCTGAACTGGAAGCGCTGAACCTCGTCCTCGGGGCCCTTGTTGAAGGGCTGCGCGATGGCGACCGAGATGGCGCCGAACGGCGAGATCCACACCGCCGCCAGGCCGGTCGAGTAACGCAGGTCGCCCGCCTTGAGCGGATCGCCGGCCCCGAACACGTTGCCGGCATCGCCGAACACCGACAAGCGGAAATTCCTGCTCTGGGCGTCCATGAACGGCACCGGGAAAAACAGCTCCGTGCGACCCAGAACCATGCGGTCGCCACCGAACGGATCGCCGTCGTCGTCGGTGAAGGCGCTGAACGTGCGCGGCCCGAGCGTGTTGTCCTTGAACCCACGCAGCGTGCGGAAACCGCCGGCGAAGAAATTCTCGAAGAATGGCAACTCGTTGGTGCTGCCGTAACCGTCGCCGTAACCCAGGGTGCCGCTCACCAACAGGCTGACCGTGTCGCTGAACGGGAAATAGTGCTGCTCGGTGAAGTTCAGCTTGTAGAACTGGAGGTCGCCCACAGGTGCCGAAAACTCGCCCGACACCCGGCGCAGCATGCCGCGATCCGGGAAGATGGCGCGGTTGCGGGTGTCGCGCGCCAGGCTCAGGTTGAGCTTGAAGATGTTGTAGCTGTCGCCGTTGTCGTTGACGAAATCCAGCACGTCCTGCGACGTGAATTGCCCGGTGTCGATCGAGGTGTTCTCGAAGGCGAGGCCGTAACCGAAGGCGCTGAATTCCGACAGCGGCACGTTGTAGCCCCACGAGCCGCCGATCGAGCTGGTGTCGTACTCGGTGAGGTTGGCGTCGGCGGCGTCCGTGGACCGCACGAAGGCACTGACCGTGCGCGCCACGCCGTCGACGGTGGCGTACGGATTGGTGTGCGACACGCTGTACACGCGCGAGTAGTCGCTGGTATTGAAATTGACGCTGACGCTGTCGCCGGTGCCAAGGAAGTTGTTCTGCGTGACGGCGGCGTTCAGCAGCAGACCACTGCCCTGTCCAAAACCGACACCGGCCGAGATCGAACCCGACGCCCGCTCCTTGACCGTGAAGTTCACGTCCACCTGATCGGGACTGCCCGGCACGGCGGGCGTCTCGACCGTCACGTCCTCGAAGAAGCCCAGGCGCTCCAGGCGCACCCGCGAGCGCTCCACCGCCGCCGAGGAGAAGGTGCTGGCCTCGAGCTGGCGCATCTCGCGGCGCATGACCTCGTCGGCGGTCTTCTCGTTGCCGGCGAAGCTGATGCGCCGCACGTAGGCCCGCTTGCCGGGATCGACGAAGAAGGTCAGCTTGGCGGTGGCGTTCTCCTTGTCGATTTCAGGCGCCGGGTTGACGTTGGCGAAGGCGTACCCGGCTTCGCCCAGGCGCTCGGAGATGGCGTCGCTGGTCTCCGTCATCTTCTTGCGCGAGAAGGTGTCGCCCGGGCGCAGCTTGACGCGCTTGACCAGCTCCTCGGGCTCCACCACCAGGTTGCCGGACAGCTTGACCTCGTCGACCGTGTACTGCTGGCCCTCGGTCACGTTGATGGTGATGTAGATCTCCTGCTTGTCGGGCGTGATGGCGACCTGCGTCGAGCGGATGTCGAAGTCGAGGTAACCGCGGTCGAGGTAATAGGCGTGCAGGTTCTCGAGATCACCGGCCAGCTTCTGGCGCGAGTACTTGTCGTTGCCGGTGACGAAACTGAGCAGGTTCGGCGTCGACAGCTTGAAGGCGCCACGCAGGGTCTCGTCGTCGAACACCTGGTTGCCGACGATGTTGATCTGCCGGATGCGCGCCACGTCCCCTTCGGTGATCTTGATGTCGACACGCACGCGGTTGCGCGGCAGGTCGGCGACGTCGGCGTCCACCTTCATGCCGTACTTGCCGTTTGCGTAGTACTGGCGCTGAAGTTCCTGGCGCAGTTGATCGAGCGCCGACGGCACGAACACGCGCCCGGTCGCCAGGCCCGCCTCGCGCAGACCCTTTTGCAGGTCCTCGGTCTTGATGTCCTTGTTGCCGGTGATGTTCAGCTCGGCGATCGACGGCCGCTCGGTCACGTTGATGACAAGCACGTCGCCATCGCGATCGAGCTGCACGTCGCTGAAGAACTCGGTCTTGAACAGCGCGCGGATGATGGTGTCCGAATGCTGCGGGTCGAAACGGTCGCCCACACGCAGCGGCAGGGCGATCAGCACCGCGCCCGGCGAGATGCGCTGCAGGCCGTTCAAGCGGATGTCGCTCACGGTGAACGGGGCGCTCTCGGCTGCCTGAACCGGCGCGTGGGCTACCGTCAGACACAGCACGACGGCCAGGAGGCACTGGGGCAGCAGTCGCGGGAAAAAGGAAAGCAAGGCGTCACCGGGCAGGCCGCAGCCCGCAGTCAGGGTCGAAACAGGAGGCGCGTGATGTCGTTGTAGAAGGCCAGCACGGTGAGCGCCAGCAGCGCCGCGAGACCCACCTGCTGGCCGAGCATTCTGAGCCGCTCCGGCAAGGGTCGGCCGCGTACCCATTCGGCCGAATAGTACAGCAAGTGCCCCCCGTCCAGAACCGGCACCGGCAGCAGGTTAAGCAGCCCCAAAGACAGGCTCACCAGGCCCAGGAACGACAGGAATTGCGCCGCCCCGAGGCGCGCGCTTTGCCCGGCGAATTCCGCAATCGACAGCGGGCCGCTGATGTTGCGACTGGACGCGCTGCCGGTGAGCATCCGCCAGATCACCTCGCCGGTCAGCACGGTCATGTCTCGCAGCTTGCGCAGCGCTTCCCCGGCACTGTCGATCGGCCCGTAGTGCAGGCGCACATAGTAGTCGTCGAACTGGGCGGTCACCGGCTTCGGCGCGAGGCCCACGCGGCCGATGCGCTGCCCGTCTTCCTGCACCGCCTGCGGCGTGAGGGTGAGGTCGAGTTCGCTGCCGGCGCGCCGCAGGCGAAGGCGCAACGGCTGGTCCGGATGCGCGCGCACCACACGCACCCAGTCCCCCCAGTCAGCAAGCGGTTCACCGTCGGCCGCCAGCAGGACATCCCCCGCGACGACGCCGGCCTGCGCCGCGACACCGCCGGCAAGCACCTCGCCGACCTCGGGCGCGATGCGCGGCCCGCGCCAGGCAAGCCCGACATGGCGCATCACGTCCGGATCCTCGGCGCGATAGTCGAGACGCGCCAGGTCCAGCGTGCGGGTTTGGGGACTGGCACCGTCGACCGTGCCCACCTCGATGGACACCGAGCGGCCGTCGATCGCCGCCGGCATCAGGCGCAGCAAGGCGTCTTCCCAGGTGCGCACCGGGCGGCCATCCACGGCGCGCAGCACATCACCCACGCGAAACCCGGCCGCCGCCGCCGGGGTGTCCGGCAACACCGCACCGACCAGCGGGCGCTGGCCGTAGGTGCCGGCCATGAACATGGCCCAATAGAACACGAACGCCAGCAGCAGGTTGGCCATCGGGCCGGCCGCCACCACGCCCATGCGCGCCGCCACCGGCTTGCGGTTGAAGGCCTGATCGCGCTGTGCCTCGGGCACCGGCGCCTCGGTCTCGTCGAGCATCTTCACGTAGCCGCCGAGCGGGATGGCGGCGATCACGAACTCCGTGCCGTGCCGGTCGACACGGCGCCACAGCGGCTTGCCGAAGCCGACCGAGAAGCGCAGCACGCGCACGCCGGCCCGCCGCGCGGCCCAGAAATGGCCGTACTCGTGCACGCTCACCAGCACGCCGATGGCGACCAGAAAGGCGCCGACAGACCACAACACATTCAGCATCGGGACGTCACCTGGGTCCGGGCGATCCGGCGCGCGGCCGCATCCGCCGCGAGGATCGCATCAAGACTGCCGGCCGGCTCGCCCGGCAGGGCCTGCAGCGTGGCATCCACCACCGCGGGGATGCCCGCGAAGCCGAGCCGGCCGTCGAGGAACGCTTGGACCGCAACTTCGTTGGCGGCGTTCAACACCGCGCAGGACGTGCCGGCGGCCTCGAGCGCGCGGTAGGCGAGATCAAGGCAAGGGAAGCGCGCCCGATCGGGCGGCTCGAAGTCCAGCCGCGCCACGTCGAACAGGCTGAGCGTGCCGGCGCCCGAGCCGTGCCGTTGCGGCCAGGCCAGCGCATGGGCGATCGGCACGCGCATGTCCGGGCTCGCCAGCTGCGCCAACACCGAGCCGTCGCAGTACTCGACCAGCGAATGCACCACGCTTTGTGGGTGTACCACCACCTCGATGGCGCTACCGGGCAGATCGAACAGCCAGGCGCTCTCGATCACCTCGAGGCCCTTGTTCATGAGCGTGGCCGAATCGACCGAAATCTTGCGCCCCATCACCCAGCGCGGGTGGGCGCAGGCCTGGTCGGGCGTCACGCCCGCCAGGTCGGCCGCCGACGTGCGCAGGAAGGGCCCGCCGGAGGCGGTCAGCAGCAGGCGCCGGACGCCGCGTTCCGCAGCCGGCTCGCCACAACGGTAATCGGGCAGGCACTGGAACATGGCGTTGGTTTCGCTGTCGATCGGGATCAGCGTCGCCCCGCCACGGCGCACCGCCGCCATGAACAGCGGCCCGGCCATGACCAGCGCTTCCTTGTTGGCGAGCAGCAGCGTCTTGCCGGCCTCGGCTGCGGCCAGCGACGATGCGAGCCCCGCAGCGCCGACAATGCCGGCGACCACCACGTCCACTTCGGCGGCTCGCACGACCTGTTCCAGGGCGGCTTGGCCGGCGAGGACGGTTGTCGTTCCGGTGCCGAGTGCCCGGCGCAGCTCGTCGGCAGCCTCGACGTCGGTCAGCACCGCGACCTGCGGACGGAACTGCCGGCATATCTCGAGCATGCGCGGCACGTTGCGCCGCGCCGCGGCGACTTCGAGCCGGTATCGGTCCGGATGCAGCGCCAGCACGGCCAGCGTGCTGTCGCCGATCGAACCCGTGGCACCGAGCAGGGCAACGCCGCGCATGACTCAGCCCCGCAGCAGCCAGGGAACCGTCAGCGCGAACAGGGGCGCCGCGGCAATCAACGCATCGATGCGGTCCAGCACCCCGCCGTGACCGGGCAACAGATGACTGCTGTCCTTGACGCCGGCACGGCGCTTGAACAGGCTCTCGGCCAGATCGCCGATCACCGACACGCCGGCGCACGCGGTGGTCAGCGCGATCAGCGCCAGCGTGCGCAGTCCGCCCAGCTGCCAGGCCAGGCCCGCGACAAGACCGGCCAGTGCCGCGCCGCCGAGCCCACCCACCATGCCCTCGACCGTCTTGCCGGGGCTGACCCGCGGACACAGCTTGCGCCGGCCGTAACGGCGACCCACCAGGTAGGCCGCGCTATCGGCCACCCACACCGTGACCAGGCACAGCAGCAGCACGCTGGGCGCGCCCGCCGCGAGTTGCACCAGTGCCAGCCAGGCCGCCGCCAGCGCCAGGACGATGATCGCCGCCTGCGCGGCGGGCGCGCCCAGCACCCGCGGCGTGGCGGGAAATTGCCACACCAGAACCAGCGCGAGCGCCCACCAGGCGAGCGCCGCCCACA
>JBMOQH010000029.1:0-2086 GCA_049322795.1 Pseudomonadota bacterium | reverse complement strand
ACCATGTACGCGCTCAACGGCGCCGGGCTCGCGGCGCCGCAGATCGGCGTCGGCCTGCAGGTGGTGATGTTCGAGGTGAACGCCAACCCGCGCTACCCCGACGCCGAAACGGTGCCGTTCACGGTGTTGATCAATCCCGTGCTCACGCCGCTGTCCGACGTGCTCGAGGAGGACTGGGAAGGCTGCCTATCGGTGCCCGGCATGCGCGGGCGGGTGCCGCGCCACGTGGCGCTGCGCTACCAGGGCCTCGACGCCGCTGGTCAGCCGATCGACCGCAGCGTGAGCGGCTTTCATGCGCGCGTGGTGCAGCATGAGGTCGATCATCTGCAGGGCATCCTCTACCCGATGCGGATCCGCGACCTGCGTCATTTCGGCTTCACCGAAACCCTGTTTCCCGGACAGAACCTGCAGGACGACTGAGCCCCCCATGCGCAGGGGCGCCGTTCGTCGGCATGGCGGGCGCGATGCTAAAGCTTGGCCGCCCGCGCGCCGCTACTTGTGCGTAGCCGGGGGCGTGGTGCCCCGGCCAGCGACAAGGACAAGAATGAGACCGGAACAACCGACTCTGGAACGCCCCGGCAACGACACGCTGCCGGATCCCATCGACCGACTCGAGAAGATCGCCGTCCGCCTGATGGCGGTGCAGCGCGCATGGGGCGCGCCCGACCGCGACCGGCAGCTGGCTGCCGCCCTGGCGTCCAGCCGCCAGGCCTGGCACGCGATCCAGTCCGCGCTCGCGGCGGGTGAACTCGCCCTGCCGCCTGACGTGCAGCACAACCTCCTGATCCTGTCTGTCTACGCGGACAGCAAGATCGGCAGGTGCGAGGCCATCCCGAGCGCCGACACACTGGCCAGCCTGATCGCCCTCACCCACGCCCTGGCGGGCAGTTTGCGGGAATGGAGGACGGCGGCATGAGGCGCGACAGGGATTTTCTCCCGCTTCCGAAGCCATGCGCGCGGCCGCCGGCCGATGGGGCGGCGTTTGCCGCGGGTGTCGGCCCGGTGGTGCGCCCGGGCCGGGTGCGCAACCGGCCCAAGGCCGAGATCGAGGAGAAGGTCAAGAAGCCCGCCGACGGCGCGCGCAAGAAGTCGCCCCCGGCCCGCAAGGCGCCGGCCCGCGGCCGTTACGTCGACGAATACGCGCGCCCGGCCTGAGTGATCGGGGCCCGCTTATTTCAGGGCTTCCCGCAGATCGGCCGCGAGCGCTTCGCGGCCGGCCGCCGTGAGCAGCGTGTCGCCACGAATCAGGAATGTGTCCTCCACGCGCTCCCCCAGGGTATCGATCTTGGCGGCGTCGACGCTGACGCCATGCCGCATCAGCACGTCCGCCACCGCGAACAGCAGCCCGCCCCGATCCGCGCAGGTGATCGAGAGGGTCTGCCCGCGTCCTTGGGGCGCGGCGTCGAGCGTCACCGTGGTCGGGTAGGGATGGTGCCGCTGATGGCGTGACAGGCGTCCCCGTGGCGCCTGTTGCAGGGCGCGCGCGGGGTCCAGGTCGCGCGCCAGTTCGTGCTCGACGAAGGCGAGGAAATCACGGTAGTGAATGCCGCGGTGCGCCAGATCCATCACCTGGAAGCTGTCGAGCGCGTAACCGTGGCGGGTCGTGTGGATCTTGGCTTCGAGGATGGTGTACTGGATGCGCGCGAAGAAACCGCAGATGCGGGCAAAGGTGTCGGCGTGGTCGGGCGCGTAGACCAGCACCTGGATGCCTTCGCCGGCGGGCGACAGGCGCGCCCGCACGACAGCCTCGCGGCTGTCCAGGTGGCGCCATAGCATGCGCGCCTGCCAGGCCATGTCACGCGCGTCGAAACGCAGGAAATAACGCGCGTCGAGGTGCTGCCACAGCGCGTCGGCGGCGTCGGCCGGCAGGCCATAGAGGGCCAGGTTGACGCGTGCCTCCTGCTGGCGGGCGGCGATGTCGGGCTGGGCGGCGCTGCCCTTGGCGAGGCGCGCATGCGTTGCATGATAGAGATCTTCCAGCAGCTTGCCTTTCCAGGCGTTCCATACCTTGGGGCTGGTGCCGCGGATGTCGGCGACGGTCAAGAGATACAGCGCGTCGAGCCGGCGCCGGGTGCCGACGCGCTCG
>JBMOQH010000028.1:0-2095 GCA_049322795.1 Pseudomonadota bacterium | reverse complement strand
TGTCGGAAATCCGCCAGGCGCGCTACCCCGGCAGCCGCTACGCCAGCGTGGAACAATGCCAGGCCGAGCTTGCCGCCGCCGAGCGCCTGTTCCTGAGCCACGGCGTGCCCACCCTCGACACCACGCGCATGTCGGTCGAGGAAATCGCCGCCCGCCTGCGCGCCCGGTCCTGACCTCGCCGCGGCGTGCAATGCGCACGGACGCGCGGAGATTTTCTCGCCTTACCCCTGTTTTTTTTCATGGAAGTGTCCGTAATGCTGCGGATCACGGTTTCATCACGCCACGCCACATGCAACCACGCTCCTGTCCTGCGGGCGCCACGCCTTGGCCTTTGCGCGGGGGGCACGAACAATGACGCGCCATGCGCGCGTCACCGCCTGGAAGCTCGCCCTTTTGGCCGGCTTCGCCGTGCAGCTGTTGCTGATCGTGTTCGTCACGGCAATCGGCCTGCAGCAGCTGGAAATAACCACGGGCAGGCTCAACCAGATCGTCGACCTAAACATGCGCAAGCAGGCCCTCGCCCGCAGCATGGTAATCGATGCGCGCGAGCGCACGATGTTGCTCTTGATGATGACGCAGCTCGACGACCCTTTCGAGCGCGACGCATTGCTGATGGAGTTCCACAAGCATGGCGGCGCGTTCGTCGCCGCCCGCCAGGCCCTGCTGGCGCTGCCCCTCACCGAGCGGGAACGCCGGCTGATCGCGCAGCAGGGCGAACTGACCCGGCAGGCCGTGCCGCTGCAGAACGAAGTGGTCGAGCTCCTGAGCGCCGACCGCACACAGGAAGCGGCCGAACGGGTGTTGCAGGCGGCCAACCCGGCGCAGAACAAGGTACTGGAGACGCTTGCGCAACTCGACGCCGAAACCCAGCGCAACGCGCTGGCCGCCAGCCGGCAGGCGCGCGCGGAGCAGGCTGCGGCCCGCAGGTGGATTTACGCGCTCGCCGGCGCCGCCCTGCTGGTCGGCGTGATCGTCGCGGCGCTCGTCCTGTATTTCTCGGCGCGCATCAGCCGCGAACGCGAACAGCTCGCCACCCACGACGTACTCACCGGCCTGCCGAACCGCATGCTGTTCATGGACCGTCTCGAACAGTCGCTGATCCGCGCCCAACGGCACGAGACCCTGGTGGGCGTGATGTTCATCGATCTCGACCGCTTCAAGCGGGTCAACGACACGCTCGGCCACGCCACCGGCGACCTGCTCATCTGCGAGGTCGCGCGCCGCCTGCGCCAAGCGGTGCGCTCCGACGACGTGGTGGCCCGGCTGGGAGGTGACGAATTCGTCGTCGTCATCAACGACGTGGCGGCGCTGACCCCCATCCTTCAGGTCGTCGAGAAAGTGCTGGCCGTCGTGAACGAGCCCTACAGCCTCGATGGGCGCGAGCTCTTCGGCAGTTGCAGCATCGGCGTCAGCGTCTATCCGGTCGACGCCACCGAGTCGGCCGATCTGCTGAAATTCGCCGACACCGCGATGTACCACGCCAAGAACAGCGGCAGGAACCGCTTCCAGCTGTACGACGCGACGATGAACGCGATGGCGGAGGAACGCCTGCAGCTGGAAACGGACCTGCATTACGCGAAGGCGCGCGGGGAATTCGTCTTCCACTACCAGCCGCAACTGAATCTGGAAACGGGACGGCTGCATGGCGTCGAGGCCCTGATCCGCTGGCAGCACCCTGAGAAAGGCTTGCTGCCGCCGGCCGCCTTTCTCGGGCTGCTGGAAGAAAGCGGCGACATCGTCGAGGTCGGCGCCCAGCTGCTGCACGATGCCTGCCGCCAGACCGCGCAATGGCACGCGGCCGGGCATGCCGACCTGTGCGTGGCGGTGAACCTGTCGGCCGTGGAATTCTGGCATGACGCGCTGCCCGACCGTGTCCGCGAGGCTCTCGCGCAATCCGACCTGCCGCCGCATGCCCTGCAGCTCGAACTCACCGAGGGCATTTTCATGCAGGACATCGATGCTGCCGTGACGCGCATCCTGGCGCTGAAGGCGCTTGGCATCAGCGTCGCGGTCGACGATTTCGGCACCGGCTATTCCTCGCTCGCGCACCTCAAGCGCCTGCCGCTCGACGTGCTGAAAATCGACCGCTATTTCG
>JBMOQH010000027.1:0-29263 GCA_049322795.1 Pseudomonadota bacterium | reverse complement strand
GATTGAATGGCGGCCGTTTTCGCCCGACAACACCGTAGACCGCGCGTTTTATCCTCTGGCGAGCCGTGTCTCATGCACCCCATCCATCAGGCTGCCCACAAGTGGGCGTTTTGGACATGATTCCTAGATACGCCTCCGTTGGATGACCGCCAGATTCGCCCTAATGGCCCAGCTGCGATCGCCGCGCAAGGCCACCCACCAGGAGCAGACCCGCTCCGAGCAGCAGCCACTGCGACGCCTCCGGCACAGCGGTGAACACCAGCCTTGCGTCGTAGTAGAGAAGATCCTTGTTGGGCGGTTGTGCAGTCAGGCTTTCGCTGAAGGTCAAGACCCCACTCAGGGACAACGCCTCGTTCGCTCCGACCGTCAGCAGGGACGCCACGCTGCCTCCCCACGGGTACCACGCCGGCGTGGTGGCCTGATCGACATTGATCTTCTGGTTGATGAGCTGCGCCACCACCGCACCCTCGCCATCCGGCCGACCCTCGTCGTCGCTGAGCAGCAACTCGAGCGCCGCGGTGAAACCGTCCAGGGAGGTCAGCGTGGTGTCGATGTCGATCACAACCGACGACAGACCCGCCCCGCCGATCAGCAGCGGCGCGCCGACGGGGTTGTCATAGAACGTGATGCCTGCAGCGGCGGGGCCGCTCAAGACCAGACCAGCCAGCACGACGCCTGCCAGGGACCCATGTTTCATGGGAGAAGCTCCTGTGCTGATGAAGGGCGAGAGTCGAGCGCCCGATGCGCCCCGGGGCTGTCGATGAGGCCACGTGACCTGATTGCCCAGCCCTGCCGTGAGCACATGAGACAGACTGATCATGACAATCTGAGGTCGCCGTGATGGCTGAAGGATTTCAGCAGGGCCGACTGGCCATCACGCCGCTGAAACCCGCGCCTGCTGCGCCCGGCGACACGCCGCACGGCGCTGTCTCGCAACCGTAAAAAAAACCCGTCATCTTGCGTACCCGCCCAGCGGCGTGGGCCTGCGGCATCGCTTCCCACGCGTCGCTCACGGCGTCAACCGCATGATGAACAGCGCATTACGCGCCGGGCAACGTCCACCGACCGCTTGCAACCAACGTTGCGCTGAGACCAGACCCGCAGACCGGGCGCGGCAGCCACCCATCGCCTACCGCGATGGCCTTGCCGGTGCCCAGCCACCAACACCCTCGAAAACGGATCACCCCACCGCCATGATCAGCCCCCGCTCGACCCCCCGCGTGCGCACGCGTTTCTGGCCGCTCGCGTGGTTGGCCGCGGCGGCGATCGCCCTTGCCGGCTGCGGCACGCAGGACGCCGACACGGCGGAAGACAGGAGCGGCCAGACGGTGGCCCGAGTCGACGGTCAGGACATCACCGTCCATCAGCTGAACTACCGCCTGCGCATGATGCTGGGCGGGCAAACCGGCGTGGACGAACGCGCGGCGGCCGACGCCGCAGCACGGCAGCTGGTCGAGCGCGAGCTGCTGGTGAAACGCGCCATCGCAACCAAACGCGACCGCGAACCACCTGTAATGGTCGCCATCGAGGAGACGCGCAAGGACATCCTGGCCGCGGCCTACCTCGAGAACGTCGCGGCCGGCGCGGCGGCGCCAACCGACAAGGACCTTCTCGATTACTACGACGCGCACCCGCTCAAGTACGCGCAGCGCAAGGTCTACCTGGTGCGGCAGATTCTCACCGACGACTCGGTAACGCGCGCCGACGTCGAGGGGTTTGGCGAGCAGTCGCCGACCGCGGAAATGCTCGTCACCTGGCTGCAAGGCCGCGGCACCAAGGTTCTGGTGACGGTTCACACCTGGTCGATGGACCAGTTGCCGGACGCGCTGGCCGAGCGCCTGCAGAACCTGCGCAAGGGGCACGCCATCATGATGGCCGCGCCGGGTGGGCGCGGCCTGTCCATCAATTACCTGGTGGACGTGAACGACAGCCCGCAGACCTTCGAGCAGGCCCGGGAGGCGATCGCCAAGACCCTGCTGGACGAGCGGCGCAAGGCCATGCAGGAAGCCGAGATGGAACGCCTGCGCGGCGAGGCGACCATCGCCTGGTTCGGCGAGTTCAAGGACCGTCAGGCCGCCGCGGCGCCCGACACGGCGCAGCCTGCCGCGCAACCGGCGGCCACGGACGCGGCGACCACGGAACCGGCCGAAGCCACCGCCGAGGACGCGACACCGCCGAAGGCGAATGACGAGAGCCTCGACGCGGGCATCAGAGGCCTGCGCTGAGGCCGGGGCGGCGCTGACACTTCAAGATACGGCGCCCACGCCCACCGGCGCCTGGCTCGAACGGCCAGACCGGCACCATGACCCACTCCTGGCACCAATCACCGGAACTGCCGCATGGCCTCGGCCGCCGACCACGCCATTGAGTCCCGGGCCACGCACAGGGGCTCGGACGCCCGCGTCAGCATCCGCCGCGCACCCGAGATACTGGACCAGAACATCGCCCTGGCCATGGTCGTGCTGCGGGTGCTCGACCCGGTCGTGGCGGCGGGGACGCTGTTGCTCGGCTCTATCCTGCTCGGCATCGACATAGCCCTGCCGGAGCGCATCGGCGGCGTCGTGGTGGCCTTGCTGGTCGCCGGCATCCACGCGGAGGCAACCGACGGTCAGCCGTGGCGGCGCAGCGGCTGGTCGGCCATGGCGTCGACCATCGTCGCCTCGTGGACGATGGTCGTCGGCGCGCTGGTGGTAATCGGAGCGCTCACCGACCTGCTCGACAAGTACACGCCGGCGCAGGCGCTGGTGTGGTTGCTCGGCACGCCCGCGCTGATGCTGGCCTGTCACAGCCTGGTGCGCGCACTCCTGCTGCTCTACCTGCGCCAACACCGCCGCACGGCCGTCGGCGTGGCATTCCTGGCCCACTCGCTCACCCTGCGGCGGGCGCTGCAGGACGCCGACGAGGGCGGCATCGATTTTCTCGGTTTCTTCGACGACCGCAGCCGCGATCGGCTGCAAATGCCCGCCTCGGAAACCCTGCTCGGGGACCTCGCCGCGACAGCCGATTACGTGCGCCGGCACAGCATCGACCTGGTCTACGTCGCCCTGCCGATGCGGGACGATGCCCGCATCCGCTCCCTGCTCGGCGACCTCAGCGACAGCACCACGTCGGTCTATTTCGTGCCGGACATGAACGTCGTCGACACCCTGCAAGGCCGCGTCGACCAGGTCGGCGGCATCCCGGTGCTCGGCATCTGGGAAACGCCCTACTACGGCACCAATGCGCTCACCAAGCGCCTGTTCGATCTGCTGGCCGCGGGCGCCGCACTGGTGTTGCTGGCGCCGCTCATGCTGGCCATCGCGGTGGCGGTCAAGGCCTCATCGCCCGGCCCGGTGCTGTTCCGCCAACGGCGCTACGGCTTCGGCGGCCACGAGATCACCATCTACAAGTTCCGCAGCATGACGGTCTGCGAGGACGGCTCGCAGGTCACCCAGGCCACCCGCAACGACCAGCGCATCACCCCCATCGGCCGGGTGCTGCGGCGTCTGTCGCTGGACGAGCTGCCGCAGTTCATCAACGTGCTGCAGGGCCGCATGAGCATCGTCGGGCCGCGGCCGCACGCCGTCGCCCACAACGAGCAGTACCGCCAGCTGATCAGCCGCTACATGCATCGCCACAAGATCAAGCCGGGCATCACCGGCTGGGCGCAGATCAACGGCCTGCGCGGCGAGACCGACACGCTGGACAAGATGCGCGCGCGCGTCGAGTACGACCTCGAGTACGTGCGCAACTGGTCGCTGTGGCTCGACGTGCGCATCATGCTGCGCACCGCCGGACTGGTCCTGCGGGATGCCAATGCGTACTGATCGACGCGGCCTCGGCGCATGCCTGGCGCGCGCCATCCCGGTACTGGCCCTGAGCGTGGTGCCGGGCGCCGTGCGCGCCAGCCTGCCGGGCGACTTCCTGCGGCCCTTCGCCGGCGTCTCGACCCGCTACGACGACAACCTGTTCCGTTTTTCCGACGACACCGATCCCACCCCGCTGCTGGGCGGCTCGCAGCGGGCGGACTGGACCCGCAGCGCGTTCGCCGGCGCCAACCTGGACTGGCAACCGGGCCTGCAGCGGTTCACCGCGACGGCATCCGCCAACCAGCAGACCTTCCAGCGCTTCGACTTTCTCGACAACACCGGCCTGTCCGGCACAGCCAGCTGGAACATGGTCGCGGGCGACCGCTTCACCGGCCGGGCAGGCGCGAGCTATCGCCGCTCGCTCGGTTCCTTCGAGGATTTCCGCGACACGCGCAGGGACGTGCTGACCTTCCGCAACGTCGACCTCGAACTCAACTACTGGATCACCCCGGACACCGAGCTGCGCGGCGGCACCGGCACCAGCGACAACAAGCACGACCTGGCCAGCCGCCAACCGGCGGACCAGTCCAACCGCTACTGGCTGCTCGGCCTCGCGCGGCGCACGCCACTGGGCAACCGCCTCGGTGTCGAGTACCGGCGCGACCGCGGCGAGTTCCCAAACCGCGACTTCACCGCCCTCAGCACGGTCGATGACGGCTACGACCAGCAGACGGCGTCGCTCACCGCCCTGTGGCAGGGCGGCTTCACCCGAATCGACGGCAAGCTCGGCTATGCCTGGCGCGACTTCGACCACCTCGGCGAGCGCGACAGCGGCGGCGTGTCCGGCGACCTCAACCTGCGCTACGACTACTCCGCCAAGCTCGCCCTCGATGCACGGGCCTACCGGCGCCTGGACTCCCTGGACGACGCCCAGTCGAACCAGGTCATCGAGACCGGCGTGCGGATTCAGCCGCGCTGGACGCTGTCGGACCGGCTGGCGGTTTCCCTGGAAGGCGTTTTTCGCGACCGGCAGTTTCAGGATTTCGGTGGTTCTTCCGGCGCCGACCAGCCCGAGGAGCAAATCTTCAACACCGAACTGAGCCTCAGCTACGCGCCACGGTCATTTCTGACCCTGACCGCCGGCATCGACCACGGCTGGCGCAAGTCCAACCGCCCGGGCTTCGACTACGACTACCGGGGCGCCAACCTGTCGGTGCAGCTCAACCTGTAGTGACGGCATGCACCAGCCCACTCCCCACACCCAACCCGGACGGACAACCATGATTCGATGGCGCCTCATTCCGCTTGCCCTGGCGCTGCTGGCCTGCGCCGGCCACGCGCCGGCGGGGGACTACCAGATCGGACCGGGCGACATTCTCGCCGTGTCCGTCTTCGAACACCCGGACCTCAACCTGAAGGCCCGCGTCGACCCCGACGGCACCATCAACATGCCGCTCGGCGGCAGCATCGCCGTCGATGGCCTGAGCGAACGGCAGGCCGAGGCCGCCATCGGCAAGGCGCTGCGGCAGGGCGATTTCGTCAGCGCGCCGCAGGTCAGCGTGCTGGTGGAGCAGTTCCAGAGCCGCACCGTGTCCGTGCTGGGCTACGTCAACAACGCCGGGCGCTACCCGATGGACCGCGAGCTGACGGTGGTCGACGCCATCGCGCTCGCCGGCGGCGTGGCCGTCAGCGGCAACGAGAAGGTGACCCTGATCGGCGCCGACCAGCAGCGCCGGCAGATCGACCTGCGCGCCGCGCTGCACGAAGGCAGCGACCCCAACCCCACCCTGCGGGGTGGCGAAATCATCTACGTGCCCAAGGCCGACGTGGTCTACGTGTTCGGCGAAGTGCAGCGCCCCGGCGCCTTTCCCATCGAACCGCACATGACCGTCCAGCAGGGCCTCGCCATGGCGGGCAGCATCTCGCCGCGTGGCACCGACCGCGGCATCGTCATCCGTCGCCAGGCCACCGGCGGCAAGGTGGCCGAACTGACGGCCGGTTTCGACGACGCCCTGCAGCCGGGCGACGTCATCGTGGTGCGCGAGCGCCTGTTCTGAGGTTTCGTCATGGACGCCAGAGATTTTCTGCTCATCCTGTGGGCCCGCCGTTACGTCATTTCGGGCGTACTGGCGGCCGCCGTGCTGGCCGCTGTCGGCATCACCCTGTTCCTGCCCGACAAATACGACGCCACCGCCACGGTGGTGGTGACCTTCCGCAACCCACAGGCACAGACGCTGGCGGTGGAACTGTCGCCGAGCTACATGGCCACCCAGCTCGACGTCGCCCAGAGCCAGGGCGTGGCCCTGCGGGTGGTGGACAAGCTCAAGCTGGCCGAGTCGGCACAGGCGCGTGAACTGTGGCAGGACAACACCGACGGCAAGGGCTCCATCCGCCACTGGCTGGCCGACCAGCTCAGCGCGAACCTGACCGTCAAGCCGTCGCCGGACAGCCGCGTGGTCAGCCTAACGTTTCGCGGCAGCGAGCCACGCTTCGCGGCGGCGGTCGCCAACGCCTTCGCCGAAGCCTATGTCGACACAAACCTCGAACTGGCCGTGGGCCCGGCGCGGCGTGACGCCAGCTGGCTCGACGCCCAGCTCGAACCGCTGCGGCAGCGGCTGGAAGCGGCCCAGGCCCGGCTGTCGGCGTTCCAGCGCGAACAGGGCATCTTCGCCAACGACGAGCGCCTCGACCTCGAAACCGAGCGCCTGAACGGCCTCAGCGCGCAGCTCATCCAGGCCCAGACGCAGGTGCACGATGCGCAGTCGCGCCAGGCCGAGCTCGAGCGCCTGGCCAAGCACGGCGGCAACGTCGAGAGCCTGCGCGAGTTCGCCGCCGACAGCTACGTGCAGAGCATCAAGGTGGACCTCGTCCGGCGCGAGGCCGAGCTGGTGCAGCTCACCCAGCAGTTCGGCGCCAACCACCCGCAGCGCCAGCGCGCCGAGGCCGAGGTGGCCAGCCTGCGCGCCAAGCTGGCCACCGGCCTGCGCCGCATGGCCACCAGCGTCGCCAGCGAGGCCGACATCGCCCGCAGCCGGCTGCAGGCGCTCGAACAGGACGTCGCCGCGCAGCGCAGCAAGGTGCTGCAACTGAAGGAAGCGCGCGACCAGATGCCGGCGCTCGAACGCGAAGTGCTGAGCGCACAGGCCGCCTACGACGGCGCCGCCAGCCGCTACAACGAAAGCCAGCTGCGCAGCCGCGAGCCGGACGCCAACGTCACCGTGCTGACCGCCGCCGTCGAACCGAGCCACCGCAGCAGCCCGAAACCGCTGCTGAACCTCATCATCGGCGTGTTCCTGGGCGCCTTCCTCGGCGCCGGCGCCGCCCTGCTGCTGGAACTGCTTCAGCCCCGCGCGCGCAGCCCGCGCATGATCGAAGGCTGGCTCAAGCTGCCCGTGCTGGGCGTACTGGAGGGCACCTCGTGAACTCGGAAGGCTTCGCAAAGATCGCCCCCCCGGCGGGCGCCGACCCGCGCGAGCGCATCGGCGAGCGGCTGGTGCGCACCGGCAAGCTCACCGAGGCCGACCTGTCGCGCATCGCCGAGCACCAGCGCCAGCACGGCCTGCGCTTCGGCGACGCCGCCAAGGCGCTCGGCCTGCTCGCGGACAGCGACCTCGACGTCGCGCTGGCCGAACAGTTCGGCTACCCCTGGAAGCCCGGCAGCGGCGCCACCGACCCGCAGCTTTACGCGCTCGCGCAGCCGTTCGGCGAGCAGGCCGAGTCCCTGCGCGCGCTGCGCCTGCGCCTGCACATGGCCGGCGTCGGCCGGCCGGACGTGTACCCCGCCTTCGCCGTGCTCAGCCCGCGCGACGGCGACGGCCGCAGCACGCTGGCCGCCAACCTTGCCGTGTCGTTCGCGGAACTGGGCCTGCGCACGCTGCTGGTCGACGCCGACCTGCGCCGTCCGCAGCAGCACGCCCTGTTCGGCGCCACCGCCAGCGAGGGCCTGTCATCGCTGCTGGCCGGGCGCAGCGACAGCCCCTTCATCTGCCCGGTGCCGGGCTTTGCCGGTCTCGCCGTGCTGCCGTCCGGGCCGGTGCCGCCCAACGCCACCGAGCTGCTGGCCCGTCCGGCGCTGCCGGCCTTCCTCGACCGGGCACAGCAGCAGTTCGACCTGATCATCGTCGACACGCCGCCCGCCGGCCCGGCCAGCGACGCCTTCTACGCCGCCACGGCGGCCGGCGCGGGGCTGATCGTGGCGCGGCGCAATCGCACCGCGCTGCGCGACCTGCAGGCGCTGTCCGGCACCCTCACCGCCACCGGTGTGCCGGTGCTCGGCGTCGTCTTCAACCGGGCCTGAACGCCATGCAAACGCCAGCCCTCGCCGCCCCGGGCGGTCCCGCGCCCACCTGGGCCAGCGCCTGGCCGGTCGTCGCCGGCTTGCTGGCCGTGCTCGGCCCCAGCATCTACGGCCTCGCCACCGGCTTGTGGCTCAGCGACGACCAGAGCCACGGCATGATCGTGATGGCCGTGCTGGCGTGGATGCTGTGGACCGAACGGCAGCTGTTCACCCTGCCGGCGCGGCCATTGCCGGGGCCCGGCTGGGCCCTGCTCGGCTTGGGCGTGCTGCTGTACGTGGTCGGCCGCTCGCAGGACATCCTGCTGTTCGAGGTCGGCGCCTTCATGCCGCTGCTGGCCGGCGCGGTGCTGCTGCTGTACGGCACCGCCCTGCTGCGGCGCCTGGGATTTTTCTTCGTGTTTCTGCTGTTCCTGCTGCCGCTGCCGGGCAGCGTGGCCGACGCCCTCACCACGCCGCTCAAACACCAGGTCTCGGCCCTGTCGGCCAGCCTGCTCTACGCCGCCGGCTACCCCATCGCCAAGGCCGGCATCATCCTGCACCTGGGGCCGTACCAGCTGCTGGTGGCGGACGCCTGCTCGGGCATGCGCTCCATGTTCTCGCTGGCCGCCACCGCCATCATGTACCTGTACCTGACCGGGCGCCGGCATCGGCTGCACCTTGGCCTGCTGCTGCTGTCCATCCTGCCGATCGCCTTTCTCGCCAACACCCTGCGCGTGGTCACGCTGGCGCTGATCACCTTCTACCTTGGCGACGCCGCCGCGCAGAGCTACCTGCACGAACTCGCCAGCGTGTCGCTGTACCTGTTCGCGCTCGGCCTGCTGATCGGCCTCGACTACCTGCTGGGTGCCCTGCCCGGCCTGCGCGCCGTGCGGTCCGCCGCCAACCCCGGGCCAAGACCATGACCCTGCCCCGCCCGTCCCTGCGCAACCTCGTCATCGGCGGCCTGCTGTTCGCCACCGCACTGACGGCGGCGGCCCTGAAACCCACCCAACTGGTCGCGGCCGGCGCCGAGCCGAACCTCGAAACGCTGGTCCCGGACCGCTTCGGCGACTGGCAACAAGACACGACCCGGGTCATGCAGATCGTCGACCCGAGCCAGCAGGCGACGCTCGACCGCCTCTACGGGCAGGTGCTGACGCGCCTGTACGTCGACGGCCGCGGCACGCGCATCATGCTGTCCATCGCCTACGGCGCCGACCAGCGCGACGACCTGGCCGTGCACCGGCCGGAAGTGTGCTACCCGGCCCAGGGCGCGCAGGTCCTCGGCACCCGGGATGCCGTGCTCGAGTTTCCGTGGGGCCCGGTGCCGGCGCGGCGGCTGGTGACCCAGTTCGGCCCGCGCCACGAGCCGGTCACCTACTGGACCATGGTCGGCGACCGCGCCGTGGTCAGCGCGCTGCAGGTCAAGCTCGAACAAATGCGCTACGGCCTGCGCGGCCGCATTCCCGACGGCCTGCTGGTACGCGCCTCCAGCATCGACCCCGACGACGAGCGCGCCTTCGCCGACCAGGCGCGCTTCCTCACCGACCTGCTCGGCGCCCTGTCGCCGGCCGACCGCAAGCGCCTGTCCGGCCTGAACTGACCCCGCAAAAGCAGCGCCCGCGGGAGCGGCACCGTGGGAGCGGCGCCCCTGTGGGAGCGGCGCCCCTGTGGGAGCGGCGCCCCTGTGGGAGCGGCGCCCCCGCCGCGAATCTTCATCCGCCACCACCACCCCAAACTCATTCGGCCCGAGGGCGGGCCTCCCACCGCACAAGCAGAACCCTCGTCGGAGCTGTGTGGGAGCAGCGCCCCGTGGGAGCGGCGCCCCCGCCGCGAATCTTCATCCGCCACCCCACCGCCCAAACCCATTCGGCCCGAGGGCGGGCCTCCCACACCACACCCGGAACCCTTATGGGAGCGGCACTGTGGGAGCGGCACCCCGTGGGAGCGGCGCCCCCGCCGCGAACCCCCCCCAACTGTCACCAAAACTTCACTCCCCCGTAACACCCGCCCCCTAAGGTGCACCCCGTCCCCCGGATGTCCTGGGGGGCGCGGGGGTCTTCGGGCCGCCGCGGGATTCAAGCCACACCCGCCGCGAGGCGGGGCCGGAAAGCCACGGGTCTCGCCTCCCCCACCAGGACGGGCCAGACAGCCGGGCTACCAACGCGGCCCCTGGATGCACCTCTCACTGGTCCGCGGCCGGCATGTTGCCGGTCGCTCAATCCTTGTAACGAGGGAGTATCTAGCCATGAAATTGAAACTCACCGCCCTGGCGGGCGCGGCGGCGCTGGCCCTGACCAGCGGCTACGCCTCGGCCTTGGTCATTCCGATGTCCAGCGGCAACAGCGAGATGTGGTTCTCGGTCTGGGATCCGGTCAACCTGACCAGCTACACGCGCGACCTGGGCTTTTTCCAGAACACGCTGACCACCGCCAGCGTCGCCGGCCAGACCGGCGTCATCCAAAACACCAACGGCCTCAGCATGCAGTTCGGGCCCGACGCCCTGCTGACGCAGTTCCTGGCCGACTCGGCCGCCAATCTGGACAAGCTGCGGTGGAACGTGGCTGGCGGCGACGGCACCGGCCTTGCCGCCGGAAACCGGCGCATCATCGTGACGGCCCAGGAGAACGTGACCAAAACGCAGATCCAGAACCTCGCCAGCCAGCAGATGAGCAACATGATCTCTGCTGCCGACACCTACGTTAACGCAGTCAACAGCAACACCCTCGGCACGCACCAGACGCAGGACAACGGCAGCCACATCGAGGTGATGGGCGACGGCCTGGGCAACGACAATTCCTATGCCGGTGGTGGCTTGTGGGGCCCCGCCTTCGGCGGCAACGGCAACTTCCAGAACGCCGGTTTCCTGGGCGACTCGCTGAACTTCTGGTGGCTCTCAAATGGGAGCAGCGCCATTGCAAAGATCACCGCCACCCAGTTCCTGGGCCTTGGCGGCAACGTCGCCACCTGGACTCTGGCCAACGACGGCACGCTCACCTTCGCCGCCGTGCCGGAAGCGGAGACCTGGGCGCTGCTGGGGCTGGGGCTGCTCGGCGTCGGCGCGCTGACGCGCCGTCGCGGCCGCGCCCTGCCGCTGGCCTGATCGCCCGCTGCCGGCGAGCCGGGACATGCGCAGATTCGGCCCGGGGCGGGCCTCCCACGGGGTGCTGTCGCTCCCCGGAGCGGCTGCCGGCATCTGCGTGGGAGCGGCGCCCCCGCCGCGAATCTTGATGTCCCAGCCCACCCCCCGGGTCATTCGGCCCGGGGGCGGGCCTCCCACGAACACAGCGAACACCCGTGGGAGCGGCGCCCCCGCCGCGAATCTTGATGTCCCAGCCCAATCCCCGGGTCGTTCGGCCCGGGGGCGGGCCTCCCACGAACACAGCGAACACCCGTGGGAGCGGCGCCCCCGCCGCGAACTCTTAACGCGAATTCATGAAACCTGCTTGATCAACCATCAGGAGCAATCGCAATGACCCTGTTCAAACTGAATCCCCTGGCGGCCGCCGTCGCCACCACCCTCGGCCTCGGTGCCGGCCAGGCGCTGGCGCTCACCGCCTTCGAGGCGCCCGACGTCAACATTTATCTGTCCGGCGCCTCGGCGCCGCAGAACCTGCTGGGCGAAGTGGCGAACAAGCTGTTCGATACCAGCCAGGGCGTTTTCGTGTACCACGACAACAACGGCACCCCCACCAACTTCGGCGACGACGGCCGCTCCTACCGCGCCTACTTCGGCGTGGTCAAGAACGACGCCACCATTACCGACCCCAGCCTGCGCGGCAAGAAGCTGCTGATCGTCAACCGCGCCAAGGGCGGTTCGGTGTGGGGCGTGAACCCGGTGGCCCGTGCCGAGGCCATCGCCACCCTCAAGGTCGCCAACGCCGACTGCGTTCTGAACGCCGGCATCTACCGCTGCCCGGAAATCGGCAACGACCTCACCCCCACCGCCGACAACCGGGTGCCGGACTTCGGCGTGTCGGATGTCGAGCCGAACATGTTCAAGGGGCCGCTCAATGTCGAGTTCGGCGCTGCCGAGCTGAGCGCCACCGAGGCGGCGGTGTTCACCGGCACGCAGTTCGGCGCCAGCTCGCTGATGATGGGCATCGTCGCCACCGACGCGGTGCCGGCCACCCTACCCATCAGCCACGCCGAGTACGCCGCCATGCTGTCCGGTGGCATCGGGGACTGGAGTCAGGTCGCCGACGGCAGCGTCGCGGGCGCGGTGGCGGTGTGCCGGCGCGTGCAGGGCTCCGGCACCCAGGCCAGCTACAACTGGTTCTTCAACAACTTCCCCTGCGCCACCAACAGCGTGCACGGCACCGCCGCCCACACCGCGCCGGCGCGGATGAGCGACAGCGCCGGCTTCGACGGGGCGCATGCCGGCACCAGCGCCGACCCCTTCCTGATCGACCCGAGCGCCGGTTTCACGGTGGTCGAGAACCCGTCCTCGGGCAACGTGCGTGACTGTCTGCGCCGTGCCCAGGCCGGCGAGGACCACCAGTTCACCGGCGACGACGGCAAGGTCT
This sequence comes from Pseudomonadota bacterium, assembly GCA_049322795.1. GTDB lineage: Bacteria > Pseudomonadota > Gammaproteobacteria > Immundisolibacterales > Immundisolibacteraceae > Immundisolibacter. The sequence goes on along the minus strand of JBMOQH010000027.1, from coordinate 16,673 downwards.
ACAAGGTTCAGTTCAGCAAGGCGCCGGCCACCAAGGCCATCGGCGTGCTGTCGCTGGACAGCCTGAACTCGGAGAACGGCTGGACGTTCCGCGCGCTCGACGGCGCCGGCCGGATCAACCCGGTCACCGACGCCTTCGAGTGCAGCAACGCCAATCCGCTCGACTGCGGCATCGCGGCCACCAAGGCCAACCACCGCGAGGGCCGGTATCCGTTCGCCGTGGAGCTGTCGTTCCAGTACCGCAACGCGGCGGTCAACGGCGTGCCGGCGCTGACCGGGCTGCAGAAGAGCGCCGCCGACCAGTTCATCACGTTCATCGGCGATCCGGACGTGCTGGACACGCTGGCGGCCGGCCCGCGGGAAGCCACCATCGCCCTGCCGATCAACTTCGTCCCGGACGGCGTGAACAACGTCGCCAAGGCGACGCGCTTCGGCAACACCTGCGCCCCGCTGCAGAAGCTGCTGTAAGCGACCTGCTCCTGCGCCGGTGCAAGGCCGGCACCCGAAACCCCCGGTGGCGCAAAGCCACCGGGGGTTTTTTGTTTCTCGGTACCCATTGAAAACCCGTGGGAGCGGCGCCCTCGCCGCGAATCCCCGGACCCACCAAACCAAATCATTCGGCCCGGGGGTGGGCCTCCCACGGAGCGACAGCAGTGGGAGCGGCGCCCGTGGGAGCGGCCCCGTGGGAGCGGCGCCCTCGCCGCGAATCCCCGGCCCCACCAACCCAAATCATTCGGCCCGGGGGCGGGCCTCCCACGGAGCGACACCTGCGGGAGCGGCGCCCGTGGGAGCGGCCCCGTGGGAGCGGCGCCCTCGCCGCGAATCCCCGGCCCCACCCACCCAAATCATTCGGCCCGGGGGCGGGCCTCCCACAGCCCTGATTTCCCTCCTGCAACCAGCCACGCCTACAACCAGATGGCATCCCAATGCGGGTAGTCGCCCACCCGCGCCACCAGCCCGGCCCGCACCGGATTGAGTACCAGGTAGCGGGCAATCTGCGCCAGGTCTTCGTCCGCACGCACGGCATGGTCATGGAAGCCCGCCTGCCAGACCTGCCCGCCGAGCCGATGCGCCACCACGCTTTTCACCCGGCCGACGACACCGGCCAGGGTGGCGCCATCGCTCAACTGCAGCAGCCAATGCAGGTGATCCGGCATCACGGCATAGGCCAGCGTCTGCGCCGTGCCCCGATCGGCTTCCTGGCGCAGCGCGGCAACCTGTGCACGGGCCGCTGCCCAGTCCTCGAACAGCCGGTGCCGCTGCCACGTGGTGGTGGTGACCAGATACGCGCGGCCCGCTTCCGAAACCCGGCCGCGCCGCAAGCGATGCGAGGCGAAACGCATGGGAGGTACCCCGGGGAAAGCACCTGTGGGAGGTGGGCTTGGCTGGTGCGCCTGTATTCGGCCCGGGGGCGGGCCTCCCACAACCCAAACCCCGGCGGCACCGACTCCGTGGGAGCGACCCCGTGGGAGCGACCCTGTGGGAGCGGCGCCCCGCCGCGAATCTACCAGACCACTTCGGCCCGAGGGCGGGCCTCCCACAACACAACCAGAGCCCATGTGGGAGCGGCGCCCCCGCCGCGAATCCCCCACCTCAGCCACTTCGGCCCGGGGGCGGGCCTCCCACAACCGAATTTCGCGCGCCGACATTCGGCCCGAGGGCGGGCCTCCCACGGACGAAAGCATCGCCATTCAACCAGGAGCTTCCCGCAAGGGAGCGCCCCACCGGGCAGGGCTGTCACATCGCTGCAATTTTCCTGTAACGCCTGCCCGCCAGACTCCCGTCTCCCCCGAGGGCGCCCGGCGCCGACGGTGTCGAGTTTCCGACTTCTGGCGTGAGTGACCCCGTGGCGAAGATCCCGACAAGACGGCTTTTTGGCGCGTCGCTGCTGAGTCTTTGCGGACTGGTCGGCGCCGCCGACGAGATGCCGTCACGCTTCGACGTCTGGGAGTACCGGGTGAACGGCAACTCGCTGCTGCCCCAGGTCGACGTCGAGAAGGCCGTCTATCCCTTCCTCGGCCCGCAGCGCAGCTTCGATGACGTGGACGGCGCGCGCGGGGCGCTGGAGCAGGCCTACGCCAACGCGGGCTACCGCACCGTGGCGGTGAACCTGCCACAGCAGGAGGTGCGTGGCGGGGTGGTGCAGATCGAGGTCATGGAGCGGCCGGTCGGGCGTCTGCGCGTGAGCGGCGCCGAGTATTTCTCGCCGCGACGCCTGAAGGCCGCCGTGCCGGCACTGGCCGAGGGCACGGTGCCGCATTTCCCGACCGTGCAGCAGCAGCTCGACCGCCTGCGCGGCAACCCGGACCGGGAGTTCTTCCAGGTGCTGCGCGAGGGCCCGCGCGAGGACGAGGTTGAGGTCGAGCTGAAGGTCAAGGACCGCAGCCCGCTGCACGGCAACGTTTCGCTGAACGACCGCTACTCGGCCAACACCGAACGCCTGCGCACGGCCGTCAGCCTGCGCTACGACAACCTGTGGCAGCGCGAGCACGGCGTGGGGCTGACCTGGATCACCGCCCCGCAACGGCCGGCGGACGCCACCGTGTTCTCGGCCACCTACAAGCTGCCGTTCGGCGGTGCCGGGCGCGTGCTGGCGCTGTACGCCGTGCGCTCGGAAAGCGACGTGGCGGCGCTGGGCGGCGTGGGCGTGATCGGCAACGGCGACATCTATGGCGCCCGCTGGGTGCTGCCGCTGGGTGGCGACGCGGCGTTCTGGCACTCGCTCACGCTGGGCATCGACCACAAACAGTTCGACGAGACGCTGAACCTGCTCGGCGCCGACGCCATCAACACGCCGATCGGCTACACCCCGCTGCTGGCCGAGTACAGCGCCACCCGTCGCAACGAGTCGGGCTTCTGGCAGGGCCGGCTGGGGCTGCATTTCGCGCCGCGCGGCCTGCTCGGCAACGACGAGGACGAGTTTGCCGAAAAGCGCTTCCTGGCCAAGCCGAACTTCACCTACCTGACGGTCGGACTGGCGGGTCAGCGCGCGCTGCCGGGCGGCTTTGGGCTGAACCTGCGCCTGGATGGCCAGCTCACCAATGAGCCGCTCATCAGCAACGAGCAGTTCTCCGCCGGCGGCGCCGACACCGTGCGCGGCTATCTGGAGGCCGAGGAACTCGGCGATCGCGGGCTGATCGGCGGCCTCGAGCTGTCCCGTCCGCTGCGCGTGCCCGGCTTCGACGAGCTGATCGCGCTCGGTTTCGCCGAGGGCGCGCGGCTGTGGCTGACCGAGGCCCTGCCCGGCCAGGACGCCCGCCTGCAACTGGCCAGCGTCGGCGCCGGACTGCGCCTGAAGCTGCTGCGGCAGCTCAATACGGCGGTCGATTTCGCCCTGCCGCTGACGGATGCATCCAACACACGGGCTGGCGACTGGCGCTGGCTGTTCGCCGTCGACTACGCGTTCTGAGGCGTCACCATGGGCAAGCGCACCGGCAAGAGCAGGATTCGGCCCGCGGGCGGGCCGCCCATGAAGCGGAAGCTGTGTGAGCCGCCCCTGTGGGAGCGGCGCCTGTGGGAGCGGCGCCCCCGCCGCGAATCCTCCCCCACAGACCATTCGGCCCGAGGGCGGGCCTCCCACGAAGCGACAGCTGTGGGAGCGGCAGCCGTGGGAGCGGCCCCTGTGGGAGCGGCGCCTGTGGGAGCGGCGCCTGTGGGAGCGGCGCCCCCGCCGCGAATCCTCCCCCACAGCCCATTCGGCCCGAGGGCGGGCCTCCCACGAAGCGACAGCTGTGGGAGCGACAGCCGTGGGAGCGGCCCCTGTGGGAGCGGCGCCCCCGCCGCGAATCCTCCGCCCCAGACCATTCGGCCCGAGGGCGGGCCTCCCACGGAGCGACAGCCATGGGAGCCGCCCCTGTGGGAGCGGCGCCCCCGCCGCGAATCCTCCGCCGCACGCCTGGTCGCCACCTCGCTGGCCGTGGTCGCGACGTTGCAGAACGGCGCGGTGTGGGCGGCGGCGCCCCTGCCCGCCGGCACCCTGCCGGTACCGGCCGCCGCCTGGGTGGCCAGCGGATCGGCCACGCGCAGCCTCAGCGGCGCCAACCTGACCATCACCCAGCAGTCGCAGCGCGCCGTGCTGGACTGGGACTCCTTCAACGTGTCGGCCGAGGCCAGGGTGCGCTTCGATCAGCCGAACTCGGCCGCCGCCGCGCTGAACCGCATCCACGACGCGAATCCGTCGGTCATCCAGGGTCAGCTCACCGCCAACGGCGAGGTGTTCCTCATCAACGCCAACGGCATCCTGTTCGATCGCGGCTCGAGCGTGAACGTGGGCGGTCTGGTGGCGTCGTCATTGGGCATCTCGCAGGACGCCTTCAACGCCGGCCTGCTCAGCGTGCCGCTGGGCCAGGCGGCGTTCTCGTTCGGCGGCGACGCCGACGCCTTCGCCCGCAGCGAGGTCAAGGTCGAGGCCGGCGCCAGCATCACCACCAGCACCGGCGGGCGGGTGATGCTGTTCGCCCCGAACGTGAAGAACGCCGGCAGCATCAGCACGCCGCAGGGCCAGGCGGTGCTGGCGGGCGGCGACAAGGTGTTTCTGGCGCTGCCCAGTTCGGCCGACCTGCGCGGCTTTCTGGTGGAAGTGGACCCGCACGCCAGCGGCGGCGGCGGCAGCGTGGTCAACGACGTCGGCGCCCGGGTGCACGCCGAGCGCGGCAACGTCACGCTGGTGGCCTCGCGCGTGCGCCAGGACGGCGTCGCCAGCGCCACCAGCTCGGTGAGCCTGAACGGCTCGGTGCGCCTGCTGGCGCGCGACGGGGTGACGGCCAGCGGCGACGCCATCGTGGCCAACAACGGTGGCGCCCTCACACTGGGCGCCGGCAGCGTCACGGCCGTGACCACCGACGCCGACCCCGGCACGGCGCGGCAGGATGCGCCGTTCAGCCGCTCGCAGGTGGAGCTGGCCGGCCGCACGGTACACGTGGAAGGCGGCGCGCAGGTGATCGCGCCGGGCGGGCGGGTGACGGTCAGCGCCCAGCGCGGCGCGCTGTTCCAGGCCGACGTACCGCTGCGCGAGGACGTGCGCCTGCAGATCGACCCCGGTGCACGCATCGACGTGTCCGGCGAGCAGGGCGTGGCGGTGGAGCTCACGCGCAACGTGGTGGGCGTGGAACTGCGCGGCGACGAGCTGAAGGACTCGCCCCTGCAGCGCGACGGCGCGCTGCGCAACAAGACCGTGTTCGTCGACGCCCGCGAGGGCACGCCGCTGGCCGACGTGTCCGGCGCGGTGGCCGGCATCGAGACCGGCACCCGCGAGCGCAACGCCACCGGCGGTGACATCACGCTGCGCTCGGAAGGCGATCTGATCGTGCGCGCCGGCTCGGTGCTGGACGTGTCCGGCGGGTCCGTGCTGTGGCAGGGCGGGCTGATCCAGACCACCGTGCTGGTGGGCGCCGACGGGCGCCTGTACGACATCGCCAGCGCCGACCCGAACCGCCGGTACCTGGCCCTGGCCGGCCGCTTCGGCATAACCGACCCGAAATGGGGCGTCACGCGCGAGTTCCGCTCGCTGCCAGGCCGTTGGGAAGCGGGCTTTCTGGAGGGCCGGTCGGCCGGCGGCATCACGGTGCAGGCGCGCCGCGTGGTGCTGGACGGCGATCTGCGCGGCATGGTCGTGAACGGCCCGCAACAACGCGCGCTCGCCGACCGGGCGATGGCCGGGCGGCTGATCCTCGGCAACGCCGGCGTCGCCGCGCAATCGGCGCCCGACTTCATGCTGCCCGACCTGCGGCTCGACACCGCGACCGCACCGGTGCTGGGCGAGGACTTCAGCTTCGGTGCGCCCGACGCGCTCACGCCCCTGCCGCCGCAGGCCGCCGAGCGGCTGACGCTCGACCCCGCGCGCCTGGTGGCCGGTGGCATCGCTCACCTCGAGGCCTACTCGAACGGCGAGATCACCGTGGCGGCGCCGGTGCGGCTCGATGCCGGCGGCAGCCTGGCTCTGACCGGCCGCCGTCTCACGGTCGAATCCGACATCCTGGCGCCAGCCGGCCAGGTGCGCCTGGCAACCCGTCAGACGGCCGGATCGCTGCCCGAACTCACGGCTGGCGATCATGCGCTGCAGGTGGCCGGTGGCGTGCGCATCGCCGCCGCCGGCGTGTGGAGCAACGACCGCTTCGGCGGCCTCGCCGACCTGATCGCCCCGCAGGCCGGCAGCGTCGTGCTGAGCTCGGTGGCCGACCTCGAGCTTGCCGCCGGCAGCGTGCTCGACGTGCGCGGCGGCGGCCATATGGACACTGACGGTTCGCTCAGCGCCGGCGCCGGGGGTTCCATCAGCCTGTCGGTGGGCCGCTTTCGGCTGTCCGACAACGATCCGCAGACCAGCCGCCTGACGCTTGGCGGCGAACTGCTTGGCTACGGCCTCGAAACCGGCGGCGCGCTGACCATCAACGCGTCACAGGTGCAAATCGGCGGCGAGGCGCCCGCCACGGCGAGCACGCTGCACCTGGCGCCAGACCTGTTCACCCGCGGCGGCTTCACCCGCTATTCGATCAGCGGCCAGGACGGCGTCGAGGTCGCCGACGGCGTGCGTGTCGCGCCGCGCGCACTCACGCTGGCGGCGCGCGCCGACCTGGCGCAGCTGCCGGCGGGCGCGACCGATCTGGGCAGTCCAGTGCTGCAGGATCTGCCGCTGCGACCGGCCGCCAGCATCAGCCTGACCGCCAGCAGCCCCTTCCACGGCGACCTGCGTCTGGGCGACGGTGCGGTCATCGACGTCGACCCGGGCGCCGAGGTGGCGCTGACCGCCGGCCGGCAACTCACGGTGCTGGGCGCGGTGCAGGCACCGGCCGGCAGCATCACGCTGACGGTCAACCCCGGCGGCGGCCCGGACGATGCGTTCCTGGCCGGGCAGTCGATCTGGCTCGGCGCCGCGGCGGCGCTGCGCGCGGCCGGCACGGTGCGGCTGACGCCGGACGCGCAAGGCCTGCGGCGCGGCGAGGTACTGGCCGGTGGCAGCGTCACCCTCGACGCCGGCAAGGGCTACGTCATCACCGAGGCCGGCTCGGTGATCGACGTGTCGGGCGCGCACAGCGTGCTCGACATCACCACCACCGACCTGCCGGCCGGCGGCGCCGCGACCAGCACGGCGCAGTCCCGACCGCTGGCGGTGGGCAGCGCCGGCGGTCAGATCGCCATCCGGACCCGCGAGGGCGGCATCCTGGCCGGCGCCCTGCGCGCGCAGGGCGGGGCGGGCGCGATCGGCGGCCATCTCGACGTGACACTGGACCGCCCGCCGGTGGCAAACCCCGGCTTCCCGACCGGCGCGGTGCGCCTGGAGCTGGGTGCGGCCGCCCCGACACTGCCGGCCAGCCTCGCCACCGGCGCGGACATTCCGGACAACGGCGTGCTGCGCCTGGGCGCGGCACAGGTGGCAACCGGCGGCTTTGCCGACCTGTCGCTGACCAGCCGCGACCGTATCGCGCTCACCGGGACCATCGACCTGTCCCTGCCGGGGCGGCTGTTGCTGAACGCGCCGGAACTGTCCGCCGCCACCGGGCAGTCCAGCCTGGCCGCGCAGTCGATTCAGCTCGCCAACCTCAGCGGCGCCTTGCAGGCGGCCCGCCCGGCGACGCCCGGCGACGCCGGGCTGACGCTGTCCGGCGGGCTGATCGAGCTCGTCGGCGAGGTGGCGCTGCAGGGCATCGACCGCCTGGAGCTGCGCAGCGGTGGCGACCTGCGCCTGCGCGGCGTGCTGGCCGGCAGCTCGGCGCGCGTGCTGGCCGGCCGTCTGCACGGCGCCGGCGAGCTGCGTATCGACGCCGCGCAGGTGTACCCGAGCACGCTGAGCCGGTTCCGTCTCGAGGCCGACCGGCAGATCACGCTCGGCGCCGCCAAGGCGCCCGCCGCGCTGCCGCTGTCCGCCGCCGGGCAGCTCACGCTGGCGGCGCCCACCATCGATCATTCCGGCATCCTGCGGGCGCCGTTCGGCAGCCTCGCGCTGGCGGGCGACGCCATCCACCTGCGCGCCGGCAGCGTGAGCAGCGTGTCCGGCGCCGGCCTGCTGGTGCCGTTCGGGCGCACCGAGCTGACCGGGCGCGAATGGGCCTACGCGCTGGTCGGCAACGAGAACCTGCTGCTGCTGGACACGCTGCCGAACAAGGTCGTGAGCCTGACCGGCAACACCGTCGAGGTCGCCGCCGGCGCGCAGATCGACCTGCGCGGTGGCGGCGACCTGCTGGCGCACGAGTTCCTGCCCGGGCCGGGCGGCTCGCGCGACCTGCTGGCGCCGGCCAATGCCGACGGTGCCTTCGCGGTGCTGCCGGCACTCGGCGCCGGCACGGCCCCGTTCGACCACCAGATCGCCAGCGAGGGCGCCATCGCCGCCGGCGAACTGGTCTGGCTGGGTGGCGTGCCGGGCCTGCCGGCCGGCTACTACAGCAAGCTGCCGGCGCGCTACGCGCTGCTGCCGGGCGCGTTTCTGGTCACGCCGCAGGCGACGGCCGCCGACGTGTCGAACGGCTTCCGGCAGACGCTGCCGCTGGGCGATCACCTGGTGGCCGGACGCGAGGCGCGCCAGCTCGCCGACGGTATCGTCGCGGCGCCCCGCACCGGCCTGTTCAGCGTGCAGTCGGGCAGCGTGCTGGCACAGCGCGCGGAATACGCCGAGACCCGCGCCAGCCAGTTTTTCGCCACCCGCGGCGGCACGCAGGTGGCCGATGCCGGCCGCCTGGCCATCACTGCCACCGCCGGGCTCGAACTGGCGGGCGAGCTGCTGACCACGGCGGCCGCCGGCGGTCGCGGCGCGGAACTCGACCTCGCTGCGACGCGCCTGGCGGTGCTCGGCACGGGCGCCACCGCCCCCGGCCCGGATTACCTGCGCCTGGACGCGCAGCAGCTGTCCGCGCTGAACGTGGACAGCCTGCTGCTGGGCGCCACCCGGCAGCGCGCCGGCGACCAGGACGCGCTCACCGTGCTGGCGCAGGACGTGTGGATAGACACCGCCGGCAGCCTGCTGTTGGCGCCCGAACTCATCGTCGCCGCGCAGGACTCGCTGCAGGTCCGCGCCGGCAGCCGGCTGACCGCGCAGGGCGGCAACGCCCCCGGCCAGGCGCTGCAGGTGGAAGGCGACGGCGCGCTGCTGCGACTGGCCAGCCAGCCGACGCCGCGCACCACGCGCGTCGACGTCAAGCTCGCCGGTGGCGACCTGGACGTGGCCGCTGGCGCCGAGCTGACGGCGAGCGGCGCCATCGAACTGGACGCCACGGGCGAAAACCGCCTGGGCGGCGCGCTGAGCCTGGGCAGCGGCGGCACGCTGGCGGTAGCGGCCGGCCGCGTGAACCTGGGCGACGCGCCCGCCGGCACTCCGGGCCTGCTGCTGGACAACGCGCGCCTGGCGGCACTGGCCAGCAGCGCGGCGCTGGCGCTGCGCGGCTACGACAGCATGGACGTGTACGGCGCGGTGCAACTGGGCGGCCCGTCGCTGGCCAGCCTGACGCTGGAGACCGGCCGCCTGCGCGGTTTCCTCGCCGCCGGCGACACGGCGCAGATCCAGGCGCGCGAGCTGGTACTCGGCAACCCGAACGGCAGCCCGACCGCTGGCGACGCCGCCGGCGCGACGGGCACGCTGCGCCTGCTGGCGGACCGGCTGGTGCTGGCCGACGGTGGTGCAAACGGCGACGGCAGCGTGGCCGGCACCCGCGTCAGCGGCGTCGGGCGCCTGGAGCTGACGGCGCGCGACGGGCTGCGTTTCGCGGACCGCGGCCGGCTGAGCGGCAGCGGCGACATCGCCATCGCCGCCGGTGATCTCAGCGCCGAGGCCGGCGCCGATCACGCGGTAGCGGCCGACGGCGCGCTCACCACCACCGCCCTCGCGGCGCCGACGGCACTGCCCGCCGCCGGCGTCGGCGCCCGCCTGGAGCTGACCGGCGAGACGGTGGACCACGCGGCGCGCCTGCGCCTGCCATCCGGCCAGATCCGGCTCACCGCGCGCAGCGGCGATGTGCTGCTGCGCGCCGGCAGCCTGCTCGACGCGGCAGGTATCTGGCAGACCTTCGGGTCCACCGGTCGCGCGAGTCCGGGCGGCAGCGTCACGCTGCGCGCCGATGCGGGCAACGTGACGATCGCGAGCGGCGCGCGGGGCGCCAATGCCGGGCGGCTGTCGGTGACCACGCCGAACGGCGCCGCCACCTTGGACGGCGAGCTGCTCGGCGATGCCCTGCCGGATGCCGGCGGCGCCCGCGGCAAGGCCGGCGAGGTCAACCTGGACCTCGGGACGCTGACCACCTTTTCGGTCCTGAACAACACGCTCGAGGCCGGCGGCTTCGGCGGCGCGCGCAGCCTGCGCCTGCGCAGCGGGGATCTTCTGATCGGCGCCGACGACACGGTGACGGCGCAGGCGATCGACGTCGCCGTCGATGCCGGCGCTCTTACCGTCGCCGGCAAGCTCGACGCCCGCGGCGGCAAGGGCGGCCAGGTGCGCCTGCACAGCCAGGGCGAGTTCACGCTCGCCGCCGGCGCGCTCATCGATGCCTCGGCGCGCGACGCGGCCGGCCCGGGCAGCCAGGGGCGCGGCGGGCAGGTGGAGCTTGGCAGTGCGACCGGTCTCACGCTGACCGTCGGCTCGGCCATCGACGTGTCGGCCGGCGCCGGCGCACCGCAGGGCGGCCAGGTGCTGCTGCGCGCGCCGCGCGCCGGCACGGACGTCGCTATCAACACCCTCGGCAGCGAGATTCGCGGCGCCGGCGAGGTGACCGTCGAGGCTACCCGCGTCTACTCGGGCATCAGCACGCTGAACGCCAGCGGCACCGGCAGCGCGCTGGGTCTGACGACCGTCAGCAACGACAACGCCGCGTTCATGGCAGGCGCGGCGGCCATCGCCGCGCGCCTCGGGCAGACCAACAATGCGGCGTTTCATGTGCGCCCGGGCGTGGAGGTGCGCAGCACCGGCAACCTGACGCTGGCGAACGACTGGAATCTGTCGCCACTGCGCGCCGGTGGCGAGCCCGGCGTGCTGACGCTGCGCGCCGCCGGTGACCTGCTGCTGAACAACTCCCTGTCGGACGGCTTCAGCACCGCCCTTGCCACCGGCACGCTGCAGACGACCGATTCGTGGTCCTACCGGCTGGTCGCGGGTGCGGACCTGGCCGGTGCCGATCCGCTTACGCTGCGCCGGGCCTCGGACAACGCCGGCGATCTGGTCTTGGCCGCCGGCAAGTTGCTGCGCACCGGCACCGGGCGCATCGAGGTGGCGGCGGCGCGCGACCTGCGCCTGGCCAGCGCCACCTCGGCCATCTACACGGCCGGCAAGCGCGGTCCCGTCCTGCCTGCCGGCGAGTTCACGCCGCCGCCGTCCAGCGAATTCCCGACCGGCGGCGGCGATCTGGTTCTGAACGTCGGGCGCGACATCAACGCGACCGCGGCGACGCAGCTGCCGACCGCCTGGCTGTTCCGCCAGGGCCGCGTCAACGCCGATGGCAGCATCGCCGCCACCAACAACCGCCTGGCCTGGTGGATCAACTTCCCGGCCTTCGCGCAGGGCGTGGCGACCCTGGGCGGTGGCGACGTGACCATCCGCGCCGGGGGTGACGTGCGCAACCTCGGCGTGTCGCTGCCCACCAACGCGCGCCTGCCGTCCGCGCCCGGCAGCGTGCCGGACCCGTCCGGGCTGGTTCTGCAGGGCGGCGGCGACCTCGACCTGCGTGCCGGGGGCGACATCGGCAGCGCGCTGCTGTTCCTGGGCGCCGGCGAGGGCCGCGTCCAGGCCGGCGGCGACATCGCCTCGGCACGCACCGCCGCGGGCCGTGAGGTGAACACCCTCGCGCTGCTCGCGGATGCACAGCTGCGCCTCGCCGCCGGTGGCTCGGTGGCGCTGGACGCGGTGCTCAACCCCACCGTGCTGACGCAGGTCAGCGCCAATGTCAGCGGCGCGTCCATCAGCAAGCGGAATTACTTCTTCAGCTATTCGGCACGTTCCGGTCTGGACGCCCAGGCACTGACCGGGGACGTGCACTTCACGCAGTCCCAGCAGGCGGTGATAGCCGGCTACCCGCAAAACGCCATCTCGTCCGCCGACCAACGTGCGCTGCGCATGCTGCCGCCGAATCTGTCCGCCACCGCCTTTGCGGGCGATCTGAGCTTCGGCAGCACCGATTCCAGCGTGATGTTCCCCGCCGCCAACGGCCAGCTGTCGCTGCTGGCAGCCGGCGACCTGAGCTTTCCCAACACGCTTGCCATGTCGGATCAGCAGCCGGGCAGCCTGCCTTCGCTGGCGACGCCGGCGGCCGCTTTCAGCCTCGTTCAGGCACTGTCGTCGTTCACGACCACCGGCGTGCTTGCCCACAGCAATCCGCCGCTGCACGCCGGCGACGGACAGCCGGCGCGCATCGCCGCCGGTGGCGACGTGATCGGTTCGCCCATCGCGCTGAGCCTGGCGCTGCCCAAGGCGGCGCTGATCGAGGCCGGCGGCGACGTGCGCGACCTGCAGCTGTTCGGCCAGAACCTCGCCGCCACCGACCTCACGCGCGTCAGCGCCGGCGGCGACGTGGTCTACAGCACGCCGCGCAGCCTGCTGGGGGCGCTCTCCGGCACCAGCGGCCGCATCGAGATCGGCGGCCCCGGGCGGATGGAGGTCCTGGCCGGGGGTGATGTGGACCTTGGCTCCGGCGGCGGCATTGTCAGCCGTGGCAACCTGAACAACCCCTTCCTGCCAGAACAGGGCGCCGCCATAACGGTAATGGCCGGGCTGGCCAAGGCCCCTGCCTACGATGCTTTTGCCGGCCTTTATCTCGACCCGGCGAGCGATCTGTCGGTGCCGCACCGCGATGCGCTGCTGGCCTACCTGCGCTCGCTGGGCCAGGAACCGGCCGACGCGGCCGACGCCTACGCGCGCTTCGAGGCGCTCGATGCCGACCTCCAGCGGCCGCTGCTGCACGACGTGCTGTTCGCCGAGCTGCGCGCCACGGGCCGCGCGGCGGTGGCCGAGGGTGGCACCGATCCCGCCCGCTACCGGCGTGGCCTCGAGGCCATCGCCACGCTGTTCCCGGGCGCCGGCGAGGACGGCTCGCCCTACCGCGGCGACATCAATCTGTTCTTCAGCCAGATTCGCACCGACCAGGGCGGCAACATCGACCTGTTCGCTCCCGGCGGGCAGGTGAACGCCGGCCTGGCGGGGGTGACCGGCTTCAACAAACCGGCGAACGAGCTGGGCATCGTCACCGCCGCCGGCGGCAGCGTGCGCGGCGTGGTGGACGGCGACTTCCTGGTCAACCAGTCGCGCGTGTTCACGCTCGGCGGCGGCGACATCCTGCTGTGGTCCTCCAACGGCAACATCGATGCCGGGCGCGGCGCCAAGAGCGCCGCCGCCACGCCACCGCCCCGCCTGGTGTTGCGCGGCGACCAGTTGGTGCTGGACACCTCGCGCTCGGTCAGCGGATCCGGCATCGGCGTGTTGCTGTCGCGGCCGGACATCGTGCCCGGCGACGTGGACCTGATCGCCCCCAACGGCGAGGTCAACGCCGGCGACGCCGGCATCCGCTCGGCCGGCAACCTCACCATCGCTGCCCCGCGCGTGGTCGGCGCCGACAACATTCAGGTCGGTGGCATCTCGACCGGCGTGCCGGTCACCAGCACCGCGGTTTCCGGCAGCCTGGCCGGGGCGGCGGCGGCCGGCAGCACCGCCACCAAGGCCGCCGCCGATGCCGCCGCCAACAGCGCGGTGGCGGCTGCGGCGGCCGGCACCGGCGTCGCAAGCCTGGGCACGGTGGTGGTGGACTTCATCGGGTTCGATGGCTGATGGAAGCGCAGTGCATCACGGCGCGCCTGGCGGGCGCCGAACCGCTGTGGGAGCGGCGCCCCCGCCGCGAATCCTCCGACCCCGGCCAGGGCATTCGGCCCGAGGGCGGGCCTCCCACGAGGCTTGTGGGGTGGGAGCAGCTTCCTGCTGTGGGAGCTGCGCCCCCGCCGCGAGTCCTCCGCCCCCGGCCAGGGCATTCGGCCCGGGGGCGGGCCTCCCACGAAAGTTGGGCTGTGGGAGCGGCGCCCCCGCCGCGAGTCCTCCGACCCCGGCCAAAGCATTCGGCCCGGGGGCGGGCCTCCCACGAAAGTTGGGCTGTGGGAGCGGCGCCCCCGCCGCGAATCTCCGGGCCACGGACCCAAACCGCTCGCGCCAGTCGCGTACCGCGAACCGGCTGCAAGCCGGGTGTCACCGCCTCGTCACGTCGACCGAAAACAATTTCGGGTTTCTGACGGCGGCCTTTTTTCGATGATCGGGGTTACACGCATGTTTTCACGTACCGCCGCCGGACGGGGCCTTCTGCTGGGCAGCCTGTTGCTCGTGCCCGCACTGGCGCAGGCTTGGTGGCAGGCCGACTGGCAATTCCGCAAGCCGCTGACCATCCAGCCGCCTGCCGAGGAAGCGGCCCTCACCGCCAGCGACGTGCCGGTGCTGCTGCGCCTGCACGCGGGCAACTTCGGCTTTTTCACCGACACCCTGCCGGATGGCGCGGACCTGCGCCTGATGGGTGGCGACGACCAGACGCCGCTGAAATTCCACATCGAGCGCTACGACCCCGTCACCGGCATGGGCCTGATCTGGCTGCGCGTGCCGCAGGTGGCGTCCGGCGCTCAGGCCAGCGCCTTCCTGTACTACGGCAACGCCGCGGCGCCGGCCGGCGGCGACGCAGCCGGCACCTACGACGCCGATCAGGCGCTGGTGCTGCACTTCGGCGAGGCCGACGGCCTGCCGCGCGATGCGACTGCCAACGCCAACCACGCCGCCGAGTCGAGCGCCCAGGCGCTGCCGGGCAGCCTGATCGGCGGCGGGCTGCGCTTCACCGGCAGCGAGACGCTGCGCGTGCCCGGATCGGCCTCGCTGGCCGCGGACCCGGCCAAGGGATTGACCGTGAGCCTGTGGCTGAAGCCGGACGCCGCCACCAGCGGCACGGTGCTCAGCTTTGGAAACGGCGCCGAACCGCTGCGGCTCGATCTGGAAGAAGGCGTGCCGGTGGCGCGCCTGGGCGCGGCCGAGGCGCGCGCCAGCAGCCCACTCGGCGCGGGCGCCTGGCATCACCTCGCGGTCACGCTGGACGGCACGTCCCTCACCGTTTACGTGGACGGCGCCGCCGTGGGCGCCGCCGACAGCGCCATACCGCCGCTGGCCGGCGACCTGGTGCTCGGCATGGGTGCGCTTGCCGGGGATGCCCCCGGGCTCGCGATGGAAGTCGACGAGGTCGGCGTCGCCCGCGCGCCGCGCAGCGCCGCCTACCTGCGTCTGCTCGCGCTGTCGCAGGGCAGCGCGGCCAGCCTGGTCAGCTATGGCGAGGACGAATCGGGCGAGTCCGGCGGCGGCCACGGCTCCTATATCGGCGTGGTGCTGCAGAACGTCACCATCGACGGCTGGATCATCATCGGCATGCTCGCCGTGATGTCGGCCATCTCGTGGGTGGTCATGTTCGGCAAGGGCCGCTTCCTCAGCCTGGCCAGAAAGCGCAACGCTGCCTTCCAGGAGGCATTTCGCAAGCTCGGTGACGGCGATCTGATGGCCCTGGCGAAGCGGGCCGATTTCATCGGCGCGCCGCTGCAGCGGGTGTGCGCAGCCGCCACCGACGAACTGGACAATCGCCTCCTGCACCGCAGCGTCGGCGCGCAGGCCAGCGCCCTGTCGCCGCAGGCGCTGGATGCGCTGCGGGCGCGCGTGGACGCCGCTGCCGTGCGCGAGCAACAGCGCCTGAACGCCGGCATGGTGCTGCTGACCATCGCCATCTCCGGCGGGCCGTTCCTGGGCCTGCTCGGCACGGTGGTGGGCGTGATGATCACCTTCGCCGCCATCGCCGCCAGTGGCGACGTGAACGTCAACTCGATCGCGCCCGGCATCGCCGCCGCGCTGGTGGCGACGGTGGCCGGTCTGGTGGTCGCCATCCCGGCCCTGTTTGGCTACAACTACCTCGGCACGCTGATCCGCGACACCACGACGGACTTGCGCGTGTTCGTGGACGAGTTGCTGGCCGACATCGCCGAACGCCACAGCGCCTGAGGTACCGGTCATGCAGGTCCAGGAAGAAGGCAAGCCCTACGACGACATCAACGTCGTGCCGATGCTCGACCTCACCTACGTGCTGTTGATCATCTTCATCATCATGACCACGGCTGCGGTGCAGGGCATCAAGGTCAACCTGCCCAAGGCCAGCGCCACGCCGAGCCTGGCGCAGAACCAGACCAAGGCCATCTCGATCAGCGCCGACGGCACCATCTACCTCGACACCTACCCGGTGACCCTGGCCGAGCTGGAAAGCACGCTGCGCCAGTACAAGGCCGCCAACCCGGCCCTGCCGGTGGTGGTCAAGGCCGATGCCAGCATCCGGTACCAGCAGGTGGTGGACGTGCTCGACCTGCTCGGCCGGCTGGAGATCTCGCAGCTCGGCCTGGTCACGCAACGCCTGGTCAAGTAGGCATGGCGTGCCGATCAGCGTGGGCGATTCGCGGCGGGGGCGCCGCTCCCACCGGAAACCTTCGTTGTGGGAGGCCCGCCCTCGGGCCGAATGCCTTTGGCTTGGGGCTGGGGGATTCGCGGCGGGGGCGCCGCTCCCACGACAGAAGTGCTCCCCTCAGCCTTCCCTGTGGGAGGCCCGCCCTCGGGCCGAATGCCGTGGCTTGGGGCTGGGCGATTCGCGGCGGGGGCGCCGCTCCCACGGCAGAAGTGCTCCCCTCAGCCTTCCCTGTGGGAGGCCCGCCCCCGGGCCG
>JBMOQH010000026.1:0-32008 GCA_049322795.1 Pseudomonadota bacterium | reverse complement strand
CACACCCTGTTTCGTGGGAGGCCCGCCCCCGGGCCGAATCTTCGTTGCGGCAAGGATTCGCGGCGCGGGCGCCGCTCCCACACCCTGTTTCGTGGGAGGCCCGCCCCCGGGCCGAATCTTCGTTGCGGCAAGGATTCGCGGCGCGGGCGCCGCTCACACACCCTGTTTCGCGGGAGGCCCGCCCCGGGCTGAATCTTCGTTGCCGTAAGGATTCGCGGCGCGGGCGCCGCTCCCACGGGCCGCTGCGGTGGCAAGGCCCACACGGGGGGGGCATCGCGAATTGGTTTCGCCTTCCGCTGCCGGCAGGCGCATCAGCACATGCGCAATGCCCGCCTCGGTGAACTCGTCGCCCTCGGCAATGAAGCCGGCCGCTTCGTAAAAGCCGCGTGCCCGGACTTGGGCATGAAGGTACAGGTCGCCCATGCGCAGACGCCGGCCGAGCTGGACCGCGGCATCCAGCAGCTGCCGCCCGACGCCGTGCCCGCGCACCGAGCGCAACACCGCCAGGCGCCCGATGTGGGCATCCGGCAACAGCCGGGCGCAGCCCACGGGCAAGCCGGCCGCGCCGCGGGCCAGCAGATGCCAGGCTTCGCCGTCACGGTCGTCCACCTCCAGTGATTCCGGCACGCCCTGTTCGTCCACGAACACGGCGCGACGGATGGCCAGCAATTCGGCGGCGTGCTGTGGCCAGCGCGCCGGGGTCACGGTATACGGCGGCATGAATGCGAAGGGCGGTTGATAAACTGGCCGCCATTCAAGCACGAAGCAGCCGAACGGTTTCATGGCCATCAAACTCAGCGTCACCGACCAGTCCCCCATCCACGACGGCGGCCCGCCGTCGCGCGGCCCGCACGACAGCCTGCGCCTGGCGCAGGCCTGCGAGCGCTTCGGCTACCACCGCTATTGGCTGGCCGAACACCACAACACGCCGGGCTACGCCGGCCCGTGCCCGGAAATCCTGATCGGCCACATCGCCGCCCACACCCGGCGTATCCGCGTCGGCAGCGGCGGCGTCATGCTGCCGCACTACCCGCCGTACAAGGTGGCGGAAACCTTCCGCATGCTGGAAGTGCTGTACCCGGGTCGCATCGATCTGGGCCTGGGCCGCGCGCCGGGCGGCGACGGCATGGCCACCGCCGCGCTGGCCTACCCGCGCCAGCCGATCAGTTCCGATCTCTACCCGCGGCAGGTGTTCGACCTCATGGGGTATCTGAACGACGACCTGCCGGCGCAGCATCCGTTCCACGGCATCCGGCTGGTGCCGGAGGACGGCGGTGTGCCGCAGTTCTGGATGCTGGGTTCGAGCGGCGGCAGCGCCGAGGTGGCGGGGCAGCTCGGCAGCGGCTTCGTGCTGGCGCTGTTCATCGGCACGCACGCGCGCTCGCCGGCCATCGTCGAAGCCTACCGGCGGGCCTTCCAGCCGTCCAAGAGCCTGCGGGAACCGCGCGCCATGATCGCCGTCGCCGCCGTGTGCGCGCCCACGCGGGACGAGGCGATGCGCATCGCCGGCACGCGCAGCATGTGGATTCATCAGGCACTCGCCCGCGGCCGCATCATCGACCTGCCGAGCCCGGATGAGGTCGACCGGCTACTGGCCGGCATGAGTGCCGGCGAGCGCGCCCAATACCAGCAGGTGCTCGATCACTCCATCATCGGCACGCCGGACGACTGCCGCCAGCAGATCGAGGCGCACGCCGCCGAGTACGGCGTGGACGAGGTCAGCATCGTCACTGTCACCTACAGCTACGCCGACCGCGAACGGTCGTACCAATTGCTGGCGCAGGCCTTCGGCCTGGACGGATAGGACGCGCGGCGCATCCGGCGGCCGTCACGGTAGCGGGGCAGGGCGCCGATCGTCCAATCGTGACCCCGGGCGCTATGCTTGGGGCCCGCCCAGGCACGGGCGGCCCACGGTCATGGATGACCCCACAATCGACACCGAGCCGGGATGACCCGGCCATTCGAGGAGAAACCGCCCATGCCCGAGTCCCGCGGCCCCAACCTGCGCCAGGCGCTGCACCGCACCGCCCGCCATCACGCCGACAACGAGGCGCTGGTCGACAGCCAGCACCGTTACACCTACCGGCAGATGCTCGAGCGCGCGCAGCAGACCGCCGCGCTGCTGTTTCGCCTGGGCGTGCGCAAGGGCGACCGGGTGGCGCTGATGATGCTGCCGTCCACCATCCACCCGATCGCGCTGTACGGCTGCTGGGAACTCGGCGCCGTGCCGGTGGCCCTGCACGTGCGCGAAAAGCTGCCGGTGCTGATCAAGACCATCGAGCGCATCTCGCCGCGCGCGCTCATCTACGACGGCGCGTTCGCCGAGCAGGCGGCGCAGATTCGCGCCCAGGTGCCGCTGATCACCGGCTACGTGCGTGCCCACAGCGAGGCGACGCCGGCTGAGCGGGTGCGCCAGGGCGACGAGCCGGTGATCCCGGACGATCTCGACCGCTACCCGCTCGACTTCGAGCCGATGGCGCTGGCCGGGCACGATCTGGCCGCCATCGTGCTCACCTCCGGCACCACCGGCATCCCCAAGGGCGTGCTGCACAGCCACGCCAAGCTGGTGGAAAGCTGCCGGGCGGCGGTGTACCCGTTCGGGCTGACGCCGCACAGCAGCACGCTCAACATGTTCACCACGTCCTTCATGGGCTGGTCCAACCTCGCGTTGCCGTACTTCAACATCGGTGCCCGGCAGGTGTTCCACGACCACTGGGATCCGAAGCGCGTGCTGCGCGCCATCGCCGAGGAGCGCCTGACCAATCTGCTGCTGGTGCCGACCATGTGGCGCCTGCTGCTGCGCGAGGACGTCGAGAGCTATGACCTGAGTTCGCTGCGGCAGGTCGGCTTCGCCGGCGAGGTGATGGACTTGCCGACGCTGGAGGCGATCCGGCGGCGCGTCGTGCCGCGCGTCATCAACTGCTACTCGACCACCGAGACGGCCGTGTCCGGCGGCACGGCGATGTTCCCGGAAGACCTCGACAACGCCGACAAGATCGAGAGCGTCGGCAAACCGCTGCTGAATTCCGAAGTGCGCGTGGTGGCCGCCGGCGGCAGCCCGGACGACGAGCTGCCGCCCGGCGATGAGGGCGAAATCATCATCGCCGGCCCGTCCGTGGCACAGGAGTTCTGGTGCGACCCGCCGCTGTCGCGCGAGAAATTCCACGGCCCGTGGTGGCGCTCGGGCGATCTCGGCAGCTTCGATGCCGACGGCTATCTGTACGTGCGCGGGCGGGTGGACGACATGATCATCTCCGGCGGCATCAACGTCATGCCGGGGCCGGTCGAGAACGTGCTGCTGGCGCACCCGGACGTGGCCGAGGCCGCCGTGGTCGGTCTGCCGGACCCCGAATGGGGCCAGCGCATCGTGGCCTTCGTGGTGCGCAAGAACAACGCGCTCGACGCGGCCGCGCTGGACGCCCATATGGCGGCGTCGGACCTGCCCGGCTACCAGCGCCCGCGGGCGTACCAATTTTTGGACGAGCTGCCGCGCGGCAACAGTGGCAAGACCAACCGGCGGGCCTTGCGGCAGCTCGCCACGAGCGTGTAGGCCGCGCTGCTGCCGGGCGCAAACGCCGATGGCCCGACGGAGCGCATTGCGTGAGCGCGCCGCGATGCATCGGGCTGAAAAGTCCCAGGGGCCGGATTTGCAGCCTTGCCTTACGGGCCGTCGAACAGGCGCATCTGCGCCGCCTGTTCCAGCGGCAGCAGCATGGCGAGCGTGTCATCGTGAGCGTGGCCAGCCGCTATGGCGGCCTCGATGGCGGCCAGCGCCGTCTCGCCGGTGGCGCTGTTCACGCCGCAGTCGGCGGCCATCTCGAGCGCCAGGCGCAGATCCTTGTGCAGCAGTTCGGTGCGGAACCTGGGTGCCAGATCCCGCGCCTTGAGTCGCGGGTACATCATTTCGAGAATGGCGCTGCGTCCGCTGCTGCCCATCAGCACCTGATGCAGCGCGTCGAGATCGACGCCGGCCCTCTGCCCGACCAGCAACATCTCTATCAGCGCCCGCTGGTGCACGCCGACCAGCAGGTTGTTGATCAGCTTGGCCACCGCGCCGCTGCCGGTCGGCCCCATGTAGACCACCGTCTTGCCCAAGGCGTCCAGCACCGGGCGCGTGCGGTCGAACACCGTCCGCTCGCCGCCGACCATGATGCCGAGCGTGCCGGCCTGCGCCCCGGCCGGGCCGCCCGATACCGGCGCGTCGAGAAAATGCACGCCGCGGGCGCGCGCTGCCAGGTCGATTTTGCGGCAGGTGTCCGGCCCCACGGTGCTGTGATCGATCAGCACCGCGCCGGCTTGCGCATGCGCCACCAGGCCGTCCGGCTCCAGATACACGCGCTCGACATCGGCCGGCATCGGCAGGCAGGTGCAGACCACCTCGCAGGCGGCAGCGAGCGCGCTGTAACCGGCAGCTTCCCTGGCGCCGGCCGCCAGCGCCTGTTCGATCGGTCCGCGGCTGCGGCTCACGACGTCGACCGCGAAGCCGGCCTTGCCCAGATTGAGGGCCATCGGCAGACCCATGCTGCCGAGCCCGACGTATCCCACTCGCATGTCGGTCTCCAACTACGGTCCGGGGGACAAGCGTCTCGACCGGTTTTGCGTCGAAAGATGCTATCGAATATTCAATCTTTTATTTGTGCGTTTTTTCCGCTTTTGATGCGGTTCGGGCGTGCTTGGGTCCGTCCGCGGTCCCTGTCGACAATGCCGGTTCGGCCGGGCGACGGCCACACGTGGGACGGGGGCTGCTCCCCCGAACGACCGATGCTGGCGCCTGTGTCATCGCGCCACTTGCGATGGCTCTCGCGGACATCAGCCCGCCCATCGCGCGCCGGCAATGAACAGCCATATCGCCCCGGTCAGTACCAGGGCCACGAAAACGGCCGCCGAGCCCAGATCCTTGGCGCGACCGGACAGTTCGTGTCGCTCCGGGCCGATGCGGTCGATGGCCGCCTCGATGGCCGAGTTCAGCAGCTCCACGATCAACAGCAGCAGCAGACTGCCGACGAGCAGCGCCCGCTCCGCCGCCGAGCGCCCGAGCCACAGGCCGGCCGGGGTCAGTATCGCCACGATCAGCAACTCCTGGCGGAATGCCTCCTCGCCGGCAAAGGCCGCCCGCAGACCCTTGAATGAATAACCCGCCGCGCGGGCGATCCTGGCCAGTCCCATGCGTCACTCCGAAAATGCAAACGCCCCGACGGGCGGGGCGTTTGCGAACAGACACGACCCGGTGACCACGTCGCCGGGAGGATGCACCAACTAGCCGGCCTGCATGTCCAGGTCCATGCCGAAGCCGGAGGCTTCCGTGCCGTGGCCCCACACGTCGGCCACGTAGTACTCGGACTGGTGGGTCGACTTGCGCGCGCCCCAGCCGTACTCGATCAGCCAGCCGGACGGGTTGCCCATGTAGAACGACCACATCTGGTCGTTGCTGTGCTTGCCCGGCTGGATGGCGACCGGAATCTTGCGCTTGCGCACGATGTCGTAGGTGTAGCCGACGTCGTCCATGTTCTCCACCTCGATCATCAGGTGGTTGATGCGCTTCTCCATCGGCGCGCCCAGGAAGGCCACCGAGTGGTCG
This sequence comes from Pseudomonadota bacterium, assembly GCA_049322795.1. Lineage (GTDB taxonomy): Bacteria > Pseudomonadota > Gammaproteobacteria > Immundisolibacterales > Immundisolibacteraceae > Immundisolibacter. The sequence continues at coordinate 26,430 of JBMOQH010000026.1, read as the reverse complement.
CGCTCGTTGCAGTGCATGAACACCGGCGAGGCGACGATGGGCGTGCCCGGAATCGGCAGGTTGTACTCGACGCTGCCGCGCATGCCGAACACGTCGGTGTAGAAGCGGTAGGCCTTCTCGACGTCGTCCTGGCGCAGGATGCAGTGGCCGATGCCTTCCGAGCCGGTCAGGAAACGGCCGTACATGCGCCGCCCCGGATGGAACGGCAGGAAGGTCTCCAGGCGCGGGCCGTGGAAAATCTCGGTCGGGTTGCCGCCCGGGTCCTTGAACTTGAGCAGGTCGAGCACCATGCGCTCCTTGCGCTCCTCGCCGTCGGCCTGCTTCCAGTCGACGCCGGCGGCGTCGAGCTGGCGCTTCATCTCCTCGAACTCGTCCGGACCGGCCACGCGCCAGCCGATGAAATCCATGTCGTCGTCGCCGTGCAGGTTCACCACCAGGCGGTGGTGCCAGTTGTCCATGCGCAGGTAGAAGCGGTCGCCGTCGCCTTCGTCCAGCACCTCCATGCCGAGCACTTCGCTCGCGAATTCGCGCCAGGCGTCGCCATCCTTGACACCGATGCCCATGTAACCAAATTCCGTTACCTTCGCCATGCTCACTCCTCCGTGGGGACTAGACTGCCTTCGGCCAGAAACCAGAAGGCGAGAGCCGCCGATGATACCCAACAAAGCTTGCCGCCAGTGCTCGCGGCGATGACCTCGGCGATCGGTCTGCTGGCGGCGCTGCTGACCACTGCCGCCTTTCTGCCGCAGGTGCTGCACACGCTCGCCACGCGCGACACGCGCGGCATCTCGCTGCGGATGTATGTGGTGTTCGTGGCCGGCGTGCTGCTGTGGCTGGTCTACGGGCTGCTCAAGCGCGATCTGCCGCTGATCGCCGCCAACGCCGTCACGCTGGCGCTGGCCGGCACCGTCCTGGTGCTCAAGCTGCGCCACGGCTGAGGCGCCACCGGGCGCGGTGCATTACCATGCGTTCGGTCAGTCACGCCCGGGGCGCAGGGTGCGCAGCGGGCAGCGCGGGAGGTCGTCTTGTCGATACCTGGCATTCAGCTCGAGCCGGCGCAGTTGCCGCCGGTCTGTGAAACGCTGCGCGCGCAGGTGCGCGCCTTTGTTGCCGACGAACTCGCCGCGGGACGCTTCGCGCCGGCCTGCGATGCCTGGCTCGGCGGTTTCAATGGCGATTTCAGCCGCCGCCTGGCGGCGCGCGGCTGGCTCGGCATGACCCTGCCGCGCGAGTACGGCGGCCATGGCCGCACGGCGCTCGAACGCTACGTGGTCAACGAGGAACTGCTGGCAGCGGGCGCGCCCGTCGCCGCGCACTGGGTGGGCGACCGCCAGACCGGCCCTTCGCTGCTGCGCTATGGCACCGAGGAGCAGAAGCGCTTTTTCCTGCCCCGGCTGGTCAGCGGCGAGGCGTTCTTCGCCATCGGCATGAGCGAGCCCGGCAGCGGCTCCGATCTCGCATCCGTGCGCACGCGCGGTGAGCGGGTGGATGGCGGTTGGGAAATCACCGGCACCAAGCTGTGGACCTCCAACGCGCACCGCGCGGACTGGTTCTTCGTGCTGTGCCGCACCGAGCCGCTCGGCGAGAACCGGCATGCGGGTTTGTCGCAGTTCATCATCGACCTGAAGTCCCCCGGCCTCAGCATCCGCCCGGTGCCGATCCTGACCGGCGCGCACCACTTCAACGAGGTGGTGATGGAGCGCGTGTTCGTGCCCGATGCGCGGGTGCTCGGGCAGGTCGGTCAGGGCTGGCATCAGGTGACCTCCGAGCTGGCCTTCGAGCGCTCGGGGCCGGAGCGCTTCATGTCCACCTTCCCGCTGCTGCAGGAACTGCTGCGCGTTGTGGGTGCCGATCCAGACCCGCACACCGCGCAGGCCATCGGCGAGCTGGCGGCGGAGCTGTGGTCGCTGCGGCGCATGTCGCTGTCGGTGGCGGCGGCCCTGCAGCGCGGCGAGGCGCCGGACGTGGCCGCCGCGCTGGTCAAGGATCTCGGCACGCGCTTCGAGAGCGAGGTGTTCGAGCGCGTGCGCCTGCTGGTGGAAACGGCGCCCTCGCTGCACGCCCGGCGCCGGCTCGATCTGCTGCTGGCGCAGGCCATTCTGCACTCGCCGGGCTTCACGCTGCGCGGCGGCACCAACGAAATCCTGCGCGGCGTCGTGGCCCGCGCGCTTGGTCTTCGGTGAGCGCGCCATGAGCGACGATACCCGTCAGATGCTGCTGGACACCCTGGAGCGCGTGCTCGCCGACCACTGCACCGCCGAGCGCGTGCAGGCGGCCGACGTCGGCGGCTTCGATGCCGCGCTGTGGCAGGTGCTGGACGAACTCGGCTACCCGCTGGTGGCCGTGCCGGAAGAACACGGCGGCGTGGGGCTGCCGCTGCCGGACCAGTGCGCGCTGCTGCGCCTCGCCGGCCGGCACTGCGCCCCGGCGCCGCTGGCCGAGAGCGCCATGCTGGCGGCCTGGCTGCTGGCCGGTGCCGGGCGCGAGCTGCCGACCGGCGTGCTCGCGGCGGCGGTGGCGGAGCCGGGGCAGGTCACGCCCGCGGCCGGCGGGCTGCACGTGCAGGGCACCCTGTCGCGCGTCGCCGCCGCCCGGCATGCCGGCGCGCTGGTGCTGCTGCTGGAGCGGGCCGGTGCCTGCAGGCTGGCGGTGCTGACGCCCGACGAGTACCGACTCGAGACCGGCGACAACCTGGCCGGCGAGGCGCGCGACGACGTACACCTCGACCTCGCCCTGCCCGCCGAACGGCTCCACGCCACCGACGTGACCGCCGATGATTTCGCGGCCCGCGCCGCCTTGCTGCGTGCCGCCCTGATGACCGGCGCGCTCGAGCGCGCGTTGCAGCAGTCGCTCGACTACACGCGCGAGCGCAAGCAGTTCGGGCGGCCGCTGGCGGCGTTCCAGGCCATCCAGCAGCAGCTCGCCATCCTCGCCGCGGAGGTCGCGGCGGCCGGCGCGGCGGTGGATCACGCCGCGGCGGTGGCCGAGCATGGCCCGGCGCCGGACGAAATCGCCGTCGCCAAGGTGCGCGCCGGCAAGGCGGCCGGCATTGCCTGTCGCATCGCCCACCAGGTGCACGGCGCCATGGGCTTCACGCAGGAATACTCGCTGCAGCACGCTACCCGCCGGCTGTGGTCCTGGCGCGACGAGGCCGGCGGCGAGGCGGTGTGGGCGCGGCGCCTCGGCCAGCGGCTGGCGGCGGCCGGGGCCGACGCCCTGTGGCCGCTGACCACGGCCAGCGGCGCTGTGACAGACTGACGGCCCGGCGCGAGAACAACAACCATGGCCGCGCCGCGCGGTTACACGGACGTTTGAGGAGAAGAGAACGATGGAGCTGAACATCCGTCTGCTGCTGGAGCGATCGGCCAGGTATTTTCCGGACAACGAGATCGTCACCCGCCTGCCGGACGGCTCGCTGCACCGCTACACCTACGGCGACCTCGACGCCCGCGCCCGGCGGCTGGCCAGCCGCCTGGCCAGTCTCGGCATCAAGCCGGGCGACCGGGTCGCCACCTTCGCCTGGAACACCTACCGCCATTTCGAGCTGTACTTCGCGCTGCCCTGCGCGGGCATGGTGTTGCACACCGTCAACCTGCGCCTGGCCGACGAGCATGTGGCCTACATCCTGAACCACAGCGAAGACAGCGCCGTGTTCGTGGACCCGGACCTGCTGCCGACCTTTGAGCGCATTGCGGGTGACATCAAGACGGTCAAGACCTTCGTGGTGCTGGCGGAGCGCGTGCCGCCCACCACGCTCGCCAACGTGGTGGCCTACGAGGACCTGATCCGCGACGGCGATCCCGGGTTTTCCTTCCCCGAACTGCCGGAACGCACCCCGGCCGGCATGTGCTACACGTCGGCCACCACCGGGCTGCCCAAGGGCGTCATCTACACCCACCGCGACATCTATCTGCACACCATCACCGAATGCCTGGGTGACGTGCTCGACATCCGCGAGCGCGACACCCTGCTGCCGGTGGTGCCGATGTTCCACGCCAACGCCTGGGGTCTGCCGTTCGCTGCCGCCTGCATGGGCTCGAAGGTGGTGCTGCCCGGCGAGCGGCCGCACGCGCCGGCGATCCTGGACCTGATCCAGAACGAGCGCGTCACCTTCGCCGCGGCGGCAGTCAGCATCGGCATCGACATGATCACCGAGCTCAAACGCCAGCGGCGCGATCTGTCGAGCCTGCGCGGGCTCATGCTGGGCGGCTCGGCCACGCCGGCGGCGGTGATGGAGTATTTCCTCACGGAATTCGACTTCCCCGTCATGACCGCCTGGGGCTCGACCGAGCTCACGCCGCTCGCCACCTGCGTGCACATCCGCCGGGCGGACCTTGAAAAGCCGCCTTCCGAACACATCCCGACCCGCGTGCGGCAAGGCATTCCCTGCCCGGGCACGGAACTGAAAGTGCTGGACGAGCAGGGCCGCGAGGTGCCCTGGGATGACCAGTCGGTCGGCGAGATCCACGTGCGCACGCCGTGGAGCACCACCGAGTACTACCGCGACGAGCGCACGCGTGACGGCTTCGTCGACGGCTTCTGGAAGAGCGGCGACATGTCGGCGGTGAATGCCCATGGCGTGCTGCGCCTGGTCGACCGCGCCAAGGATCTGATCAAGAGCGGCGGCGAGTGGATCTCGTCCGTCGACCTCGAGAACGCGCTGGTGGCGCATCCCGGCGTGCGCGAGGCGGCGGTGGTGGCGGCACCCGACGAGAAGTGGCTCGAGCGTCCCTGCGCCTACGTGGTGGCGGAGCCCGGCGCCAGTGTCGGCGCGGCCGAGCTGCGCGCCTGGCTGGAGCCGAAATTCGCCAAGTGGTGGCTGCCGGACCATTACCTGGTTGTCGATGCCATCCCCAAGACCGGCGTCGGCAAGATCAACAAGCGCGCCCTGCGCGAGCAGGTCGCGCAGGACCTGCAAGCCGCGACGCCGGCCACCTGACTGTTGCAACGGCAACCGACGAGGAGAGAACCATGCGCGGGATCAAGATTCGGCCGCTGCACCACGGCAACATGCACGCGGACCTGGAGCTGCTGGTCACCGGTCATCCGGAGCTGATGCTGACCAAGACGCAGCATCAGAAAAACAAGGTCTGGTGCGAAGTGCCGTCGTTCACCTTCCTGATCGACCACCCGGACGGGCGCATCCTGTTCGACGCCGCCATCCACCGGCACTGGGAGGATCAGTGGCTGCCGGACTACAAGGAACTGGCGCCCTACGACGACTACAGCGAGGAGCAGTTGCTCGAGAACACGCTGAAGCGCCACAAGCTCGGGCCGGAGGACATCGACTATCTGTTCCTGAGCCATCTGCACGTGGACCACGCCGGCAACGCCAAGCTGTGGAATACCTGTCCGTCGACCAAGGTGCTGGTGCACCAGGACGAGTACGCCGCCGCCGCCAACATGCCCAGGGACGAGCACTTCTTCCTGCGCTGCGACTACGACGTGCCCGGCCTGCGCTTCAACACTCTGTCGGGCGACACCGAGATCCTGAAAGACGTGCACGCCATCAGCGCACCGGGGCACACCGCCGGCACCATGGCGCTGATGGTGCACCTGGAGCACGCCGGCACGGTCATCCTGACCTCCGATGCCTGCTACATGAAGGACAGCTACGACTACGAGACCGGGTCGATCATCTCGAACGACCTCGTGCGCTGGAAGCATTCGCTGCACAAGATCAAGATGCTGGCGCGGGCGCACAACGCCTGCGTGATGCCAGGACATGACCACAAGCTGTGTCACGAGGGCCACACTCCGCTGCATGACGAGCCGAAACTGCGCGTCGGCGGAACCTACGACTGAGCCGCACGGAACGCGGTCGGCCGCTGTATTTCGAAAACCACCCCTTATGAGGAAGGAACCGTGAAGTTCATCTTGTTTTATTTGCCGTCGGTCGGAACCCTGAGCCAGACCCACAAGGGGATGGCCGGGATCAACTCGCAGAACTACCAGAACATGCTCTGGCAGGTCAGCGAACAGATCAAGTTCGCCGACAGGGCCGGCTTCTGGGGGGCGGCGTTCACCGAGCACCACTTCCACATCGAAGGCATCGAGCAGTCCAACAACCCCATCCTGCTGGATCTGTACTTCGGCCTGCAGACCACGCGCATCCGCCTGGGTCAGATGGCGAACGTGCTGCCTTTCCAGAACCCGCTGCGCCTGGCCGAAGACATCGCCATGCTGGATCAGATGCTGCAAGGACGTACGTTCTTCGGCATCGCGCGCGGTTACCAGAAACGCTGGGCGGACGTGCTCGGCCAGACCTACGGCGTCGGCGGCACCATGTCCGACAAGTCTGAAACGGACGCCAAGAATCGCCGGCTGTTCCTGGAGCACTACGAAATCATCAAGAAGGCCTGGACCACGGATGTGTTCAGCCACAAGTCCGAGCACTGGACCATCCCGCCGGACAACCTGAACTTTGGCCACGACGTGGTCAACCGCTTCGGCAAGGGCCAGACCGCGGACGGCATCGTCACCCAGATCGGCACGGCCCCGAAGACCTTCCAGAAACCGCATCCACCGATCTTCCAGCCGTTCTCGTTCAGCGAGGACACGTTCCGCTTCTGCGCCCGCGAGGCGATTGCGCCGTTTGCGCTGTCGACCTGCGACGAGACCCTGCACGACCTGTTCACCATCTACCGCGAGGAAGCCGCCGCCGCCGGCCACAACTTCGCGCATGGCCAGAACATCGGCATCTTCCGCGACGCGCTGGTGCTGGAAGACGCCGCCGAGGCGCACAAGTACGCCGCCATGGGCAACGGTTTCGTGTGGCCGGCCTGGTTCGCGCCGATCGGCTTCAACGAGGCGTTCCGCAAGAAAGGCCAGACCGGCAAGATCGGTCCGGAGTGCGATTACAAGTACCTGAACGACAACGGCTTCGAGTTCGTCGGCAACCCGGACCAGGTGAACCGGCAGATCGAGAACATGGTCAAGAAGCACAACCCGGAATACTTCCTGATGTGGCAGTACCCGGGGCCGATTCCGCACCACATCCAGATGCGCAACCTCGAGCTGTGGGCGACCGAGATCCTGCCGAACTGGAACGATTGAGGAACTTCAGGCTGTCCAAAAGCCGCGCCGGGGTCACCTGGCGCGGCTTTTTTTGTGGCCGCCGGAAACCGCCAAGGGACGCGCTGGCATCGGCGGGAACGGGATTGCTCAAGGTGGCTTGGGGCGGCTCCTTGAAGTGTGTCCGCATCGCGTGCCCCAACTCGGGTCGGTTCGCGGTGGGAGCGCCGCTCCCACGCCAAATGCTCGCATCTTCTGCAAATCGTCCGGCCCGAGCGGGCGGATCGGGTTCAGCCCCCGGCGTTGGCGCGTTCTTGCCACAGCTCCAGCAGGTCGGCCGTCCGCCGGCGTTTGATCGACCGACGCCGAATGGGTCACCGCGCCGGGTGGGCCGTCAGACGTCCGCCCACATGCGCAGCAGGTTGTGGTAGCAGCCGGTCAGGCGCACCACCGCCGGTGCGTCCCCCCGCTCGTCGCGCAGGGCGAGGATGGCCATGTCGAGGTCGTACAGCAGGCGGCGCCGCTCGTCCTCGCGCACCATGCTTTCGATCCACATGAACGACGCCACCCGGGCCCCGCGCGTGACCGGCTCGACGCGATGCACGCTGGAGCTCGGATAGAGCACCAGATCGCCGGCCGGCAGCTTGACGCGCTGGGTGCCGAAGGAGTGTTCGATCACCAGCTCGCCGCCGTCGTAGTCCTCGGGCTCGCTCAGGAACAGCGTGGCCGACAGATCGCAGCGAACGTGCCGGGCGCTGGCCGGATGGGTGCGGACGGCGTTGTCGATGTGCTCGCCAAAGGCGTTGGCGGCGCCGGCGTAGCGGTTGAACAGGGGCGGGTAGATGCGCCGCGGCAGGGCGGCGGTGAAAAAGCGCGCATTGGCGCTCAGGGCCTTGAGCACCCGCGCGCGGACCTCGTTGGCCGCCGGGCAGTCCTCCGGCAGTTGCTGGTTGAACTTGACCTGGCTCGATTGGCTGCCGGCGGTGACGCGGCCGTCGACCCAGGGCGCGGCGGCCAGCACCTGCCGGCATTCGTCGAGCGTGTCGCGGTCGAGCACGTGCGGGAGGTGCAGCAGCATCGTGTCTCCGGTGGTTCGGTTGGCGATGACGGGCGCGCCGCCGGCCCGCGGGTGATGCCCATAGGGTCGGCGGCGGGCCTCATGGGCGTTTGTCTCAGAACTTCAGTTCCGTCACCAGCTGCACCACCCGGCCGGTGCCAGGCAGCACGTGCCCACCGTTCTCGTATACGGACTCGTAGTAGCGCTTGTCGAAGGCGTTCAGCACGTTCAGCCGGACCTCGTAGCGGCGCTGTTCGTAGGCAAGCATCGCATCCCAGCGCTGATACGACGGCACCTTGTTCGGCGTGATCGCCGCCGTGCCGCCACCGATGCCGTACGCCAGCCGCTCACCCTTGGCCTCGACGCCGCCGCCGATCTTCCAGCCGTGATCGAGCGCGTAGGTGGTCCACAGGTTGTAGGTGTAGGTCGGCGCGTTGCGCGGGCGCATGCCTTCCACGTTGGGGTTGCCGCCGGGGCGCGCGTCGTCGATGCGTGGGTCCATCAGCGCCATGCCCGCGAACAGCTCCCAGCGTTGCGTGATCCGCCCGGCGCCTTCCAGCTCGAAGCCCGAGGTGTGCCGCTCGCGCGTCAGCAGCGGGTTGTTGCCGGCGGTCTCGATGTCGGTGTTGCGCTCCCAGTTCTTCTCGGTGCGGTACACCGCGGCGCGCAGTGACAGGTCACCCTGGAACAGCTCCCACTTGGCGCCGAGCTCCAGCGTCCGGCTGCGCTCGGCCGGGAACACCGCGGTGGTCGGGGTGAACTGGTACAGGTCCGCGGTCGGGTTGAACGAATCGCTCCAGGCGAAGTAGTAGTGCTGGAAGTCCGTCGGCTGGTGCGAGACGCCGGCGCGGTAGCTCCACTCGCCATAGTCGACGCTGGCGCCGGTGCTGTAATCGGCGTCGAGATCATCCCAGCGGGCACCGGCGAACACCTTCCAGCCGGGCAGGATCTGCACCATGTCCTGCACGTACGGCGCCCAGGTGAAGCCCTCATAAGTCACCACGCCGTTCTTGACCCGGTTGCCGTAACTGCCCGGCAGCACGGGTGATGCGTCGGGGTTGCCGACCGTGGTTGGCGGCGCCACCGAGCCGGGAATGGCGTTGTACGACCAGCGCGCGGCGTCCTCGTCCAGCAGTTCGAGGCCGATCAACGCCTCGTGCTCGAAGCGGCCGGTGCTGAAGCGGGTGGTGAAGTCGGTCTGGCTGGTCCAGGTTTCCTCCTCGCCGCCGCGCGCCTGCCGGTTGCGGTTAACGATGGCCGTGCCGTTGGCGATGGTGGTTGGCGTTGCGCCGGCGGCCAGGCGCGGCGCCACGCCCCACAGGTCGCGCGTGTAATCGGCATGGCGCAGCACCGTGCGCAGCGTGTTTTTGGGAGTCAGGCGCCATTGGTAGGTCGCCGTGCTGATGTTGGTGCGGTTGTCCTCGAAGTCGTCGGTGGTGCCGTAGAAGCGGTCCTTGGGCACGTCCAGCGGCCGGAAATTGAAATACGGCACGCCGAAGTCGAGCGTGTTGTCGGTCTTCAGGTAGTAATGCGCCAGCGTCAGCTGATGGTCGGTGCCCAGGCCGAAGGTGATGCTGGGCGCCACGCCCTCGCGCTCGGAAGTGACGTGGTCGCGCGTGCTGCCAGCGTCGGTTTTCATGATGTTGATGCGCGCCGCCACATGCTGGCCCAGCACGTGGTTGACGTCCGCCGTGCCGCGCCGGTAACTGTCCGTGCCGCCGGTCAGCGCCACCTCGGCACGGTTGTCGAGGAACGGCTGCTTGCTCGCCTGGTTGATGACACCGCCCGCCTGCCCGCGGCCGAACAGCATCGCCGCCGAGCCGCGCAGCACGTCCACCTGCTCCAGGTTGAAGGTCTCGCGGTTGTACTGGGCCACGTCGCGGATGCCGTCCAGGTACAGATCGCCAAACGAATAGAAGCCGCGCAGCATCATGTTGTCGCCGATGCGGCCGCCCTCGCCGGCGTTGAAGGTCAGCCCGGCGACGTGCCGCAGGGCTTCCTTCAGGGTGTTGGCGTTGGTTTCTTCCAACAATTGTTGCGACACGATGGTCACCGCCTGCGGCACGTCCTTGGCCAGCTGGTCGGTCTTGCCCACGCGCGTGGTGCCGCCCTGATAGCCCTCGGGCGTGTCGTCCTGGCGCTGCTCCTGCACGGTGACTTGCGGCAGGGTGGTTTCGTCGGCGGCGTGGGCGCCCAGCGGCGCCAGCAGCATGGAGGTGGCCAGGGCGCCCAGAGGCAGGCTGGCATGGGTGGGGCGATGGGCGGGGGCGTTCGAACCCCGGCGTGAGGCATTGCGTTGCATGGTCGGCTCCGGAACAGGGGTGGGGCGATGGAGCTGGCTGGCAACGGCTGGCTTGCTCGGCGTCTTGGTCGACAGAACGGTGGTGGTCAGTTCATGGGGTTGCCCAGATCCTTGTGTGGTGAGGAAGGGTTGCGAACAGCCACCTGCGATGCGCTGCCAGGTTTGGGCGCCAATGGCTTGCAGGCGATGCCCAGCGCGATGGCGATCAGGGCGGCATCCAGGGCGAGGGTGGCCATCGGCTGTTCCAAACCGAAACGCCAGCCGTGCACCGCGGCGACCACGGTCAGAGAGAGCGCCAGAAGACCGCGCAGGCTTCGAGCGCCAAACTGGCCGGGCAGGGCCCCGGCCGCCACGGACACCAGCGCCAGTGTTGCCAGAAACGTTACCGGCGCCGGGCCGTCGAGCAGCGCTGCCACGGCCGATGCCGCCAGCGCGATCGGAAAGCCCCACACCAGCCCGTCCCAGAGATCGTTCACGACGCCGCGGTGATCGCGCCGGGCGAGCCAGATGTTGACGCCCGACACGCACACCCAGGCCAGCGCCAGGCCCAGCGCGCCATACAGCAGCTTGCTGGCCCAGCCGCCAAAATGGCCGAAGTGCAGGCGGTAGACGGAGTAGGCGATCTGCCGCGCCAGCGGCCCGTCGGACAGGCCCTGGTAACCCAGCGGCGCGCCACTGGCATCGAAGCGATAGATTTCCGAGTAGATCAGGCGGCCCGGCAGGGTGGCGCCGATTTCCAGAAACTGCCGGTCGGTGCCGGGACTCTGGATCATCAGATAGATCGGCGTGGCGTTGGGGGCGAGGCGAGCCAGTTCCCTGAGCGCGCGCTGGTAGTCGATCCGTGGCGGGGCCGCTGCGACCTGGATGTCGGCGCCGTACACCGAGGCGATCACCGCTTCCCGGTCGCCGTCGAACCAGCGCTCGGCCCCGGCGGTGACCAGCACCCCGATCAGGCCGAAGAAAGCACCGGTGAGGCCGAACATCAGGAAGAACGGACTGCCCCACACGCCGAGCCGGTTGTGCAGGTCGGTGTGGCGCAGGGCGTCACTGCGGTCGCGGCGCCAGCGGAACAGATTCTTGATCAGGTCCGGGTGCGACAGCAGCCCGTTGAGGATGAGCGCGCACAGCAGCGCGCCGATGCTGCCGGTGATGATGATCCCCACGGTTTCCGGCAGCAGCAGTTGGTTGTGCAGATGCACCAGCATGTGCGTCCAGCCGTCGGCGGGCGCGACGTCGAGCCGGCCATCCGGCGCCACATAGCGCTCGTGTCCGTCGGCGGACAGGTGCATGCGCGGCAGGCTGGTGGTCGGCAGCACGACATAGAGTTTGTCCGGCGGGGTCGCCAGCTCGGCCCGGAACCGATCCACCGCGCGGACGATTTGCGGCGCCGAGTAGGTGAGGGATTCGGTTACCTGCGGCTGTTCCCAGCGTTCGAATTCCTCGTGGAACACCGCCAGCGTGCCGCTGAGGCAAATCACGTACAGCAGGCCGGCGAGCGCGAGGCCAAGCGCAGAGTGCGCTCGGCGCAGCCGCTTCACGTGCGCGTTGCGCACCGGCCAAGTCATGGCAGGCTCCCGGACGGCAGCAGCAGCGCGCCCAGCCCCGCCGCCACCCCCAGGGCAAGTGCCGCGCGCGGCCGCCGGTCGGTGCACAGCAGCAGTGTTGCCAATACGGCCCACAGCAGTGGCAGCGCGAAGGCTGCCGTCACCCAGCGCCCGGCGGGCCCTGCGGGCAGCCAGTACACGATGTGCAGACAGGCCACCCCGGCGGCCAGCAAAGCCATGGGGCCGGTCAGTGCCGCCGTGCCCAGGCCGCGCAGCAGTGCCGCGGGGGACGGCGCCGCGGTGTGCCGGGGGCGGTCGACGGCAACGGTGCCGCCGGCGGGCGTTGCGGTGAGGCCTATCCACGCCCATGCAACTAGCGCGCCGGCACCCAGGGCATAGAGGGTGCCGAACTCGGCGCCCTGCAGCCGCACCCACAGCAGCAGCGCCACCGTTCCAGCCACGATGCTCGCCAGTAACCACGGCCTGCCATGTCCGCGCCAGGCAAGCCACAGCCCGCCGATGGCGGCGCCGCTCAGCAGCACGCCGAGCGCAGCCGTGGGAATGTGCATCGCCGCCACCGGAGTCAGAAGTCGTACTGCACGGCGACCTCGACCGAACGCTCGGCGCCGAACCAGCAGTTGTTGCGGTCGTAGCAGCTGACGTACCGGCGGTCGGTCAGGTTGTTGGCGGTCAGCTGCAGCGTGGTGCCGCGCAGCGCCGGACTCAGGCGACCGAGGTCGTAACTGGCTGCGAGGTCGAACAGCGTATAGCCCGGCACCGTGTCGGTATTGAGCGCATCGAGCTGGGTCTCGCCGACGTAGCGCACCCCGGCGCCCAGCGTGGTGCCGGCGGCCGGGCCCTGAAACAGGTCGTAATGCAACCACAGGGAAGCCGTCTTTTCGGCCACCCAGACTGGTGTCTTGCCCTCGAGGCCGCGATTGTCCTTGGTGATTTCCATGTCCAGCCAGGTGGCGTTGAACAACACCATCAGGGCATCGGTGAACAGGTAGCGGGTTTCCAGCTCGACGCCGCGCGAGCGGGTTTCGCCGGCCTGTATCAGGTCGTAGGGGCCGCCGTTCGGGTCGCGGGTGACGTCGTTTTCCTTGGTGATCTCGAACGCCGCCAGCGAGAACTGGTTGCGCCGGTCGGCGGACGCGTACTTGATGCCCGCTTCCCATTGCTCGGCAGTGGCCGGTTCGAAGGTGCGACCGTTACGGTCGCTGCCCCCTACCGGCTCGAAACTCTGGGCGTAGTTGACGTAGGGCGCCCAGCCATTGTCGAAGGCGTACAGCAGCCCGGTGCGCAGCGAGAACTCCTGCTGGTCGATCTTGCTGGTCGCCGCGGCGCCGTACTTGGTGCCGGTCTCCTCGTAGTCGTATTCGTCATAGCGGCCGCTGGCAATGAACACCCACCGCTTCCAGCGCAGCTGATCCTGCACATAGAAACCGAGCTGGTCGCTGTCGATGTTGAAATCGGAGCTGAGGCCAGACGCGGCGAAATCGAGCGCGGCCCGGTCGACGAGGCGATGATTGGGCGCGAACAGGTCGATCGGCGCGGTGGCGGCATCTTCATAGCGGACATCCGAATCGAGCCGCTGGTAGTCGACACCGAACAGCAGGTGGTGGTCGACGGCGCCGGTGCGGACCAAACCCGCCAGCTGGTTGTCGAGCACCAGCCCGTTGGAGGTCTCGTCGGTCAGGTAGGCGCGGCGCAGCAGCAGGCGCTGGTCGTTGAGCTGGCCGGTGTAATCGCTCAAGCGGCCGAGGTTGTAGGTGTTTTTCTGATAGGCGTCGGCATCCGTGTAGCGCAGCTGATGCAGGAACGTCCAGCCGTTGCCGAAGTCGTGGTTCAGCCGCAGCCCTGGCATCAGGACCTCGCGCTCGTAGGTGTTCCAGCGGGCGTCGCCGGCGTAGGCGTCGGTGTCCAGGCGGCCGAATGGCGTGCCGAACACGCTGCCTGCAGCGGGCACGGTGTTGTAGATGCCGGCCGCCGGGTCGTTCTGGTAATAGAGGTTGACGTTCAGCAGGGTGTCGTCGCCCAGCCGCCAGTCCACCGACGGCGCGAACAGGTAGCGCTCGTTCTCGGACGTCACCGCCTGGCCGTCGCGCTTGCGGGCGAGCGCCACGGCGCTGTAGGACAGATCGGTATCGCCAAGTGCCCCGCGTGACTCGACGCTCAGTTCGCGCAGGTCGTTCGTTCCGGTGGCCGCCGACAGGCGGTTGAAGGGAGCGGTGGCGGGTTTCTTGCCGATCAGGTTGACGAAGCCTCCCGGCGGCATGTTGCCGTACAGGGACGACGTCGGCCCCTTGAACACTTCCACCTGTTCGATGGCGATGGAGTCGATCTGCGGCTGCAGGTTCCAGCCGTTGAACAGCAGCGGCAGGCCGTCGTAGTAGTTGGTGTAGTTGGCAAACCCGCGGATGACGAACTGGTCCATGCGCGTCACCGCCCCGCCCCGCAGTTCGGTATTGACGCCGGACACGTAGCGCAGGGCTTCGTTCACTGAATCGGCATCGCGCATTTGCAGCGTGTCTGCGTCGATGACGGACAGGCTTTGCGGCGTCAATTCGGGTGGCAGAGCCGACTTGGTGGCGGTTTGCCGGTAGGTTTCGTCGCTGACCTCCACGGCCGGAAGGGCTGTTGTCACCTCCCCGGCGGTGTGGGTGGTCGTCCCGCTTGCGGCGGCCGACACCAGGCTGGGCAGGGCCAGCAGCAGTCCGCCCCAGCGGGCTCTGGACGGCCAGATCGGGGATGGGAGCAGCGGACGTCCGAATTCGGGTCGCGTCCACGGAAAGCGGCGAGTCGGCGGGCACAGCGGTTTCATGACAGGGCCTTGGCGAAAGGGTGATTGCTCGGTTTCGCTGGCTGGCAGGCAACGGCTGGCTGGCTGGGTTCGAGAACGTCGGGACGGGGTGTGTCAGCTCATGGCGCGACCTCCGGCAGCGTCACGAAGTCGATCCGCGTGAGACCCGCGCTGATGGCGTCGGCCATGATTTGAGCGATGTGCCGGTAGGCAACCTCGCCGTCGGCGCGCAGCTGGACTTCCGGTGGCGGCGTCTGCGCGGCGGCCAGTGCCATCTGCGCACGCCAGGCGCTCTGGTCGAGCTGTTTGGCGTTCCAGAACACCGAGCCGTCGGCTTTGATCGACAGCTCGACGGCCTCGGGCTTGATGTCGTTGGGCTGGCTGCTGGCTACCGGCAGGTCCACCTTCACGGCGTGCGTCAGCAGCGGCGCGGTGACGATGAAGATCACCAGCAGCACCAGCATGACGTCGATCAGCGGGACCATGTTGATCTCCGCGTTGGGCTGCTGGCGGCCGGCGCCCGGGTGGCTTCCGAAGGCCATCAGGCGATCTCCGCCGGCGCGATGACGGGCGCGCGGCGGCCGGCGGCCGGCTCGGCGCCGGCGCTGGGGCTGGCGCTGGCCGGGCGCACCCCGGTCGACATGAACACGAACAGGTCGTGGGCGAAGCCGTCGAGTTCGCTCAGCAGCAGCCGGTTGCGGCGGGCAACCGCGTTGTAGGCCAGCACCGCCGGGATGGCCACGGCCAGGCCGAGCGCGGTCATGATCAGCGCCTCGCCGACCGGCCCGGCCACCCTGTCGAGGCTGGCCTGGCCGCTCATGCCGATCGCCAGCAGCGCGTGGTAGATGCCCCATACCGTCCCGAACAGGCCGACGAACGGCGCCGACGAGGCCACCGAGGCCAGCACGGTCTGGCCAGACTCCAGGCGGGCGGTTTCCTGCTCGATGGTGCGGCGCAGCGCCCGGGTCAGGAATTCGTCGGCCGGCACCGAGTCGACCAGCCGCTGACCGGTGCGGGCGCGGTACTGGCGCATGGCGGCGAGTCCGGCCTCGGCGAGACGCGAGAACGGTTCCCCCGCACCGTGGCGGCGCACGAAGGCGTCGAGGGCGTCCAGGCTGACGGCATCCTGCAGGCCCGCCATGAAGCGGCGGCGCTGGCGCGCCATGCGCCCGGTCACCAACACGCCGGTCACGATCAGGTACCAACTGGCCAGCGACATCGCCAGCAGGGTCGCCAGCAGAAAATGCCCAACGCCGTCGGCGTGGGCGAGAAAATGGCCGATGCCCAGGCTTTGCTCCATGTCGTCAGCTCCGCAGGTTGAATGCAATGGGGACCAGGACCCAGGCGCCCACCGGCTCCTGGCCCCGGCGCGCCGGCACGAAACGCCAGCGCCGGACGGCGGCTTCGGCCGCCGCGTCGAGCCGGCGGTAGCCGCTCGATTCGCGCAATTCCACCTCGGCCGGTGCGCCGTTCGGATCGACGAAAACGCGGATCAGCACGCGTCCCTGCTCGTCCAGACGGCGTGACAGGGGCGGGTACGCCGGCGCCGGATTGTTGAGATAGGCGGCGTCGAAGCGTGGTGCGGTCACTTCCGGGACGGCGCCAGCGGTCGTGGCCGGCGCTGCCGCGGTCGGCGCGAAGGAGGCGGCGACCGCTTCGACCGTGCTGGTGGGTGGCGCTGCCGGCGTGGCTGGGGTTGCCGTCGCCTTCGCCGGCGCGGCCCGCGACCGGGTTGGCTCGTCGCGGGCCGGTTTCTGCGCTACCGGGCGCACCGGCTTGCGAATGACGGTCGGGGATTCGACCGGTGTGGGCGATGGCGCCGGGGTGGGCTGGGGGGCGCGCGCGGGCGGCGATGGCGCCGACAGCAGGCTGACTTCGATGACGCGGGGCGGCTGCGGTTCCGTGGTCGCGGGTCGGTTGATCAAGAACCAGGCAGCGACGGCATGCAGCGCAATCGCGAGGCTGCCGCCGAGCAGCGCGTCGACGGGTCGCAGCCCGGACCGTGGCGGAATTACGCTTCGCATGGCATCAGGCGGTCAGGATCAGCTTGTTCGCCGCCGTCAGGCGCAGGCTGTATTCGCGGCCGGCGTGCACGATCGCTATCTGCCGGGCGCCGGCGAACAGTTGTTCGCTGTGGTATCGCGGCACGCTGCCCGCGGCGGACGCGCTTGTTCCGGGCAGTGGGTCCGGTGTCGGATGGTCGGGGCGGGGCGGGCGCGTAGCCATTGTCGTTATCGTGTCTGCAAGGACGTGAAACGACGATAACAATAATGCGAACGATTCGCAATAATAAAATCGGTTTTGTAGGAGACTTCGAGATGGCCGGCGGGACTGATGGCCTGGCGGCCCATCGCGCCGGCCCAACGAGAGGGGTCGTCCCCGATTTTTTTTTCGGGGGTCAGCGGTGTGCGCGCCCTACAGCCCCTGCAGGTAGCCCGGCCCGAGCAGGCGCATCTGGTTGAGCACCCAGCGCTGACGCTCGCGCAGGTACGGCGAGGGCGCATCCGCGTTCAGCAGGGACGGCGAGGGCAGCACCGCCGCCAGCAGCGCCGCCTGATCGCGCGTGAGCCGGGCAGCGGGGCGGTCGAAGTAGGTCTGCGCGGCCGCTTCCACACCGAACACGCTGCCGCCGAACTGGGCGATGTTCAGATACACCTCCAGAATCCGCTGCTTGGGCCACAGCAGCTCCAGCAGGGCGGTGAAGTACAGCTCGACGCCCTTGCGCAGCACGGTCTGGCTGCGCCAGAGGAACAGATTCTTGGCGGTCTGCTGGGTGATGGTGCTGGCGCCACGGGGGCGGTCGCGGTAACGGTTGTCGCGGATCGCCCGTCGCACGCCCTCGAGGTCGACGCCCCAGTGTTCGGCAAAGCGTTGGTCCTCGGCAGCGATCACGGCCAGCGCCATGGCCGGCGCGATGCGCTCGAAATCCACCCACTGCTGCGGGTACGGGTAAAAGCCGTAGCCGGCGCGCATCGCCGCGATGCGGTTCTGCAGGATGAACGAGCTGGTCGGCGGCGGCACCCAGCGCAGCAGCCCGACCACGCCCACGGTGACCACCAGCCAGACCAGCAGCGTGTACACCAGCGTGCGGCGCAGCCAGCGCCACACGCGGGCGCGGCGTTTCACAGCCAGCGGCGGACCCGCGCGCAGTAGTCGGCGTACTCGCTGCCGAAGCGCCAGCGCAGGTGCTCTTCCTCGCGCGCCACGACGAGGCGCTGCATCACGGGCAGCAGCCAGGCCAGCATGAGCAGTACCCAGGTACTGGCCGCCAGCAGGCCGACACCGATGAGCAGCACGGTCAGGCTGACGTAGATCGGGTTGCGGCTGAAGCGAAACGGCCCGCTGCTGACGAGGCTGCTCGCCGCCCGGTGTGGGTTGATGGTGGTCTGGTGCACGCGCAGTTCGCGCAGACACCAGCCGAACAGCAGCGCCGCGAGCGCGATCAGCAGCGCACCGAACCAGAAACGCACTCCGCCGCCTGGCAGCGGCCAGGGCAGCGGGCGCTCCAGCCACAGGCCAAGGCCGATGGCGACGGCGTAGAGGATGGGCGGCGGAATCGGCACGCGCGGCGTTTCGGCGGACATCAATCGGCTCCGGGGATCAGCAGCACCTTGCCGGTGGTGCGCCGGGCGCCGAGATCGGCGATGGCGGCCGGCGCCTCGCGCAGCGGCCGGCGCTGCGAGACCAGCGGCGCGATGGCGCCTTTTTGCCACAGCCCGAACAGCCCGGCCACCTGATCGGCAGCAGCGGCCCGGTGGCGCCGCCGCCACGGCCCCCACACCACGCCGACCGCCGACAGGTCCTTCAGCAGCAGGCGGTTGGCCGGAATCTGCGGGATGTCGCCGGCGGCAAAACCGACGATCAGCAGTCGCCCGCCGATGGCCAGCAGGCGCAGCGCGGCGGTGCTGTAGTCGCCGCCCACCGGGTCGAACACGGCATCCACGCCGCGGCCCTGGGTGGCCGCCTTGACCTGCTCGGCCCAGTCCGGCGCGCTGTAGTCGAAGGTCTGCGCGGCGCCGTTCTGGCGGGCCAGCGCGCACTTGTCGGCGCCGCCGGCGGCGGCCAGCACGTGGAGGCCGAGCGCCCGGCCGAGCTGCACGGTGGCGAGACCCACCCCACCGGCGGCGGCCAGCACCAGCAGCGTCTCGCCCGCCTGCAGCCGGCCGCGCTCGACGAGCGCGTGATGCGCGGTGCCGTAGACCACGGGCAGGGCGGCCGCGTCCTGCAGGTCGATGCCCTGCGGCACCGGGTACAGGTCGGCGGCGTCGACGGCGGCATAGTCGGAAAACGCGCCGTAAGCGACCAGCCCGCACACGCGATCACCGACCGCCAGCCCGGCACCACTGCCGACGGCGTCGACGGTGCCGGACAGTTCCACGCCGGGCGTGAACGGCAGCGGCGGGCGCTCCTGGTAGCGCCCCGCCATCATCAGCGTGTCCAGAAAATTGAGCGCGGCCGCGGCCACCTTGACGCGTACCTGCCCGGGGCCGGGCTCGGGCAGCGGCAGGTCGGCCCACTGCATCTCGTCGGGCGTGCACCAGTCGCGAACCAGCCAGGCTTTCATGTCGTTCGATATCCCGCGGGCGGTGAAGTCGGCGCCGCGGCCGACCGGATCAGTCCGCCTGCGGCAGGGAAGGCTGCGGCCGTACCCGGAAGCAGACCGCGTACAGCGCCGGCACGAACAGCACGGTCAGTGCCGTGGCCAGCGCGAGGCCGCCCATCATGGCATAGGCCATCGGCCCCCAGAAAGGATCGGTCAGCAGCGGCAGCAGCGCCAGGATGGCCGCGGCGGCGGTCACCACGATGGGCCGGAAGCGGCGCACGGTCGATTCGATGACCGCCTCGTAACGACTCAGCCCGGCCGCGATGTCCTGGCGGATCTGATCCACCAGAATCACCGTGTTGCGCATGGTGATGCCGGCCAGCGCCAGCACGCCGAGCTGCGCCACAAGACCCAGCGGCAGGTCCACCGCCCACAGCGTGAACAGCACGCCGATCAGCCCCAGCGGCGCGGTGGCCAGCACCAGCGCCGTGAGGCCGAGGTGCTGCAACTGCAACATCAGCAGCGTGAGGATGGCGACGCCGATGATCGGCATGACGGCGCCGATGGCGATGTCGATCTCGCCGCTGAGCTCGCCGATGCCGCCGAGCTCGAGGTGGTAACCCAAAGGCAGGCCGGCGCGGATGGCGTCGAGGCGCTCCCGGAGTTCCGCGTCCACGTCCAGCGGCTGCACGGTCCACGGCAGATCGGCGTAGAGCATGAGGGCCGGCGAGCGGTTGTAGCGCATCAGCACGCCGTCCTCGACCGCCGGTTGCAGGTGCGCGAGCTGGCCGAGCGGCAGGCTGCCGCCGTCGGCCAGTGGCACCGGCAGGTTCGGCAGGTAGCCCAGGTGCGTGCGCTCGTCGCCGGTCAGGCGCAGCATCACGTCGATGGTCTCGTCGCCGTCGCGCAGCTGCGTCAGCGGCCGTCCGGACAGCAGCATGTCGAGCGACTCGCCGAGGCGCTGCGCGGACAGCCCGAGCGCCGCCAGACGCGCGTGGTCGAGCTCGGCGCGCACCGTGGGCACCGCGCCGCGCCAGCCGTAACGGATGCTGTCGATCCGCGGATGCTCCTGCAGCACGCCCCGCAGGTCGGCGGCGATCTCGCGCAGCCGGCGCTTGTCCGGGCCGGTGACGCGGTATTCGAGCGACGACGGCGCCGGCATGCCGAACGGGAACACGTTGACCCGCGCCCGGGCCTGTGGCAGCTCCTGCGCGATCCGGGTGCGCAGCGCCTCGCGCAGGCGATCGCGCGTGGGCCGGTCGGTGGTCAGGATGTAGGTCTTGACGAGGTTGTGGGCCGGCAGCTCGATCCACAGGTCGGTGAAGATGCGCGGCGTGTCCGTGCCGACGTAGCTCGCCCAGCGCAGCACGCCGGTTTCGCTGCCGAGCAGGCGGTCGAGCTCTCCGGCCAGGGCTTCGTTGGCGGCGAACGAGCTGCCTTCCGGCAGCCAGGTCTCGACGATCAGGTCCGGCCGGTCGGTGAGCGGGAAGAACTGCTTTTCCACCTGCCGGTTGGCCACCGCCGCCAGCACCGACAGGCCCGCCACGGCGGCCATCAGCCACCCGCGATGGTCCACGCAGGCGGTGACCAGACGGCGCAGGCGCCGGTAGAACGGCGTGTCGTAGACCTCGTCGTGGTGCTCCGCGCGCGCCGGCAGCATGCGATAGGCGAGGTAGGGCGTGAACAGCACCGACACCAGCCAGGACACCAGCAGCGCCACCGCGATCACGCCGTAGAGACCAAACATGAATTCGCGCATCGCCGTCTCGGCGAGCGCAATCGGCATGAACCCGGCTACCGTCACCAGCGTGCCGGTGAGCATGGGCAGCGAGGTGCTGGCGTAGGCGGCGCTCGCGGCGTGGAAGCGGTCCAGGCCCTGGCGCATCTTCACCAGCATCATCTCGACGATGATGATGGCGTCGTCCACCAGCAGGCCGAGCGAGATGATCAGCGCGCCGAGCGAGATGCGCTGCAGGTCGATGTCCAGCAGCTGCATGGCGATGAAGGTGGCGCCCAGCACCAGCGGAAAGGCGGTGGCGACGACCAGGCCGGAGCGAAAGCCGAGCGTGGCGTAGCTGACCAGCAGCACGATGCCGACCGCCACCGCCAGCTTGAACAGGAACGTGTTCAGCGTGTGCGTGACCACCTGCGGCTCGTCGGCCACCAGCGTGGCGTGCACGCCGACCGGCAGGCCGTGCTCCAGGCGCTGCATCAGCGCCAGCACCTGGCGCCGCAGGTCGACCACGTTGCCGCCGGCTGCCATCGAAATGGCGAGCCCCACCGCCCGGTGGCCGTTCACGCGCATGAGCTGTTCGGCCGGGTCCTGGTAGCCGGCGCTGACCTCGGCCAGATCACCCACCGTCAGCAGCCGGCCGTCGGCAGCGCGAACTGGCACGTGGCGGATGTCGTCCACATCGGTGAACTGACCACCCAGGCGCAGGCGCAGGCGGTCGGCGGCGTTCTCGACCTGCCCGGCCGGCTGCATGGCGTTGTGCCCGGCGATGGCGTCGATCAGCGCGAGCGGGCTCACGCGCAGATTGCCGAGTTGCGCCGTCGACAGGTCCACGTACACCCGCTGCGGCTGGTCGCCGATCAGCAGCACCTTTTCGGTGATGTCCAGGCGCAGCAGCTCCTGGCGCAGCCAGTCGGCCTGGTCCTTGAGCTCCGCGTAGCTGAACTCGTCGCCCCAGATGCCGTACACCAGCGGGTAGACGTCGCCGAACTCGTCGTTGAAATACGGTCCCTGCACGCCCGGCGGCAGGGTGTCCTGGATGTCGCCCACCTTCTTTCGGACCTGGTACCAGATCTTCGGCACCGCGACCTTCGGATCGGTGAGGCTGTTCTCGAGGTTGACCCAGATCCACGCCTCGCCGGGTTTGGCGGTGCTGATCAGGTTGTCCAGGTGCGGCGTGTCCTGCAGCTTGCGCTCGATCTTGTCGACCACCTGCTGCTCGATCTGCTCGGCGCTGGCGCCCGGCCAGAACACACGTATCGGCATGGCGCGCATGGTCCAGTCCGGCATGTCGGTCTGGCCGAGGCGGAAAAACGCCACCGCGCCGCCCAGCAGCACGAGGCCGATCAGGTACGCCGTCAGGGCAGGGTGGCGCAGACCCCATTCGGCCAGGTTGTAGCGCGATGCCACGGCGGCCTAGTCGGTTGGGTTGGCGGGCAGGCTGACGGGCTGCCCGTCGCGCAGGTCGTGCACGCCGGCCGTGATCACCCACTCGCCGGGCGCAAGGCCCCCAGCGACGGTGGCCTGGTTGCCCTGCAGCGGTCCCGGGGTCACCGTTTTGCGGCGCGCGGCGTGACCGGCGTCGACCACCCAGACGGCGACCCGGCCATCATCGTCTTTGAGCAGGGCGCCAACGGGCAAGACTAGTAGCGTGACCGGCGTGTCGAAGCTGACGGTGGCGCTGCTGCCGAGTGGCACGCTGTCGCCGATCGTGTCCGGCAGCGTGGCGCGCACGCGGTAGGTGCGGCTGTCGCCCGCGGCTTGCGGGGCGATTTCGCGCACCGTGGCCGTCAGCGGGCGATCCCGCTGCGTCCAGAGGGTGGCCGTGACCGTCGGTGGCAGCGCGGCACGCTGCGGCTCGGGCAGATCGAAAACGGCCTCGACCGATCCGGTTTGCGCCAGGCTGAACGCCGGTTGGCCGGCGCCGACCACCTGGCCGGCTTCGATCATGCGCGTGGTGACGACCCCCGCCGTGGGCGCCGTGAGTACCGCATAGGCGAGTTCCCGGCTGGCCAGCGCGAGCTGCGCGGCGAGCGCCTGCACCTGCGCCGCGGCGGCCTGGTCGCGATAGCTGGCGCGATCCACGTCGGCCTGGCTGACGAAGCCCCTGGGACGCAGCTCGGCCGCCCGCCGCAGGGCTGTTGCCGCATCCGCCCGCTCGGCCCGGCTGGCCGCGAGCCTTGCGCGCAGATCCCGCTCGCGAAGGCGCAGATCGGTGTCGTCGAGGCGGGCCAGCACGGCGCCGGCCGCCACCGTGTCGCCAACGTCGACCAGGCGCTCGGCCACCCGGCCGCCCACCTCGAACGCCAGCGCCGTTTCGTGTCGGGCTTCGATGCGCGCGGCAAACAGCGGTCGCGCCGCCTCGCCGCCGGCGGATACCTGCACGGCCCGGACCGGTCGCGGGGGCGGCGGGCTCGTGTCCGGCTGGGAACAGGAGGCAAGCAGCAGACACGCGCCCGTGGCGAGGGCAGTCCGGGCCAGTGCCGAACAGGGACGAAAAAACATGGATGACCGCGCGGTCCGTCGCTAGGGGCGGGGAATGTAGCACGGGCCCGGACGGGCCACGGCTACACCTTGAGCGTAAACGGATTGAAGTCCGTCCGGTCGTCGAAGTAGTCCTCCTGCTCGGCCCGCTTCAGGGCGTTCACCACCCGGTAGGTGACGGGCGTGGCGAGGATCTCCCAGCCGACCTTGATGCAGTAGTTGGCGCCCATCACGGCCAGCAGGATGTCGGTGTCCCAGACGCCGTAAAAGGCCAGCGGATAGAACACCGCCGTATCGGCCGCTTCGCCGACCATCGTCGAACCGATGGTGCGGCTCCACAGCCAGCGCCCGCGGGTGAGCACCTTCATGCGCGCCAGCGTGAACGAGTTGATGAACTCGCCGCACCAGTAGCCGACCAGCGAGGCGAGCGCGATGCGCCAGGTGGAGCCGAACGCCGCTTCGATCACCGCCTGCCCGGTCCAGCCGTCGGCCGCCGGCAGATGCACCACCACGGCGCTCATCACGGCGGCGAAGGCGAGCGCGCCGAAGCCAGCCCACACCACGCGCCGCGAGCGGGCATAGCCGTAGACCTCGGTGAGGATGTCGCCGAACAGATAGCTGAGCGGAAAAAACAGGTTGCCGGCCGAGAACGCGAAGCCGCCGACCTGCGTGACCTTGCTCACGCCGATCAGGTTGGCGCACAGCAGCACACATACGAAGGCCGCCATCACCAGGTCGAAGTAGCGGTAGTTGCGCCGCGGGGTGGGGGCGGACATGGATGGTCCTTGGGCGATGGCCGGGGAAGTGCTGATCTGTTGGGCTTTTGCCGGGGCCGCGAGTGCGGGTCGCGATGCGGCGCCTCCCCGGGCGCGCTGGATGCTAGCACGCAGCGTGCCGGCTGCCGCGGCCGTCACGGTTCCGTCACCCGGCGGTCACGAAGGGGTCATCGGCGGTTTGCAGGATGCGCGGCGCTTTCGCCCCGAAAGCGCCATCCGGGTGCCCGCCACCGATGTCCGAATCGGCCCTGCAACTGCCCCGTCCCACCGGCGTCGCCGGCCTTATCGCATCACCCTTGCTGGCTACCGCCGAGCGCCTGAGTGGACTGCGGCGCCTCGACAGTCTTTACCGCCGCGCCCGGGCGCAGGTCGGCGACAGCGATTTTCTGGACACCGCGCTGGCCACGCTCGGGGTGCAGGTGAGTATCGACCCGCAGCGTTTGGCGCAGGTGCCCGAGCACGGCCCGCTGGTGATCGTCGCCAACCACCCCTTCGGCGGCGTGGAAGGCATGGCCCTGGCGCAGGCGCTGCGCCGGCGCCGGCCGGATCTGCGCATCCTGGCCAACCACCTGTTGGGACGCATTCCGGAACTCGACCCCCTGATGATCCACGTCGACCCGTTCGGCGGCGCCAGCGCGGCGCAGCGCAATCGGCTGCCCCTGCGTCAGGCGCTGGCCTGGCTCAACGAGGGCGCGGCGCTGCTGATCTTCCCGGCGGGCGCCGTGTCGCATTGGCAGCTCACGCAGCGCGCCGTGACCGATCCGCCCTGGCAGCCGGCCGCGGCGTGGTTGGCCCGGCGCAGCCAGGCGACCGTGCTGCCCGTGTTCGTCGGCGGCCGCAACAGTGCGCTGTTTCAGCTCGCCGGGTTGGTGTCGGCGCAGCTGCGCACGGCATTGCTGGTGCGCGAACTGCTGCAAAGTCGCCGCCGCCCGCTGTGCGTCGAACTCGGCCGCCCGATCGCCGCCGAGGCGCTGAGCAAGCTCGGTGATGACGCCGAGTGCACCGCCTGGCTGCGGCTGAAGGTCTATGCGCTGGCCCGGCGACAGGCCGGGCCGCGGCGCCGGCCAGCCAAGGCGAGCCGTGCGCAGGCCATCGCCGCCGCAGCGCCGGCCGCGCAGCTGGCCGCCGAGGTCGCGGCCCTGCCGCCCGAGGCTCGCCTGCTCGACCAACGCGACTTCTCGGTCTATCTGACGACGGCGGCGCAGATTCCGCGGGTGTTGAATGAAATCGGCCGTCTGCGCGAGCTGACCTTCAGGGCGGCGGGGGAGGGTACCGGCAAGGCGATCGACATCGACCGCTACGACCCGCACTACCTGCACCTTTGGCTGTGGGATCACGGCCGCCAGCGCGTGGCGGGCGCCTATCGGCTGGCGCCGATCGACCGCGTGCTGGCGGCGCATGGGCCGCGCGGGCTGTACATCGCCAGCCTGTTCCGCTTCCGGCGCGGCGCGCTGGCGTCGCTGGGAGCCGCGCTGGAGTTGGGGCGGTCGTTCGTGGCGGCCGACTATCAGCGCGATTTTCAGCCGCTGCTGCTGCTCTGGCAGGGAATCGGGCATTACCTGGTCGCCAACCCGCAGTACACCCGACTGCTCGGGCCGGTCAGCGTGGCGCGCAGCTACTGCGATGCCTCGCGCAGCCTGATGGCGCAGTTCCTGGGGCGCGATGATGCGGATTCGGCGTTCGCCGGGGTGGTGCGCGGCAATTTCCGCCCACGGCCGGTCGGCGCGCTGCCGGCCGCCACGGGCGAACGCCTGCTGCGCGACATGGACGCGGTGGCGAGCCTGGTGTCGGCCATCGAGGACGACGGCAAGAGCCTGCCCGTGCTGCTGCGCCATTACCTCAAGCTGAACGGCGAGGTGCTGGCCTGGAACGTCGATCGCGACTTCGGCGACGTGCTGGATGCCCTGCTGCTGGTGGACCTGCGCAACACCGACCCACGCCTGTTGCGCCGCTACATGGGCGCCGAGGGCGCCGCCGCCTTCCTGACACGCCACGTCCCGGCGGCCGCCGCCTGAGCCGGTTCGCCGCGAGCAACCTGCGCCTTCAGGCTTAGGCCCTGTTAACAATCGAGGTTAGACTATCTCTCCAATTCGCTGACGGAGTTGGAGAGATGGCTCGACGCGTATTGCGCAACAGCCAATGGGATCGGATCAAGGATCTTCTTCCTGGGAAGGC
>JBMOQH010000025.1:0-227605 GCA_049322795.1 Pseudomonadota bacterium | reverse complement strand
AGCGGCAGCGGAAAAAGCCGCGGCAGACAAAGTGGCGGCCGACAAAGCCGCGGCCGCCAAAGCGGCAGCAGACAAGGCCGCCGCCGATCAGGCTGCGGCCGCAGCGGCCGCGCAGCGGGCAAACGAGCTCGGTGGCTACGTCACCGCCATCCAGCGACAGGTGCAGGCGCGCTGGCGCAAGCCGCTGAACTGGCCGCCCGGCATGCACTGCGATCTGCGCGTGAAACTGCTGCCGAGCGGTGAGGTCATCAGCGCGCAGGCGGTGAGCTGCGGCAACGATCCGGCCTTCGTCGAGTCGGTGCAGCAGGCGGTGATGGCCGCGTCACCCTTGAAGGTTCCCTCCGACATCGGGCTGTTCAATGCACATTTCCGCAACTTCATCTTCGAGTTCAAGGCCGATGCGAGCTGAGCGCTGGCTGCTCGCCCTGCTGCTGGTGTTCGCTGGCTCGGCGCGCGCCGAGCTGCGCATCGAGATCACGCAGGGCGCCGCGCAGGTCATCCCGATCGCCGTGGCGCCTTACGCAAACGACAGTGGCGCGGATGCCATCCATGCCGTGATCGGTGCCGATCTGACGCGTTCCGGGCAGTTTCGCGTGGTGCCGGACGACCAGATGCTGTCCCGCCCGACCGAGGCCTCCCAGGTCAATTTCCGCGACTTCCAGATGGTGATGGCGCAATACCTCGCCATCGGCCGGATGCTGCCGCAGCCGGACGGCCGTTTCACGGCGGAGTTCGAGCTGTTCAATGTCGCCACCGGCCAACGCATGACGGGCGCCCGTTTCCCCGGCGTCGCGCCGTCCAGCAAGCGGCGCCTGGCGCACCACATCGCCGATCTCATCTACGAGGCCATCACCGGCGTGCGCGGCGTATTCGGCACGCGCATCACCTACGTTACGCAGGTCGGCAACAACTACGAGCTGCAGGTGGCCGACGCCGACGGTCACAACCCGGTCACGGTGCTGCGTTCGCAGGAACCCATCCTGTCGCCCACCTGGTCGGCCGATGGACGCTTCGTGGCCTACGCCACCTACGCCAACCGCCGGGCGGTGGTGTTCCGGCAGGATGTGGGCAGCGGCGTGCGCCAGCTGGTGTCGTCCTTCCCGGGCTTGAACGGCGCGCCGGCCTTCTCGCCGGACGGCGGCCGCATGGCGCTGGTGCTGTCGAAGGACGGCAATCCGGATATCTACGTGATGGATCTGGCCGGCGGCCCGCCGCGACGCCTGAGCCAGCATTACGCCATCGATACCGAGCCCACCTGGTCGCCGGATGGCCGGTACGTGTACTTCACCTCCGACCGCAGCGGCGGGCCGCAGATCTATCGCGTCCCGGCCAATGGCGGCGCCGAGGAACGGGTCACCTTCGAAGGCAACTACAACGCCCGCCCGTCGCTGTCGCCGGACGGCCGCAAGCTGGCGGTGGTGCACGGCGCTGCCGGGCGCGGTTACCGCATTGCGGTGCTGGATCTGCCCAGTCGGCGCCTGGACGTGCTGACCGATGGCCCACTTGACGAGTCGCCTGGTTTCGCGCCCAACGGACAGGTCATCATCTATACTTCCAAGTCAGGCGGCGCCGAGGCGCTCGCCACCGTCTCCATCGACGGCGCCGTTCGTCAGCGCCTCGGGGTCGCCCAAGCCAAGGTCCGCGAGCCTGGCTGGTCCCCGTTTGGCAGCACTCCTTGATTTCCCCCCAACGCTCGTGAGGAGCTTCTGTCCATGAAGAAGTTTTTGTATGTGTGTGTCATCGCGCTGACCGCCGTTGCCGCGACCGGTTGCGGCAAGAAGTCCACCACCCGCGCGGGCGGTGACGCAGCGTCGACCGCTGGCACGGCAGGTGCGGGCACCGGAGCCGATGGCGCTTACGGAGCCGGTTCCGGCAGCGGCTTTGCCGCCGGCTCGCTGGACGATCCGAGCAGCCCCCTGTCGCAGCGCAAGATTTACTTCGGCCTCGACCGTTACGACGTCGCCGATGACTACCGCGCGCTGGTCGAGGCCCATGCCGGCTACCTGCGCAGCAGCCCGAGCGCCGCGGTGACGCTGGAAGGCCACACTGACGAGCGCGGCTCGCGCGAGTACAACATCGCGCTGGGTGAGCGCCGCTCGAACGCGGTACGCGACCTGCTGGTGGCGCTGGGCGCGTCGGCTACGCAGATCACCACCGTCAGCTACGGCGAAGAAAAGCCGGCGTCGGACTGCCACGACGAGAGCTGCTGGTCGCAGAACCGGCGCGTCGAAATCGTCTACACCGCCCGGTAATCCTCGATGCTGCACCGCTGCGGCCGCGCCGGCGGCGCCCTGCTCGTGTCCCTGGCGCTGACCAGCCCGCTGGCGGCTGCGCCCAACGCCAAGGACTTCGACCAGCGCCTGACCGCTATCGAACAGGCGATGGGCGCAGCGGGTGCGGGATCCGGTCAGAGCCAGGCGCAACTGGTCATCCAGTTGCAGCAAATGCAGGCGGAGCTGCGTCAGCTGCGCGGCATGGTGGAGGAATCCGCCAACCAGGTGGAGCAACTGCAAAAGCGCCAGCGCGAGTTCTACCTCGACCTCGACAGCCGCTTGAGCGCGCTTGAGCCCGGGGGCGGCGCTGCGCGCGAGCCGGGCCCGCCCGCAAACGGTGATCCGGCCGGACAAACGCCATCACCCCCCACGCCACCCGACGCGGCGGCGGCGCCTGCGCCACCCGCTCCATCAGCGCCTTCCGCCCCGACAGGTGAAGGCAGCGGAGCGGTCGAGCGGCCCATCGCGCCCGTCGCGCCACAGGCTCCGGGGGCCGGACAGGTTCCGCCCGTGGCCGCCGTGGCACCGGCGGCGCCCGTGGATGCCGGCGGGGAGCAGGCCGCCTATCGGGCGGCGTCCGACCTGCTGCGCATGGGGCGTTACGAGGACGCCATAGCCGGCTTTCAGGGGCAGCTCCAGAGCTATCCCGGCGGTCAGCTGGCCGACAACGCCCAGTATTGGATTGGCGAGGCGTACTACGTCACCCGCCAGTTCGACCGGGCGCTCGCCGAGTTCCAGCGCGTCGTGTCGGAATATCCGCAGTCACCGAAGGCCGCCGATGCGCTGCTCAAGGTCGGCTACATCCAGTACGAGCGGCGTGACTTTGCCGCCGCCCGACAGACGCTCACCAACCTCAAGACCACTTGGCCCAACACCCCGGCGGCGCGCCTGGCCGACAACCGCCTGAGCCGCATGAAGGAAGAGGGCGTCTGAGCTGGACGCGATTGGACGGCGGCCAAGCCGCCGGGTTGGAACGCGGCTGAGCCGCGAGCCTGGCAGGCGGCTTGGCCGTCTGCTTGCGAGGCGGCTTGGCCGCCAACGGTCGTCGCCATGACAGCTCATGCAGGTTCGGCCGCTGCCGCCACTTCGGTGCGGCTGAAAATCACTGAAATCTTCCACTCCATTCAGGGCGAGGGCCTGACGGCCGGCGTGCCGACCGTGTTCGTGCGTCTGACCGGTTGCCCGCTGCGCTGCACCTATTGCGACACCGCCTACGCCTTCAGCGGCGGCGAATACATGGAGCTGCCGCACATTCTTGCGCGCGTGCACGATTTGTCCGCACGCCATGTCACCGTCACCGGCGGCGAGCCGCTGGCGCAGGCCGGATGTCTTGATCTGCTGCGCGCGCTGTGCGACGCCGGCCACGCGGTTTCTCTGGAGACCAGCGGCGCACTCGATGTCGCCGCGGTAGACCCGCGGGTGGTGCGTGTGCTCGACCTCAAGACCCCGTCGTCCGGGGAATGCGCGCGCAATCGATACGAAAACCTGCCTCTCCTGCAGCCGGGCGATCAGGTGAAGTTCGTACTCGTGGATCGCACCGATTACGACTGGGCGGTGGCCACCGCGGCACAGTACGACCTTGCCAACCGCGCCAGCGTGCTGTTCTCGCCGGCGTGGGGACAGCTCGACGCTGCCACGCTGGCCGATTGGATGCTGGCGGACCGCCTGCCCCATCGCCTGCAGCTGCAGCTGCACAAGATTCTGTGGGGCGAGGCGCCGGGGCGATGAACGCGTCCGCATCAGAACCGGCCGTGGTGCTGCTGTCGGGCGGCCTGGACTCGGCCACCGTGCTGGCGATGGCGCGCGCAGCGGACTACCAGTGCCACGCACTCAGCATCAACTACGGCCAGCGTCACGGCGCGGAACTCGCCGCTGCGGCGCGCGTGGCGGCGGTCGGCGGCGCGGCGAGCCATCGCACCGTGTCAGTGAACCTTGATGCCATCGGCGGCTCGGCGCTGACCGACAGCTCGATCGCCGTGCCGTCGGCTCCGAGCGCCGGCATTCCCGTCACCTACGTGCCGGCCCGCAACACCGTGTTCCTGGCGATCGCGCTCGGTTACGCCGAAGTGCTCGACGCGGCGGCCATCTTCGTGGGCGTCAACGCTGTCGACTATTCGGGATATCCGGACTGCCGGCCGGCCTTCATCGACGCCTTTCAGGCGCTGGCGCAAGTGGCCACCAAGGCCGGCGTGGAAGGTCACGCCCCGCGCATCGAAGCACCGCTGCTGAAGCTCTCCAAGGCCGACATCATCCGCCAAGGGCTGGCGCTCGGTGTCGATTATGGGCTGACGGTGTCTTGTTATAATGCCGACCCTCGCGGCCGGGCCTGTGGCCACTGCGACGCCTGCCACCTGCGGTCCGACGGCTTCGCCGCTGCCGGCGTGCCGGACCCCACGCACTACATCCCCGCCTGAGGGGATGCTTCGATCCCGCCAGCCCCGCAAGGGCCGTTAGCTCAGTCGGTAGAGCAGCGGACTTTTAATCCGCGTGTCCTGGGTTCGATTCCCAGACGGCCCACCATCATGGGTTCATTGTTGCAAAGGCGCCATCGCAGGGCTGGTCAGTCAGCCGACCGGCGCTGACGACGGGGCGATTTTGGCAACTGCACTTCGAAGCGGCACACCTCGATGCGCCAGTCGCTTGCCGTTGCCTCCAGCACCAGGCATGACGCGCCGCCAAACGTGCGGGCCCGTCCGGCAGCTCCGGGGTTGAGTACCCAGGTCGGCTCGCCCAGGTCCTGCAACAGTCGATGGCTATGGCCGTAGACCACGGCGCGCGCATCGGGGTTTTCCGCGCGCAGGCGCGCATGGCGCTGCCGTGCCGGCTGGCGATGGCCGTGGGTAACCGCGAGCGATCCGCCCGGCAACGGAATGCTCAGCGCCTCTGGCAGCGCCGCGAGATCATCGAGGCCCCCGCTCCACTTGGCCGGGACATCGTTGTTGCCTCGCACCGCGAGCACATGCCCCGCTGACTTCGCCAAGGCGTCGAGCACAAGGCTGGCGCCGACATCGCCCGCATGCACGGCGAACGCGCAGTCCTGCGCCAGTTCCGCGACGCGCGGGTCGAGCACGCCGTGAGTGTCGGCCAGCAGCAGCACGCGCATGCCCCCGCCTCAGGCGTCGGCAGGCCAGAACAGCGCCAGCCACACGGTGGCCGGCCGAGCCTGCGTGGCCTCCACGCGGTGACGGCAGTGCGCCGGCAGTTCAAGGCTGTCGCCCGGCCCAAGGCGCACCGTCTGCATCCCTTGCGGCCGATCGACCGTCACGCAGGCCGACCCTTGCAGCAGCAGCACCCACTCGTGCTCCGGCTGGTCGTACCAGAAGCCCGGCGCGCTGGCCTGCCCCGTGGATACGATGCGCTCGATGCGCAAGCCCGGCCGCGTCAGCAGCGTTTCGATGCGTTCGACGTCGATTGGCGTGTCGGGCAGGTCGCTAAACAGATTGGTCATGAACGACGGGGCCGGTGGAGGGATACCGGTTATAACTGACGCGCGCCCCCGCGACACGAGGAGAAGGAAACGATGGCTACACCGACCGGGCGGGCCACGCACCCGCTGTTCGACGCCGGACACCGCATTAAGCTTGGCATCTTCGGCAGCAACGTCAGCAACGGCTGCACCATCAGCACGGCCGAATCGTCATTTCGGCCGACCTGGGAGCAGAACCTCGCGCTCGCCCGCCAGGCCGAGGCCCTGGGCTTCGACCTGCTGGTGCCGGTCGGGCGCTGGAAGGGCTTCGGCGGCGAGACCGATTTCAACGGCGATTGCCTGGAGGTCTACACCTGGGCGGCGGCGCTGGCCGCGGTGACCGAGCGCATTCATATCTTCGCCACCTCGCACGTGCCGACCGTGCACCCGATCCTTGCCGCCAAGCAGGCCGCCACCATCGACCGCATCAGCCACGGCCGCTTCGGCATCAACGTAGTGTGTGGCTGGTTCACGCCGGAGATGGAGATGTTCGGCGTCGAGCAGCTGCCGCACGACGACCGCTACGCCCGCGCCACCGAATGGATCCAGGTCTGCAAGCATCTGTGGCAGGAGCAGGATTTTGATTACGCCGGCGACTACTACACGATCAAGGGCGGCTACCTGCTGCCCAAGCCCGTGCAGCAGCCATACCCGCTGCTGATCAACGCCGGCGTGTCGCCGGCCGGCATCGATTACGCCGCGCGCGAGATGGACGTCAACTTCAGCATCGTGCAGACGCCCGAGCAGGGCCGCGAGTTGATAGGACACATTCGCGCCAAGGCGGCCGGCTACGGGCGCGACATCGGCATCATGACCTCCGCCGCCGTGGTGTGCCGCAGCTCGGAGGCCGAGGCGCGGGCCGTGTGGGACCACATCGTCGCCCGCGGCGACTACGCTGCCCTTGACAATCTGCTGACCACGTTCGGCGTGCAAAGTGGTTCGATGACGCCCGAGGCGGCGCGGGCGCTCACCGAGCGCTTCATCGTCGGCTGGGGCGGCTACCCGCTGGTCGGCACCCCGCAGCAGGTGGCCGAGGAGATCGGCCGCCTGGCCGACATCGGCGTCGACATCCTGTTGCTGTCCTGGCTGGATTACCTGCCGGAGCTCGACTATTTCGGCGAGCAGGTGATGCCGCTGCTGCGGGACATGGGGCTGCGGGCGTAGCCGAACTGCAAACAGGGCCAGGGGTTCTGCGCCCGGCACGGCGCTCGCCCGGCCCGCATCCTCAGCGCTGGCAGACCGGGCACCAGAAGGTCGAGCGCTGCCCAAGGCGCTGCTCGCGGATCGGTGTGGCGCACTGGCGACACGGCGCGCCGGCGCGGGCGTAGACGTTGAGTTCCTGCGCGAAATAACCCGGTAGGCCGTCGCTGTTGGAAAAGTCCCGCAGCGTGGTGCCGCCGGCGGCGATGGCCTCGGCCAGCACCGCCTGCACCGCGCTTGCGAGACGCACGAAGGCCGGGCGAGTGAGGCTGGAAGCGGGTTTCCCGGGGCGTATTCCGGCCCGGAACAGCGCCTCGCTGGCGTAGATGTTGCCGACGCCGACCACCACGGCGGCGTCCATCAGGAACAGCTTGATCGCCGCGCGCCGGCCGCGCGAGGCGGCGTGCAGGTGCGCACCGAGCGCCGCGGCGTCGAGTTCCAGCGGCTCGGGGCCAAGATGCGCCAGCAGCGCGTGCCGCGCCGGATCGTCGCCCGCGTAGAGGATGCTGCCGAAACGGCGCGGGTCCCGCAGCCGCAGGCACTGGCCGTCGTCCAGCAGAATATCGACGTGGTCGTGTTTCGTCGCCGGTGTACCCGCCGGCAACACGCGCAGGCTGCCCGACATCCCCAGATGCAGCAGCAGGTGCCCCTGCCCCGTGGCGAGCACGAGGTACTTGGCGCGCCGCCCCACGGCATCGATGCGGCTACCCGGCAGACGCGTGGTGAGCTCCGGCGCCACCGGCCAGCGCAGGGTGGCGTTGCGCACCACGGCACCGGTGATGCGCCGGGCGACCAGCAGCGGCTCCAGGCCGCGACGGGTGGTCTCGACCTCCGGCAGCTCCGGCATCAGTGCTCGTGTAGGGCGTGGGCGTCGTCTACCGCCGGAGGCTCCGCGGCCGGCTCGACTTGGGGCTCCTGAAAGTCCAGCAGCCGCTTGCCCTGGTTGTCGCTGAAACGGTAGCGGATCGGCGCGTCGCGCCGGTACAGCAGCCACTCGTCGCCATCGCGGACGAGCGCGAGATCGAGAACGCCGTCGTTCCATTCGACGCGCAAGGGCCTGGCGTCGGCCGGCATGTCGGCCTGTTCCACATCCATGGCATAGGCGCGCTGCCATTCGTCGATCAACGCGGTGATGGCGTCGGCCCCGACGGCGGGCCGTTCGGGGCTCAGCTGCCAGCCCGTGTCGACGCGGGCGAGCGTGATGTCCGGCAGTTGCAGGCGGGTCAGCATCACGCCCTCGGGCAGCAGGCGCCGATCCACCCAGTCGGTCCACCGGGACGCGGCGTGGTGGAAATACCGGTCGTCGATGAGATGCACGGCGTCACCCACGCGCACGTAGCGGCGCAGGCCAACCGGGTTGGTGAGGCCGAACGCGATCTCGGTCGCATCGAAGCCCAGTCGCGCCTGCGGCGGATCGACGCCGAAGGCGTTGTCCGTGTTCTCGGCCAGCGTGAGCTGCGCCGCGCTCGCTGCGCCGGGCAGCTCGAGGAGGGTCTCGACTCGAAACGGCTGCGCACGAAGACGCGGGGTTTCGATGAACCAGCTTTTGCCGTCGCGCACCAGGGCGAAGCCGTCCCCACGCGGCGGCAGGAATTCGATGCGTTTGACCGTCTGCGCGGCAAGCGCCGTGAGCCTGGTTTCCACCGGCGGCGGCGCCTTGCCGGGCTCGAACCAGACGATCGCCGCCAACGCCGCGACGGCGAGCACGAGGCCAAGGTTCAGCCACAAACGACCGCGCATCAGCGCCCCCGGCGGCGCAGCCAGACCCCAAGGCCGGCCGCCGCGAAGGCCGCCGGCATGACGAACAGGAAGCCGAAGCCGATCAGCAGGCTGTGATCGCGCGACAAGGTCAGGTCGGTGTCGGCGGCGGTGCGCGGCGGGATGTTCACCAGACCCTCGTCGGCCGACAGCCAGTTGACCAGGTTGAGGCCGAGGTTCAGGTTGCCGCCGTTGCCGATGTAGGCGTTCGACAGAAAATCGCCGTCGCCCACCACCACCACGCGCTGCTCGCGCTCGCCCTGCGGGCGGGTGAACGCGGTGGCGAGCACGAACGGGCCGTGCCGGTCCTCTGCCTCGTCGAACGCGACCTTGTCTTCGATGGGGCCGACCTCGGCCCAGCCTTCGCTCGCGATTTCGACAAGGTCGGTGGCTACCCAGGGGGCCTGCGCGTCGTGCTCGATGCCGGCGGCGAGCGGGTACAGCGTCATGAAGTCGAAATTCGTCAGCGCGGCGTGGGCGCGGTAGTTCTCCGGCGTGGCTATGGCGAAGTGGGCGCTGCCGGCGATGGCCTGCCCGACCGGATCGATGATGATTCCGGGCACGAAGCGCAGGCCGAGCTCGGCGGCGACCGGCTCCAGGCCGTGCAGCGGCCCCGGGTCGGCCAACCACAGCAGGTTGCCGCCGGCGGCGATGAAGCGCTGCACCGCGGCCACCTCGTCCGCGGTGAGATCGACCGCCGGGGCGGTGATGACCAGAATGGCATCGGTTGGCAGATCCTTGCCGGTGGCCGGGTCCGGTCGCGTCGCCTGCACGCCCTGTTCGCGCAGCGCCGCCGTGAAGCTCGCCAGGTCGTGGTTCGCCTGCCCGTCCGGACTGCGCTCGCCATGGCCGGCGAGAAACACCAGCTGGCGCTCGCCGCTTCGCGACAGGCGCATGAGCGCGCTGGTCACGGCCTGCTCGTCGAGTTGCTCGAGCTTCTCACGGCGGTCGGCCAGCTCCAGCACCACCGTCCCGTCGGTACGGATGCCGAGCTCCTTGACGCGGGCTGGCACCTGGTCCGGGTTGACATACCTGACCGTGAATCTGGGCGATGCGGCGGCGTAGCGTTGCAGCAGATCGTCGATGCTGGACCGAAGCTGCGGGTTGGGACGCACGAAGACCGTCGCCGCCACCGGCTCGGGCAGCCTGGCCAGCGCCTGCCGGCTGGCGTCGGAGAGCGAATTGCGCCCGTTTGCGGTCCAGTCGAAGCGCTGGTCGTACCGGTGCGCGACAGAGCCAAGCAGACCGACCACCGCGACGAACAGCAACACTGCGACCACGCCTTGCAGGCGCAACGCGAAGCGGCTGGAAGGCTGACCCGCCATACGCCTTCAGCCAGCCAGCCGCTCGGCGT
Organism: Pseudomonadota bacterium; assembly: GCA_049322795.1. Taxonomy (GTDB): domain Bacteria; phylum Pseudomonadota; class Gammaproteobacteria; order Immundisolibacterales; family Immundisolibacteraceae; genus Immundisolibacter. The sequence goes on along the minus strand of JBMOQH010000025.1, from coordinate 217,554 downwards.
CCAGGCGCCGCACGCTCAGGCCCAGGAACAGCACGATGAACAGGACGAAATAGGCCACATCCGCGGTCGAGAACACGCCTTGCAGCAAGGGCTGGTAACGGTTCAGCATCGACAGCTCGCGCAATAGCGTGCCGCTGCCCTCGCCCGCCGTGCCACCGGCCCAGTCGAGAATCCACAGCAGCAGCAGCAGGCCGAAGGTGCTCACCGCCGCCGCCATCGGGTGCGAGGTCAGCGTCGAGATGAACAGGCCGAGCGCAGCGAAGCTGCCGAGCAGCAACCACAAACCCAGCACGCCGGCGGCGAGGAGGCCGAGATCGAGCCGGGCCCCCAGCAGCAGACTGGCCGGCATCAGCGCGGTGAGACCCGTTATCAGGGTGAGAAAACCCATCAATGCCAGGTATTTGCCGAGCACGATCCCGGTCACCGAAACCGGCGCCGACAACAGCAGCGGCAGGGTCTGGTTGCGCCGTTCCTCGGCGAAGCTGCGCATGGTGATCAGCGGCACCACCATCAGCAGCACGATGCCGGCACTTCCGAACAGCGAGGGGGCGACGATTTCGGTCAGACCGGGCGGATTCGGCATGGCCATCAGCTGCGAGCGCAGCTGCACGAACATGTCGATCTGCGTCAGGAACAGGTAGCCCAGGATGGCCTGCACCACGGCCAGCATGGCCCAGGCGGACGGCGAAGCAAACAGCACGCGCAGCTCGCGCCCGGCGATGGCGAGCACGCTTCTCATGCCGCCTCCTGCGTCTCGCCAGCGGGGGTGTCGACGGGCGCGTCGCCGGCCAATTCGAGGAACACCTCTTCCAACGACAGGCGCGGGCGGGTGAGTTCGTGCAGACCCCAGTCGCCGGCCACGGCGGCCCGGACCAGCGCGTCGGTCGGCTCGGCGCCGGCCTCGAAGCTGATCAGCCAGCGCCCCTCGCCCACCGCGTGCGCCGCGGCGACGCCCGCAACAGCGGTGATGGACGCCGCGTCCGGCGGGCGGCGCAGGGCAATTTCGAGGTGCGCGCCGGTGAGGTGCGTGGCCAGCTCGTCGATGCCGGCCTTAAGCACCAACTCGCCGCGGCGGATGATCTGCACGTGGCTGCAGATGGCCTGCACTTCGGACAGGATGTGCGTGGACAGGATCACGCTGTGCGCCTGCCCGAGCTCGCGGATCAGGGCGCGGATTTCCTGGATCTGGATCGGGTCCAGACCCACTGTCGGCTCATCCAGGATCACCACCGCCGGGTTGTGGATGATGGCCTGCGCGATACCGACGCGCTGCTGATAACCCTTGGAGACGTTGCCGATCAGGCGCCGTCCGACGTCCTGCAGACCGCAGCGCGCCTTGGCTTGCTCGCGGGCCGGGCGCACCTGGCGGGACGGCAGGCGGCGCAGGCGGGCGCAGAAATCGAGGTATTCGTCGACCGTGAGGTCGCGGTTCAGCGGCGGGGTTTCCGGCAGGTAGCCGAGCTGTGCCTTGGCGCGAGTGGGTGCATCGAGCATGTCGATGCCACCGACCCGCACGCGGCCGGCACTGGGCGCCAGCGTGCCGGTGAGGATGCGCATGGTGGTGGTCTTGCCGGCGCCGTTCGGGCCGAGAAAGCCCAGCACTTCGCCCTTCACCACACTGAAACTGACGTCCCGCAGCACCGGCCGGTGGCCGAAACTGCGCGACACGCTCTCGACTTCGACGAGAACTTCGGCCGTCATGGTCCGAATGTCGCGTCCGGGTCGCGGTTTACTTGATCTTCGCTTCCTTGTAGGTCACGTAGGCACGCGCCTTGGGGTCGAACTTGCGCAGTTCGATCTTGTCCGGCGTGTTGCGCTTGTTCTTCATGGTCGTATAGAAGTGCCCGGTCCCGGCGGTGGACACCAGCTTGATTTTCTCGCGCATGGAAGCTGCTCCTTAAACCTTGACGCCGCGGCCGCGCATCTCGGCCAGCACTGCCTCGATGCCTTTCTTGTCAATGATGCGCATGCCCTGCCGCGACAGGCGCAGCGTGACATAGCGCTTCTCGGCGGCCACCCAGAAACGGTGGCGCTGCAGGTTGGGCAGGAAGCGCCGCCGCGTCTTGTTGTTGGCGTGCGACACATTGTTACCGGTCATCGGGCCCTTGCCGGTGACCTCGCAAACCCTGGACATGGAATTCTCCGCGGACCGTGCCGACCAGACCGTCGGCAAAAAAGGTCGGCATTTATACCAGATGGCGCCAGTGCTGGGTAGCGTGGGCAAGGCGCTGACCTGTCAGGGCGCCCCGGCATGGATCACTGGCGCGAGCCCTTGTCCGCGCAGCGCAAGGCGGGCATGTACCGCGATGCGGCAGGTTGAAAATCGCAGGGATGGGCGTTTCAGCGCCTCCCTAACCGCTCTGGCCGCCGCGTGGCTCCTTGAAACCCGACGTGATCGGGTAACGGCGGTCGCGCCCGAAGGCGCGCTGGCTGATGCGCACGCCGGGGGCCGCCTGACGGCGCTTGTACTCGTTGCGCGTGACCATGCCGATAACCTCGCGGATGGTCTTGAGGCTGGCTCCGGTGGCGCGCGCGATGTCCTCGGCCGACTGATCCTGCTCGACGTACAGCTCCAGGATGGCATCCAGCACGTCATACGGCGGCAGGCTGTCCTGGTCGGTCTGGTCCGGCCGCAGCTCGGCTGACGGCGGGCGCGTCAACACCCGCTCCGGGATCACCGGCGACAGGCTGTTGCGGTAGCGCGAAAGCTTGTAGACCAGCAGCTTGGGCACGTCCTTGATGACGGCAAAACCACCCGCCATGTCACCGTACAACGTGGCGTAACCGACCGCCATCTCGGTCTTGTTGCCGGTGGTGAGCACCAGCTTGCCGGTCTTGTTCGACAGCGCCATCAGCAGCACGCCGCGCACGCGGGCCTGGATGTTCTCCTCGGTCGTGTCGCGCGCCACGCCGCTGAATTCGTCCGCCAGCGCGCGCTCGATGGCGGCCACCGTATCGGCGATGGGAATCGTGCTGTAGCGCACGCCAAGCGCCTGCGCTTCCTCGCGGGCGTCCTCGAGGCTCATGTCCGCCGTGTACGGCGAGGGCATCATCACCGCGTGCACACGCTCGGGGCCGAGCGCATCGGCGGCGATGGCGACCGTGAGGGCCGAATCGACACCCCCCGACAGGCCCACGATGGCACCGGCGAAGCGGTTCTTGCCGATGTAATCACGCACACCGGTGACCAGCGCCTGGTAGATGCTGGCAAGGCTGTCGATCTTGGCCGGCTCGCCCGGGATCGCTTCCACGCCGGTGCGGCCCTGACGGAAGCGCGCGAGGTACAGGCCTTCCTCGAAGGCGGGCGCGCGGGCGCAGATGCGGCCCTGACCGTCCATCACCAGCGAGCCGCCATCGAAAACCAGCTCGTCCTGTCCGCCGACCATGTTCACGTACACCACCGGCACGGGATTGGCGGCAATGCGTTCGCGGATCACCGCCTCGCGCTCGGCTTGCTTGTCGACGTGAAACGGCGACGCGTTGATGTTGACGATGAGCTGCGCGCCGGCGCGCACGGCCTGCGCCATTGGCGCCGCCCCCCAGATGTCCTCACAAACCGTGAGGCCCACCTGCACGCCCGCCAGTTCGAACACCGCCGGCCGCGTGCCGGCGTGGAAATAGCGTTTCTCGTCGAACACGCTGTAGTTGGGCAGCAGGTGCTTGTGGTACAGCGCCAGAGTGTCGCCATCGCGCAGCACGACAGCGGCGTTGTACAGCTCGCCCTTGGCCAGATGCGGGTAACCCACCACCACGCCAATGCCGCCGACGCCGCGGCGGATGCGCTCGACGCCCGCCTCCGCGCGTTCGATGAACTCCGGGCGCAGCAGCAGATCCTCGGGCGGGTAGCCGGTGATCGCCAGCTCCGGAAACACCACCAGATCCGCCCCATGTTCGCGGCGGGCGGTGGCGGACAGTTCGATGATCTTGTCGACGTTGCCGGTGATGTCGCCGACCAGACAGTTCATCTGGGCGAGTGCGATGGTCAGTTCGCGGGGCATGGCTCGGCGGGGGTGGCGGCTGTCACGATCCGGATGGAATGGCGCGCACTGTACCACCGCCGCCGCGCCCGGACCGGCCACCCGCGCACGGTGGCCGGCCGCGACTGGCCGCTCAGATGAAGGTCAGTCCGCCGTCCACCTGCAGGCTCTGGCCGGTGATGAAACCGGCGTCGTCTGAGCACAGGAACATCACGCCGTGGGCGAGGTCGTCGGTATGCGTCAGGCGCTTGATGGACTGCATCTGCGTCATGCGCTCGAACACCTCGTTCGGCACCGACGGGCGCTCGATCTCAGTCTTGGTCACGCCCGGCCAGAAGGTGTTGACGGTGATGTCCCAGGAGCCGAGTTCGCGCGCCATGGAGCGCGTCATGCCGACCATGGCGGCCTTGGAGGTGATGTAGTGCAGGTAGTTCTCGCGGCCCATGATCATGGTCGCCGACGAGATGTTGATGATGCGCCCGAAGCGCCGCGCCTGCATGGCCGGCACCACCGCCCGCGCGCACAGGAACGAGCCGGTGATGTTGACGTCCATGGCGCGCCGCCACTCGTCCACCGGCAGCTCCCAGAACGGCGCCATGGTGATGCGCGAGAACACGGCGGCGTTGTTGATCAGGCAGTCGATGCGGCCGAAGGCGTCGAGCGCGGCCTGGGCCATCGCCTGGGTGGACGCCTCGTCGGCGACGTCGGTCTTCACGAACAGCGCCTGGCCACCTTGCGCCTTCACCTCGTCCTCGACGCGCTGGCCGGCCTCGGCGTTGAATTCGGCGATCACCGGGATCGCCCCTTGGGCCGCGAAATGCTTGGCGTAGGCGCGACCGATACCTTGGCCGGCGCCGGTAATGATGACCACGCGGCCCCTGAGGCCGGCGTAGGTATTGCTGGTCATGGTCGGTTCTCCTCTTCGTTGTGGTGGACATGCGCGCAAGGCGCGCCGGGCGATGGTAGTACGGACCGCCTTTCGGTACGCCAGAAAGCACAAAGCCCGCGGCACGCCGCGGGCTTTGTGTGTCCATCTGCCGGGCTGGTGGCCCGGCCGCGTGGCGTCAGCGCGTTTCGGTGAAACGCAGCTCAACGCGGCGGTTTTCGGCCCGGCCGGCCGCCGTGCCGTTGTCGGCCACCGGCTGACTCTCGCCGTAACCGGTAGCCGTCATCTTGCTGCCGTCCACACCCTGCTCCACCAGGTAGGCGCGAACGCTGTTGGCCCGCCGCTGCGACAGGCTCTGGTTGTACCTGTCGCTGCCCACCGCATCGGTGTGCCCGGCCACTTCGAAGGTGGCGTTCGGATGATGCTTGACAATGGCCATCGCGTCCCCGTCGAGAATCGACTTCGCCTCGTTCGACAGCGTGTCGCAGTCGAAGCAGAAATTGACGCCCTTGAGCACCACGGTCTCGGTGACCGGCGCGGGCGGCGGAGGCGGCGGGGTGGGCGCGGGCTCGGCCACCGCGACCGGCACCGGGGCAGGTGCTTCGGCGCGCTTGCCCAGCGGAATGGTCACACCGACCATCAGCACCCAGTCATTGAAGGTCTCGTCGCCACCCGGCCAGTTGCTATCGGCGAAATCCCAGCGATGCCGTACTTCGGCGCGCAGGGTGTCGCCCGCGTCGTTGATGGTGCGCATGAAGCCCAAGCCCGCTTCGGCGATGGGATTGTTGTCGTCCGCGCCATTGATGTTGGAGTGGATCATCCCGCCGCCGATCACCGCGTAGGGCGCGAACTTCGGATTGCGGTTGAAGAAGAACAGGCCGTCCAGGGTGGCGCCATACTGCTCCCAGTCGCCGTTGCCGCTGCCCAGGTCGTAGCGATTGCCCTTGATGTTCAGCTCGAGATTCAGCCAGTCGTTGATGGCCTTGCCAACGCCGACGAAGGCAGCCGGACCACCGTCCACATCCCAGCCCGTGCCCGGCAGTTCGCGGTCATCGTCGCCGAACGCGTAGCCGATGCCGGCGGACAGGTACCAGCGATCGTCCAGCTCGGTGGCCATGACGCTGGCGCTGCAGGCCGCCAAACCGGCGGCGAACAGAAGCGATTTGTTTGAGTTCATGGTTTGCCTCTTGCAGGTGTAAGGCACGGCGATCAGGAATCGAACCGTGCCGGCAAAATCGCGGCCTCTTCAAGCTTGCGCGCTTCGCGCACCGCCCTCCCGCGCCGGCGGCAGTATCGCAGCCTGGGCGTTTTCGATCCACTCTTGTGAAACCTTTAGCACGTCCTGGGGGTCCCGTCCGGCCGTGTCGATGGGCGGACCGATGGCGACCGTAATGGTGCCGGCATGCTTCAGAAACTGCCGCTTGCCCCACAGCTCGCCGGCGTTGTGCGCCACCGGCAGCACCGGCACGCCGGCGTGCACGGCCAGCATGGCGCCGCCCGGCCGGTAGCGCCCACGCTCCCCTGGCCGCATGCGCGTGCCCTCGGGGAAGATCACCACCCACAGGCCGTCGGCGAGGCGCTGCTTGCCTTGGGTCAGCATCTGCTCCATGGCACGCCGGCCAGCGCCGCGGTCGATGGCGATCGGCCGGCCCGTGGCGAGGCCCCAGCCGAAAAACGGCAGCCACAGCAGCTCGCGCTTCATCACCCACACCAGGGGCGGGAAGATCTCCTGGAACACCAGCGTTTCCCAGGTCGACTGGTGCTTGGCGAGCACCACCACCGGCCGGTCGGGCAGGTTCTCGCGGCCGATAACCCGATAACGCACGCCGCAGGTGAGTTCCAGCCAGCGCAGGTTCAGGCGCGCCCAGTTCCGCGTGAAGGCGTAGCGGCGGGGAAACGGCAGCAACGCCGTGAGCGGCACCAGCGCGCCATAGGCGATGACGGTGACCAACATGCCGGCCGAGAACAGCAGCGACCGCAGGAATGTCAGCATGGCCAGTGGCCCTCCAGCAGCCAGTCGGCGGCGGCGGCGAGGTTTGCGAACCCCGGCACGCCGAAGGTTTCCGCCAGAGCCCCGGCCTGCAAGCCGACGGTAATTGCGCCCATGCCGGCGGCGCGGGCGGCTTCGAGGTCGCGCCCGGCGTCGCCGACCACGACCGCTTCATCGGGCCTGAAGCCGCACTCAGCCATCAACCGGTGCAACAGGCCGGGGCGGGGTTTGCGGCACGCGCAGTTCGCCTCCGGCGCGTGCGGGCAGTACGCGAGGGCATCGAGCCGTCCGCCGGCAGCGGCGATGGCGGCATGCATCCGGGCGTGAATGGCGTCCAACGTCGGCAGATTGAAATAGCCACGCCCCACGCCGGATTGATTGGTGGCGACCGCCAGCCCGAAGCCGGCGCGGTGCAGACGGGCGATGGCGTCGAGCGCACCGGCGATGGGGTGCCACTCGTCCGGGCCGCGGATGTAGGCGGCGCTGTCGTGGTTGATCACGCCATCGCGGTCCAGGATCAGCCAGCGGCGTCGGCCGTCAGCCGACAGGGCTGCCCCGTTCACCCGTTCAGACGCGACAGGTCCGCCACGTCCAGGAACAGCCGGTGCAGCTGTTCCAGCAACGCCAGGCGGTTGCGCCGCACGGCGGCCTCGTCCGCCATCACCATGACGGCGTCGAAAAACGCGTCCACCGGCTCGCGCAGGGCGGCCAGTTCCCGGCACACGCCGACGTAGTCGCCCGCCGCGCGCAGCGGCGCGCAGCGCTGTGCGGCGACGGCCAGCGCCTCGGCCAGTGCCGCTTCGGCCGCGTTCTCGAACAGGGCCGGGTTGATGGTCGCCTGGGCGGCCTCGTCGCCGGCCTTGGCCAGAATGTTGGCGATGCGCTTGTTGGCCGCCGCGAGGCTCGCGGCTGCCGGTTGCGTGCGAAAGCCGGCCAGCGCCCGCAGGCGACGGTCGAGATCCAGCAGCCGGGTGGGCTTCAGGCACAGCACGGCGTCGATTTCGTCGGGCTTGAAACCCTGCGCCTCGTAGTAGGCCGGCAGGCGGTCCTGCACGAAGTCGAATACCTGCCCCGCCACGTCAGCCTTTCCGAACGGCTCGGCGGCGGCGTCCAGCAGCGCCGCAAGATCGAGCGGCAACTGCGCCTCGATCAGCATGCGCGCCACGGCGAGCGCCGCCCGGCGCAGGCCGAACGGATCGCGATCACCGCCCGGCGTGCCGCTGACGCCAACGATGCCGGCGAGCGTGTCGAGCCGATCGGCCAGCGCCAGCGCCAGACCCTCGCGGGTTTGCGGCAGCGCATCGCCGGCCTGGCGCGGCAGGTAGTGCTCGCGGATGGCGGCGCACACGGCCTCGGGCTCGCCGTCGTGCCGGGCGTAATACGCGCCCATCGCGCCCTGCAGTTCCGGAAACTCGCCGACCATGTGCGTCAGCAGGTCGGCCTTGGCGAGACGCGCTGCGCGCACGGTGTGCGCGGCATCGGCGCCGAGCTCCCCGGCCAGCAGGCCCGCCAGGCGCTCGACGCGCAGCGTCTTGTCGGCCAGCGTGCCGAGACGCTGCTCGTAGACCACGCCGTCGAGCGCCGCGGAGCGCTCGATCAGCGGGCGCTGGCGGTCGGTGTCCCAGAAGTAGCGCGCGTCGGCCAGGCGCGCGCGCAGCACGCGCTCGTTGCCGGCGCGCACGCGCTGCACCTCGGGGCTGTCGAGATTGGCGACGGTGACGAAGTGCGGCAGCAGATTTCCGTGCACGTCCAGCACGTGGAAGTACTTCTGGTGATCGCGCATGGCGGCGATCAGCACCGGCGCCGGCACGTCGAGAAAACCCGCGTCGAAGGCGCCGGCGACCGCCACCGGCCATTCCACCAGCGCCGTCACCTCGTCCAGCAGCGCCGCATCCAGCACCGCCTGGCCGCCGAGCGCACGGGCGGCGTCCTCGACGCACTGCGCCACGCGGGCGCGGCGCTCGGCAAAGCCGGCGATCACGTGCGCGGCGGCGAGGGCGCTTTCGTAGCGCTCGGCGTGCTCGATCACGACCGGCTGCGGATGATGAAAACGGTGACCGCGGCTCACGTTGCCGGCCACAAGACCAAAGCGCGTGAGGTCGAGCACGTCCGGGCCGTGCAGGGCGACCAGCCAGTGCACCGGGCGCACGAACTCGCCGTGCTCGCCGCCGCCCCAGCGCATGCGCCGGTCGATCGGCAGCGCCTTGAGCGCGGCGTCGAACAGGCGCGGCAGCGCCGCCGCCAGCGTCTCGCCGGCCTGGGTGTGGCGGTGGACCAGCCAGGCGCCCTTGTCGGTTTCGACGGTGTCGAGCGCGGCCACGTCCACGCCGCAGGATTGCGCGAAGCCGAGCAGCGCCCGCGTCGGCTGGCCGTTGCCGTCGTAGGCCGCCTTGAGCGCCGGGCCGCGGCGCTCCACCTCACGCGCCGGCGCTGCTGCGCGCACGCCCGCCACGCGCACGGCGAGGCGCCGTGGGCTGGCGAAAAGCTCGCAGTCGGCGCCCGCGTCGGCAAGACCTGTATCGACCAGACCCTTGAGCAGATGCTCGCCGAACGCCGCGGACAGCGCGGACAGCGAACGCGGCGGCAGCTCCTCGGTGCCGATCTCGATCAGCAGCGCACTCATCAGGCGGCCTCCGTGGCCGGCGCGGCGTAGGCCTCGGCCACCGCCCGGGCCAGCGTGCGCACGCGCAGGATGTAGCGGGCGCGCTCGGTGACGCCGATGGCGCGGCGCGCGTCGAGCAGGTTGAAGCTGTGCGAGGCCTTGAGCACCTGCTCGTAGGCCGGCAGCGGCAGCCCGGCGGCGACCAGCGCCTGACAGGTCGCCTCGGCGGCGTCGAAGGCGGCCAGCAGCGCCGGCACCGGGGCGTGGTCGAAGTTGTAGTGCGACTGCTCGACCTCGTTGCGGTGGTACACGTCGCGGTAGGTGATGCGGCCCTGCGGCCCGTCCACCCAGGTGAGGTCATATACGCTGTCGACGCCCTGCAGATACATGGCGATGCGTTCGAGGCCGTAGGTGATCTCGGCCGTCACCGGCCGGCACTCGATGCCGCCCACCTGCTGAAAATAGGTGAACTGCGTCACCTCCATGCCGTTCAGCCACACCTCCCAGCCCAGGCCCCAGGCGCCGAGCGTCGGCGATTCCCAGTTGTCCTCGACGAAGCGGATGTCGTTGACCGTCGGGTCGATGCCGAGCTCGCGCAGCGAGTCGAGGTACATCTCCTGGATGGCCAGCGGCGAGGGCTTGATCACCACCTGGAACTGGAAGTAATGCTGCAAACGGTTGGGGTTGTCGCCGTAGCGGCCGTCGGTCGGCCGGCGCGAGGGCTGCACGTAGGCGGCCGCCCATGGGTCCGGCCCCAGCGCGCGCAGGAAGGTGGCGGGGTGAAACGTGCCGGCGCCGACCTCCATGTCGAGCGGCTGCATCAGCGCACAGCCCTGGCGCGCCCAGAAGGTCTGCAGGCGAAGGATGAGGTCCTGGAAGGTCACCGGCGGTCTCGCGTGGCGAAGGCTGCAACTGGCCGCGGAGGCTGCCAGCGGGGCGCCGATTATAGCGATCGGGCCCTGCCGGCTCGTGGCGTTACGGCGTCCCGTCGCTGCGGATGCGGCTGAGCAGACCGCTCGTCGAGCGCTGGTGGCGGAACGCAATCGAATGCACTTGCCCGCCGTAGCTGCGCACGAAATCGGCGCCGACGATGGCATCGACCGGCCAGTCGCCGCCCTTGACCAGGTGCTCGGGTCGCACCGCGTGGATGAGCGCGAGCGGGGTGTCGTCGTCGAAGGGCACTACCAGGCTCACGGCTTCGAGCGCCGCCAGCACCGCCATGCGGTCGGCCAGCGGGTTGATCGGCCGATCCTCACCCTTGCCCTGGCGGCGGACGGAGGCGTCGCTGTTGACGCCCACCACCAGGCTCGCGCCGAGCGCAGCGGCCTGGTCGAGATAATCGACGTGCCCGACGTGCAGGATGTCGAAACAACCATTGGTGAACACCGCCGGTCGCGGCAACGCCGCCAGGTGCGCCGCCAACGCAGCGGGGCCGGCGACCAGCTTCCTGGCAAAGCGCGGGGCGGTGTCCGTCATGACGGCGGCGCGTCGATCAGCTCGCACAGGCAATGCAGCAACAGGATGTGCACTTCCTGGATGCGCGCCGTGACCGTGGCCGGCACGCGGATTTCGACGTCCGCCGGCCGCAGACACCGCGCCAGCGCCCCGCCGTCCCGGCCGGTCAGCGCCACCACGGCAAGGCCCGCCTGCTGCGCCGCCTCGACCGCGCGCAGGATGCCCGGCGAGTTGCCGCTGGTGCTGATGGCGATCAGCACGTCGCCCGGCCGGCCGAGTGCCCGCACTTGGCGGGCGAACACCTGCTCGTAGCCGTAGTCGTTGCTCACCGCGGTCAGCGTGGAGGTGTCGGCATGCAGCGCGATCGCCGGCAGGCCGTCGCGTTCGCGCTCGAAGCGGCCGAGCAGTTCGGCGGTGAAGTGCTGGGCATCGGCCGCCGAGCCGCCGTTGCCGCACGCCAGCAGCTTGCCGCCGCCGTGCAGGCAGTCGACCAGCACACGCGCGGCGTGGACGACGGCAGGCGCCAGCGCGGCGACACTGGCGAGCTTCAGCTCGGCGCTCTCGCGAAAGCGGGCAGCGACGAGTGCGGTCGGGTCCATACGGTTCATGGGGCAAGCTCAATCGAGACTGAAAGCGTTGCGCAGCCATTCCAGGTGCTGCGCGTCGAGCGGGCCGGTGATGCTGACGATGTCGAAGCGGCACGGCGGCGGCTCGCGCTGCCCGAGGCCGAGCAGATAGTGCTGCGCGGCCAGCAGCAGGCGGCGGCGCTTGGCCGGCGTGACCGACTCGGCGGCGCTGCCAAAGGCCGCGCTGCGCCGACTGCGCACCTCGACGAACACCAGCTCCGGACCGTGGCGGGCGATGAGGTCGATTTCGCCGCCGGCCACACGGTAATTGCGGGCGAGGATATTCAGCCCTTTCGCGGCCAGGTGCGCCGCGGCCATGTCCTCCGCCGCGCGCCCGCGCCTGAGGTGCGGCGCAAGGTTCACGGCGCGTTCAGGGCCGGCACCACCTGCGGCACGCCACCGCTGAAGCGGGCGCAGCCAAGACCGTAACGGTGGAAGGCGCCGTCGGCGTCCAAGCTCAGCATGCCGGTGGCGCCATCCGCCAGCGAATCCACGGTATGGCCCAGGCGAAGCTGCGCCGCCACCGCATACGCGTCGGCGCCCAGAGCCAGCAATCGCGGCGCCTGCCGGTCGAGTTGCGGCACCGCGCCACGCGCCGCCGCCAGCGGGCCGCCGTCGCCGGCCGCCGTGGTCCGGCCAAGCGACCATGGGCCGTCACAGAACACCAACCCGTCGAGATCGGCATCGGCTTCGGCGTTCGGCCTACCACCCCAGACCTGCGAGGTGGTGACCACCGGCAGCTCGCGCAGCCCGACGTAGGCCACCTGCAGGGCAATCTGGCGCGCGTCCGGCGCACTCGCGATGACGATCAGCGCCTGCGGCCCGGGACTTGCCAGCTGCGACGGCGGCACCTGGCCCGTCACCGGCGGGATCGCGGCCAAGGCCAGGCGATCGGCAAACAGCGCCTGCAGGCGCGGCGCAAAATCGGTGGCTCCCGCCGGGAAGGGCACGGCCGCCCGCAGCCGGCCGCCATGCGCGGCGAGCGCGGCGTTGTACAGATCACGCTGGCGCGCGCCCCAGGCGTCGTCCACATACAGCATGACCACCTCGCGGTGGCCGGCGGAGACCAGCCAACGGACACTCGCCAGCGCCTCGTCGGCAGGGTCGAGCGACAGGCGGAACAGGTTGACCTGCCCCAGCGGCGGCTCGGGACTGTTCAAGGCCAGGGTAGGGCGGGGCAAGGGCTTGGCCGCGAGGGCAGCGACCTCCGCCTTTTGCAGCGGCCCGATCACCGCCGCGGCGCCGTCCGCGATGGCGTTGTGGTAGGTGGCCAAAGCGTCCGGCCCGGAATCATAAAAACGCAGTTCCGGCCCTGCCGGATCATGCAGCCGCGCGGCGACGATGCCTATCGTGATGGCCTGCGCGATGTCGTCGAGCGGGTCGCCATAGGGCAGCAGCACGGCAAGAAAGTCACCGCCACCGGGCTGGCCCGCACCGCCCGGCAGCGCGCCGGCGGGCAGCTGCGCCTGCACGGCGTCGCGCTCGGCTGCCAGCGCTCCGGAAAGCGTGAGCGCACGCGTGGGCGCCAGCGCCGTGGCCGCCGCGCCGGCATCGCCGCGACCGAGCGCCAGGCGCGCCAGCAGGATCTGCTTGCGCCCGATCAGCTCGTCGCTCAGGGGCGCGACATCGACCTGGCCGAGCAGCGCCTGGCTGCTGGTGGCATTGCCGGCGGCGAGCCAGGCGGCGGCGGCGTTCAATTGATATGCTTCCCGAGCCGGCGACGCACTGGCCGACGCCAACGCCAGCCAGGCACGCGCAGCCGCGCCGTAGTCGCCGACCGCCTCGGCATCGTGCGCCGGCTTTTCGGGATCCATCTGAGCCAGAGCGGGCGCCGGTGGTTCGGCCGGCGGCGGTGTGGCGCAGCCGGCCAGCACGATCACCGCGGCGGCAGCCGCGACCTTAAGCCAAGTCATGTTCAAGGGCGGTCCGCCCGAAGCGCGGGCACTAGCGATGCAAACCAGGACAGGTGGCGGCCGATTGTACGTGGTGGCCACACCGCTCGGAAATCTTGCCGACCTGTCCCCGCGGGCCGTGCAGACGCTGGCCGCGGTGGCCGTCATCGCCGCCGAGGACACCCGCCACAGTCGCCCCCTGCTGAACCATTACGGCATCCGCACGCCGCTGCTGGCGCTGCACGAACACAACGAAGCCGCCCAGGCGGGGCGTCTGGTCGAGCGAATTCAACAGGGCGACGACGTCGCGCTGATCAGCGACGCCGGCACGCCGGCCATCAGCGATCCGGGACAGCGCCTGGTGGCCGCGGCGCACGCGGCGGGCATTGCGGTGATGCCACTGCCGGGCCCGTGCGCGGCGGTCGCGGCGCTGTCGGCGAGCGGGCTGGCATCGGCGCGCTTCGCCTTCGAGGGTTTCCTGCCAGCCAAGGCGGCGGCCCGCCGGGTGGCCTTGTCGGCGCTGCGGGACGAGCCGCGCACGCTGATCTTTTACGAAGCACCGCACCGTCTGCTGGCGCTGCTGGACGACGTGGCGGACATCTTCGGCGAACGGCCGCTGGCGCTGGCGAAGGAACTGACCAAGCTGCACGAGGCGTTGGTGCCGGGGGACGCAGTCACCGTCAAAACCTGGCTGCTGGCGGAGCCGGGACGCGAGCGCGGCGAGTTCGTGCTGATCGTGCAGGGCGCGCCCGAGCGTGCCGCGCCCGCCGACGACATCGACGCCATGCTGGCCCGGCTGCTGGCGGTACTGCCGCTCAAGCAGGCGGTGACCGCGGCGGTGGCGGTCAGTGACCTGCCGCGCAACCGCGTGTATCGGGCCGCGCTCGCCTTGCAACAGGCGGCCGACGCCACCACACTGTCCGGCGCGGGGAGCCGGACAGGCAATCGCGCTCGAAAGAGCGAGGAAAGTCCGGGCTCCACAGGACGGGGTGCCAGGTAACGCCTGGGGGGCGCAAGCCCACGGAAAGTGCCACAGAAAACACACCGCCGATGGCGTCGGGCTTCCCGGCGCACAGGCAAGGGTGAAAAGGTGCGGTAAGAGCGCACCGCGCCCCTGGCAACAGGGGTGGCAGGGTAAACCCCACCCGGAGCAAGACCAAATAGGGGGACGGCTGGCCGCAAGGCCACGACGCGTGGTCCGCGCGGTCCCCGGGTAGGTCGCTACAGGCGCACGGTGACGGGCGTCGCAGACGAATGATTGCCCTCGACAGAACCCGGCTTATCGGCCGGCTCCCCGCCTTTTTATGGGCGCTTCCAGCGCCTCAGAAGCCCTGGAAGCGCAGGCGCAGATCGGTCACGTTGGTGGCGTTGGCGAGCGCGGTTTCCTGCAGGAGAAGTCCCGCCTCGGCCAGATCGAACAGGTAATCGTCGAAGGAGATCATGGCGTGCTGACGGCCGTTCTTGATCACCTCGATGATGTCCGACTGGCGCTGCGGATCCTCGATCATGTCGGCGATGGTCGGCGTGACCACCATGACCTCGAAGGCGGCCACGCGACCACTGCCGTCCGCCCTGGGCAGCAGGCGCTGGCTGACCACACCGCGCAGATTGGCGGCAATCGCCTTGCGCTGCGTGTCCTGTTCCTCGGGCGGGAAATACGACACCAGCCGGCTGATGGCGTCGTAGCAGTTCGGCGCGTGCAGCGTCGAAATCACCAGATGTCCGGTTTCGCTCGCGCGCACGGCGGTGGTGATGGTTTCCGCATCGCGCAGCTCGCCGATGAAGATCACATCCGGGTCCTGGCGCAGCGCGGCACGCATGGCGCTGCCGAAATCCGGTGTGTCGATGCCGACTTCGCGCTGGTTGATGACCGACAGCTTGTCCTTGAACAGATACTCGATCGGATCCTCGATGGTGACGATGTGCCGCCGATCGCGGGCGTTGATCATCTCGATCAGCACCGCCAGCGTGGTCGACTTGCCCGAGCCGGTCGCGCCGGTGACCAGCACCATGCCGCGCTTGGTGTTGCTGAAAAGCTCGATGGCGGGCGGCAGGCTCAGGTCCTGTGCCGTCGGCAGGTCGGTGGCAATCACGCGCAGCGCCATGGCGATGCTGCCGCGCTGGCGATAGATGTTCACGCGCACGCGCCCGATGCCGCTCAGGCCATAGGCGAGATCGACGTGATTGCGCTCGGCGAACACCGCGGCCTGCGGGGGGCTGGCCAGTTCCGTCACCAGGCTGTCAAGGTCGTCCCCGGAAAGCACCGGCTGGTCCGGAATCGGTTCGAGCTCGCCCAGCATTCGCCAGTAGGGCGGCGCGCCCATCTTGAAGTGCAGGTCCGACACGCGCCGGGCCACGGCCTTGCCCACCACCGCCCGCAGGTAGGCCTGAGCGCCACCGGCGGCAGTCGTCGCGCCCGGGGTCACGCGAGCTTCATCGTGGCCATCGGCTGGTCCGTGCATCGTCACCTTGCGCCCCGCTGAATAAGGTTGTTGTTGACATCGACGCGGCCACGCGCCGCCGTCACCGCCGCTTCGAAAATCTTACTTCACGGCGGTCACCCTGCCGGTTAACGGCCACCTGTGGTTTTGCCTTGACAGCGCAACTGGCCCATTCCTATAGTGGCCGCTTAGTGGGGCGTAGTGGGTTTTTGGGGCTGCAAAGTGGGAGATTAGCCCACCGGCCGAGGGCAACATGTTTCGCGGCATCACGGCGCTCAGTCTCGACGCCAAGGGGCGGATGGCCATTCCGAGCCGTTACCGCGAGCGCCTGTTGGCGGACGGCGTCGAGCAGCTGATCCTGACCCTCGATCATCGCGGCCAGTGCCTGTTGCTGTACCCGCTGCCGGTGTGGGAAGCGATCGAGCGTGAGCTGATCGAAGCACCCAACCTGCTGGCCGTGGTGGACCAGCTCAAGCACACGCTGATCGGCCACGCCACCGAGTGCGAGCCGGACGGCCAGGGGCGCATCCTGCTGCCATCGATGCTGCGCGAACTGGTCGGCATCGACCGCCAGGTGGCGCTGGTGGGGCTCGGCAACAAGTTCGAACTGTGGGACGAGACGGCGTGGGCCGAGCGGCGCAAGGACTGGCTGCGCGCCGCCCAGGACGGTGCCGTGCAACTGCCGGAGCAGCTCAGCCGGCTGGCGTTTTGATGAATCCGACGGGCACCGGCGGCCACCGGCCGGTCATGCTGGACGAGGTAATGCAGGGCCTGGCGATCCAAACGAGCGGCGTCTACGTCGACGGCACCTACGGTGGCGGCGGGCATGCGCGCGCGCTGCTGGCGGCGCTGGGGCCGGCTGGCCGCCTGCTGGCGATCGACAAGGATCCGGCCGCGGTGGCGCGGGCGCGGGCCGAGTTCGGCGCCGACGCGCGTGTCACGGTGCACCACGGCAGCTTCGCCCAGCTGGACGAGTTCGTCGACCAACTCGGACTGCGCGGACGCATCGCGGGCATCCTGCTCGACCTCGGCATGTCCTCCATCCAGCTCGACGACGCCGAACGCGGCTTCAGCTTCATGCGCCCGGGGCCGCTGGACATGCGCATGGACACCAGCCGCGGCCCGACCGCGGCGCAGTGGTTGCAGGACGCCGACGAGGCGCGCATCGCAGAAGTGCTGCGCGAGTTCGGCGAGGAGCGCTACGCGCGACGCATCGCCGCCGCCATCGTGGCGCGCCGTGCCCAGGCGCCCATCGCCACCACCGGCGAACTGGTCGAGCTGGTGCGCGGCGCCATGCCGCGTCGCGAACAGCACAAGCACTTCGCCACTCGCACCTTCCAGGCGCTGCGCGTGGCGGTGAACCAGGAACTCGACGACCTGGCCGCCGGGCTCGACCAGGCGCTGGCCGTGCTGGCACCGGGCGGGCGGCTGGTCGTGCTGAGCTTTCACTCGCTCGAGGACCGCCCGGTCAAGCAGTTCATGCGCCAGCACGCCGGGCGCTACGAGGGCGCCACGGGGCAGCCGGTCCTGCGCCTGATCCGCGCGCCCAAGAAGGCCGGCGCCGCCGAGCTGGCGGTGAACCCGCGCGCGCGCAGCGCCATCCTGCGGGTGGCCGAGCGCCTGGCCGATACGGGGCCGGCGGATGCTTGATTCCTTCATCAATCGCGCCGGTCACCTGCTGCTGGCCGCGCTGCTGCTGGTGTGTTTCGCCTCGGCGCTGGCCGTGGTGCACGTCAAGCACCGCGAGCGGCGGCTGGTGGCTGAGCTCAGCGATCTGCGCGAAGCGCGTGATCGCCTGGACAGCGAGTGGAGCCGCCTGCTGCTCGAAGAGGCAACGCTGACCACGCACGCGCGGGTCGAGGGCAAGGCCCGCGACGAGCTGGGCATGGTGTTGCCGCAGGCCCAGGAAGTCGCGCAGGTGCGCCCATGAACGCCGTGTTCTCGCGCCCGCGTCACGCGCTCACGCTGGGTGTGCTGCTGCTCGCGGCCACCGGCCTCATGGCGCAGGCCGTGTACCTGCACACCATGCGCACGCAGTTCCTGCGTGGCCAGGGTGACGCGCGCGCGCTGCGCACGGTGTCCGTCAGCGCTCACCGCGGCATGCTGCTCGACCGCAACGGCGAGCCGCTCGCCATCAGCGCGCCGGTGGATTCCGTGTGGATCGTTCCGGGGGATTTCGCCGCCGCCCGCGCGCGCTGGCCGGAGCTGGCGCGCCTGCTCGGCATGACGACGGCGCAGCTGTCGGACATCGTCAAGACGCGCGAGGGGACGCGCTTTGCCTACCTGAAGCGCGCCGTGCCACCGGAACTGGCCGATGCCGCGCTGGCGCTCAAGCTGCCGGGCGTCCACCGTCAGCGCGGCTACCGCCGCTACTACCCGCTGGCCGAGGCGGCCGGGCACGTGCTCGGCTTCACCGATATCGACGACAACGGCCAGGCCGGGCTCGAACAGGCTTACGACAAGCACCTGCGTGGCGTGCCCGGCAGCGAGCGGATCGTGCTCGACGCCCGCCGGGAACGCGTGGCGCTGCTGGAGACCATCGCCGCGCCGCAGCCGGGGCGCGACCTCAAACTCGCCATCGACCGGCGCATCCAGTACCTCGCCTACCGCGAGCTGAAAGCCGCCGTGCTGCGCCACCGGGCCGCCTCCGGCATGGCCGTGATGCTCGACGTGAACAGCGGCGAGGTGTTGGCCATGGTCAACCAGCCAACCTTCAACCCGAACGACCGCGCCGACCAGGACGCCGACCGGCGCCGCAACCGTGCCATCACCGACCCGTTCGAGCCGGGCTCCACCATCAAGCCGTTCACGGTGGCGGCGGCGCTGGCGCATCGCAGCTTCGACCCGCACCGCGTCATCGACACCGCCCCGGGTTACATGCGCGTCGCCCGCCACACGGTGCGCGACGTGCACAACTACGGCGCGCTCGACATGGCCGGCGTGATCCGCAAGTCGAGCAACGTCGGGGCGGTGCAGATCGGCCTGTCGATGACCCCGCAGCAGATGTGGGAGAGCTTCTCGGCCTTCGGCTTCGGCGTGCCGACCAGCACCGGTTTTCCGGGCGAGGCGAGCGGTCTGCTGCGCGCCGCCCGCAGCTGGCGACAGGTGGAGCAGGTCACCATGGCCTTCGGCTACGGCGTATCGACCACCGGCCTTCAGCTCACGCGCGCCTACGCCACGCTGGCCAGCGGCGGTGTGCTGCGCCCGGTGAGCTTTCTGGCCGTGCCGGGACGCGAGCTTCCGCCGGGCGAGCGCGCCCTGCCGGCCGACGTTGCGGCGGAGGTCAACGCCATGCTGGAGGGCGTGGTCGGCCCGGGCGGCACGGCCACCAAGGCGGCGATCGCCGGCTACCGGGTCGCCGGCAAGACCGGCACCACGCACATCGCCGACGCGGGCAGCTACGATCGACGCCGGTATCTGTCGAGCTTCGCCGGTTTCGCCCCGGCCAGTGCGCCGCGTCTGGCGCTGCTGGTGAGCCTGCGCGATGCGCAGGGCGCTTACTACGGCGGCGAGGTGGCGGCGCCCGTTTTCCAGAGCGTGATGGCGGGCGCGCTGCGCCTGCTGGGGGTGGCGCCGGACGCGCTGCCCGACGCCCCGCTGCTGCCGACCGCCCCCGGCACCACGCCGAACCTGTTGCAGGCGGCGGAGCGCCGCTTGTGATGTCCGCCCGCATCCCCGCCCAGGCCACCACCTCACTGGCAAGCCTGCTCGGCAGCTGGCTCGACGACGTGCCAGGCGCCGATGCCGTGGCCGGCATCGAGATCGGCGGCCTGTGCAACGACAGCCGTCAGGCGCAGCCGGGCGATCTGTTCCTGGCCGTGCCGGGCCGGCGCACCTCCGGCGAGCAGCACCTCGCGCAGGCCATCGCCGCCGGCGCGGCGGCGGTGCTGATCGACGCCAGCCTGCCGTTGCCGGCGGGCCTCCCGGTGCCGGTACTGACGCTGCCGGACCTCGCCGCCCGGCAGGGCGTCATCGCCGGCCGCTTTCACGGCGAACCCTCGCAGGCACTCAAGGTCGTCGGCATCACCGGCACCAACGGCAAGACCTCCGTCAGCCATTTCCTGGCCGCCTGCCTGCCGCGCTGCGGCATCATCGGCACCGAGGGCAACGGCTTTCCGGGCGAGCTCGAACCGGCTACGCACACCACGCCCGACGCGCTGGTCCTGCAGGCTCGGCTGGCACGCTTTCGCGCGCAGCGGGCCAGCCATGTGGCCATGGAGGTGTCCTCGCACGCGCTGCACCAGCAACGCACCGCCGGCGTGCGCTTCGACACCGCCGTATTCACCAACCTCGGCCACGACCACCTCGACTACCACCGCGATCTGGACGACTACGCCGCCGCCAAGGCCGGGTTGTTCGCGAGCCCCGGCCTGCGCGCCGCGGTGCTCAACGCCGACGAGCCCTACAGCGAACGCATGGCCGCCGCGCTGGCCCCCGGCGTGCGCACGCTGCGCTACGGCCTGCGCGGCGGCGAGCTGCGCGGCCGGGCCGACGCGCGCCCCGGCGGCCTGCTCATCGACATCGACGGCGAGTTCGGACAGGCGCAGTTCGCGAGTCCCCTGCTCGGCGATTTCAACCTCTACAACCTGCTGGCAACGCTCGGTGTGTTGCTGCTGGCGGATGAACCCTTCGAGAGCGCCATCGAGAAGGTGCGCGACCTGCCAGCGGTGCCGGGGCGCATGCAGGCCTTGCGCCGGCCCGGCGCGCCGCTGGTGGTGGTCGACTACGCGCACAACCCGCCAGCGCTTGAATCCGTGCTGACGGCGCTGCGCGCCCACCTGCCGGCCGGCGGGCGGCTGTGGTGCGTGTTCGGATGTGGCGGCGAGCGCGATGCCGCCAAACGGCCGGTGATGGGCGGGATCGCCGCCCGGCTGGCCGACCGCGTGGTGGTCACCGACGACAACCCCCGCGGCGAGCGTGCCACCGACATCACCGCCGCGATCCTGGCCGGCATTGCCGACGCGACCGGCGTGGAGCTGATCCACGACCGCGCCGATGCCATCGCGCACGCCGTCGGGGCCGCCGACGTGCGCGATCTGGTGCTGATCGCCGGCAAGGGCGCCGAGCCCTACCAGATCGTCGGCAGCACGCGGCGGCCGTTTTCCGATCTCGCCTGCGCCGCGCAGGCCCAGAAGGAGCGCGCATGATGGGGCTCGCCGAAGCCGCCGCCATCGTTGGCGCCGCCGCCCGCCCGGCCGGGCGCTTCAGCGGCGTCACCACCGACAGCCGCAGCCTGCGCGCCGGCGAGCTGTTCGTGGCGCTGGAAGGTCCGCGCTTCGACGGCCACGATTATCTCGACGCCGCCGCCGCCGCCGGCGCCGCCGGCGCGCTGGTGCGCCGCACGCATCCGGCCCTGCCCTGCATCGAGGTCGCGGACCCGCTCGTGGCACTCGGCCAGCTGGCAGCCGCCTGGCGCGGGCGCTTCGACATCCCGCTGGTGGCGGTCACCGGCAGCAGCGGCAAGACCACCGTCAAGGAACTGCTGGCGGCCGCGCTCGCCGGCTTGGGGCCGGTGCTCGCTACCCGCGGCAACCGCAACAACCACATCGGCATGCCGCTGACGCTGCTCGAACTGCGGGACAGCCACCGCGCGGCGGTGATCGAGATGGGCATGAACCACGCGGGCGAGATCGCCCATCTGGCCGACCTGGCGCGGCCGACGGTGGGGCTGATCGGCAACGCCGGCGCGGCGCACCTCGAGGGACTGGGCAGCGTGGCGGCCGTCGCGCGCGCCAAGGGTGAACTGGTCGAGCACCTGCCGCCGAACGCCGTCGCCGTGCTCAACGCCGACGACACGTTCCTGCCGCTATGGCGCGACCTGGCCGGCACGCGGCGCATCGTGACATTCGGCCTCGACTCACAAGCCGATGTCAGCGCGGACTACGCGCTGGCCGCGGACGGCAGCGCCATCGAGATTCGCACCCCGGCCGGCACCGCCGCCGCGCGCCTGTCGCTGCTTGGCCGGCACAACGTGATGAACGCGCTCGCTGCCAGCGCCGCGGCGCTCGCCGCCGGGGCGAGCCTTGCCGACATCGCGGCGGGGCTCGCCAGCGTCCGCCCGGTGCCGGGGCGGCTGTATCCGCTGGCCGGCAAGGGCGGGGCGCGGCTCATCGACGACAGTTACAACGCCAACCCGCTGTCGGTACAGGCGGCAATCGCCGTGCTGGCCGGCCTGCCCGGCGAGCGCCTGCTGGTGCTGGGCGACATGGGCGAGCTCGGCGCCGAGGCCGCGGCGCTGCATGCGCAGTGCGGCGCCGCCGCGCGCACGGCCGGCATCGAGCGCCTGGTCACGCTGGGGCCGCTGTCGGCACATGCCGCAGCGGCCTTTGGCACGGGCGCCGTGGCCTGCCGGGAACTGCCCGAGGCCATCGACGCCGTCGGCGCCCGGCTGCATCCGCACCTCGCCGTGCTGGTCAAGGGCTCGCGCAGCGCCGGCATGGAGCGCGTGGTGCAGGCACTCGCCGCCGGCGACGCGCCGGGCGGGGGGCACTGATGCTGTACCACCTGTTCGACTGGCTGGCGGCCGACATCAGCGGCTTCAACGCCTTTCGCTACATCACGCTGCGGGCCATCCTGGCGGCGCTGACGGCGCTGGTGATCTCGCTCGCCGCCGGCGGGCCGGTGATCCGCTATCTGACGGCGCTGCGCCTCGGTCAACAGGTGCGCACCGACGGCCCGCAGACGCATCTGGGCAAGGCCGGCACGCCGACCATGGGCGGGGCGCTGATCCTGTTGGCGATCGCCGTCACCACGCTGCTGTGGGCGGACCTTCGCAGCGCCAAGGTGTGGATCGTGTTCGCCGTGACGCTGGCGGTGGGCCTGATCGGCTGGCTGGACGACTACCTCAAGGTGACCCGGCGCAATTCCAAGGGCCTGAAGTCGCGCCACAAGTTCCTGGGCCAGCTGGCGGTCGGCCTGCTGGCGGCGCTCGCCATCTACAGCGTGGCGCGCCTGCCGGCGGAGACGGTCTACATCGTGCCCTTCCTGAAGGACGCGAGTTTTCATCTGGGCTGGCTGTTCGTGCCGGCCAGCCTGCTGGTGATCGTCGGTTCGAGCAACGCGGTGAACCTCACCGACGGTCTCGACGGGCTCGCCATCCTGCCGACGGTGATGGTGGCGGGCGCGCTCGGCATCTTCGCGTATGTGGCCGGGCATCAGGTGTTCGCGCGCTACCTCGGCCTGCCGTTCGTGCCGGGCGCGGGGGAACTCGCCATCGTCTGCGGCGCCATGGTGGGCGCGGGCCTGGGCTTTCTGTGGTTCAACGCCTACCCGGCGCAGGTATTCATGGGCGACGTCGGCGCGCTGGCGCTCGGCGCCACGCTGGGCACCGTGGCGGTGCTGATCCGTCAGGAGCTGGTGCTGGCCATCATGGGCGGCGTGTTCGTGATGGAAACCGTGTCGGTGATGCTGCAGGTCGCGTCCTTCAAGCTCACCGGCCGGCGCATCTTCGCCATGGCGCCGCTGCACCACCATTTCGAGCTCAAGGGCTGGCCGGAGCCGCGGGTAATCGTGCGCTTCTGGATCATCACCTTCATCCTGGTGCTGGTCGGTCTCGCCAGCCTGAAGATCCGCTGACGGCATGCACGCGGTGGCCACACAGGTTGAACGACAGGTGCTGGTGGTGGGAGCCGGCGTGACCGGGCTGTCCTGCGTGCGCCATCTGCTGGCCGAGGGCGCGGCCGTGCGCGTGCTGGACACGCGGCAGATTCCGCCGGGGCTGGCGGAATTGCGCCGGCTGCTACCCGAGTCGGCGATCTTTCTGGGCGACTGGCCGCCGGCGGCCTTCGCCGGCGTGGACGAGATCATCGTCAGCCCCGGCGTCGGACTCGACGAGCCGGCGCTCGCCGCGGCTGGCGCGCGTGGCGTGCCGCTGCTCGGCGACATCGAGCTGTTCGCCCGCGCGGCGACGCGCCCGGTGCTGGCCATTACGGGCTCCAACGGCAAGTCCACCGTCACCACGCTGGTCGGCGCACTGCTGCGCGGCGCCGACGTGAATGCGGCGGTCGGCGGCAACCTCGGCACGCCGGCGCTCGATCTTCTGGCCGGCCCGGCGCCGGACGCCTACGTGCTGGAACTGTCCTCGTTCCAGCTCGAACGCACCGCCAGCCTGCGCCCGGCCGCCGCCTGCGTGCTGAACCTCAGCCCCGATCACATCGACCGCCACGGCAGCTTCGCCGCCTACGCCGCGGCCAAGGCGCGCGTGCTGCGCGGCGCCATCGTCGCCGTGCTGAACCGGGACGATGCCGCCGTGGCCGCGCTGGCCGGCACGCTGTCCCCGACCCAGCGCGTGGTGTGGTTCGGGCTTGGCGCGCCCGCCGGCGCGGGCGATTTCGGCCTCCTCGAACGAGACGGCGCGCCGTGGCTGGCGCGCGGCGATCGGCCCCTGTTGCCGGCCGCAGCGCTGCGCCTGCCCGGCCGCCACAACCTCGCCAACGCGCTCGCCGCACTGGCGCTGGTGGACGCGCTCGGCGTGCCGCTTGAAAAAACCCTGCCGGCGCTGGCCGCCTTCACCGGCCTGCCGCACCGCACGCAGTTCGTGGCGCAGCAGGACGACATCGCCTGGTACGACGACTCCAAGGGCACCAACGTCGGCGCCACGCTGGCCGCCATCGAGGGACTGGCGCCGACACGCCCCACCGGCCGGCTGGTGCTGATCCTGGGCGGCCAGGGCAAGGGGCAGGACTTCTCACCGCTGAAGCCGGCGCTCGCCGCGCACGGTCGCGCGGCGGTGCTGATCGGCGAGGCGGCCGGGACGATCGCGGCGGCCGTCGACGACGCCGTTCCCTGCCGGCGCGCGGCCGACATGCCGGGCGCCGTCGCGGCTGCCGCCGAGTTGGCCCAGCCGGGCGACGCCGTGCTGCTGTCGCCGGCCTGCGCCAGCTTCGACATGTTCGGCGGCTACGCGGCGCGCGGCGATGCCTTCGCGGCGGCGGCACGGACCCGCCTGGTAGCCGGCCATGACTAGCGCCAACCCCGGCCTGCGCGCGCCGGCCGCCGGTCTGCGCGGCCCAGGCGAGTGGGATTCGACGCTGCTCGGCGTGGCCGCCCTGTTGGCCGCCATCGGACTCATCGGCGTCTACTCGGCGTCGATCACGGTGGCCGCGCGCAATCTGGGCGACAGCGAGTACTACCTGCAGCGCCAGGCGATGTATCTGGCGCTCGGCGTGTTCAGCGGTTATCTCGTGATGCAGACGCGGCTGGCGTTCTGGCACCGCATCGCCGGTTTCTCCGTGCTCGCCGCGACGGCGCTGCTGGCGCTGGTGCTGCTGCCCGGCGTCGGCATCGAGGTGAATGGCGCCTCGCGCTGGCTCGGCGCGGGCGGCTTTCGCGTGCAGCCGTCGGAACTCGCCAAGCTGGCCTTTCTCATGTTCGCCGCCGCGCGCCTGTCGGAGGCAAACACGCCCGAGCTGCTGCGCGAGCGCATGCTGGTCATCCTGGTGACTCTCGGCATCATGGGCGCGCTGCTGCTGGCCGAGCCGGACTTTGGCAGCTTCGTGGTGCTGGCCGCCGCCACCGCCGGCCTGCTCTTTCTATATGGCGTGCGCTGGCTGTACTTCCTCGCGCTCGGCGGCACCGGGCTCGCGGCGCTGGCGGCGCTGGCCATGGCCTCGCCCTACCGCATGGCGCGGCTGACCAATTTCATGCGCCCCTTCGACGACCCCTTCGGCGCCGGCTTTCAGCTCAGCCAGTCCCTGATTGCGTTCGGCCGCGGCAGCTGGTTCGGCGTCGGACTTGGCAACAGCGTGCAGAAACTGTTCTACCTGCCGGAGGCGCACACCGACTTCCTGCTCGCCGTGCTGGCGGAGGAGCTCGGCCTGTTCGCCGTGCTGGCGGTGATCGGCCTGTTTGGCTTTCTGGTGGTGCGTGCCTTCGCCATTGCCCGGCGCGCGGCCTTGAACGGCGACGGCTTCGCCGCCCTGCTGGGCTATGGCATCGCGCTCACGGTGGGCTTTCAGGCCTTCGTGAACCTTGGCGTGAACATGGGCGTGCTGCCGACCAAGGGCCTGACGCTGCCGCTGATGAGTTATGGCGGCACCAGCCTCGTCGTCAGCTGCCTGCAGATGGCGCTGCTGGCGCGCATCGATCACGAGCAGCGCATGCGCCGCGGCGCGGCGCCACTCGGCGCACCCGCCATGAGTGGCTCACGGGGGCGCGCATGAACGTGCTGATCATGGCCGGTGGCACCGGCGGGCACGTGATGCCGGCGCTCGCGGTCGCCCACCAGTTGCGTGCCCAAGGCCACGCCGTGCGCTGGCTGGGCACCGAAAAGGGTCTCGAGGCGCGTGCCGTGCCGGCGGCCGGCATCGAGCTGTTCACGCTGCCGGTGGCCGGCCTGCGTGGCAAGGGCGCGGCGCGTTACCTGTCGGCGCCGCTCGGGCTGCTGCGCGCGCTCGGCCAGGCGCTGGGGCTGCTGCGCCGCCTGCGTCCGGACGTGGTGCTGGGTCTTGGCGGCTATGCGGCGGGTCCCGGCGGACTCGCGGCCTTTCTGCTGCGCCGGCCGCTGGTCATCCACGAGCAGAACGCCCGCCCGGGACTGACCAACCGCCTGCTGGCGCGGCTCGCCCGGCGGGTGCTGAGCGGCTTTGCCGGTACCCGTCTGGCGGGTCGCGAAGCCGAGTTCACCGGCAACCCCGTACGCGCCGAACTGCTCGCCCTGCCCGCCCCACGCGAGCGCCTCGAAACGGCGCCGCGGCTGCTGGTGCTGGGCGGCAGCCAGGGCGCGCAGGCCATCAACAACGCCGTGCCGGCGGCGCTCGATCTGTTGCGCCAGGGCGGCGCCGCGCTGCCGCGGGTACGCCACCAGGCCGGGCGCGCGCATGCGGACGCAGTTGCTGCGGACTACCGCGCGCGCGGCATCGATGCTGCCGTGGATGGCTTCATCGACGACATGGCAGCGGCGTACCTGAGCGCCGATCTGGCCATCTGCCGCGCTGGCGCGCTCACCGTCGCCGAACTGTGCGCGGTGGGCCTGGGCGCCGTGCTGGTGCCCTACCCCCACGCCGCGGATGACCACCAGACGGCCAACGCGCAGCAGATGGCGCGTGCCGGTGCCGCCTTGCTGCTGCCGCAGGACGACCTCACGCCGCAGCGGCTCGCCGATGCGCTGCGCCCGCTGCTGGCCGATGCCTCGCAGCGTCTGGCGATGGCCGAGGCGGCGCGCGACCTCGCCCGACCCGATGCTGCCGCCCGTGTGGTCGCCGCCTGCCTGGAGGCGGCCCATGCGTGACCGGGTGCGGCACATTCACCTGGTCGGCATCGGCGGCTCCGGCATGAGCGGCATCGCCGAGGTGCTGCTGAACCAGGGCTACCGCGTGTCCGGCTCGGATCTGGGCACGGGCGCCGCCGCCGCGCGCCTGGCGGCGCTGGGCGCGCAGGTCCACCACGGCCATGCGGCCGCCCACATCGACGGCGCCGACGTGGTGGTGGCCTCGACCGCCGTGCCGCCGGACAACGTCGAGCTCGCCGCGGCGCGCGCGCGTGGCGTGCCGGTGGTGCCACGCGCGGCCATGCTGGCCGAGCTGATGCGCCTGAAGGACGGCATCGCCATCGCCGGCACGCACGGCAAGACCACCACCACCAGCCTGGTGGCGCACGTGCTGGCCCACGGCGGGCTCGATCCGACCTTCATCATCGGTGGGCGGGTCAACGCGCTGGGGTCGGGCGCGCGCCTGGGCGCCGGGCGCTATCTGGTGCTGGAGGCCGACGAGTCGGACGCGTCCTTCCTGCACCTGAACCCGATCCTGGCCGTGGTCACCAACGTCGACCTCGACCACATGGACACCTACGGCGGTGACCCGGCGCGCCTGCGCGCGGCCTTCGTCGAGTTCCTGCAGCGCCTGCCGTTCTATGGTCTCGCCGTGCTGTGCCACGACGACGCCGGTCTGATGGCGCTGCGCGAGCGCATCGGCCGGCCGGTGCTCAGCTACGGCCTCGACCCGGCCGCCGACCTGCATGCCGCCGACCTGCGCCAGGACGGCCTTCGCATGCAGTTCGTCGCCCATGCCAGGGGCCGCGCGCCGCTGACGGTGACGCTGAACCTGCCCGGCCGGCACAACGTGCAGAACGCGCTCGCCGCCATCGCCATCGCCCGCGAGGCGGGGGTGGACGATGCCGCCATCGCCGTGGCGCTCGGCAGCTTCGAGGGCATCGGCCGGCGCCAGCAGCGCCTCGCCGACGGCCGACTGGCGGGCAAGTCGGTAACCCTGATCGACGACTACGGCCACCATCCGCAGGAACTGAAAGTCACGCTGGATGCCGTGCGCGGCGCCTTTCCCGGCCGCCGCCTGCTGACCGTGTTCCAGCCGCACCGCTACACGCGCACCCGCGATCTGCTCGATGACTTCGCCGCCGTGCTGTCGGCCGGCACCGACGCCCTGCTGCTGTGCGAGGTGTACGCCGCCGGCGAGGCACCGATCGCCGGCGCCGACGGCCGCGCCCTTGCGCGCGCCATCCGCAGCCGCGGGCGCATCGAGCCGGTGTTCGTGGAGCATCTCGCCGAGCTGCCGGCGAGTCTCGGCGCGCTGGTGCAGGACGGCGACGTGATCGTCACGCTCGGCGCCGGCAGCATCGGCCAGGCGGCGGCCGCGCTCGCCGCGCAGCTGCGGGAGGCGCCATGAACGCCGCCGCCGAACTCGTGCGTTCGCATCTGCGCCACCACGAGCCGATGTCCCGCCACACCAGCTGGCGCGTGGGCGGCCCGACGGACATCTACGTCGAGCCGCAGGACCTGCCCGAGCTGCAGGCGTTTCTGGCGGGGTTGCCGGCCACAACGCCGCTGCTGTGGGTGGGCCTCGGCAGCAATCTTCTGGTGCGCGACGGCGGCTTTCGGGGCGCCGTGGTGTGCCTCGGCAAGGGTTTCGCGAACATCGAAACGCTGGACGACGTCCGCCTTCGCGCCGGCGCCGCCGTGCCGTGCGCCAAGCTCGCCCAGCACCTGGGGCGTGCCGGGCTCGCCGGCGGCGAGTTTCTGGCTGGCATTCCCGGCACCATCGGCGGGGCGCTCGCCATGAACGCCGGCGCCCACGGGGGCGAGACCTGGCAGCGCGTGCGGGCCGTCACCACCATCGACCGCGACGGCGCCGTGCATGCGCGTACGCCGGCCGACTACCGCGTCGCCTACCGCAGCGTCGAGGGACCGGCCGGCGAATGGTTCCTCGGCGCCGAATTCGATTTCGAGCCGTCCACCGCCGAACAGGTGCAGGCCGCCGTCCACGCGCTGCTGCGCCGGCGCGCCGCCACGCAACCGCTGCGCCAGGCGAACGCCGGCTCGGTGTTCCGCAATCCGCCCGGCGATCACGCCGCGCGGCTGATCGAGGCGGCGGGGCTGAAGGGCCTGACCGTGGGCAAGGCGCAGGTGTCGACCGTGCACGCCAACTTCATCGTCAACCTGGGCGGCGCGCGGGCGGCGGACATCGAGACCCTGATCGACACGCTCCGGCAGCGCGTCGAGGACGCCTTCGGCGTACGGCTGGAACCCGAAGTGCGCCGCGTCGGGGAGGCCGGCTGATGCGAGCGACGCAGGATTACGGACGGGTGG
Source organism: Pseudomonadota bacterium (assembly GCA_049322795.1). Lineage (GTDB taxonomy): Bacteria > Pseudomonadota > Gammaproteobacteria > Immundisolibacterales > Immundisolibacteraceae > Immundisolibacter. The sequence continues at coordinate 188,148 of JBMOQH010000025.1, read as the reverse complement.
CGGTGCTGTACGGCGGCCGTTCGGCCGAGCGCGAGGTGTCGCTCAAGAGCGGCGCCGCGGCGCTGGCGGCGCTGGCGGCCGCCGGCGTCAATGCGGTCGGCATCGACGCGGCGGCGCCGGACCTGCTGACGCAACTCGCGGCGGGTGGATTCGATCGCGCCTTCATCGCGCTGCACGGCCGCGGCGGCGAGGACGGCACGCTGCAGGGCGCGCTCGACTGGCTCGACCTGCCGTACACCGGCAGCGGCGTGCTGGGATCGGCGCTCGCCATGGACAAGCTGCGCGCCAAGCAGGTATGGCAGGCGCGCGGCCTGCCGACGGCGCCCTATGTGCTGGCGACGCCGGACAGCGACTGGGGCGCCGTGGTGGCGCAGCTCGGCCTGCCGCTGATGGTGAAGCCGGCGCGCGAGGGCTCGAGCATCGGCATGAGCAAGGTGGAGCGCGCCGAGGACCTGCCGGCGGCGGTGGCCACGGCCGCCGCCCACGACCCGCAGGTGCTGATCGAGCGCTTCATCGGTGGCGGCGAGTACACGGTCGGCATCGTCGGCGCGCGGGTGCTGCCCGTTATCAAGCTCGAAACGCCGCGCGCGTTTTACGACTACGAGGCCAAGTACCTGCGCGACGACACGCGCTACCTGTGCCCCTGCGGCCTGCCGGCGGCGCAGGAGCGCGCCCTGCAGCAGCTGGCGCTCGACGCCTTCCAAGCGCTCGACTGCGCCGGCTGGGGGCGCGTCGATCTGCTGCTGGACGCCACGGGCGCGCCCTATCTCATGGAAGCCAACACCGTGCCCGGCCTCACCGACCACTCGCTGGTGCCGATGGCGGCGCGGGCGGTGGGTCTGTCGTTCGAGCAGCTGATGCTGGCCATTCTCGACACCAGCCTGCACCAGCCGCAGGCCGTGGCGCGGCTGCTCACCGCCGGGGAGCGCGCCGATGTTTAGGGCACCCGCCCAGCCACGGCCGCTGTACCAGACCATCGGCGCCGCTTCGCTGCCGCGCCATGGGACCCGGCCGCCGCGGCGCGGCGCGCGCCTTCGTCCGCCGACGCTGCGCGAGCGGGCCACGCAGTGGCTTGTCGTCGCCCGGCAGGTCGCCCGATGGCTGCTGTGGGGCACGCTCGCGGCGCTGCTGCTGCTTGCGCTGCTGGGCGGCGCGCGCGCCATCGCCTGGCTGACCGACCCGGCGCGCTTCCCGCTGACCACGGTGGAGATCACCGGCGACCTCGACCGTATCGACCGCCATGCGCTCGAGCAACGTCTGCTGCCGGCCGCCGTCGGCGGCTTCTTCAGCGTGGACGTGGCGGCGGTGGCGCGCGCCGCGCGCGACGAGCCGTGGGTCAAGCGTGCGCTGGTACGCCGGGTGTGGCCGGACAAGCTGGTGGTGGAAATCGTCGGCCATCGAGCCATCGCGCGCTGGGGCAAGGACGGCCTGCTCAGCGACAGCGGCGAGGTATTCGCCGCCACCGGTCCACTGCCTGACGATCTGCCGCAACTGGCCGGCCCGGCAGGTGCCAAGCCCCAGCGGGTGTTTGCCGACTTCGAGCGTTTCAGCCGCCTGCTGGACGGCCTGCCGCCGGTGCGCGCGGTACGCCAGGAAGCGCGCGGCGCGTGGCAGATCGGCCTTGCCAACGGCCTCACCATCATCGCCGGGCGCAAGAACGTGGCTGCGCGCCTGAAGCGCTTCGCGGCCGTCTACAGGACTCGCCTCGCCGGCGTGGCGCCACCCATCGAGAGCGTCGATCTGCGTTACTCGGATGGTTTCGCAGTGCGCTTCAAGCCGGCCTCCGAACCCGACCGCAAGGTCATGGACCTATGAGCAAGAAACAGGACAAGCGGCTGATCGCCGGCATGGATATCGGCACCTCGAAGATCGTCACCCTGGTCGGCGAGGTGACGCCCGAGGGCGAGGTCGAGATCATCGGGCTCGGCAGTCACCCGTCGCGCGGCCTCAAGAAAGGCGTGGTCGTCAACATCGAGTCGACGGTCGCCTCCATGCAGCGGGCGGTCGAGGAAGCGGAGCTGATGGCCGGCTGCCAGATCCATTCGGTGTACGCCGGCATCGCGGGCAGCCACATCCGCAGCATCAACTCGAACGGCATCGTCGCCATCCGCGATCGGGAGGTGACGCAGGCCGATGTGGACCGCGTGCTCGACGCCGCCAAGGCGGTGGCCATCCCGATGGACCAGCGCATCGTGCACGTGTTGCCGCAGGAGTACGTCATCGACGAGCAGGAAGGCATCCGCCAGCCGGTCGGCATGTCCGGCGTGCGGCTGGAAGCCCGCGTGCACATCGTCACCGCCGCCGTCAGCGCCATGCAGAACATCGTCAAGTGCGTGCGCCGCTGCGGGCTCGAGGTCGACGAACTGGTGCTCGAGCAGGTGGCATCGAGTCACTCGGTGCTCACCGACGACGAGAAGGAACTCGGCGTGTGCCTGGTCGACATCGGCGGCGGCACTACCGACATCGCCGTGTTCATCGGCGGCTCCATCGCGCACACGGCGGTGATCCCGATCGCCGGCGATCAGGTCACCAACGACATCGCCGTGGCGCTGCGCACGCCGACCCAGTTCGCCGAGGAGATCAAGGTCAAGTACGCCTGCGCGCTGCGCCAGCTGGCCGGTGCCGACGACAGCATCGAGGTGCCGAGCGTCGGCGAGCGCGCGCCGCGCCGTCTGTCGCGCCAGACGCTGGCCGAGGTGGTCGAGCCGCGCTACGAGGAGCTGCTGCGCCTGGTGCAGGCCGAGCTGCGGCGCAGCGGCTTTCAGGATCTGATCGCCGCCGGGGTGGTGCTGACCGGCGGCAGTTCAAAGATGGAAGGCGTGGTCGACCTGGCGGAGGAAATCTTCCACACGCCGGTACGGCTCGGTCTGCCGCACCGCGTCAGCGGCCTGGTGGATGTGGTGCGCAATCCAATTCACGCCACGGGCGTGGGTCTGCTGCTGTACGCGCTCGAACAGCGCGCCGTGCAGGAGCCGACCCGGCGCGCGTTGGGCAGTTTCAACGGCATTTGGGCGAAGGTCAAAACCTGGTTTCAGGGGGGCGTATGACGATTCTGGGCGATCGCGGCAAGAGCAGCGGCAGGGGTGAAATGCGGGACACGATTTTGGGCCGGGGACCGGGCGGTTCTCGCGGTAAGCTAGCGAACAGCGGGGGCACTACAGGCATGTTCGAACTCATGGAACCAAGCGAGCAAAGTGCGGTCATCAAGGTCATCGGCGTCGGCGGTGGCGGTGGCAATGCCATCGAGCACATGCTGCTGCAGCAGATCGATGGCGTGGAATTCATCGTCGCCAATACCGACGCGCAGGTGCTCGGGCGCACCGCGGCGCAGACGGTGCTGCAGATCGGCGGCGGTCTGACCAAGGGCCTTGGCGCCGGCGCCAACCCCTCCATCGGCGCGCAGGCGGCGATGGAGGACAAGGACCGCATCGCCGACGTGCTGGAAGGCGCCGACATGGTGTTCATCACCGCCGGCATGGGCGGCGGCACCGGCACCGGGGCGGCGCCGATCATCGCGCAGATCGCGCGCGAGCTCGGCATCCTCACGGTCGCCGTGGTCACCAAGCCGTTCGGCTTCGAGGGCCGCAAGCGTCTGGACATCGCCAACGAGGGCATCGCCGCGCTCGGCAAGCACGTCGATTCGCTGATCATCATCCCGAACGACAAGCTGATCACCGAACTCGACCGCAACTTCCGCCTGACCGAGGCCTTCAAGGCCGCCAATCAGGTGCTGCAGGGCGCGGTACAGGGCATCGCCGAGCTGATCACCCGTCCCGGCCTGATCAACGTCGACTTTGCCGACGTGCGCACCGTGATGTCGGAAATGGGCATGGCGATGATGGGCTCGTCCGCCGCCAGTGGCGACGGCCGGGCGCGGCTCGCCGCCGAGGCGGCGATCAGCAGCCCGCTGCTGGAGGACATCAACCTGTCCGGAGCGCGCGGCATCCTGGTCAACATCACGGCCGGTCTCGACATGTCGATCGGCGAGTTCGAGGAAGTCGGCAACGTGGTGCGGGAGCTGGCTTCGCCGGACGCCTGCGTGGTCATCGGCACCGTCATCGACCCCGATCTCAGCGACGAGATGCGCGTCACCGTGGTCGCCACGGGTCTTGACCGCAAACCGACCCGCACCTCGCAGGATCGTCCGGTCGAACGTCCCGCCGAGCGCCCGCTCGAGGTGGTGCGCACCGGCACCGACCCCTACAAGCGTTTCGAGCAGCCGACGGTCATGCGCAACACCGACCGCCGGCGTGATGGGGTGCAGCCGTTTCGCGACAGCGACATGGAGTACCTGGAAATCCCGGCCTTCCTGCGGCGCCAGGCCGACTGAGTGACGGCACACCCGGTGCTAGACTTTGTGACCGGAGCGTGACAGCCACCCACCGTCACGCCGCCTGCAGGAAGTCCCTCATAACGTGATCAGACAACGCACGCTCAAGAACACCATCCGCGCCACCGGTGTCGGCCTGCACACCGGGGCCCGGGTGCAGCTCGCGCTGCATCCAGCGCCGGTGGACAGCGGCATCCGCTTTCGTCGCGTCGATCTGTCGCCGGCGGTGGTCATTCCGGCACGCGCCGAGCGGGTCGGCGACACGCGTCTGTCGACGACCCTCGAACTTGGCGGCAGCAAGGTCAGCACCGTCGAGCACCTGCTGTCGGCCTTGGCCGGGCTTGGTATCGACAACGCGCTTATCGATGTAGACGCGCCCGAAGTGCCGATCATGGATGGCTCGGCGGGGCCGTTCGTGTTTCTGATTCAGTCGGCCGGAATCTGCGAGCAGGATGCCCCCAAGTCCTTTCTTCGCGTGCTGCGGCCGGTCGAGATTCGGGAACTCGGCCGCTGGGTCCGCCTTGAACCCTACGAAGGCTTTCGGGTGGGCTTCGAGATCGAGTTCAGCCACCCGGCCTTCGACGGCAAACCGGTGCAGGCAGAGGTCGATTTCTCGTCGACCGCCTTCCTGCGCGAGATCAGCCGCGCCCGCACGTTCGGCTTCATGCACGAAATCGAGGCGTTGCGGGCACAGGGTCTGGTGCTCGGTGGCAGCGTCAAGAACGCGGTGGTGGTGGACGAGGCGCGCATCCTGAACGAGGACGGCCTGCGCTATCGCGACGAATTCGTGAAGCACAAGGTGCTGGACGCCATCGGCGACCTGTACCTGCTGGGCCGCAGCCTGATTGGCGCCTTCTCCGGCTTCAAGTCCGGGCACGCGCTCAACAACAAGCTGCTGCGCGCGTTGCTGGCCGATCCGGCCAACTACGAGGTCGTGACCTTCGACTGCGTGCAGGATCTCCCCATTTCCTACATCGAAGCCGCTGCCGCGGCCTGAGGCTAGAAGCGGCCGGTCTGCCGCGCCCGGGCAAGGTCGGCGTACCAGGCATCCAGCCGCTCGGCGGTAATCCGATAGCCGAACGTCGACCAGGGCTCGCCGTGCAGTTGCGCGCGCCCGTCGGCGACCAGCATGGGCACACGCACCACGCCATACGCCCTGGCGATACCCAAATCCATGCCGATCTCGATGTCGCGCTGCGGGTCTTCGAAATCCCGCAGCCAGGCGTTGACGTCGAGACCCACGTCCCGCGCGCACCGCGTCAGCACGTCCGCATCGGCCACGTTCTCGCCGTCGCTCAGATGTGCCTGCTGGGCTCGGTCGAAGAAATCCCAGTGCGCCTGCTGACCCGCCTGTTTCTCGGCCGCCTTGCAGCCACGCTGCGCCGGCATCGAGTACGGGTAATCGAAATCACGGCTCATCATCAGATCGGGGCGAATCCGGTGCTCGTGCTCGACGCGGACCGCATCGCCCCAGTGCTGGAGCACGATTTCATGCTTGGCTGCGGCAGGGTCCGGAAACAGGCGGGTGAACAGCGTGCGATCCGTGCCAAGCGGCCAGGCGCGGTGGATCACCTCCACCTGTGGATGCGCCGCAACAAAGGCGCGCACACGCTCGGACGCGTTGAAACACCAGCAGGACAGAACGTCGTGAAAGAACTCTATTCGCAGCGAAAGCACGGCGACCTCCCCGAAAGCCCGCGGTAGCGCCGGGCCGTACCCGGAAGGCCGCAGCCCACCAAGATGGCGCGGGCGGTTGAGCCCGCCCTAGGGCGGGGCATACAATCCCGCGCTTTCCGCCGGCTGTCGAGAACTGAATGGCAAAGGAAGAAGGCATCGAAATGCAGGGTACGGTGGTCGAGACCCTGCCGAACACGACGTTCCGCGTGCGCCTCGAAAATGGTCATGTCGTCACCGCGCACATTTCCGGCAAGATGCGCAAGCACTATATCCGTATCCTCACCGGCGACCAGGTCACCGTATCGCTCACCCCGTATGACCTGACCAAAGGCCGCATCACCTACCGCGCCCGCTAAAGCGCCGGCAGGAGGCCTGTGCCGCATCCTGAAGGCTGTACGCCGCGGCGCATTCTCGATCAGGCCTCCTCTTCCGCCACCCGCGCGGGCCGGGCCGCCGCTTCGCATTCGATCTTGAGCTCGCCGCCAGGACAGCTCACGCTCACCACGCCGCCGTGTATCAGCTTGCCGAACAGCAGTTCGTCGGCCAACGCGCGCCGGATCTTGTCCTGAATGAGCCGTGCCATCGGCCGGGCACCCATCTTGGCGTCGTAACCGTGCTCGGCCAGCCAGGCGCGCGCGTCCTCGTCCACCTCGACAGTGACGCGGCGCGGCTCGAGCTGAGTTTCGAGTTCCACGATGAACTTGTCGACCACGCTGGCGATGATCTGCGGCGTGAGGCCGTGGAAGCGCACGATGCCGTCCAGGCGGTTGCGGAATTCCGGCGCGAACAGGCGGTTGATGGCCTCCATGTCGTCGCTGCTGTGATCCTGCTTGGTGAAGCCGACCGACGCGCGGGCCGTCATCTCCGCACCGGCGTTGGTGGTCATGATGATGATGACGTTGCGGAAATCCGCCTTGCGGCCGTTGTTGTCGGTGAGCGCGCCGTGATCCATGACCTGCAGCAGCAGGTTGAACACGTCCGGGTGCGCCTTTTCGATCTCGTCGAGCAGCAGAACGGCGTGCGGGTGCTTGTTGATGGCCTCGGTCAGCAGCCCGCCCTGGTCGAAGCCGACGTAACCCGGCGGCGCGCCGATCAGGCGGGACACGGTGTGCCGCTCCATGTACTCGGACATGTCGAAACGGATCAGCTCGATGCCCAGCGCGAGCGCCAACTGCCGGCTGAGCTCGGTCTTGCCGACGCCGGTGGGGCCAGCGAACAGGAACGAACCGATCGGCCGGGTCTGCGGGCCCAGGCCCGAACGCGACATCTTGATGGCCGCGGTCAGGGTGTCGATGGCGTCTTCCTGGCCGAACACCGTCATCTTGAGGTTGCGGTCGAGCGTGCGCAGCTTCTCCATGTCGGTACTCGACACCTGCTTTGGCGGAATACGCGCAATGCGTGCCACCACCTGCTCGACATCGCCGACGCCAATCACCTTCTTGCGCTTGCTGGGCGGCAGCACGCGCTGGGCGGCACCGGCCTCGTCGATCACGTCGATGGCCTTATCCGGCAGGAAGCGCTCATTGATGTAGCGCGCCGACAGTTCCGCCGCGGCGCTCAGGGCGGCGTTGGTGTAACGCACGTTGTGGTGCTGCTCGTACTGGCCACGCAGGCCGCGCAGAATCTGCACCGTCTCCGGCACGCTCGGCTCGCCGACATCGATCTTCTGGAAGCGCCGCGACAGGGCGCGGTCCTTCTCGAAAATGCCGCGGTATTCCTGGTACGTGGTCGAGCCGATGCACTTCAGATCGCCCGAAGCCAGCACCGGCTTGATGAGATTCGATGCGTCCATCACCCCGCCCGAGGCCGCACCGGCGCCGATGATGGTGTGAATCTCGTCGATGAACAGGATCGAGCCCGGGTCCTTGGAGAGATCCTTGAGCACCGTTTTGAGGCGCTTCTCGAAATCGCCACGGTACTTGGTGCCGGCCAGCAATGCGCCCATGTCGAGCGAATACACGGTGCAGGCGGCTAGCGCATCCGGCACCTCGCCTTCGACGATGCGCTTGGCCAGCCCCTCGGCGAGCGCCGTCTTCCCGACGCCCGCCTCGCCCACGAACAACGGATTGTTCTTGCGCCGGCGGCACAGGATCTTCATGGTCCGCTCGATCTCGTCCGCACGGCCGATCAGCGGATCGATGCGACCCTGACGGGCCTGCTCGTTCAGGTTGACCGCGAACTTGTCGAGCGCCGACTTGGCGCCGCCTTCGCCCTGGGCGTCCTCTTCCGGCGCCGCCGGGGATTCGTTCTCGTCGCCTTCGTTCACTTTGGATATGCCGTGTGCGATGTAGTTGACGACATCCAGCCGGCTGATGCCCTGCTTGCCCAGCAGGTAGACGGCGTGGGACTCCTTCTCGCTGAAGATGGCCACCAGCACGTTGGCGCCGGTGACCTCTCGCTTGCCGGACGCCTGCACGTGAAACATGGAGCGTTGCAGCACGCGCTGGAAGCCGATGGTCGGCTGCACGTCGCGTTCGTCGCCTTCCGGCAGCAGTGGCGTGTTCTTGTCGATGAACGCGCCAAGTTCCCGTCGCAGGCGATCGATGTCCGCGCCGCAGGCCCGCAACACCGACGCCGCCGACGGGCTGTCCAGCAGCATCTGCAACAGATGCTCGACGGTCATGAATTCGTGGCGCTTCTCGCGCGCCTGCCGAAACGCCTGGTTCAGGGTGAATTCGAGTTCGTGACTGAGCATGTCAGGCTACTTCCATATCGCATTGCAGGGGATGCTCGCTCTCGCGTGAGTACTGCACGACCTGTGCCACCTTGGTTTCGGCGATCTCGCGCGTGTAGACACCGCACACGCCCTTGCCGCGGGTGTGCACATGCAGCATCACCTGCGTGGCGCGTTCGCGGTCAAGGCTGAAGAACCGTTCGAGCACGTGCACCACGAACTCCATCGGCGTGTAGTCGTCGTTGAGCAACACCACCTTGTACAGCGGCGGTTGCTCCACCTTGGGCCGGGCTTCGCGGACGTCGAGCGCCCCATCGTTACCCTGTCGTTCCCGATTCGTCATAACGGATCACTGCCACCTGTTACGCCCATGCGGGTCGGCACACGCCAAACCGCAGGGCCTGCGGACAATGCTGCGATCGCACCCGCGCCTTGTCAACACAGCGTTTGGCGAGGTTTGTCAAGGAATATTTGGTGCTAGACTTTTCGCTTCAGAAGCAGCCGCCCCGTCGGCTGTTTTGCTTTTATGGGGTAGTGAAATGTCCGGCCAGGATGGGGCCCTGATGGCCACTTATGCCCGCCAGTCGGTGGCATTCGAGCGCGGGGCTGGCGTTTGGCTGTGGGATACCCGCGGCGAGCGTTACCTGGACGCGCTGTCCGGCATCGCGGTGTGCGGCCTGGGTCACGCGCACCCGGACGTGGCGCGCGCGATCGCCGAGCAGGCGGCCACGCTCGTTCACACCTCCAATCTGTACCAGGTGCCGCTGCAGGCGCAGCTGGCGGCGCGCCTGACGGCACTGTCCGGTCTGAAAGAAGCGTTTTTCTGCAACTCCGGCGCCGAGGCCAACGAGGCGGCGATCAAGATTGCGCGCAAGTACGGCCACGAACGGGACATCGCCGTGCCGACCGTGGTGGTGGCGGAAGGCAGTTTTCATGGCCGCACGCTGGCGACGCTGAGCGCCACCGGCAGCCGCAAGGTGCAGGCCGGATTCGAGCCGCTGGTGCAGGGCTTCACACGCGTGCCCTACGACGACCTCGATGCACTGCGCCGGGTGGCCGAACACCAGCGCGATGTAGTGGCCGTGCTGCTGGAACCGGTGCAGGGCGAGGGCGGTATCCGCATGCCTTCAGCGGACTACCTGACCGGTGTGCGGGCGCTGTGCGACCAGCACGGCTGGCTGCTGATGCTGGATGAGATCCAGACCGGCATGGGCCGCAGCGGACGGTGGTTTGCCTGCCAGGGCGCGGGCGTGACCCCGGACGTGATGACGCTCGCCAAGGGGCTGGGCAACGGCGTGCCGATCGGCGCCTGCCTGGCCGGCGGCAAGGCGGCAGGGATACTGCAGGCCGGCAATCATGGCAGCACCTTCGGCGGCAATCCGCTGGCCTGCCGGGCCGCGCTCGCCACGATAGACGTCATCGAGCAAAACAACCTGCCACAGCGTGCCAGCGAGCTGGGTTCCCGGCTGCTGGCCGCCCTGCGCGAACGTCTGGCGGGCTGCGCCGGAGTGGTCGATGTCCGCGGACAGGGGCTGCTGATCGGCATCGAGCTCGACCGGCCGTGCGGCGCGCTGGTGCAGCACGCGCTCGAGCGGCACCTGCTGATCAACGTCACTGCGGAGCGCGTGGTGCGCCTGTTGCCGCCCCTGATAATGACCGACGACGAAGCCGCGGTGCTGGTGGACACGCTGTGCCCGCTGATCGTCGATTTCTGCGCCTGAGATTGTGGGACGCGTGATGGCCGCACGGCATTTTCTGACCCTGACCGATCTCAGCGCGGCGGAGCTCGCGACGCTCATCACACGCGCGGCACAGCTCAAGGCCGCCCACAAACAGGGCGAGGCGCAGGTGCGCTACCCGGGCCGCGTGATGGCGATGCTGTTCGAGAAATCGTCGACCCGCACCCGGGCCTCGTTCGAGGCGGCCTGGACGCACCTTGGCGGGCACAGCATGTTCCTGTCGCCGCGCGACATACAGCTCGGCCGCGGCGAGACGGTCGAGGACTCGGCCCGCGTGCTGTCGCGCATGGTCGACGTGCTGGTGGTGCGCACCTTCAGCCACGAGCGCCTCGAGCTGTTCGCCGCGCACTCCACGGTGCCGGTGATCAACGCGCTGACGGACCGCTTCCACCCCTGTCAGCTGCTGGCCGACATCCTGACCTGGGTCGAGCGCCACGGCGACATCCGCGGCCGCACCGCGGTGTTCGTGGGTGACGGCAACAACGTGTGTCACTCGTGGATGGAGGCAGCGCGGCTGTTCGAGTTCAGGCTGCGCGTGGCGGCACCTGAGGGCTACCGGCCGGCGGCCGACCTGCAGGGGACTTATGCCGACTGCGTCGAGCTCACGGACGATCCCCAAGCCGCCGTGGCCGACGCCGATGCCGTCATCACGGACGTGTGGGCCAGCATGGGGCAGGAAGACGAGGCTGACGCGCGGCAGGCCGCGTTCGCCGGTTTTGAGGTCGACGCGGCGCTGATGGCGCTCGCGGCACCGCACGCCATCTTCATGCACTGCCTGCCGGCGCACCGCGGCGAGGAAGTCGCCGCCGAGGTCATCGACGGCCCGCAAAGCGTGGTCTGGGACGAGGCAGAAAACCGCCTGCACGCGCAAAAGGCGCTGCTCGAACTGCTGTTGGGTTGAGCCCGCGACGTGGGAAGCGCTGATTTGCTCAGCGCCTCCCTTCAGGCGCGGGACGCCCCGCGCGACGTTTGCCTGATCATTCAACGTCCTGACGCCGCCACTCGCCGGACTTGCCGCCGCGCTTTTCCAGCAGGCCGATGTCGGTCATCACCATGCCGCGGTCGACTGCCTTGCACATGTCATAGACCGTCAGCAGCGCAACCTGCACCGCCGTCAGGGCTTCCATCTCGACGCCGGTTTGCCCGCCGGTGCGCACGCGGGCGCGACACCGCACCGCCGGTGGTGCGTCCTCGAGTTCGAACTCGATGCTGATCGCCGTCAGCGGCAAGGGATGGCACAGCGGCACCAGATCGGCCGTGCGCTTGGCGGCCATGATGCCGGCGACGCGGGCGATGCCGAGCACGTCGCCCTTCTTGTGGTCGCCGGCACGGATGCGCGCCAGCGTCTGCGCCTGCATCCGGATGCGCCCTTCGGCGACCGCCTCGCGCTGGGTGACCGGCTTGTCGCCGACGTCCACCATGTGCGCCTCGCCACGGGGGTTGAAGTGCGTGAGATCACTCATCGGCGAGCAGGCCGGCGAGACTGCACGGCCGGGTGGTGCTGTCGAGCTGCGGGATGACCAGCCGGTCCATGGCAAGGCGACAGCCGTTCTCCGATCCCGGCAGCAGAAACAGCAGCTTGCCGGCGGCGAGGCCCGCGCTGGCCCGCGACAGCATGCCGGAGCTGCCGATGTCGGCCAGCGAGAGGACCTGAAACAACACGGCGAAGCCCGGGATGTCGTGGTCGATCAAGGGCGCGGCGGCCTCCGGCATGCAGTCGGTGATGCCGGTGCCGCCGTTCGAGATCACCGCATCGATGCCCGGATCGGCCAGCCAGGCGTGCAGAAAGCCGCGCATGGCCTCGGCGTCGCCGTGGCGGATGGCCGATGCCGCCACGCGGTGCCCGGCGGCGGACAGGCGCGCGCGGATCAGATCGCCGCTGCCGTCGTCGACGGCGGTGCGGCGGTTGGAGTAGGTGAGAACCGCCACGCGCAGGCTGCGCGGCGTGTCGCTGGCGTTGCTCATGGCTGGCCCGGGCAGTGAGGCTCGCCGGTATTATGGCGGTCCCGCCCGCCCGCTCCACGGCCGATGAACGTCCACGTCCGCTTTTTCGCCAGCCTGCGCGAGTCGCTCGGCCGCGACGAGGTCCGGCTCGACCTCCCGCCGACGGCTTGCGTGGCCGACGTGTGGAATGCCGCCACCGGCCAAAGCGCCCTGCCGGCCGGGGTTCTGTGCGCCATCAACCACGACTACGCCCCAGCCGGTGCCGCGGTGCAGCCGGGTGACGAGGTCGCGTTCTTCCCGCCCGTGACGGGGGGTTGAGGTGAGCGTCGAGATCGTCGACGGGCCGTTCGACCCCTGGGCGCGTCTGGCGACCGCTCAGGCCAGGCTGGCGGCGCCGGCGGGCAGCGGCGCCTGTGCAGTGTTCGTCGGCACGATGCGGGATTTCAACGAGGGTGACGCCGTCGCCGGCATGACGCTGGAGCACTACCCCGGCATGACCGAACGGGCGCTGGACGGCATCGCCGCCGAGACGCAGCAGCGCTGGCCCATCAACGACCTGTTGATCGTGCATCGGGTGGGACCGATCGACCTCGGCGATGCCATCGTGCTGACGGCCGCCTGGTCGGCCCACCGCGAGGCGGCCTTCGCCGCCTGCCGCTACCTGATCGAGGAACTCAAGCACCGCGCGCCGTTCTGGAAGAAGGAAGCCCTCGCCGGCGGCAGCACGCGCTGGGTGACGCGCAACACGTCGGCGACGGACGACTGAGGGCGCGTTACTCCTCGCCGGCGGCGCAGCGCTCCAGCGCCTCCACGATGATGGCGCGGGCGGCCGCGGCGTCGCCCCAGCCATCGATCTTCACCCACTTGCCGGGCTCGAGATCCTTGTAGTGCTCGAAGAAGTGACCGATGCGCTCCAGCCAGTGGCCCGACACCTGGCCGATGTCCTGGATATGCGAGTAACCGGCGAACACGCGGTCGTCCGGCACCGCCAGAATTTTCTCGTCGCTGCCCGCCTCGTCGGTCATGCGCAGCACGCCGACCGGCCGGCAGCGGATCACCGAGCCCGGAATCAGCGTCAGCGGCAGTATCACCAGCACATCGGCCGGGTCACCGTCGCCGCAAACGGTGTGCGGGATGTAGCCGTAGTTGCACGGATAGCGCATCGGCGTCGACAGGATGCGGTCGACGAAGATGGCGCCGGTGGCCTTGTCGACCTCGTACTTGACCGGCTCGGAATCCTTGGGGATTTCGATGATGACGTTGATGTTGTGCGGCAAATTGCCGCCGGCGGGGACCAGATCCAGGCCCATTGCGTGCTCCTTGCGGGTAGCGGAAGGGAAACGAGGGGCGCAAGGATAACGGCTGGCCGCGGCAGAGCCGCGACGGACCGCACGAAAATGGGCGTCCCCGCCCCGCTAGAGGGGCGAGGACGATCGTCCCGGAGTCGACTTTAAAGCAGCGGCACCAGCAGCAGGGCGACGATGTTGATGATCTTGATCAGCGGATTGATGGCCGGCCCGGCGGTGTCCTTGTAGGGATCGCCCACCGTGTCGCCGGTGACCGCGGCCTTGTGGGTTTCCGAACCCTTGCCGCCGTAGTTGCCCTCTTCGACGTACTTCTTGGCGTTGTCCCAGGCGCCGCCGCCGGTGCACATCGAGATGGCCACGAACAGGCCGGTCACGATGGTGCCGATCAGCAGACCACCCAATGCCTTGATGCCGGCACCCGGGCCCATCAGGACATTCATGCCGAAACCGACCACTACCGGCACCAGAATGGGCAGCAGCGAGGGCACGATCATTTCCTTTATGGCCGAGCGCGTCAGCATGTCGACCGCCCTGGAGTAGTCCGGCTTGCCGGTGCCCTCCATGATGCCGGGGATTTCCTTGAACTGGCGGCGCACCTCGACCACCACCGAGCCCGCGGCGCGGCCGACCGCCTCCATGGCCATGGCGCCGAACAGGTACGGCACCAGACCGCCGATGAACAGCCCGATGATCACGGCCGGATCGGACAGGCTGAACGCCTGCAGCTTGTCGATGGCAGCCAGGTTGTGCGTGTAGTCGGCGAACAGCACCAGCGCCGCCAGACCGGCCGAGCCGATGGCATAGCCCTTGGTCACCGCCTTGGTGGTGTTGCCGACCGCGTCCAGCGCGTCGGTGATGGTGCGCACGCCGCTGGGGAGGCCGGCCATCTCGGCGATGCCGCCGCCGTTGTCGGTGATCGGCCCGTAGGCGTCGAGCGCCACCACCATGCCGGTCATGGACAACATGGCCGTGGCGGCCACGGCGATGCCGTAAAGATCACCGAGCTCGTAGGCACCCCAGATGGCGGCACACACCGCCAGCACGGGCAGCGCGGTCGACTTCATCGACACGGCGAGACCGGCGATGACGTTGGTGCCGTGGCCGGTCTGCGAAGCCTCGGCGATGTGCCGCACCGGCGCGTATTCGGTAGCCGTGTAGTACTCGGTGATGACGATCATGGCTGCCGTCAGCGCCAGCCCGATCAGCGCGCAGTAGTACAGCGGCATGGCCTGCGCGCCGAGCAGCGCGGTCGAGATCGGATAGAACGCCGCCGCCGCGATCACGCCGGACACGATCACGCCGCGGTACAGCGCGTTCATGATCTTGCCGCCGTCGCTCACCTTCACGAAGAAGGTGCCGATCACCGAGGCCACGATCGACACCGCACCCAGCAGCAGCGGGTACAGCACCGCGTTGACGCCCAGCGTCTGCATGGTCAGGCCGGCCAGCAGCATGGTGGCGACCACCGTCACGGCATAGGTCTCGAAAAGGTCCGCCGCCATGCCGGCGCAGTCGCCGACGTTGTCGCCCACGTTGTCGGCGATCACCGCCGGGTTGCGCGGGTCATCCTCCGGGATGCCGGCCTCGACCTTGCCCACCAGGTCGGCACCGACGTCGGCGCCCTTGGTGAAAATGCCACCGCCCAGACGCGCGAAGATGGAGATCAGCGACCCGCCGAAGGCGAGGCCGATCAGCGAGTGCAGGGCGTGGTCGGCGTCGGTCACCTGCAGCATGGCGAGGTAGTAACCGGCGACGCCCAGCAAACCCAGACCCACCACCAGCATGCCGGTCACCGCGCCACCACGGAACGCCACCTGCAGGGCCGGGTTCAGACCCACGCTCGCCGCCTGCGCCGTGCGCACGTTGGAGCGCACCGACACGTTCATGCCGATGAAACCCGCCAGACCCGACAGCACGGCGCCGACGGCAAAGCCACCGGCAGTGGCCCAGTCGAGCGCCAGGCCGAGCACCACGAACAGCACCACGCCGACGATGCCGATGGTCGTGTACTGACGATTCAGGTACGCCTGTGCACCGGCCTGGATGGCGGCGGCGATTTCCTGCATGCGGGCGTTGCCCGCCGGCTGCGCCACGATCCAGCGCACGGCCACGAGGCCGTAGACGATGGCCAACACGCCCGCGCCGATGGCGAGCCACAGAGCAAGATCAATCGACATGCAATCCCTCCCCGTTTGCAAGTTGCCGGCAGCCTGCGTCCGACCTTAGCAATTTCTTTACGCCGCGTGTTCAGCGGCTGAACACGCGCACTGCGCCGAAAAAAGGCGCCCGGAGTATAGCCCGAACGTTCATTCAGTCAGCCGCGTCGGCAGGCCGTGAAGCAGCCAAGTCCCTGCGCAGCCGCGGCTTCTTCGCCCGTCCGCCGACGGCCACCCCCCTATAATCGTCAATTTACCGTCAAGGATTTCCCATTCATGCGAGTCGTCATGCTCGGCGCCCCCGGTTCCGGCAAGGGCACCCAGGCCAAGCAGCTGGTGCAGACCTACGGCGCCACCCAGCTATCCACCGGCGACCTGCTGCGCGCCGCGGTGAAAGCAGGCAGCCCGATCGGCCAGCGCGCCAAGGCCGCCATGGACGCCGGCAAGCTGGTGTCGGATGACATCGTGCTCGGCCTGATCGAGGAGCGCCTGGGCGGCCCGGGCGGCCTGCACGACTTCATCCTGGACGGATTTCCGCGCAACCTGGCCCAGGCCGAGGCGCTCGGCGCCCTGCTCGAGCGCCTTGGGCTGCCGCTGCAGGCGGCGATCCTGATCGACGTCAGCGCCGAGGAACTCAAGCGGCGCATCGCCGGGCGGCGCACCTGCCGCGACTGCGGCGCGATCTACAACGTCTACACCGCCCCCTCGGCGCAGGAAGGCGTGTGCGACCTGTGCGACGGCGAGACCTACCAGCGCAGCGACGACAACGAGGCCACCGTGGCGCAGCGCCTGGCCACCTACGAGGCCGAGACGGCGCCGCTGGTGGAGTACTACCGCAGCCGTGGCCTGCTGCACACCGTCCCGGGCGAGCAATCGGTCGATGCCATTTCCGCGGCGCTGCGCGGCATCGCCGACGCACTGCGCTGAACCCCACGCCCGTGACCGAACGCAGCTACCCCGCCAGCCGCCTGCGCCGCCTGCGCCGGCACGATTTTTTGCGCGAGCTGACCCGCGAGACCACCCTCACACCGGGGGACCTCATCTACCCGGTGTTCGTGCTGGATGGCACCGGCCGGCGCGAACCGGTGGCTTCCATGCCGGGCGTCGAGCGCCTGTCGGTCGACCTGCTGATCGCGCAGGCCCGTGAAGCGGCCCGTCTGGGCATTCCGGCCATCGCCCTGTTTCCGGTCATCGACGCGGGCCTCAAGTCCGACAACGCCGCCGAGGCGTGGAATCCCGACGGCCTGGTGCCGCGGGCGGTGCAGGCGCTCAAGTCCGCCGTGCCGGAACTCGGCGTCGTCACCGATGTGGCGCTAGACCCCTACACCTCGCACGGCCAGGACGGGCTGATCGACGCCAGCGGCTACGTGCACAACGACACCACCGTGTCCGCCCTGGTGCGTCAGGCGGTGTGCCAGGCGCGCGCCGGCGCCGACGTGGTGGCGCCATCGGACATGATGGACGGGCGCATCGGCGCCATCCGCAAGGCGCTGGAACGCGAGAGCCTCGTCAACACCGCCATCCTCGCCTACTCGGCCAAGTACGCCTCGGCCTTCTACGGGCCGTTTCGCGATGCCGTCGGCTCGGCGGCCAACCTCGGCGGTGCCGGCAAGCACGGCTACCAGATGGACTGCGGCAACGGCGACGAGGCCCTGCACGAGGTGGCGCTCGATCTCGCCGAAGGCGCCGACATGGTGATGGTCAAGCCCGGCCTGCCGTACCTGGACATCGTGCGCCGGGTCAAGGATCGTTTTGGCGTGCCGACCTTCGTCTACCAGGTCAGCGGCGAGTACGCCATGCTCAAGGCCGCGGCGCTGAACGGCTGGCTCGACGAGCGCGCCGTGGTGCTGGAAGCGCTGCTGGCCTGCCGGCGCGCCGGCGCCGACGGCATCCTCACCTACTTCGCGCTCGACGCCGCCCGTTACCTGCAGGGCTGACATGGACCGCTACGCGGTGTTCGGCCACCCGGTCAAACACAGCAAATCGCCGCAGATTCACGCCGCGTTCGCCGCCCAGACCGGGCAGGCGATGAGCTACGAGGCCATCGAGGCACCGCTGGACGGCTTCGCCGACACGCTGCGCGCCTTCGCCGCCGCCGGCGGGCGCGGCGGCAACGTCACCGTGCCGTTCAAGGAAGAAGCCTTCCACCTCGCCGATCGTTGCGATGACCTGGCAGCGCAGGCCCGGGCCGTCAATACCCTGCGAGTGGAGCCGGATGGGCGGCTGGCCGGCTTCAACACCGACGGCGTCGGCCTGCTGCGGGATCTGACGCAGAACCTTCGTGTCGCGCTGCGCACTCGGCGGGTGCTGCTCATCGGCGCCGGCGGGGCGGCGGCCGGCCTTGTCGGTCCGCTGCTCGATGCCGGCGTGGCCGAGCTGGTGATTGCCAATCGCACGGCGCCGCGCGCAAACGCGCTGGCCGCCCGATTCGTCGGTCGCGGGCCGATCCGTGTCGCGCCCTTAAGCGCGCCCGGCGCCGGCTTCGACCTGGTGCTGAACGCCACTGCGGCGGGACTCGACGGGCAGGCGCCCGCGGTGCCGCCCAGCGTGTTCCGCCGTGGCGCCGCGGCCTATGACCTCGTCTACGGCCCTGCGGCGCAGGCGTTTCTGAGCCTTGCCCGCCGGGCCGGCGTCGCGGACTGCCACGACGGCCTGGGCATGCTGGTGGAGCAGGCGGCGGAAGCGTTCTGGCTGTGGCGGGGCGTGCGCCCCGCCACGCAGCCGGTGATTGCCGCCTTGCGCGGCGGCGTTTGAGCCGCTCTCAGGCGACAGTGTTGCCGTTGCGGCCGTGGTGATCCTGCTGGCGGTCCATGTGGTCGCGCAACTGGCGGGCGGCGGCGTCGAAGGCATCGCGCAGCGCCACGTACAGATCCTCGTTCGGTTCGCGCTTGACCACCAGTTCCGCGCCCGGCACGGTCAGATCGATGTGGATGTTGTACAGAACCCCTTTATGCTGGTGCTTGTGCGGACACTCGATCACCACCCGGCAGGCCATGATGCGGTCGCTGAACTGGTCGAGCTTTTCGGCCTTTTTACGCACGGCCGTTTCGATGGCTTCCGTCAGCTCGATGTCGCGGGCAGTGATCTGCAGCGGTAGACGCATGGACTTCTCCTTGAATTAACATCCTCGGGGCCGCTCCGGCTGTGGCACCACCCGGGTCCCCGACAGGCAATCTACGCGCCGGCCTGCGACGCGGCAATGCCCCGACAAGGTGTCCGCAGCCCCGTCTCCCGCGAGGACAAGCGAGCCACTGGCCACGCTCCCTGGACATGATCAGCCAAGCACCCCCACCCCTTCTTGCCGAGCGTCTGCAAGCCGCCCTCTCGCGCCCCCTGCCAGGACGACAGGGCCAGGCGCGCATGGCCCCCGTGCCCTACCGCGGCAGCATGGATGAACGCTGGGAAGCCATCCCGCCGCAACATCGCGAAGCGGCGGTGTTGTTGCTGCTGTACCCCGCTGGCGGCGCGCAGACCCATCTGGCGCTGATTCGCCGACCGGATTACAGCGGCCCGCACAGCGGCCAGATAGCGCTGCCCGGCGGCCGGCGCGAGGGTGATGAAACACTGCTGCAAACGGCGCTGCGCGAGACGCAGGAGGAGCTTGGTATCGACCCGGCGCCGCTCGCCCTGCTCGGCGCGCTGTCGCCGCTGTACGTGCGTGCCAGCAACCACCTGGTCTACCCATTCGTGGCCGTTGCAACGCAGCGGCCGCAGTTCCAGCCCTGCGAACGCGAGGTGGCCGAGGTCATCGAGGTACCCCTCGCGCGCCTGCGCGACCGGCGCTTCCGGGGTTTGGAAGTGGTGCGCTTCGAGCCGTTCGGGCGCGTGCGGGTACCGTATTTCGCCTTGCCGGGCACGCGCATCTGGGGCGCCACCGGCATGATTCTCGGCGAATTTCTGACCGTTCTGGAGCAAGCCGATGAAGCCGCTTGAGGTCAGCAGCGCCTGCATCGGCGCCTGCGAAGTGGCCGCCGACGCGTGCTCGGGCTGCGGGCGCAAGCTCGACGATATCGCCGCCTGGCCGGCGGCGAACCCCGGGCAGCGGCTCGGCATCCTGCTGCAGGCCGCGCGGCGCCTGGCCGTCCACACGCCACGCCCCTGGCCGCGGCGCGTGCGCGACGCGCTCGGCAACGAGCTGCTGCTCGAGGCACCACCGCGTCGCATCGTCTCGCTGGTGCCGTCGCAGACCGAACTGCTGTTCGATCTTGGCGTCGGCGAGCGCGTGGCGGGCGTCACCAAGTTCTGCGTGCACCCGCCCGAGGCCCGGTCCGGCCGGCGCCGCATCGGCGGCACCAAATCGCCCGACATCGCGCGGATACGCGCGCTCGCGCCGGACCTGGTGCTCGCCAATCGGGAGGAGAACCGCGCCGAGGATATCGCCGCCATCGGCGAGTTTGCGCCGGTCTACGTCACGGACGTGAACAGCCTGCCGCAGGCGCTCGCCATGACGCGTGCGGTCGGTTTTGCGCTGGGCGCCGAGGCCCACGCGGCACGCATCGCGGCCGATATCGAAAGCGCGTTTGCCGGCCTGCCGCGCGCCGATGGCCTGCGCTGCGCCTATCTCATCTGGCGCCAGCCCTGGATGGTCGCCGGCGGCGGCACCTTCATCGGCGATCTGCTGCAACGCCTGGGGCTGGTGAACGTGTTCGAGGGGCGACCGCGCTACCCGGAACTCGCCGCCGAGGACCTGGCCGCGGCTGCGCCGGACCTGATCCTGTTGTCGTCCGAGCCGTATCCGTTCAAGCCCGCTCACGGTGCCGAACTGGCCGGCGTGCTGCCTCGGGCGCGCATCGTGCCGGTCGACGGCGAAATGTTCTGCTGGCCGGGCAGCCGCCTGCTGGCGGCGGCCGATTACTTTCGCGACCTGCTGCCGCGGCTCAGCGGCGCGCCTGGAGTGTGCTGGTGAGCGAATCCTTCGACTATCTGGTGATCGGCGGCGGCAGCGGCGGCATCGCATCTGCCCGCCGCGCGGCGCAATACGGCGCCCGTGTGGCGGTGGTGGAGGCCGGGCGCCTGGGCGGCACCTGCGTGAACGTCGGCTGCGTGCCGAAAAAAGTCATGTGGAACGCCGGGGGAATCGCTGAATCCCTGCACCACGCGGCCGATTACGGCTTCGAACTCGGCGAGGTGCGCTTCGACTGGCCGCGGCTGGTGCAGGCTCGTCACGCCTACATCGAGCGCCTGAACGGCATCTACGCACGGATGCTGGACGATTCCGGCGTCACGCTGTTGCGCGGCCACGCGCGCCTTGCCGGGGTGAACGCCGTGGCCGTCGCCGGCGACGTCCATCACGCCCGACACATCCTGATCGCCACCGGCGGCCGACCTGGCGTGCCTGACCTGCCGGGAGCGTCGATTGGCATCGACAGCGACGGTTTCTTCGCTCTGGCCGAACAGCCGCGGCGTGTCGCCGTGATCGGCGCCGGCTACATAGCGGTCGAGCTGGCCGGCGTGCTGCGCGCCCTCGGCAGCGAGGTGACACTGGCCATCCGCGGACAAACGGTGCTGCGCAGTTTCGATCCGCTGGTTCAGGAAGCGGTCACCGGACACCTGGAAGCGGCCGGGATCGGGCTCGAGCGCGGTTTCGTGCCGAAAGCTCTCGAACGCCGCGGTGACGGCATCGCCGTGCTGTCCGGGGACGGCCGGGCCGCCGGCGGCTTCGATTGCGTCATCTGGGCCATCGGCCGCCGCCCGTGCAGTGACGATCTCGGCCTCGAGACGGCCGGCGTCACCACCGACGCCGACGGCCACATCCCGGTCGATGCCTTTCAGGACACCAACGTGGCCGGCATCCACGCCGTCGGCGACATCACCGGCCGTGTTCCCTTGACGCCAGTGGCGATCGCCGCCGGCCGCCGCCTGGCCGACCGGCTGTTCGACGGCCAAACGGACCGCCATCTCGACTACGACGACATCCCGTCGGTGGTGTTCGCCCACCCGCCGGTGGGCAGCGTCGGCCTGACCGAAGCGCAGGCGCGAGAGCGTCACGGCGACGCGGTGCGCGTCTACACCACGCGCTTCACCGACATGTACTACGCGCTCGGCAGCCACAAACCGCAGACCGTCGCCAAACTGGTGTGCGTGGGGGCGGACGAGCGGGTGGTCGGCGTACATGTGGTCGGTCGCGGCGCGGACGAGATGACCCAGGGCTTCGCCGTGGCGGTCAAGCTGGGCGCGCGCAAGCGCGACCTCGACGACACCGTCGCCATCCACCCGACCGCCAGCGAAGAGCTGGTCCTGATGAGGTAAGCATGGGTCTTCGCAGTTTTGGCGGCCACGCGCCGCAGCTTGGCGCGCGCGCCTGGGTGGACGACGCGGCCGTGGTGATCGGCCAGGTGGAGCTGGCGGAGGACGTGTCGGTCTGGCCGTGCTCGGTGCTGCGCGGCGACGTGAACCGCATCCGCATCGGTGCCCGCACCAACATCCAGGACGGCTCAATCCTGCACGTGAACCAGCCGGCGCCGGACAAGCCGGCCGGCGATCCGCTCACCATCGGCGCCGACGTGACCGTGGGTCATCAGGTCATCCTGCACGGCTGCACCATCGAGGACCGCTGCCTGGTGGGCATGGGATCGCTGGTGATGGACGGCGCCGTGCTGCGCTCCGGCGTGCTGCTGGCCGCCGGCTCGCTGGTGTCACCCGGCAAGGAGCTGCACGGCGGCTGGCTGTGGGCCGGCCGGCCGGCCAAGCCGGTGCGCGAGCTGCGCGCCGAGGAGATGGAATTTTTCGTGCACTCGGCGGCGCATTACGCCGAGCTGAAGGACCGCTACCGCGCCGGCGGCTGAGCGCAGCCGCCGGCGGCGCGGCAGGGAAACGCTCAGGCAGCCGGCCCGCCGCCCGGCTGGGCCGCCGCCTGCACCTGGCGCTCGCGCTCCTCGATGCTGACGTGACGCACGTCCTTGCCCTGGACGAGATAAATCACGTACTCGGCAATGTTCTTGGAGTGATCGCCGATGCGCTCGAGCGCCCGCGCCGCCCACACCAGATTCATCGCCCAGGTGATGGTGCGCGGGTCTTCCATCATGTAGGTGACCAGCTGGCGCAGGATGGCCTCGTACTCCTGGTCGACCGCGAGATCCTCGCGTTCCACTTCGAGCGCGGCCGCCACATCCATGCGGGCAAACGCATCCAGCGCCTTGTTGAGCAGCCGGCGCGCCAGATCGCCGATATGGCGCATGGGCGGGCGCGAGCGGCCGGGCTCGACCTTGGAGAGCTCCAGCACCGTGCGCGCCACGCGCTCGGCCTGGTCGCCGATGCGTTCGAGGTCGGTGACGGTCTTGATGACGGCGAAGATCAGCCTCAGATCGCCGGCCGCCGGCTGGCGGCGCGCCAGTATGCGACTGCACTCCTCGTCGAGATTCAGTTCCAGGGCGTTGACCTGCAGGTCGCCGCCGACCACCGAGGCCGCCAGCTGCGTGTCGCCCTCTTCGAGTGCCGTGATGGCGTCGGCGATCTGCCGTTCCACCACGCCACCCATGTGCAGCACGTGGCTGCGCAGGTTTTCAAGGTCCTGGTTGTACTGCTGCGAGATGTGGTGCCCGATGTCGTCCTTGCCCAGTGTCATGGCGGTACCCTCGCAATCAGCCGTAACGGCCAGTGATGTAGTCTTCCGTGCGCTTCGATTTGGGGTTGGTGAAGATGAGGTTGGTGTCCCCAAACTCCACCAGTTCGCCCAGATACATGAAGGCGGTGTAGTCCGACACGCGCGCCGCCTGCTGCATGTTGTGCGTGACGATGAGGATGGTCACCTTGTCCTTCAGACGGTGGATCAGCTCCTCGATGTTGGCGGTCGCGATCGGGTCCAGCGCCGAGGTGGGCTCGTCGAACAGCATCAGCTCGGGCTCGGTGGCCAGCGCGCGGGCAATGCACAGCCGCTGCTGCTGACCGCCCGACAGATTGAAGGCCATGTCGTCGAGGCGATCGCTCACCTCGTCCCAGAGCGACGCGTCGCGCAACGCCGCCTCCACCTTCTCGGCGACCGCGCGCCGGCTGCGCTCACCGCGCACACGCAACCCGTAAGCCACGTTCTCGAAGATCGACTTCGGGAACGGATTCGGCTTCTGGAACACCATGCCGATGCGCATGCGCACCTCGATCGGGTCCACGCTGCGGTCGAGGATGTTCACGCCGTCCGGCTGGAACACGATCTCGCCGTCGTAGCGGCTGCCGTCGTAGAGGTCGTGCATGCGGTTGAAGCAACGCAGGAAGGTCGACTTGCCGCAGCCCGACGGCCCGATCAACGCCGTCACCTGGCGGTCGGCCACCGGCAGGTTGACGCGTTTGAGCGCCTGCATCTCGCCATAAAAGAAATTGAGGTCGCGCGCCTCGGCCTTGAGTGCCGGCATGGCCACCCCTGCTACCTGCGCGCCTGCCGCGCCGGACGACATGTCCATGACCGCCTCCATTACCACTTGATCCGCTTCCGATAACGCAGCCGCAGCCAGATGGCCGCGCCGTTCATGAGCAGCGTCAGCACCACCAGCACCACGCCGGCCGCCGCGGCGTTTTCCTGGAACGCCGCCTGCGGGCGCGACAGCCAGTTGAACATCTGGATCGGCATCACCGTGAACGGCGAGCGCAGCCATTCGAAAGACACGAACGGGAAATCGCCCCCCACCGGCGCCGGCGGCAGAAAGGCGATGAATGTCAGCGCGCCGATGGTGATGACCGGCGCCGTCTCGCCAATGGCGCGGGCCAGGCCGATGATCACGCCGGTCAGGATGCCGCCGGTCGAGTACGGCACCACGTGATCGCGCACCGTCTGCCAGCGCGTGGCGCCGAGCGCGTAGGAACCCTCGCGGATGCTGCCCGGAATGGCGCGAATCGCCTCGCGCGTGGCCACGATGATCACCGGCAGGATCAGCAACGCCAGGGTCAGGCCGGCCGTCAGGATGCTTTGTCCGAAGCCCATGCCGTAGACGAAAAGGCCCAGCGCCAGCAGACCGTAGACGATGGATGGCACGCCGGCGAGGTTGGTGACGTTGATCTCGATGATCTCGGTCAGCACGCTTTTTCTGGCGTATTCCTCCAGATACACGCCGGCCGCGATACCGAGTGGAATGGCCGCCATGGCCGTCACCAGCATGACCAGGCTCGAACCGACCAGCGCGCTCAGGATGCCGGCGCGCTCGGCGCGTCGTGACGGGAAGTTGCTGAAAAAACTCCAGTCGAGCCGTCCGGCACCGTCGTAGAGCAGACCGGCCAGCAGCACCGCCAGCGTCAGCACACCGACCATCAGGCTCATCAGACCGATGATGACGAACACCTTGTCCCAGTGTTTGGCGCGCGCCACCAGCTGGCGCACGGCCTGTGGGTTCTGTGGCATCAGTAGGCCTCCCGGAAGCGCTTGCGCACCAGGTGCCCCAGCACGTTGAAGAACAGTGTCAGCAGCACCAGCACCAGACCGACGGCGAAAATGCTCTGGTACTCAAGGCTGCCGTGCGGCAGATCGCCCAGCGCCACCTGCACGATGAAGGCCGTGATGGTGGCGCCCGACTCGCGCGGATCGAAGGTGAAATTCGGCTGCTGGCCGGCGGCCACCGCCACCACCATGGTCTCGCCCACGGCGCGCGAGATGCCCAGGATGTACGCGGCCACGATGCCCGAGGTCGCCGCCGGGGCCACCACCTTGAGCGCCGTCTGCAGGCGCGTCGCGCCCATGGCGTAGGAGCCTTCGCGCATGTGCATCGGCACCGCTCGCATGGCGTCCTCGGCCACCGAGCTCACGTACGGAATGATCATGATGCCCATCACCAGGCCCGGGCCCAGCATGTTGAAGCCCGGCAGGTCCGGCATGAACCACTGCAGCGCCGGGGTCACCATGAGCAGGGCGAAGTAGCCGTAAACCACGGTCGGGATGCCGGCCAGCAGCTCCAGCGTGGGCTTGACGATTTCCCGCGTGCGGTGGCCGGCGAATTCACTCAGGTAGATCGCCGCCACCGTGCCGACCGGCACGGCCAGCGCCAGCGCCACGGCGGTGGTGGTCAGCGTGCCGGCCAGCAGCGGCAACACGCCGTAATGCTTGTCGGCAAACATGATGGTCCACTGCGTGTCGGTCAGAAAATCCTTGAGCGACACATGCTCAAAGAACGCGAGCGATTCGTAGACCAGAATGGCAACGATGGCGACCGTCACCGCCACCGCGGAAAAGGCGGCCAGAAACAGCACGCCCTCGATCAGGCGCTCGCCCCAGTGGCGCAGGGCGCGGTGCGCAAAACGCTGACTCGGGGCAGCGGAGGTCGACGGGATGGCCATGGGCTTCGTGCGTGGTGGTCGACGGGATCGGCCGGGCGGCAGACTTTACCCGAATGGCCGGCAGGCGTAAGCCGCGGGCCGGCTTTCGCAAAGAGTGCGGCAGGCAAGACTGGCGGCGGGCCACAGCCCGCCGCCAGTCGGCGTCACAGACTGATGCTCAGAGCTTGCCTTCGCGCGCAAGCAGTTCCTCGACCGGCAGACCCACCTCCGGCGTGCCACCGAAGCCGGTGCCCAGACGACCGGTGTTCAGATGGTCGAGCGCCATCGTGTAGGCGCTCTCCGGCAGGTCGATATAACCGACTTCCCGCGCCAGGGCCGCGCCGTCCTTCAGGTAGAACTCGACGAACTGCCGCACCACCGGGCGCTGCAGGGCCTTTTCCTTCACATAGATGAAGACCGGCCGCGACAGCGGCGTGTAGGAGCCGTTCTTGGTGGTCTCGACCGAGGGCAGCACGGCCGGCGAGCTGTCGGTGGCCTTGATCGGCACCGCCTTCAGCTTGTCCTTGTTTTCCTCGAAGTAGGCCAGGCCGAAGTAGCCGAGCGCGCCTTTGTCGCGCGACACGAACTGCACAATCATGTTGTCGTCTTCGGACGCCTGATAGTCACCGCGCGAGGACTTGGACTTGCCGACGGTCGCTTCGGTGAAATAGTCGAACGTGCCCGAGTCGGCACCGGGGCCGGCCAGCCTGAGCGGCACGTCCGGGAAGGAGTCGCGAATCTGTTTCCAGCTGGTGACCTTGCCCTGCGCCGCCGGCTCCCACATTTTCTTGAGTTCGGCAATCGTCAGGTAGTCGACGAAGTCGTTCGCCTTGTTGACCACCACCGTCAGCGCGTCATAGGCCACCGGCAGCTCGTAATACTTCACGCCGGCCTGGGCGCAGTTGACCATCTCGTCGCGCAGGATCGGCCGCGAGGCGTTCGAGATGTCGGTCTCGCCACGGCAGAAACGCTTGAAACCGCCGCCGGTGCCGGAAATGCCGACCGTGACCTGGGCAGCGCCGCCGCCGGAGATCTGGAATTCCTCGGCCACCGCCTCGGTGATCGGGTACACGGTGCTCGAGCCATCGACTTCGACCAGCTCGGCGGCGTGCGCCACGCCGCCGCCGACGGCCGCCAACAGACCGGCGGCGCGCAGCGTCGCCTTCAGGGAAACGGGAACATGCTTCATCGTGGACACTCCTTGAAGAAAGGGTGATGGGCCGCAGCGGCGGCTGGTGTGTGCCGCCGCCGCAGCTTGCCGGATCGGGGGCCGCCTCAGAACTTGCCTTCCAAGTCCACCTGCAGGCGATTCACACTGGCGTCATCCGTGAACCGGCTGGCAACGTCCGATTCAGCCATGAAGTACGTGGTAGTGAAGGCGAAATTCTTGCTGATGTCGTAACGCAGCTTGATTTTGTGCCCGCGCGAGCCGACGTAGCCGTCGGCGAAGTCCGAATCGGTGAACGCCCCAACCACGCCGTTGCGCTGCACGTCGCGGTAGTTGTAGTCGACGCCGACGTCGAACACGCGCGTCATCACGCCCACCAGCCAGGCCTGGTCCTGATCGGCATCGCTACCCTGGGCGGCGCTGTTGTGCACGAACTGGCCGTATACCGACAGCGGCAGCGGCAGGCCAATCACGTCCAACTGGCCGAAGGCCTCGTAGAGACGGAACTCGTTCTGGCTGTTCCCGTTGGCGACCAGCACCGTGCTCTGGTCGTCATTGTCGTAAGCGTAAATGCTGCCGCCCACCGTCGCCTTGAAGCTGTCGCCCGGATAGAAGCGAGTGCCGATCTGCCCCGAGTACAGGCGCAGGTCATGCTCGAACTGACGACCCTCGCCGTCCACGTTGTCCTGCAGCACGAAGTAGCCGGCGCTGCCGAACAGCTCGGTCATGCCCCACTTGCGGCTGTAGGTGGCCGCGCCGCCCTCGGGGTTGATGTCGCCGTCCCAGATGATGTCGCCCAGGCTCACCCACGGCTGCTTCATCTTGCCGCCGAACACCTTGAGCCCCGGCACCTGCAGCGGGTGGTAGTCGAGATAGGCCAAGTCCAGCCACAGGTCCTTCTTGGTAAAGGCGTTGTTCAGATCCTGGTTGGTCGAGCGACGGTCGCTGCTGTTGCCGGTAGCGATCTGGATGCCGGCCTCGAGCTCCGGATTCACCTGCGTGAAGGCACCCAGACGCGCCCGGATGCGCTGGCGATCCTGATCACGACCGGTGTCCGGCTCGTCCTCAATGTGGATGTTCTCGTAGCGCACACGCACGTCGCCCTTGAGCTGGGTGTTCATGGCCCAGGCCAGCTTCTGCTGCAGGGCCACCATGTCCTCGTTCTTGACCTGCTTGGCGGCAGTGCGATCGGCGACGCGTTGCTCCTTGGCCAGGTCGCCGGTCAGTTCGGCATGCTGGGTGGCATTGATGGAGCCATTGGCCAGCAGCATGTCGAGCAGCTTCTGGTCAACCGTGCCCGCGAACGCGGGCGCTGCGGCCAGGAGCAGGCCACCGACCAGGCCGGTGGTGCGGGCAATGAGGCGATTCATTAATTTGGTCTCCCAGCATGACACGGTGCAGCGCGGGCGCTGCACCTGAACGGGCCGACCTGACGCGGTCGGCGCGCAGCGCGCAGCCCCATGCCGCGCGCTTGATACGGGAGAAGTGTCACAGCCGTTTGTGACAAAAAAGTTACGGTTTTGAAATACCTGTCACATCCGGCAGCGGCTGCGCCCAGCGTGCGGCGACGGCATCGAAGCGGCAACCGAAGCTGCTGCCCACGCCCACGGTGCTGCGGATGCGCAGTTCGGCGCCGTGACGGGCGAGCGCGTGCTTGACGATGGCGAGCCCCAGACCGGTGCCGCCGCGCGCCCGGGAACGGCTGGCGTCGACGCGATAAAAACGCTCCGACAGGCGCGGCAGATGTTCGGCCGCGATGCCGTCACCGTTGTCCGTGACTTCGAAGGTCGGGTGGCCGTCCAGCAAGCCCCAACGCACGGTAATGAGGCTGCCATCCGGCGTGTGCTGCACGGCGTTGCCGACAAGATTGGAGAACGCGCTGCGCAGTTCCATCTCGTTTCCGCGCAACCACAGCCGCGGGTCGGCATCGATCTCGACGCGGTGACGACGGCCACCGCTCAGCGCCATCGCCTCGCTGCGAATCTGTTGCAGCAGGTTTGGCACGTTGACATCGGCTTCGGCGTGGCGGCGGCTGTCGCCTTCGAGCTGCGCCAGCATCAGCATGTCATCGATGATGCGCTGCATGCGCAGCGTCTGCTGGGTCATGAGATCCAGCGGCCGGCGCCAGCGGTCGGGCAGTTCGCTGGCGTCGGCGGTCAAGGTCTCCAGAAAGCCGTAGACCACGGTGAGCGGTGTGCGCAGCTCGTGCGATGCATTGGCGACGAAGTCGCGTCGCACCTGTTCCAGCAGCCGGCCCTGCGTGATGTCGCGCACCAGCAGCAGCTGGCGCCCCTGCCCGAAGGCGATCATCTGCGCCTGCAGCAGGATGCGGTCGTCGTGCGGGGCGGTGAATTCGACGCCGGTGACGCGGTCGCCCTCGCCATTGAAATAGCGCGCGAACGACGGATCGCGCACCACGTTGGTAATGCGCTGGCCGATGTCGCGCGGCGTGCGCAGGCCAAGCAGGCGCTGCGCGGCCTCGTTGCACCAGTCGATGCCGCCGTTGTCACCGAGCGCCACCGCCGCATCCGGCAGGGCCGCGCTCGACTCCTCGAAGCGCTGGACGATCTGCGCCAGCCGCCGGCGGGTAATCGTGGCTTCGCGCCGCGCCCGGTGCAGACGGTCGAACAACTCGCCCCACAGGCCGATCGATTCCGGCGTGTCACCGTCGCCGCGCAGGCTCGCGGCAAGGCGCAGCACGTTGCGCACGTGCCAGCCAACGTACGCCAGCAGGCCGAGTCCGGCGCCGACACCGGCATCGCCAGCCATCCAGCCAAGCAGGGCGCCCGCCGCCAGCAGGCCGGTGCCGAGCGCGGTCTCGGCTACGGCGCCCCGTATCACGGGCTCAGTCTTTGGCGGACAGCCGATAGCCGGCGCCGCGTACGGTCTGCACCAACCGATCCTTGCCGGCCGGTGCCAGCGCCTCGCGCAGGCGCCGCACGTGCACGTCGACGGTGCGCTCCTCGATGTACACGTTGCGGCCCCACACCTGGTCGATCAGCTGCCCGCGGCTGTACACCCGCTCGGGGTGGCCCATCAGGAATTGCAACAGGCGGAACTCGGTCGGGCCAATCTTGAGCTCCTGGCTGCCGGCCACCACGCGGTGACCGACCGGGTCGAGGCGCAGTCCGTCCAGCGCCAGTTCGGCGCCAGCCGCGTGCGGCGAAGCGCGGCGCAGCACGGCCTTGATCCGCGCCGCCAACTCGCGCGGCGAGAACGGTTTGGTGATGTAGTCGTCGGCCCCCGCGTCGAGACCGCTGACCACGTCCGCCTCCTGCGTGCGGGCGGTCAGCATGATGACCGGGATGTCGCGCGTACCGGGATCGCGCTTGAGCTCGCGCGCGAACTCGATGCCGCTCTGGCCCGGCAACATCCAGTCCAGCACCACCAGGTCAGGATTTCCGTCCGCCACCAGGCTGCGCGCGCGGCGCACGTCACCGGCCACATCGCAGCGGTAGCCGCTGTCGGCGAGCGCGAAAGTCAGCATCTCGCAGATGGCGGGTTCGTCTTCTACGATCAGGATGCGTGTGGTCATGGGTGCCCGTTCCAATCGAACCGGCCGTATTGGGCGACAGTTTGATTGCAGAACGGTGACACCCCGTAACAATTCAGGCCAGATGCCGGCGCAGGAAATCCACGCTGCGCTGCCAGGCGAGCGCCGCGGCACCGGCATCGTAACTGCCGCGCTGATCGCAGTTGAAACCGTGATCGGCCGGATACACGTACAACTCGCATTCGCCGAGGCTGGCGGTGGCGACGCGCAGCTTTTCCACGTCGCTCAGCGGAATGAAATGATCCTTCTCGCCGAAGTGGAACTGGATCGGGCACGCGATGTTGCCGGCCTCGGCGAGGAAGTTGACAATGCCGCCGCCGTAATAGGCGACCGCCGCGTCGGGTTTCAGGTTCGCAGCACTGCGGTAGGCCAGCAGGCCGCCCATGCAGAAACCGAGCACCGCCACCTTGCCGCCGTGCGCGCGCAGATCGGCCACGCAGGCGTCGATGTCGGCCAGCGCCTTGTCGTGATCGAGCGCCTTCATCAGCTCGAAGCCGCGCCCGAAGTCGGCCTCGCCGTAGCCGAGCTGCACGCCCGGTTCGCTGCGGTGGAACAGGTCGGGCGCCAGCGCGTTGAAGCCGGCCGCGGCGAGGCGATCGCACACCGAACGGATGTGGCTGTTGACGCCGAAGATTTCCTGGATGACCACCACGCTGCCGGCGGGCGTGCCGGAAGCGGTGGCCAGATAGGCCGAAAACGCGCCTTCGGCGCCCTTGATGGTGATGTCCTTGCCTGACATGAGCATGCTCCCGTGGGTTGGTTGCGAGCGGCGAGTCCGCGTTGGGCGGACCACCGCGGTCGATTGGCGATGAGATCAGTCGGCAGCGGCCGCGAAGCATTCCGGATACACGGCCCGAGCCTCGAACACCGGCCCGTCCACGCACACGCGCGCCATGGCCGGTCCGGCGGGCGTCGCCAGCGGCACCACGCAGCCGGCGCAGCCGCCGACGCCGCAGGCCATATGCTCTTCCAGACACAACTGCGCCGGCAAGCGGTAGCGGGCGGCCACGGCGGCCGCCGCGCGCAGCATGGGCGTCGGCCCGCAGGCCGCGATCTGCGTATCGCCCAGCGACTTGGCGTCGAGCGTCGCCAGATACGCATCGGCAAGCTGCGTCACGTGCCCGTCGAAACAGCCGGGAAAACCCTGTCCTGAGGCAAGCCGGCTCGGCACGCCCCAGTCCTCGGCGAGTGGCAGGGCGGCAATCGCCCCGGCCGGCATGCCATCGACCAGCAGCGTGGAGGGTTTCGGCTGGAACGGAAACGCCACTTCCGAACCCAGCAACAGCAGCGGCCGGAACGCCGTGCGGCGCAGCGTCTGGGCGAGGAACAGCATAGGCGGCATGCCGACGCCGCCGCCGATGGCGAGCACGCGAGGACGGGCGGGGTCGAGCTCGAACGGCCGGCCGATGGGGCCGAGAACACTCAGCGTCTGACCAGCCTGGCGGCTTGCAAGCAGGCGCGTCCCCTGACCGACCGCCTTGTACAGCACCTCGACCTCGCCACGGGTCGTGGCACGCAGGATGGACAAGGGACGGCGCAGCGGCAGCTCGGCCCCGCATCGCAGGTGCACGAACTGCCCCGGCAGCGCGCGGTCGGCAATCTGCGCTGCGGCGAGCCGCAGCAGGTAATGACCACCCGGCAGCGCCTCATTGGCGGCTATGCGCGCGTCTTCCACCAGAATGCTGCCCGGCGCACCGGCTTCACCGGCCATGAGTGGATTCCTCGAGGCGATGGACGACCCGGCCGCCGAGCAGCGTGCAGCGCACCCGCCCGCGCAGCGTGTTGCCCCATACCGGCGTGCAGGCGGCGGCGCTGTGCCAGCTGTCGGCATTCACCGTCCATTCGCGCTCCGGCTCGACGACACAGACATCGGCCAGCGCGCCCACGGCGAGACGACCACCGCCGCCAAGCACCGCGGCCGGCCCACAGGTAAGCGCGGCAAGCGCGCGGGCGAGCGGCACGCCACCGTCACGCGCGAGCGCCAGCATCAGCGGCAGCAAGGCCTCGAAACCGGCCACGCCGGCCGCACAGCGCGCAAACGGTCGGCGCTTGGCCTCGCCGTCGTAGGGCCGGTGGTCGGAGCTCACGGCGTCCAGCGTGCCGTCGGCCAGGGCCTCGCGCAGCGCCGCCCGGTCACCCGGCTCGCGCAGCGGCGGGCGCAGGTGAAAGGCCGCGTCGTAGGCGCCTATGTCAAGGTCGGTGTAGTGCAGGTTCCACACCGGCGTGTCGGCCGTCACCGGCAGGCCGGCCGCCTTGGCGGCGCGCAGCATCGAAACACCGGCAGCGCTCGACAGGCCATGGACGTGAATGCGCGTGTCGCAGGTGGTGGCGAGCGCCAGTGCGCGCGACAGCGCCGCCACTTCCGCCGCCACCGGTATGCCGGTCAGCCCGAGCTGCGCCGCGACGGCGCCCTCGTGCACGCAGCCATCGACGGCCAGCTCGGCGTCTTCGGCGTCCACCACCACCGTCAGATCGTGCCCGCGGGCGTACTCGAACGCACGACGCAGCACACGGGCGCCAATGGCCCGGCCGCCCTGCCCGACCAGCCGGCAACCGCTACGCCGCAGCAGACCGAGCTCGGCCAGGCGCTCGCCCCCGAGCCCGGCGGTGAGCGCGCCGATCGGCGCCAGACGAACCAGGCCCAGGGCCGCCGCACCGTCGCGCAGGCGGCCGATCACCGCCGGATTGTCGAGTCCCGCATCCGGCTGCGGCGGCACGGCCAAGGCGGTGATACCTCCGGCAGCGGCGGCGGCCAGCTCGCGCCGCGACAGCGCATCCGGGCTGCCGACCTGCCCCGACAAATCCACCAGCCCGGGCAACACCCAGCACCCGCGCACGTCGATGACCTCGCCCGCCGAGCCATCCGGCGCGGCACCCAGACCGATGATGCGACCGCTGTCGATGTGCACATCGAGCGCGGCGTCGACCTTGGCGGCGGCGTCGATGACGCGGCCACCCCGCAGCGTCAGGCGCGTGTTGTCAGGCATCGGCATCCGCCCCCCGGCCGACCGTCTGCGCCAGCACCGCCATGCGGATGGCGATGCCGTTGGTCACCTGCGGCAGGATCAGCGAGCGACTGCCGTCCGCCACCGGGGACGCGATCTCGACGCCGCGGTTGATCGGCCCCGGGTGCATCACCAGTGCCTGCGGGTGCGCTGCCGCCAGCGCCTTTTCGGTCAGTCCGTAGAGCTCGAAGTATTCGCGATCGGACGGCACGAAGCCTCCGGCCATGCGCTCGCGCTGCAGGCGCAGCATCATCACCACGTCCACGCCGTCGAGCCCTTCGCGCGGGTCGTGACAGACGCGCGCACCGAGCGCCGAGAGGCGCTGCGGCACCAGCGTCGCCGGGCCCACCAGGCGGATGTCGGTGACGCCGAGCAGGCGCAGGCCGACCAGTTGCGAGCGCGCCACGCGCGAGTGCAGCACGTCGCCAACGATGGCCACCTTCAGACCCTCGAAACCGCCCCGCTGCTGGCGGATGGTGTACAGGTCCAACAGCGCCTGCGTCGGGTGGGCGTGGCAACCGTCGCCGGCGTTCACCACCGCCACCTGCGGCGCCACATTGGCGGCCACCAGATGCGCCGCGCCGCTGTCGGCATGGCGCATGACGAAGGCGTCGGTCTGCATGGCCTGCAGGTTGGCGATGGTGTCGAGCAGGCTCTCGCCCTTGGACGTGGACGAGGCCGGCACATCCAGCGTCACCACGTCCGCCGACAGCCGCTTGGCGGCGATCTCGAAGGTGGTGCGCGTGCGCGTCGAGGCCTCGAAGAACAGCAATACGACGGTCTTGCCGCGAAGCAGCGGCACGTTCTTGACACTGCGCGTGCCGACCTCGACCAGCGAGTCCGCCAGCGTGAAGATTTCCTCCAGCGTGTCGCGGCGCAGGCCTTCCAGCGTCAGCAGGTGCCGCAGGCGGCCGCGATCGTCGTACTGGATGGCGCCCAGGCGTTCGGCGAGACCAGCCAGCGCGCTCATGTCGCCTCCAGATCAACGCGCAGCGGGTCGGGCCCCGTCACGCGCAGGCGCTGCCCAGCCGGCACGTCAAGCCGCAGGCCCACGGCGTCGGCGCACACTGGCAACTCTCGCCCGCCGCGGTCGATCAACACCGCCAGGCGCACGCTGGCCGGGCGACCAAAATCGAACAGCTCGCGCAGCGCTGCCTGCACCGTGCGCCCGGTGTGCAACACATCGTCCACCAGCAGGACGTGGCGGTCGTCGATGCCAGGCGGCAGGCGCGAGGGTCGCAGCTGCCCCTTGAGCCCCTCCTGGCGAACGTCGTCACGATAGAAGCCGGCGTCGAGCGTGGCGAGCGGCGCCATCACCCCGAGCCGCGCGTGCAGCCAGCGCGCCAGCCACACGCCGCCGGCCTCGATGCCGACCAGCAAGGGGTCCGGCAGCGCGAGCGCCGCGCACTGCGTGGCGAGGCCGTTCAGCGCATCGCCCAGGGCGCTGTCAGTGATGCTGCTCGGCAAGCCAGGTCTCCACGATCACGGCGGCGGCCACCGCGTCGCGCGTGCGGCGTACCGCCGCGTGGCGCCGGCCGTCGGCCAGCAGGCGCGCCTCGGCCTCGTGCGAGGACAGGCGCTCGTCGATCAGCGCCACCGGCAGGCCGCAGCGCTCGCCAAGCTGGGCGGCGAAGCGCCGCGCCGCGTTGCTGATCGTGGTATCGCTGCCGTCGGCGGCGAGCGGCAGGCCCACCACCAGCTGCGCCGGACGCCATTCGGCCAGCACGGCGTCAATGTCGGCCCAGCCGGCGAGCTGCGGGTTGGGCAGCGTGGCGAGCGGCGTGGCGGTGCCGGTCAGCGTCTGGCCACTGGCGACACCGACGCGCTTTTGGCCGTAATCGAAGCCGAGCACCAGGCCGCTCACGCGTGGCCCGCGCGACTCGACAGCAAGGCAAGGTCGACCCCGATGGACGCCGCCGCGGCGCGCCAGCGCTGATCCACGGGCAGGTCGAACAACACATCGAAGCGCCCGGGAACGGTCAACCACGCGTTGTCGGCCAGCTCCTGTTCGATCTGCCCGGCGCCCCAGCCGGCATAGCCCAGACACACCAGGAAATCCGCCGGGCCCTCGCCGCGGGCGATGTGGGTCAGCAGGTCCATGGAGCCGGTCAAACCGATCTCGTCGGTCACTGGCAGGGTCGAGTCCCAGCGGCCGAGCGGGCGGTGCAGGATCAGGCAGGCGTTGGTCTGCACCGGCCCGCCGCCGTACACCGGCTGGCTCGCGATGGCGTCGGTGGCGGGCCGCAAGCCCACCTGCGCGAGCAGGTCGCCGAGCGTGGCCGTCAGCAGACGGTTGACGATCACCCCCAGCGCCCCGTGTTCGCCGTGCTCGCACACATAGGTGACGGTCTGGCGAAAGTTGTCGTCCGCCAGCGTCGGCATGGCGATCAGCAGGTGGTGGCTCAGGTCCAGGGGTTCAGCCATGCCGGCATTCTAACAGCCGGGCCCGCCGCCACCGGCGTGCTCAATCACCCGCCAGCGCTTGCCCATCCACGAATTGCCAGGTGCGGGTGATGACCAGGCGATCGGCCTCGGCGCGGATGTCTGGCGGAAACGGCGCGTAAGGCGCCGCCCAGCGCACGATGTCCTGCGCGGCCCGATCCAGCACCGGGTGACCGGAACTGCGTCGCAGCGTGGCGTCGACGAGGTGACCGTCGGGCGCGATACGCACCGTCAGCAGCAAACTCCCGGACAGGCCCTGCTGGCGCGCCTCCGCTGGATAGTTGAGCTTGCCGACGGCTTCCACCTTGCGTCGCCAGGCCTCCATGTAGGCCGCGTACTTGTACTCGCGCGTACGGGCGGTAATGAATTTTTCGCGCGGAATCTTGGCGTAGGCCCGGCGCTGGGCGTCCAGGCGCGCCTCGAGTTGCGCGTACTGCCGCGCGCCACTGCGCAATTGCGCGGCACTGGGCGTCTGTTGCACAGGCTCGGGCCGCGGCGCGGTCTTCACCTGCGCCCTGGCGGGCTTGGCCGTGGTGAGCACTTGACGCTCGATTGGCGCCGGCGCCGCTACCGCCGGCTTGGGTCTGGATGACGGTGCGATGGCCGCCGGCTGCGGCCGACCGGGCGCGACATCGGTCGGCAGGCTCGGTTTGGGTCGGTTGCCTCCGCCGTCCTGGCTCACTTCGGCGAGGTAGTCCGCCTCCCTGGGCGGCTTGGCGGCCGGCGGGCGCTGCACAAGCGTGATTTCGAGCCTGGACGCGGCCGGCGGGGGTGGCGGCTTGGGCGGGGTGATATGCAGGCCGAGCGCCAGCACCAGATGCACGGCGAGCGCGTACAGCACGGTCAGCGTCAGCCGGTCGCCGGTCGGTGCGGGCAGCGCGACGCCCATGTTGCCTGCCTTCAGGTAGTCGCTGATCTGTCAGCGACTTCCACCCTTGCAACGACTCTGGGCACGACGCCGTGGCGAGCCGAAAAAAATCCAGGGGGGGAATTTTTCGGCATCTGCTCAGCGGGCGGCGAGCCGCTTCTCGATGGCGTCGAACACCTGCCCGGCGATGTTGAGGCCATACAGCGCATCCAGCTCGCGCGCGCAGGTCGGGCTGGTGACGTTGATCTCGGTGAGGTAATCGCCGATCACGTCGAGGCCGACGAACAGCAGCCCCTTCAGGCGCAGCGTCGGGCCGACCTGCTCGGCGATCCAGCGGTCGCGGTCGGTCAGCTCCCGGCCCTCGCCGCGGCCGCCGGCGGCGAGGTTGCCGCGCGTCTCGCCGGGCGCCGGGATGCGGGCCAGCGCGTGCGACACGGGCACGCCGTCCACCATGAGGATGCGCTTGTCGCCGTGCACGATGTCCGGGATGTAACGCTGCGCCATGATCGGCCGCGCCTGGTGGCGAGTCATGGTCTCGATGATGACGCCGATGTTCGGGTCCGCCTCGCGCAGGCGGAACACCGACGCGCCGCCCATCATGTCGAGCGGCTTGACGATGATGTCGCCGTGCTCGTCCAGAAAGGCCCGGATGTGCCGGTCGGAGCTGGTCACCAGCGTCGGCGGCGTGCACTGGCCGAACCAGGCCGTGTAGAGCTTTTCGTTCACCTCGCGCAGCGCCGCGGGGCGGTTCACCACCAGCACGCCGGCGTGCTCGGCGCGCTCCAGCAGGTAGGTGGCGTACAGGTACTCCTGATCGACCGGCGGGTCCTTGCGCATGAGGACCACGTCGAGTTCCGTCAGCGGGCCGAACACCTCGCCCTGGAACGTGAACCAGTGCTTCGGGTCGTCATGCACCTCGACCAGCCGCCGGCTGGCCAGCACCTGCCCGTCCCGCATCAGCAGGTCCGACTGCTCCATGTAGTGCAGTTCGCAGCCGCGCCGCTGCGCTTCGAGCATCAGCGCGAGCGTGGTGTCCTTCTTGGGCTTGATGTGATCGATGGGGTCCATGATGACCCCGACGCGGTAGCGCGACTCAGACATCGGCGGCCATCTCCCGGGCGGCGGCGAGCAGCGCCAGGCGCGCCACCACGCCGTAGGCGTAGAAGCGGTTGGGCGCGGCATCCGGCGCCTTGGCGCAATCGGGCGTGTTGCAGGGCTCGACGAAGGCCAGCGGTTCGAAGTGCATGCCGGGCGCGTTCAGGTTTTCGTCCGGCCCGCGGCCGGTGTGCACGCGGTAAAAGCCGCCGACCACGTGCTGGTCGACCATGTACACCACCGGTTCTGCGACGGCCGGCGGATCGCCGACGGTCTCGAAGGTGTACACGCCCTCCTGCATGATGACCTCGCGCACCGCCTGGCTGTCCTTGCTGGCGGCCATGCGCTTGCGCTCCTTGCGGTTCAGGTCCCGCACGTCGTCCACGCTGCGGGCGGTCATCACGCCCATGCCGTAGCTGCCGGCGTCCGCCTTGACGATGACGAACGGCTCGCGGTCGATGCCGTACTGGCGGTATTTCAGGCGAATCGATTCGAGCAGCACCTCGACGTTGCCGGCCAGGCACTGCTCGCCCTCGCGGGCCAGGAAATCCACCTGCCCGCAGCGGCGAAAGTCGGGGTCGATCAGCCACGGGTCCAGATCGATGCGGGCGCCGAACTCGCGCGCCACGTCGCGGTAGTGGCCGAAGTGCGTGGACTTGCGGCGCTGGCTCCAGCCGAGCGCCATCGGCGGCACGATGGCCTGCTCGATGCCCTCCAGGATGGCCGGGCGGCCGGCGGACAGATCGTTGTTCAGCAGCACGAAGCAGGGATCGAAGCCGTCCACGCCGACCCGGTTGCCGCGCCGCTGCACCGGCTCCAGGCGCAGGCTGGCGCCGGACGGCAGCGCCACCGTCTGCGGCTCGGTGAGGTCCGCCAGCAGGGAGCCGATGCGCACGGCGTAGCCGGCGGCTTCCAGGATGCGGCGCAGGGCGGCGACGTTTTCGAGATAGAACAGGTTGCGGGTGTGGCTTTCCGGGATCAGCAGCAGGCGGCTGGTGCGCGGACACACCCGCTCCAGGGCCACCTGCATGGCCTGCACGCACAGCGGCAGAAAACGCTCGCCGAGGTTGTTGAAACCGGCCGGGAACAGGTTGGTGTCGACCGGCGCCAGCTTGAAGCCGGCGTTGCGCAGGTCCACCGAACAGTAAACCGGCGCCGGGGTGGCGCGGAACTGCTCGCGAAACCAGCCCTCAATGGACACTTGCGCCTGCAGCAGGCGCGTTTCGAGATGCAGCAGCGGCCCGGCGAGGGCGGTCGTGAGGTGCGGCACCGTCGACAGGATGGGCGAGGGCTCGGTCATGGCGTCACGGATGTTTGCGGGTTGCCGGGTATTGAAGCACAGGCGCTGGGCGGCCCCATTCGACCCGGGGGCGGGCCTCCCACGGTTGAGGTTCGGTGGGGAGCGGCTGCCCTTGTGGGAGCGGCGCCTCGCCGCGAACCGGTGCCTGCGTCGGTAATCATCGCCCCGCGCCGGGCTTCGGGAACCTAGCCGGCCGTCGCGTCGCGTGCGCGCACCGGCACGCTCGCCTCCACCCACAGGCCGATCTCCACCGCCTGCCGTGGCGGGATGCGGTAGAAGTCGGTGGCGCGCAGGGCGTTGCGGAACATAAACACATACAGCCGCTCGCGCTGACGGTCGAGCCAACGCATGTCCGGCGGCACGATCAACGTCTCGCGACCGATGAAATAGGTCGTTTCGGTCGGCTCGACCGGCAGGCCTCGCTCGACGGCGGCTTCCATGGCGCGCGGCAGGTCGGGGCTCTCGGCAAAGCCGTAGCGCACGAACAGGCGGTAGAAGCCCTGCTCCAGCGGCTCGATGGCGAGGCGCTCGTCGGGCGGCACACGCGGCGTATCGCGATTCTCGACCGTCAGCAGGATGACCCGCTCGTGCAGCGCGTGGGCATGGCGCAGGTGGTGCTGCAGCGCCGGCGGGGCGCCGAGCCTGGGCGCCGTCATGAACACCGCCGTGCCCGGCACGCGGGCGATGCGCTCGCGCGCCAGACGTGAGAACAGCGTCGGCAGCGGCACGGTTTCCGTGCGCAGCATGCCGATCAGGTTGCTGCGACCCCAGTTCCAGGTGCGCATCATCAGGTACAGCACGGCGGCCGCCGCCAGCACCATCCAGCCACCCGCCGGCACGCGCAGCATGTTGGCGCTGAAGAACGACACGTCCACCGCCAGAAACAGCCCGCAGGTCAGCACCGCGACCAGCGCCGGCATGCGCCAGCGCCAGCGCATGGCCAGGAACAGCATGCTGGTGGTGATGATCATGGTGGTGCTGATGGCGACGCCGTAGGCATTGGCAAGCGCGCTGGACGAGCCGGCCGCCAGCACCACGATGAGCGTCACCAGCATGAGCAGCGTGTTCAGGGCCGGGATGTAAATCTGCCCGCCGGTCTCGGCCGAGGTCTGCACGACCTGCACGCGCGGGATGACGCCCATCTGGATGGCCTGCCGCGTCAGCGAGAAGGCGCCCGAAATGACCGCCTGCGAGGCAATCACCGTGGCGGCAGTGGCGAGCGCGATCAGCGGATACAGCGCCCAGTCGGGCGCCAGTTCGAAAAACGGCTGCACCACCGGCGTCGGCGAATTCAGGATCAGCGCGCCCTGCCCGAAGTAGCACAGCAGCAGCGCCGGAAATACCAGCCCGAACCAGGCATAGACGATCGGCCGGCGGCCGAAATGACCAAGGTCGGCATACAGCGCCTCGGCGCCGGTCACCACCAGAAACACCGAACCGAGGATGCGGATGGCGGCCCAGCCCTCGTGGTACAGAAAGGCCGCGCCATAAGCCGGGTTGATGGCCGCCAGCACACCGGGGTGCTTGATGATCTGCGCGGTACCTAGCACCGCCATGACCACGAACCACAGCCCCGTGATCGGCCCGAACCACACGCCGATGCGCGCCGTGCCGCCGCGCTGGATGCGAAACAGCGCCAGCAGGATGCCGACCGTGATCGGCAGCACGGCCGGTTCCAGCGCCGGCGCGGCGACCTCCAGGCCCTCGACCGCGCTCAGCACCGAGATGGCCGGCGTCAGCACGCCGTCGCACAGCACCAGCGCGGCGCCCAGGATGGCCGCCTTCTGCAGCCAGCCGCCGCTGCGGTGCCGCTGCGGACGCAGCAGCGCCAGCAGGGCCAGGATGCCGCCCTCGCCGCGGTTGTCGGCGCGCAGCACGAACATCTGGTACTCGACGGAGATCAGCACCATCAGTGTCCAGAAGATCAGCGACAGGATGCCGAGCACGTTGTCGTGCGTGGGCGTCACACCATGCGCCAGACACTCGCGCAGCGCATAGATGGGGCTGGTGCCGATGTCGCCATAGACGACGCCGAGCGCGCCCAGGCTCAGCAGGCCGAGGCGGCGCAGGCCGGTCGGTTGCGGGGCCTGGCTCATTCCGTCGCGC
Source organism: Pseudomonadota bacterium (assembly GCA_049322795.1). Lineage (GTDB taxonomy): Bacteria > Pseudomonadota > Gammaproteobacteria > Immundisolibacterales > Immundisolibacteraceae > Immundisolibacter. The sequence goes on along the minus strand of JBMOQH010000025.1, from coordinate 146,551 downwards.
GCGGGCAGGTTTCAGCCACAACGCACGCCGGTGCCGCCCAGACCGCAATAGCCACCGGGATTCTTGGCCAGGTACTGCTGGTGGTAGTCCTCGGCGTAGTAGAACGGCCCGGCCGGGGCGATTTCGGTGGTGATCGGCCGGTAGCCGGCCTCGGCCAAGGCCTTGTTGTAGACATCCCGCGAGGCCTCGGCCGCCGCCTGCTGGGCGGCATCGACGGTGTAGATGGCCGAGCGGTACTGGGTGCCGATGTCGTTGCCCTGACGCATGCCCTGCGTCGGGTCGTGGCTTTCCCAGAACTGGCGCAGCAGCGCGTCGTAGCTCACCCGGGCCGGGTCGAACACTACCAGCACCACCTCGGTGTGGCCGGTGCCGCCGCTGCAGACTTCCTCATAGGTGGGATTCGGCGTGTGGCCGCCGGCATAGCCCACCGCCGTGCTGACGACGCCGTCCATCTGCCAGAAACGGCGCTCGGCGCCCCAGAAGCAGCCCAAGCCAAACACCGCCTTTTGCAGGCCGGCCGCGAACGGCCCCCGCAGCGGCTGGCCGGTGACGAAATGGCGATCGGTCAGCGGCATGGGCGTGCCGCGACCGGGCAGCGCCTGCGCCGGCGTGGGCAGTTCGAGCGATTTTCCGAACAAGCGCATGACTTCCCCCGCGGGTGGCGGCTTGGGCTGCGGATTATAGGCAGGCTGTCGCTGGTGACCCTGGACCGTCAACCGAGCGAGGGCACGGCGTAGAGGTCGTGCTCGTCGGCGTCCTCGACGTCCACCAGCAGAATGTCGCCGACCGCCACGCCATCGGCATCGGACAGATACACCACGCCGTCGATTTCCGGCGCGTCGGCCGTGCTGCGGGCGATGGCGCCGTCGTCGCCGATCTCGTCCACCAACACCTCGATGGTCCGGCCGATCTTGTCCTGCAGGCGCCGGGCGCTGATGGCGGCCTGCTTTTCCATGAAGAGGGCGAGGCGCTCCTGCTTGAGCGCTTCCGGCACCGCGCCCGGCAGGGCGTTGGCGGCGGCGCCGGCCACCGGCGAGTACGGGAAGCAGCCGACGCGGTCGAGCTGCGCCTCGTCCAGAAACGCCAGCAGCGTCTCGAAGTCGGCCTCGGTCTCACCCGGAAAGCCGACGATGAATGTGCTGCGCAGCGTCAGATCGGGGCACACCGTGCGCCAGGCGTGGATGCGCTCGAGCGTGTTCTCCACCGCCGCCGGGCGGCGCATGGCCTTCAGGATGGTGGGACTCGCATGCTGCAGCGGCACGTCGAGGTAGGGCAGCAGCAGGCCGTCGGCCATCAGCGGGATCAGCGCGTCCACATGCGGGTAAGGGTAGACGTAGTGCAGACGCACCCAGGCGTCGAGCTGGCCGAGCTCGCGCGCCAGCGTGACGAGGTCGGTCCTGAGCGGCCGGCCGCCGTGAAAGCCGGTGCGGTATTTCACGTCCACGCCGTAGGCGCTGGTGTCCTGCGAGATCACCAGCAGCTCGCGCACGCCGGCATCGACCAGCGCCTCGGCCTCCGCCAGCACGTCGCCGATCGGCCGGCTGACGAGATCACCCCGCATCGACGGGATGATGCAGAAGCTGCAGCGGTGGTTGCAGCCCTCGGAAATCTTCAGATACGCGTAGTGCGGCGGCGTCAGGCGCAGGCCCTGCGGTGGCAGCAGATCGACATGCGGATCGTGCTCGCGCGCGGGCGGCGGCGGCAGGTGCTGCTGCACCGCCGCCACCACCTGCGAATACGCATGCGGGCCGGTGACCGCCAGCACCTGCGGGTGGCGATCCAGAATCTCGCCGGCGTTGGCGCCCATGCAGCCGGTGACGATGACCCGGCCGTTCTCGGCCAGCGCCTCGCCGATGGCGTCCAGCGATTCCTGCTTGGCGGCGTCGATGAAGCCGCAGGTGTTGACCACCACCAGATCGGCGCCGGCGTAGCTGTCCGACAGCGCGTAACCGCCGCCGCGCAGCTCGGTCATGATGCGCTCGGAGTCCACCAGCGCCTTGGGACAGCCCAGGCTGACGAAACCGATTTTGGCGGACATGTGAATGAAGGGGCGGGTCGCGGGGGGCGGCGATTCTAACCCGGCGCCCTGGTGGACAGGCGCTTTCGCGCCCCACAACCAACGAAGCCCCGCTGCACCGCCGCGACGGGCGACCCGATTAAACCCGATAGAAGTCCAGCACGTCGCGGATCAGGTCGTTGGCGACGATGATCTTCTTGGCGGCGATCTTCAGCGTGCCGGCGACCGGGCGCAGCCGGTGCTCGTAGTGGCAGTAGAAGTTGTCGATGGTCTTGTGCCGGTAGCTCATGGTCTGGCAGTTGGAGTGCACCACGAGGTCGCCGCCGCCCTGCGGCTCGACCAGGATGTTGCTGATCTGGTGCACGGTGCGCGGCAGCGGCACCGACGCCGACGACATGCCGGTGCGCAGACGGAACACGCGGTCTTCCAGCCCGGACCGGTCGCCGTACCACATCAGCGACAGCTGGCTTTGCGGGTCCGTGGTGAGCTCATACTCGGTGTCCCACATGGGGATCCAGAACGTCGCTTCGGGCAGGTACAGGTCCAGCCAGCCGTCCCAGTCGCGCTGGTCGAGCCGGCGCGCCTCGGTGTACAGCAGCTCGGCGCAGGCCTCTTTCATGTCGTTTGCCATGACGTAATTTCCGGATGCGTTGATGGTCAGCCCTTGGGACCGCGACTCATGACGTCCCGCCACCAGCGGTGCTGGGCGGCCATGACTCCCTCGTCCTCGAGCCGGGTGCCGAAGGAGTTGACCTCGATGCCCAACTCGGCGGCGTCCTCGTTCGGCTCGTTGAAATGCACGTGCTTCAGACCGCGCGACACGTCGTTCCAGCGCGCCGCCTTGCCCTTGTAGGCGATCTGGCTTTGCGTGAACTCCATGATGTCGTCCGGCGTCGCCATGCCGGACGCGTTGAAGAAGTCCTCCCACTGGCGGATGCGGTGCGCGCGGTCCTTGGGATCCTCGCCCTTGGGCGCGATGCCGTAGATGGTGACCTCGGTCTCGTCCACCGAGATGGGCCGGAACACGCGGATCTGCGACGAGGTCTGGTCCATCAGGAACACGTTCGGGTAGAGCAACAGGTTGCGCAGCCGCGCCACCATCCAGTGCGCCTTCTTGGCGCCGAATCTCTCGGTGTAGACCGGCAGCTGGCTGTAGTTGGGACGATCGACCGGGTTCGGAAAATCGCCCCACAGCATCACGTGCCCGTGGCCGAGGTCGAAAAAGCCGCCCTTCTTCTTGGTGATGTCCGCCACCTGCATGGCCTTGACCGGGTCGGCGTCGCCGCGCAGCTTGCGCCGGTGCTCGGTGGTCATCACGTAGTTGCCGTGCGTGGCGTACAAGTGATAGCCGTCGACGCCGTTCTCGGCCTGGATCTTCCAGTTGCCCTTGAAGGTGTACGTGGACGAGCCCTTGAGCACTTCGAGACCTTGCGGGCTCTGGTCAGCCAGCAGGTCGATGCAGGCCTGCGCCGGGCCGAGGTGCTGCTCGAGCGGCAGCACGTCGGCGTTCAGGCTGCCGAAGATGAAACCGCGGTAGCTCTGCACGCGCGCCACGCGGGTCAGGCCGTAGTTGGTCTTGTCGAAGCAGTCCGGGTAGCCGGCGTTCTGCTCCATGAACACGACCTTGGCATCGCCGCGGGTGTCGAACACCCAGCCGTGGAACGGGCAGCTGTAGTCGGCGCGGTTGCCGCGCGTCTCGCGCACCAGCGTGGTGCCGCGGTGACCGCAGGCGTTGATGAAGGCGTTGACCTCGCCTTCGGGGCTGCGCACCAGGATCACCGGCTGACGGCCCATAAACAGCGTCATGAAGTCGTTCGGGTTGGGAATCTGGCTCTCGTGGGCGAGGTAGATCCAGTTGCCTTCCCAGATGCGCTCCATCTCGAGCTCGAACAGTTCGGGATCGGTGAACACCGACCGGTCGACCCGCACCACGCCGGCGTCCACGCGGTCGTCGATGAAACCGGCCAGGTCGATGTTGCCCGTGCTGCTGCGTGCGTCCATTGGTGATCCCCTTCGCTGCGTGGCATGACGCGAGCCGGCACCACGCCGACTGTGTGGCCGGGGATTCTGATCAGCGCCACGGCGGCGGTCTTGACGCCCGTCAACCCCGCCGGCGGATGGCCCTGCCGAACGACCGTTGACGTGGCCCGCCCCCGGGGGCAAGCTGCGCGTCCCGGTGCACCCGACCGCACCACGCCACTTCGCGAGGGGAATCGACCATGAGCTACAGCGCGCAGCAGATCGAGCAGGAAATCATCCGCATCCTGGAACAGGGCACCGCGGCGGTGAAGAAGGTGGTCGACGCCTACGCCGCCAACCGCACGCCCGAGCGCGACATGAACTGGCTGTGCATCCAGATGGGCAAGGAATTCGGCGCCATCCTGCTGCACGCGGATCTCGCCAAGGCGGCCATCCGCGGCGGCATGGAAGGCCGCGACATGGACGAGAAGTTCCAGACCATCAAGGAAGAGGTCGCCCACTATCAGGGCTACTACAACCTGCTGAACCGCACCATCGGCAAGGACACGCCGATTCCGGTCGACCACATCTACAGCTACGTGCTGGCCAACATCGGCCCCAACGGCATCCAGCCGGACGCGCCCATGCTGGCGCAGAAGGACCGCTGGCCGGCCAATTTCAACTACATCGCCAACATGGGCGCCTACGCCAAGGGCAAGCACCCGTGGGTGGCGCGCGTGTTCGGCGCCACTGGCGAGGGCGCCGCCGGCGGCTGGCACTGGGCCATGAGCCAGCTGCCGCCGATGGACGATTTCTTCCGCGAGGCGGCCAAGGTGCAAAAGGGCATCGCCATCGACGAGCTGCGCCACGGCCCGCAGGAACTGAAGGAAATCTGCGAGGACTACTCGCCGGACTTCGGCGTGGACCTGAAGGACATGTTCCGCGAGCTGCGGCACATGCGCTACCTCGAAGTGCTGCAGCGCAACGAGCAGTTCCTGTACCCGCTCAGCGACGAGGCGATCGAGGAGATCCGTCTGGAGTTGATGAACGACTCCATCGAGCCGATCAGGGTCTATTCCGAAGCCGCCTGACCGTCGCCCAGGCGACTGGGTCGATGGAAAAAAGCCCCGGCGGGTGACCGCCGGGGCTTTTTTGATTCCCGGAGACCGCCCGGCAACCGTTCGCCGAGCGCCTTGCAAGCCCTGTCACACCTCGGCGAGGTCGCCCTTCTGCTCCAGCCAGCGGCGGCGGTCCGGCGAACGCTTCTTGGCCAGCAGCATGTCGAGCAGCGCGCCGGTGTCATCGCCCGTGTCCACCGTGAGGCACACCAGGCGCCGCGTGTCGGGCGCCATCACGGTCTCGCGCAGCTGCGGCGGGTTCATCTCGCCCAGACCCTTGAAGCGCAGCACGTTGACCTTGCCGCGCAGCTTCTCGGCGGCGATGCGGTCCAGCACGCCCTGCCGCTCGGTGTCGTCCAGCGCATAGAACTGGTGCTGGCCGATGTCGATGCGGTACAGCGGCGGCATGGCCACGTGCACGTGGCCGGCCGCCACCAGCGCCGGGAAGTGGCGCACGAACAGCGCGCACAGCAGCGTCGCGATGTGCGCGCCGTCGGAATCGGCATCGGCCAGGATGCACACCTTGCCGTAGCGCAGGCCGGACAGGTCGTCCGAGCCGGGATCGACGCCCACCGCGACGGCGATGTCGTGCACTTCCTGCGAGCCCAGCACCTCGCCGCCGTCGACTTCCCAGGTGTTCAGAATCTTGCCGCGCAGCGGCATCACCGCCTGGAACTCGCGGTCGCGCGCCTGCTTGGCGCTGCCGCCGGCGCTGTCGCCCTCGACCAGGAACAGCTCGGTGCGCGCCGGGTCCTGCAGCGTGCAGTCGGCCAGCTTGCCGGGCAGCGCCGGGCCCTGGGTGATGCGCTTTCGCACCACCTGCCGGGCCGCCTTGAGGCGCCGCGCGGCGCGGGCGATCACGAGTTCCGCGAGCTGCTGTCCGACTTCGGTGTGGGTGTTCAGGTACAGGCTGAAGGCGTCCTTGGCGAGCCCGGACACGAAGGCCGCGCACTCGCGCGACGACAGCCGCTCCTTGGTCTGGCCGGTGAATTGCGGCTCGCGCAGCTTCACCGACAGCACGTAGGCGACGTTCTCCCACACGTCCTCGGGCGCGATCTTCAGGCCCCGCGGCAGCAGGTTGCGGAACTCGCAGAACTCGCGGATCGCTTCGGTGAGGCCCGTGCGCAGGCCATTGACGTGCGTGCCGCCCTGCGCGGTCGGGATGAGGTTGACGTAGCTTTCGGCCACCGCCTCGCCGCCCTCGGGCAGCCAGACGACGGCCCAGTCGGCCGCCTCGTGCTCGGCGGCGAAGCTCGCCGTGAAGGGCGCCTCCGGCACGCGCGGCAGGTCGCCGAGCGCGCCGGTCAGGTACTCGCCAAGCCCATCCCGGTACAGCCAGGTTTCGGTGCCGGCGTCGTCCGTGAAGCTCACTTCGAGCCCCGGACACAGCACCGCCTTGGCGCGCAGCAGGTGCTTCAGGCGCCCGGTGTGGAAGGTCGCCACATCGAAAAAGCGCACGTCCGGCCAGAAGCGCACCTCGGTGCCGGTCTGCCGGCGCGGCGCGTCGCCGACCACCGCCAACTCGCTGCGCTTGTCGCCGTCGGCGAACTCCATGGCGTACTCGCTGCCACCCCGCCACACGCGCACCGTCAGGCGCGAGGACAGCGCGTTCACGACCGACACGCCGACGCCGTGCAGGCCGCCCGAGAACTGATACGCCTTGTTCGAGAATTTGCCGCCCGCATGCAGGCGGGTCAGGATCACCTCGACGCCGGGCAGGCCTTCCTCGGGGTGGATGTCGACCGGCATGCCGCGGCCGTCGTCCCGCACCGCGAGCGACCCGTCCTCGTGCAGCGTCACCGCGATGTGCCGGGCGTGGCCGGCCAGGGCCTCGTCGACGGCGTTGTCGATGACTTCCTGCGCCAGATGGTTCGGGCGTTCGGTCTGCGTGTACATGCCGGGGCGCTTTCGCACCGGCTCGAGGCCGGTCAGCACCTCGATGGAAGCGGCGTCGTAGGTTGAGTTCATGAAGGCGCGAAGCGGGCCGGGGGGCGGCGTGGACGGGCGGTGCCGGGGGGCGTGAACGGTGCGCTATGCTAGGGCACATGACCAGCAAGCGTAAGCCCGGCGCCCCCTCCGACGCGCCGACCGACGACTCGGCAAGCGGCGAGGCCCTGCCCGATTTCGAGGCGTCCCTGGCCGAACTCGAAACTCTCGTCGAACAGCTCGAACGGGGCGATCTCAGCCTCGAACATTCACTGCGCGACTTCGAGCGCGGTGTGCAGCTCGCCCGCGGCTGCCAACAGGCGCTCAAGAACGCCGAACTGAAAGTCCAGCAACTGGTCGAGGCCAACGGGCAGCTGCGCCTGGAAGGCTTCGATCCGGCCGAGTAGGCGCGGACGACCCACTCCAGTCGATGCAGCCCCTGGACGAATTTCTCGCCGCCGTGCGCGCGCGCAGTGAGGCCGCGCTCGAACGCCTGTTGCCGCCGACCGACCTGCCCGTGGCGCGGCTTGCCGAGGCCATGCGCTACGCCACGCTCGGTGGCGGCAAGCGCCTGCGCGCGGCGCTGGTGTACGCGGCCGGCGAGGCGGTGGGCACCGATTCCGCCGCTCTCGACGCACCGGCCGCGGCGGTCGAGCTGATCCACGCCTACTCGCTGGTGCACGACGACCTGCCGGCCATGGATGACGACGACCTGCGCCGCGGCAAGCCCAGCTGCCATCGCGCCTTCGACGAGGCCACCGCCATCCTGGCCGGCGACGCCCTGCAGACGCTGGCCTTCGACGTGCTGGCGCAGGCCGATGCCGTGCCGCCCGCCCAGCGGCTCGCCATGCTGCGCGAGCTGGCCCATGCCAGCGGCGTTCACGGCATGGCGGGTGGGCAGGCGCTCGATCTCGCGGCCGAGGGCAGGAACCTCACCCTGCAGGAGCTAGAAACCGTGCACCGCGGCAAGACGGGCGCGCTGATCGTCGCCAGCGTGCGCCTGGGCGCGCTCGCCGTGCTGGCGCCGGATGCGCCGCCGCTCGCCGCGCTGGCCGACTACGGGCAGGCGCTCGGCCTGTGCTTCCAGATTCAGGACGACATCCTGGACGTCGAGGGCGACACCGCCACGCTCGGCAAAACCGCCGGGGCCGACGTCGCGCGCGGCAAGGCGACGTACCCGGCTCTGCTCGGCCTCGACGGCGCGCGCGAACGCGCCCGGCAGGAATACGAACGCGCGCTGACCGCGCTGGCGCCGCTCGGACCTGCCGCCGAGCGCCTGGCGCAACTGGCCGCCTACAGCCTCTCCCGCCGCGCCTGATCCGGCGCGGCATCCTCCCCGGAGAACCCGCCGATGCCCGTCCCGTACCCGCACCTGTTGGCGCCGCTCGATCTGGGCTTCACCACGCTCAAGAACCGCGTGCTGATGGGCTCCATGCACACCCTGCTGGAGGACATGCCGGACGGGTTTCGCAAGTCGGCGGCGTTCTTTGCCGAACGCGCGCGGGCCGACGTGGCGCTGATGGTGACCGGCGGCTTTTCGCCCAACGACGAGGGCCGCCTGTCGGACGGCAGCAGCGTGTTCAATTCCGCAGATCAGGTGGCCGATCACCGCCTGATCACGGCCGCGGTGCACGCGGCGGACGGCAAGATCCTGTTGCAGATCCTGCACGCCGGGCGCTACGCACGTCACGGCGCGCTGGTGGCGCCGTCGCCGCTGCGCGCGTCGATCAACAAGCTCACGCCGCGGGAAATGAGCGAGGCCGACATCGAGCGCACGCTGGACGACTACGCGCGCTGCGCGGCGCTGGCGCGCGAGGCCGGTTACGACGGCGTCGAGATCATGGGCTCCGAGGGTTATCTGCTGACGCAGTTCCTGGTGCCACGCACCAACCAGCGGGACGACGCCTGGGGCGGCAGTCTCGAGGACCGGCAGCGCTTTGCGGTCGAAGTGGTGCGCCGCACGCGCCGGCAGGTGGGCGCGGACTTCATCCTCATGTTCCGGCTGTCGGTGCTGGACCTGATTCCCGACGGCGCCGACTGGGCGGAGATCGTTTCCACCGCCAAAGCGCTGGAACAGGCCGGCGTGACGCTGTTCAACACCGGCGTCGGCTGGCACGAGGCGCGCGTGCCGACCATCGCCCACATGGTGCCGCGCGGTGCCTTCAGCTTCGCCGCCGCGCGCCTGCGTGGCGAGCTCCGGGTGCCGCTCATCGCCAGCAACCGCATCAACAACCCGGCCCAGGCCGAGGCCTTGCTGGCGAGCGGCGCCGCCGACATGGTGTCGCTGGCGCGGCCGTTTCTGGCCGACGCGCAGTTCGTGCGCAAGGCGCGCGAGGGCCGCGCCGACGAGATCAACACCTGCATCGCCTGCAACCAGGCGTGCCTCGACGTGATCTTCCGCGACCAGCTGTGCGGCTGCATGGTGAACCCGCGCGCCTGCCGCGAGACCGAGCCGGCTCCGGCGCGGGTCACCACGCCGCAGCGCCTGGCCGTGGTGGGCGGCGGGCCGGCCGGGCTGGCGTTCGCGCTCACCGCCGCCGAGCGCGGGCATCGCGTCAGCGTGTACGAGGCCGCCCCCCGGCTTGGCGGGCAGTTCAACCTGGCGAGCGCCATTCCCGGCAAGGGCGATTACGCCGAGACCATCCGCTATTTCAGCCGCCGGCTGGAATTGCTCGGCGTGCCGGTGCACCTGAACCACCTGGTCAGTGCGGCCGAACTCGCCACCGCCGGCTTTGACGCCGTGATCGTCGCCACCGGCGTGCGCCCGCGCCGCCCGGCCATCCCCGGCATCGAGCACCCGATGGTGTGCGACTACGTCGAGCTGCTCACCGGGCGGCGGACGGCCGGGCAGCGCGTGGCCATCATCGGCGGCGGCGGCATTGGTCTCGATGTCGGCGAGTACCTGGCCCATGCCGACCCGCACCAGGATCCGGCCCGGCCCGATATCGACGGCTTTCTCGCAGCGTGGGGCGTGGACCGGGAGCTGCGCGGCCGTGGCGGCGTGCTGCCACAGGCGAAGGACGTGCCCGCCGCCCGCACGCTTTACCTGTGCCAGCGCAGCGAGGGCCTGCCCGGCCGCGGCGTCGGCATGACCACCGTCTGGGCACACCGCCTGACGCTGCAAAAACGCGGCGTCGAGGTGCTGGGCGGGGTCGAGTACACGCGCATCGACGATGCCGGCTTGCACCTGTCCGTGCAGGGCGAGGCACGCCTGCTGGCGGTCGACAACGTGGTGATCTGCGCCGGTCAGGAGCCGCAGCAGGACCTGGTCGCCACCCTGCGTGCCGCCGGCGTGGCCACGCACCTGATCGGCGGCGCGCGCGAGGCCGGCGAGCTCAACGCCGTGCGCGCCATCGCCGAGGGCACCAGGCTCGCCGCGACCCTCGGCTAGCGCGCAGGTTTCCGGCGGCACCGGCGCCACTTGAGCGCAACCGGTTCGGGCGCGACACTCGACTCGCAAGCACAACGAGGAGAGCCGCCATGTCCGACAGCCACCCGATCGTCATCGAGTTCTTTCACGACTGCCTGTCGGCCTGGTGCTACAAGGCCTCGGAGCGCCTGCGCGCGCTCGCCGCCGCGCACGCGGACGTGCAGATGGTGCAGCGCTGCTTTCCGCTGGCCGTGTCGCCGCTGCTGTTCAACCGCCAGCTCTACGCCGACAAGCGCGAGGCCAAGCGCGACGTGGTGATGGTGCACTGGGCCGACGCCCGCGCCTTCGAGCCCGACCCGCGCATCGACTGCGAACTGATGATGACGCGCGATTTCGACTACCCCTACTCGCTGCCGAACCAGCTCGGCGCCAAGGCGGCCGAGATGCAGGGCGGCCAGCGCGCGCACTGGGATTTCTTCGACCGCGCGCAGCGCGCGCACCTGACCGAGGCCCGCAACATCGCCGACTACGACGTGCTGCGCGAGTGCGCCGAGGACGTCGGCCTCGACGGCGAGCGCTGGCAGCACGACGTGTTCGGCGACCACGCCCGCCAGTTGCTGGCCGAGGACATCGAGCGCGCGGCGCGCTACGGCATCCTGCGCATCCCGGCGCTGGTGGCCGACGGCCACCACGTGCTGGGCGGCATTCCGCGCTCGACGCTCGGCCATTGCCTGCGCGAGGAGGCGATCGACACCTTCTACGACGACATCAAACGCCGGCGCATGCTCGGCTACGGGTTGCCGGCGGCGGAGTGAAGCACGGCGCCGGCGACTTGGCTCATGCGGGCTCGTCGATGCCGAAATGGCTCGACAAATGCCCCAACGGCAGTCGCGGGTAGGCGTTCGGAAATGCGGGCTTGGGCACCGCGCACCTCAGCCGCCGGCGTAGTGCTCAGGTAGTGCCCAGATCGCGGTCGACGACAACCCGCTGAGCCCCGGTCGTTGATGGCGCGCAGGAATAAGCTCGGCGGCTGCGGCGGCATTGGGCCCGGACCAAGGCCGGGCCAGTGGGCCGCGCGGCCCACAGGGTCAAAACATCATTTGTGGATCGTGCCGATCGAGACGCGTGAAATCCAGCATCCATTTCGGATACAGGCGCGGCGGTTCGCTGACCGCATCGAGGCGTTGGATTTCCGCTTCGGACAATTTCCAGTCCGCACTCTTGAGGTTGTCGGCAAGTTGCTCCGGCTTGGTGGCGCCGATGAGCACCGAGCTCACCGCCGGCTTGCGCAATAGATAGTTGAGCGACACCTGTGCCGGGGTGACGCCGCGTTCCCCGGCGATGCGCTGCACTTCATCAAGGATGGCGTAGGCGCGGTCCTCGTCGAGCTGGATGAAGTTCTGTTCTTCGCGACTGCGGCGACCTTCCTGCCCGCTCTGGCTGCCGCGCGGATACTTGCCGGTCAGAAAGCCTCCCGCCAGCGGCGACCAGGGCGTCAACCCCAGGCCCTGATCCTCGCACAGCGGGACCAGCTCGTACTCCACGTCGCGGGCAACCAGTGAATAGTGGGCCTGCAGCGAGACGAACTTCTCCCAGCGGCTGCGCTCGGAAATCGACAAGGCCTTCATGAGCTGCCAGGCGAAGTAGTTGGAGCAGCCCAGGTACCGCACCTTGCCCTGACGCACCAGATCGTTGAGCGCCGAGAGGGTTTCCTCCAGCGGCGTCATGAAATCGAAGCTGTGGACGATGTAGAGGTCGATGTAATCGGAGCCCAGCCGCTTGAGACTGTTCTCGCAGCTTTGGATGATGTGACGCCGGCTCAGGCCCACGTCATTGATCTCCTTGCTCATGCGCCCGCGGACCTTGGTGGCCAGCACCACCTGATCGCGCCTGCCCTTCAATGTCCTGCCGAGAATTTCCTCCGACTGGCCGTGCGAATAGACATCGGCCGTATCGAAGAAGTTGATCCCGCCGTCGATGGCGGTATCGACCAGACGCTGCGCCGCCGCCTGATCGAGTCCGCCGACCACTTCCCAGTAGCCTTGGGCTCCGAACGACATGGTGCCGAAGCACAACTCCGACACCAGCAATCCCGATGTACCCAGTTGACGATATTGCATGAGCTTTCTCCGTCTTGAGTGGATGCTCTCGCGTCGTTTTGACGCGCCTTTACCCTGACCTCGGCCATTCAACCGCTCGACCGTGACGACGCGCAGGAGCCGGCCTTGTAAATAATATATCGCACACGATATTATCGTCTACGGTACAAAAACAGGAGCCCAACCATGAAAACACTGTATGAAGCCCATGCCTCGGCCACTGGCGGCCGCGACGGCCACGTCACGACCAACGATGGCACCCTCGATCTGCGGCTGTCCCTGCCCAAGGGCCTGGGCGGCGCCGGTGGCCCTGGGGCCAACCCCGAACAGTTGTTCGCCGCTGGCTACGCCGCCTGTTTCGACAACGCGCTCATCCACGTCGCTCGACAGCAGAAGATCAAGCTGGAAGGAACCCGCGTCGACGCCACCGTGGGCATCGGCCCAAACGACCGGGGCGGTTTCGCGCTCGCAGTGCGGTTGGAGGTGACCGTCCCCGGCGTGCCCCGTGACGAGGCGCAGGCACTGATCGCACAGGCGCACGCCGTCTGCCCGTACTCGAATGCCGTGCGCGGCAATGTCGATGTCGAGCTGATTCTGCGTTGACGATTCCCGGAGGATGCCCCCAATGAGCGAGTTCCATCACTTTCAGGCCCAGTCCCTGCGCGGCGAGCCGGTCGAACTGTCCCGCTATGCGGGCCAGGTGGCGCTGGTGGTCAACACCGCCAGCAAATGCGGGTTCACGCCGCAGTACGCCGGGCTGGAGGCGCTGTATCGCAAATACGCCGACCAGGGTTTCGTGGTGCTGGGTTTTCCCTGCAACCAGTTCGGCAATCAGGAACCCGGCGATGCAGATACCATCGAAGGCAGCTGCCTGATCAACTACGGCGTGAGCTTTCCCATGTTCGAGAAAATCGAGGTCAACGGGCCGGGCGCGCATCCGCTGTTCCAGTGGCTGACCGCGCGCCTGCCGGGCCTGGTGGGCCGGCGGATCAAATGGAACTTCACCAAGTTCCTGATCGGTCGCGACGGCCAGCCGCTGCGCCGCTTCGCCACCATCACGCGCCCGGAGAAGATCGAACCGGAACTGCGCAAGGCGCTCGGGGCCGCATGACATGGGGGAGCCGTCGCCCACCGCGCTGCCGGGTGCGGCTTTACCCGAGGATCCGCTGCAACTCGACGTGCAGCTGTGCTTTCGCCTGTACGCCGCCTCGCGCCTGATCACGCGGGTCTATCAGCCTATCCTCGAACCGCTGGGGCTGACCTACCCGCAGTACATCGTGCTGATGATCCTGTGGGAGGACGCGCCCTGCCCGGTGTCGCACATCGGCACACGCGCCCTGCTCAACACCAACACGCTTACCCCGCTGCTCAAGCGGCTCGAACAGCAGGGCCTGGTGCGGCGGCAGCGGCGCGCCGACGACGAGCGCGTGGTCGAGATTCAGCTGACCGACGCCGGCACCGCGCTCAAGGCCCGCTGCGCCTGCGTTCCCGCCGAGCTCGCCGTGCGGACACATTTCCCGCTGGACAAGGCCGCGACACTGGCCGGACTGCTGGATGAGCTGCTGGCGGGGCTGGGCGAATCGCCGGCGGCCGGGCTGCCCGATCCCTGACTGGCCAGGATTCGTGTCCCGGCCGGGCATACCATCCGCCGCCAACGGTTCCGGGGACGGGCCCAAAAGGCGCTGACTACGCGCGAAGGCTTGCGCCATGATGAATGGAGTGCCACGATCATCGAATCGTGGCATTGAGATATAGAAATGGCACTCAACAACTCTTCCAGCGAAGTTCAGCTTGGCCCACAGGGCCGCTTGGTCATTCCGGCCGCGTTGCGCAAAGCCTTGCACCTTGAACCGGGGGATCGGCTGATCGCCCGGCTGGAAGGCGAGGCGCTGGTACTGGAACGGCCCGATGTCAGTGCCAGACGGCTTCAGGACCGCTTTCGCCACATCCCCGCAACCGTCAGCCTGGTGGACGAGCTGCTCGCGCAGCGGCGCGCCGAAGCGGCGAAAGAGGCCGCCTCCGCGTGACGCTGGTGCTCGATGCATCCAGCCTGCTCGCCTTCCTGCACGACGAGCCGGGCGCGGAACGGGTCGGGTCGGCATTGTCCGGGGCGATGGTTTCTGCCGTGAACTGGTCGGAAGTGGTACAGAAATCCTTGCAGCGGCAGGCCGACATCGCCGGCCTGCGGCAGGAGTTCGAACACACGGGCGTGGCCTTCCTGCCGTTCACGCCCGAGCATGCTGAAATCGCCGCCCTGCTGTGGGACCGCACACGACAGCACGGCCTCTCACTGGGGGATCGCGCCTGTCTGGCGCTGGCCATGGACCGCCGAGTGCCCGTGCTCACCGCCGACCGGGCCTGGACCCGCTTGAATCTGGGGCTGGATATCCAGTCGGTTCGCTGAGGACACAAGAAAAAAGCCATGCCAGTCCCGACCTACGACAAGTTCATCGAGCCGATCCTGCGCTATCTGGTGCGAAACGCGGACGGCGTGCCCGCGGGGCAGGTGCACGAGGCGGCCGCCGACGCGCTCGGCCTGGGCGACTATGACAGACAACTCCTGCTGCCGAGCGGCGCCCAGCCCATCTACAAGAACCGCGCCGGCTGGGCGCACGACCGCCTGAAGCGGGCGGGGCTATCGAGCAGCCCGCGGCGGGGTGCCTGGCAGGCCACGCCGGATGGAATACGGTTTGCCACCGAGCACCCAGCGCCGCTGTCGACGGATGAAGTGCAGCGCCTCGCCATGGGGTTCCGGGACGTCCGGCTGCGACCCGAGAATGACGAGTCGAACGCCGAGCCGGCCTTTGCAACTTCCACGGTCACCGACCCTGTGGCGAGTCCCGATGACCGCCTGGGAGAGGCGCTGCTCGAACTGCGCGCTGCCGCCGAGACGGAGTTGCTGGACCTGCTGGCGGCGGTGTCGCCGTCGTTTTTCGAGACCATCGTGCTCGACCTGCTGCACCGCATGGGCTACGGCGCCAGCCGGGCTGACCTGCAGCGCGTGGGCGGGTCGGGTGATGCCGGCATCGACGGGGTCATCTCACTCGACCGGCTGGGCCTCGAGAAGGTCTACGTGCAGGCCAAGCGCTGGCACAGCAGCGTCGGCCGCCCGGACCTGCAGGCTTTCTACGGCGCGCTCGCCGGGCAGAAAGCCAAGAAGGGCGTATTCATCACCACGTCCAGCTTCACGGCGCAAGCGATGGACTTCGCGAAATCGGTGGAAGGCATCGTGCTCGTCGACGGCGCGCGCCTGGCGGGGCTGATGATCGACCACGAGGTCGGGATCACCTCGCGCATGGTGCGAATCCCGAAGATCGACAGCGATTATTTCGACGATGCGGGGATCTAGGGGTAGCCGGTCATCCGCCGGCTATACCCGCACCCGATTCAGCCGCAGCGCGTTGCCGATCACCGACACCGAACTCAGCGACATGGCCGCCGCGGCGATGATGGGCGACAGCAGCAGGCCGAACAGCGGGTACAGCACGCCGGCGGCGATGGGCACGCCGAGCGTGTTGTAGCCGAAGGCGAACCACAGGTTCTGGCGGATGTTGCGCACGGTGGCGCGCGACAGGTGGCGGGCGCGCACGATGCCGTTGAGGTCGCCCTTGACCAGGGTGACGCCGGCGCTTTCCATGGCCACGTCGGTGCCGGTGCCCATGGCGATGCCGACCTGCGCCTGGGCCAGCGCCGGGGCGTCGTTGATGCCGTCGCCGGCCATGGCGACGAAGCGGCCCTGGGCCTGAAGCGCCTTCACTTTCTGCGCCTTCTGGTCGGGCTGCACCTCGGCGATCACCTCGTCGATGCCGAGCCGCCCGGCCACGGCGCGGGCGGTGGTGGCGCTGTCGCCGGTGAGCATGACGATGCGGATGCCTTCTTCATGCAGCGCGCGGATGGCCGCGGGCGTGCTGTCCTTGATGGGATCGGCCACCGCCACCAGCCCGGCGGCGCGGCCGTCGGCGGCGACGAACATGGCGGTCTTGCCTTCGCCGCGCAGCGCCTCGGCGCGCTCGGCGAGCGCGGCCACATCCACCCCCAGCGCGTCCATCAGGGCGCGGTTGCCGAGCGCGACGTCCCGACCCTGCACCCGGCCGCGCACGCCCTGGCCGGTGATCGACTCGAAATCCTCGTAGCGGTCCGGCGCGATGCCGCGCGCCCCGGCACCCGCCACGATGGCTGCCGCCAGCGGGTGCTCGCTGCCGCGCTCGAGCGTCGCCGCCAGGCGCAGTACCTGGTCTTCGTCGAAGCCCGGCGCGGCCACCACGTCGTGCAGGCGCGGGTGCCCTTCGGTGAGGGTGCCGGTCTTGTCCACCACCAGGGTGTCCACCTCGCGCAGGGTCTGGATGGCCTCGGCGTTCCTGAACAGCACGCCGAGCGAGGCGCCCTTGCCGCTCGCCACCATGATCGACATGGGCGTGGCGAGCCCGAGCGCACAGGGGCAGGCGATGATCAGCACCGCCACCGCATTGATCAGCGCGTAGGCCAGCGCCGGCGGCGGACCCCACAGCGCCCAGACGACGAAGGTGAGGACGGCCACGCCGACCACCGCCTGCACGAACCAGGCGGCCACCTGGTCCACCAGATTCTGGATTGGGGCGCGGCTGCGGCTGGCCTCGGCCACCATGCGCACGATCTGCGCCAGCAGCGTCTCGCCGCCGACGCGGCGGGCCTCGATCACCAGCGACCCGGTGCCGTTCACGGTGGCGCCGATCACCGCATCGCCGACAGCCTTCTCGACCGGGATCGGCTCGCCGGAGATCATGGCTTCATCCACCGCGCTGTGGCCTTCCAGCACCACGCCGTCCACCGGCACCTTCTCGCCCGGCCGCACGCGCAGGCGGTCGCCGATCTGCACGTCGGCGAGCGGCACGTCCGCCTCGCTGCCGTCGGGCGCGATGCGCCGCGCGGTCTTGGGCGCCAGCCCCAGCAGCGCCCGGATGGCGGCGTTGGTGGAGCTGCGGGCGCGCAGCTCCAGCACCTGGCCGAGCAGCACCAGGGTGACGATCACCGCCGCCGCCTCGAAGTACACCCCGACCTGGCCGCCGTGGCTCTGGAAGGACGCCGGGAAAAGTCCCGGCGCCAGGGTGGCGACCACGCTGTAGCCCCAGGCCACGCCGACGCCGAGCCCGATCAGCGTGAACATGTTGAGGTGGCGGCTGACGACGGATCTGACGCCGCGCACGAAGAACGGCCAGCCGGCCCACAGCACCACCGGCGTGGCGAGCGCCAGCTCCAGCCAGCGCCCCGCCGGCCCGTGCGGCAACACGTTGGCCAGGGCCGGCACCATGCCGCCCATGGCCAGCACCAGCACCGGCAGCGTCAGCGCCGCCGCCAGCCACAGCCGGCGGGTCATGTCGCGCAGCTCGGGGTTGTCCTCCGGCTCGGCGGTGATCGCCACGGGTTCCAGCGCCATGCCGCAGATCGGGCAGTCGCCGGGACCGCGCTGGCGCACTTCCGGGTGCATGGGGCAGGTGTAGAGCGCATCCGGGCTGGCCGGCGGGGCAGTGTGGCTCGTGTGGTGCGGGTGGGCATGGCCGTGGCAGGCGCCGGGCGAGGCGGTGTCCGCGTCCGCGCCCACATAAGCAGCCGGATTGGCCCGGAACTTCCCCAGGCACCCGGTCGAGCAGAAGTAATACGTGTGCCCGTCATGCTCGGCGCGGCCGGCCGCGCGCTCCTCGTCCACCTGCATGCCGCACACCGGGTCTTTGGCCATGTATCGCTCCAGACCGCCCGCCCGGCATCGAATGGATGCCGGGCTGGGCGGGATCGTCAATCAGGGAGATGCTGAAAAATCCCGTCCCGGGGATTTTTCAGCTCGCCGCATCGCGGTGCATGCCCGCGATGCGCTGCCCGGATCGATGGCTCGCGCCATTGATCCAGGCCGGGGCGTCCTGCCCCGGGCGGGAAGCGCTGAATAAATCAGCGCTTCCTTTGCCGAACGTCTTCCGGCCCGTCATTGGGCCGGGTTATGGGCCTCGTGATCCTGCCCCGCAGCCCCCGACGCAGCGGGGGCACGGCTTCCCCTCATCCCCTTGCGGCCACCCATCATGTGCATGTCGCCCATCATCTCGCGGCATTCGCGCATGCGCTCTCGCATGGCGGCGCGGTCGGTGGCGTCGATCACGCCGTCCTTGTTGCTGTCCATGCGGGCGAAGCGCGCCTCGGCGCGCTTGAGGTAGTCCTCCTTGGTGACCTTGGCATCACCGTCGCCCATCATGCCCATGCCGCCTTTCATGCCCATCCCCATGCCGCCCTGCGCATGGGCCGCACCGGCCAGCAGCAGGCATCCCGCCACGGCGAAAACACGATTTCGCATTTTCATCACACCACTCCTGCGGAACCCGCGGTTCCGCGCTATCGACCGGCAGGTCCGGCGCCTGTCGGCTCGGTTCATTGGTGCCCCGGGCGGCCGGCGACCGCCTGACCGGAGGCATTGACTTGCCTTATTCGACAACGCGCTGCGTGATGGCGCGCGTGGGCACTTTTCAGCTTGGGAGGCAATGTAGAAGCTGTCAGCGGCACACAGGTCCACTCCCGAGGCAACGAAACGGACTCCAATTGACTGCGATCAAAGGCTGCCCGGCCACGCCGGGCAGCGTCGAGGCTATCCGCCTGACCGCATTCGCTTTCCACGCCCGGGGCGCTCCGGCACACTCCGAGCCGCGGCTGATGCAACGGGGAGAGACAGGCATGGCGGACCGGCCATTCGAGGGACGGACGGCGCTGATCACCGGCAGCTCGCGCGGCATCGGCCGCGCCACGGCGCTGCTGCTGGCGCGGCGCGGGGCGGACGTCGCCGTGCATTACCGACGTGACGAAGACGCCGCGCAGACGGTGTGCGAGGAAGCGCGCGCGGCCGGCGTGCAGGCCATGGCGGTGCGGGCGGACCTGCGCGACCAGGACGCCGTGGCGGCGGCGGTGCGGGAGGTCGGCGCCGCCTTCGGGCGCATCGACCTGCTGATCGCCAACGCGGCGTCCACCGCCTTCAAACCGCTGCTGGAACTTCAGCCACACCACGTCGGCATGACGCTCGACACCAGCGTGCAGTCGCTGCTGACGCTGGTGCGCACGGCGGTGCCGTGGATGCAGGGGCGAGCCGCCAACGTCGTCACCGTTTCCGGCTTCGACACGCTGCGCGCGCTGCCGGGGCACGGCCTGCTCGGCGCGGCAAAAGCCGCCGTCGAGACGCTGACGCGGTATCTCGCCGCCGAACTGGCGCCGCTCGGCATCAACGCAAACTGCGTGGTGCCGGGCTTCGTCGCCACCGACTCGGCGCGCCTGTGGGCCGACACGCACGAACCCGGCGGCTACGCCGCGGCGGCGCAGGAATGGGTGCGGCAAACGCCGGCCGGGCGGGTCGGCGAGGCGGACGACATCGCCCGCGTGATCGCCCTGCTGTGTTCGCCCGACGCGCGCTGGATCACCGGCCAGGTGATCGTCGCCGACGGCGGCCTCACGCTGCGCTGAGCAGGTCGGGAAGGCCCCGCCGGCGCGCTGCTCCGGGCTTCCGGGGGGACTGCCAGCCGGGCCTGACGTCGCTGATCGCCGCCGCCCGCCGGGGTGAAACTGACCGCGGCTTCACGCGCGGCGACGCGGATCCGCACCGTGCACCTCGTCCAGCCCGCGCGAGCAGCCGTCCGGCTGCACGGTGCGCGCGTGGTAGCGACGCAGCCGCCGAGGTTCCCGCACACCACAGGAATGCGTGATCACGCCCACCTCGCGCAGCATGCCGGCGACATAGCGGCTTACCCGCACGCCCTTGTCGGCCGGGTTCAGCCCCTGCTGCAGGCGTGGATCGTGCGTGGTGATGCCGGTCGGACAGGTGTTGCGGTCGCAGCGCAGCGCCTGGATGCAGCCCAGGGCAAACATGAAGCCGCGCGCGCTCGACACGAAATCGGCGCCGGCGCACAGCGCCCAGGCCACCTCGTCGGGGGTGACCAGCTTGCCGGCGGCAATCACGCGCACCCGCTCGCCCAGACCATGGCGGTGCAGGGCGTTGACCAGCATCGGCAGGCTCTCGCGCAGCGGCAGGCCGGCGTAATCCATGAGGCTTTGCGGCGCCGCACCGGTCCCGCCCTCGGCGCCGTCCAGCGTGATGAAGTCGGGCGCATGCCCGGCCGGTCCCAGGCGGTTGATGGTCTCGCACAGCTCGTCCAGCCAGCCGTAGGCGCCCAGGACCAGCTTGATGCCCACCGGCTTGCCGGTGGACTCGCGCACGCGCGACACCAAGTCCAGCAGCTGCGGCACGCCATCCACGTCGCGCCGCCGGTTGGGACTGATCGAATCGCGGCCGACCGGAATGCCGCGGATGGCGGCGATCTGCGGTGTCACCTTGGCGCCCGGCAGCACGCCTCCCTTGCCGGGTTTGGCGCCCTGCGACAGCTTGAGTTCGATCATGCGCACGGCCGGGTGCGCCGACACCGCGCGCAGGGCCTCCCAGTCGAGGTTGCCGTCGGCATCGCGCACGCCGTAGTTGGCGGTGCCGATTTGCAGCACCAGGTCGGCGCCGCCGGCCAGGTGCTCGGGCGCCAGGCCGCCCTCGCCGGTGTTCAGCCAGCAGCCGGCCCGGCTTGCACCCTCGGCGAGGGCGCGCACCGCCGGTTGCGACAGGGCGCCGTAACTCATGGCCGAGATGTTGAACAGCGAGGCGGCGCTGTAGGGCTGGGCGCAGTGCGGGCCGATGGTCAGCGGCGGCGCCTGCACGGAATCCTCTTCCAGTGTCGGAAACGGACACGGCGCGAACAGCACGGTGCCGGGGGGGCGCAGATCGCGCGTCGAGCCGAAAGCGGCGTTGGTGCTCTGACCGCCGGCCGCGCGGTATACCCAGTCGCGCTGGGATCGGTTGAACGGCAGCTCTTCGCGGTCCATGGCCAGGAAATAGCGCCGGAAGAACACGCCCAGATACTCGAACAGATCCCGAAAGCGCCCGATCACCGGGTAGTTGTGCCGGATGGCGTCGCGCCGCTGCGTGCGGTCGACGACCAGCAGCACCACCACGATCAGGGCCACCGTGCCGATCACGAACACGAACAGGGCCGACAGAATCTGCAGGCCCATGAACCAAGGGTCGGTGGGCAACGGCGTCGTCATGGCGGTGGACCTCGCGGGTGCGAAAGCGGCGGTCGGCGAACGACGCCGACCGTGCCGGGCGCTGCGCTCAGGGCCGCGTGGTGACGCGCGTGATCGCGTAACCATGCTCGGCCAGCATCCGGCCGCGGCGGGCGAGATCCTCGTCCGGCGCATCCACGCCGGTGCCGAGCATGTAGCGGTTGAAGAAGTTGGCGAGACACCCGACGGCCACCGCGTCGTGCAGCGCCCGTTCGTCCCAACCGGCGGCATACACGGCGTCGGCGTCGGCCTGGGTCAGGGTGTGCGGCTCGAGCGTGAGCTTGCGCAGGTACCGCAGCAGGGCGCGAAACGCATCGTCCACCGGCGCCTGCTCGGGTGACTCGATGGCTGCGGCAATGGCCGCGCCGTCGCCGCCCAGCGCCTCGGTCACGGCGGTGTGCGCGCTGTGACAGTAATGGCACCGGTTCAAGCCCGAGCAGTAGGCGAACAGGAACTCGCGCTGCTGCGCGCTCAGCGGCGAGTCGTCACGCATCACCGCCTGCGCCAGCGGCAGGGCGTGGCGGAACACCTGCGGAAAACCGCGGGCCAGTTCGGCCATGGTGGAATTTGCGGGCAGGGATGGCAGGTAAGGCATGGGGTAATCCTCCTCGTCGTCGTTGAAAAAAATCTCACGCGTTCGATGCTGACCGATGCGCGGCAGCGCCCGGCCTGCAAGCCCCACCCGGCCGGGGCGATCTCATGCGGTGCCCTTGCCGAGCAGGGCGGCGCTGATCTGCGCCACCTCCGGCGTGCCGGCGTGGTCGGCGTACAGGCGGCAGCTCGGCGCCCCGTCACCCGGACCTTCGCCGACGACGTCGCGGCCGTTCACCAGGATGGTGGGTGAACCGTAGCCCCGCGCGTACGCCGGGCAACGCGGGTCGGCGCGATCCCACTCGGTCCACGCCGGCACGAGGCCGCTGGCCGCGAAGGCCTGTCGCAAGGCCGCGCGGGCGCGGCCGGTGTTGGGGCAGGCGGCGTCGTGAATCAATTCGACGCGCGGCGCGTTCAGAGCGGCCGCACGCGCCAGTCCTCGACGATCTCGACGCCGGCCTCGCGCAGCACGCGCGACACCGGGCAGCGCTTGTGCAATTCGGCTTGCAGCGTATCGAGCGCGGCGCCTTGGGCATCGCTGGCGAGATCGAGGGTCAGCGCCACGCGCGGAATCGGCCGCGCCAGGTCAAGCCCCTCGCGGATGCCGCGCGTGTCGAGTTCGGCGCTGGCCTCGATGCGCAGGTCGCGCACCGTCAGCCCCTGCATCTCGGCCAGGCGGTTGATGATGACGTTGGTGCAGCCGGTGAGCGCGGCGACCAGCACCTCCACCGGGGCCGGGCCCTGGTCGGTGCCGCCGCGCGCGGCCGGCTCGTCGCAGGTCAGCACATGATCGCGGATGCGCACGTCGGTGCGGGCGTGGCTGGGGCACTGCGCGCTCATGTGCAGGGCAAGCGGCTTGCTGTGTACGGTCATGGCGGCACCTCGGAGGTGGTTGGGCGGGCAGGGCCAGACGGGCCGCTGAACGGCTCGGTCAACAGGGCGATCAGGCGGCGTGGGCCGGGGCGGTCCGCAAGCCCCAGGCGCAGGGCATCCTCGCCGCCGTGCGGCCGCGGGCACCAGCTGCCGAACAGGCGATCCCACCAGCACACCGAAAAGCCGAAATTGCTGTGGTGCTCGCGCTCACGAACGCTGTGGTGGATGCGGTGCAGGTCGGGCGTGATCAGCACCGGGCGCAGCCAGCGTTCCGCCGCCGGCGGCAGGTGGGCGTTGGCGTGGTTGAACAGGGCGCAGGCCGACAGCCACAGCTCGAACGCCAGCGCGCCGGCCGGGGGTACGCCGATGGCCAGCACCACGGCCGCCTTGACCGCCAGCGACAGCAGCGCCTCGACCGGGTGGAAGCGCAGCGCCGTCGACACGTCCACGCAATCGTCGGTGTGGTGCACGCGGTGCCAGCGCCACAGCCACGGGACGCGGTGCAGCACACGGTGTTGCAGGTAAACCGCCAGATCGAGCGCCACCAGCCCCACGGCCAGCGCCGCCCAGCCACCGTCCAGCACGCCGGCGCCTGCGGCCTGTCCCCACGCCGCCACGCCGGCCAGGCCACCGGCCATCGTCAGGCGCAGCAGCACGGCATCGAGCACGCCGAGCGCGAAATTTCCGGCCCAGCGGCGGCGGTCGGGCGGTCGGGCCGGGCGCCGCGCCTCCCAGCCCAGCAGGGCGACCAGGCACAGACCGAACACGCCGAGACGCAGGATCACTTTCAGTTCTCCCCAACCGCGCCGGACGGCCCGATCTGGGTGTCCGGATGAAACGCCGCCCAGGCGAACCAGTAGCCGCGGGTGGTCGCCAGCGGGTGGCCATCGGCGCCGCGTACCTCGGCACTGTCGGAACCGGCGTCGTAGTGCACGCTGACCGCTTGCCCGCCGACGCGGTCGGGCAGCGGCGCAGGCAGCGTCGCCAGCGCGCGCAGCGCCCAGGCCTTGGCCTGTCCGTCCAGCACCACACCGATCACCGGCTCCTTAAGCGGCAGGCGCCGGTCGGGCAGGCCGACCGGCTGCCACAGGTCGGGGCTTTGCGCATAGTCGGCATAGGGGCTGGCGCCGCGCAGGCGCACGGCGGTGAGCGCCGGTGCGCGCAGCACGGTGCTGTGCGGATGCCGGGTGCGCCAGTCGGCCCAGGTGGTGTGCCGGACTGGCAGCGGCGCCAGGCGCCGGCCGCTCAGTGGCCCGCTGACCGCGCGCCCACCCATCTGCGTCCACAGCGATTCGGTGGCGCGGTCATACAGCAGCAGGTTGGAGCGGTACAGCAGGCCGGACACGCCGAACTCCAGCGCCTGGCCGTCCGCCTCGGCGTGGAAGGCCAGCCCGGTGCCGCACAGCGGGCAGAAGCTGACGACCACCGGCTGGCCGTCGATGCGGTCGTTGACGATCTCGTGGCGTTCGAGCACCGCCACCGGGTAGGCGCGGGCCTGCCCGCGGTGATCGATGCCCAGCACGAGCTCGCCACCGGCCAGCCGGGTCTGCCCGGCGCTGTGGAAACGCGGCCGGTCAATGGACGCGATGCCGTCGCGGCCCGGCCCGCCGGGCAGGATCTCGGCGCGGTCGATCAGCGTCTCGTGCAGGGCGAAGCCGTTGTCCGGGCCGCGGCCGTGCCACCACGTCGGCACCCGGTACCCGACGGCCGCCGCCACCAGGGTCCAGATGACGATCCGCCCCCACGGCGACGGCAGCAGGCGCGGATTCAGGCGCGGCTGCAGGCGCCCTGGGCGGCGGTCTGCCGTCATGGTGGCGCCTGCCGGCCGCCGTTCGGTGGCTGCCCGGCAGCGTCTTCCTGCTGCAGGCGCAGGCGCACGGCGCTGTAGGTGGCCACGGCATACGGCACCAGGAAATTCAGCAGCAGGTGCAGCAGGCTCGGCCGCTGCCCGGACCACAGCGCCGGTCCCTGATTGATCAGGTTCAGCACGGTGCCGACCACCAGGCAGATGCGCAGGGCGTTGCCGGCCATTTGGCGCGAGGCAGCCAGGCGCAGGCCGCGCCGCCACACCGACGCGCCCGCCGCGCCATCGTGCACCGGCAGGGCCTGGCGCACCGGCTCAGGTGAACTGCAGGTAGCCGCCGGCGTGCAGCTGTTCGGCCAGTTGAGCGGCGATGCGCTCGCTGATCGGCCCGATGCCATGACCTTCCACCAGGCGATTCATGAAATTGAACAGCGCACACACGTGAATGGCGTGATGCAACGCGCGCTCGTCCCAGCCGGCCGCGAACACGGCCTGCGCGTCGGCATCGCCGACGCTGTCGGGACGCTCGGTGAGCTTGCGCACGTAGGCCAGCAGCGGGCGCAGTTTGGCGCTCATGGCCGGGTGCTGCGGGTCAGCCAGGAACAGCGCCACCTGTCCCCGACCGATGCCGTAGCGCTCGGCGACGGCGGTGTGGGCGGCATGACAGAAGCGGCAGTGATTGATGCCCGACACGTAGGCGGCGATCAGCTCGCGTTCGGCCACCGTCAGCGGCGAGTCGCCGCGCAGCAGAATCTCGTGATACTCCATGATCGGCCGGGTCAGCGCCGGGTCCAGGCCGAACACGTCGATCACCGTGGCGTGGGCTGCAAGCGAGGGGAAGCGGCTCATTGGGGGTCTCCTCGGTTCGAATACGGCCGGGGTGCGCGGTGCGGTCGTCGCGTCTCAAGCCCCTTCGGGCTGCCAGCGCTCGGCGGCGAAGGCGTCATCCAGCGGCGTGTGCAGCAGATGGTTGGCGTAGTTGCTGATGGTCTTCATGCTCACGCCGACGATCACGTCGAGCACGTGGGCGCGGCTGTAGCCGGCGTCGAGAAACGCCTGCACGGTGGCGTCATCCAGCCAGCCGCGTTGCCAGACCATCTGCCGGGTGAAGCGCGCCAGCGCGTCGAGCTTGGGGTCGGGCAGCGGCTGCTGGCGACGCAGCGCATCCACGATCTCGGCGTCCACCTTGACCATGTTGCGGGCGATCGTCGAATGGGCGGCCACGCAGTAGGTGCAGCCGTTCTCGGCGCTGACCGTCAGCATGACAACCTGCTGCTCGACCGGCGTCAGCCGGGTCTTGGCCAGCGCCGCGCTGAGGTCGAAGTAGGCCTTCAGCGCCGCCGGCGACTCGGCCAGCCCGGCGTACAGGTTCGGCACGAAGCCGACCGATTTGGCGGCCTGCTCGAGCAGCGGTTTGGCGCCGTCCGGGGCGGTATCGACGGTGTGCAGGGTGAACGTGGACATGCGGCGCTCCTGTTGTCGGCGCGGAGAAGGGCTGCCTTGGGGCATCGTGCAGGCAGCCTATGCCGACGTACGCTCGCCGAAAATGCGCGATGCGCGTGATTTTTGTGTCCGATCGTCCAGAATGGCGTCGGGTTACCGCACCGCCGCCGGCGGCCTAACGCCCGCCGCCGACCCGGTCGCGGAACCAGCGCCGCAGCGCCCCCGGCCCGATGCCGTGAATCCGCTTGAAGGCCTTGCGAAAGGCCGCCTCGGTCTCGTAGCCGACCCGTTCGGCGGCGCCGGCCACGGATACCTGCGGGTTGCGCAGCAGCAGTTCGGCCTGCGTCATGCGCCAGCGGGTCAGGTACTCGATGGGCGTGCTGCCGACCAGGTCGGCGAAGCGCTGCGCAAAGCCGGCGCGCGACATGCCGGCCACCTGGGCCAGGCTCTCCAGCGTCCAGGCACGCGCCGGCTCGCGGTGCATGGCGGCGAGGGCACGACGCAGCCGGGTGTCGGCCAGCGCCGCCAGCACGCCCTGGCGGTCGGTGGCCTGGTTGATGTAGTGGCGCACCACCATCACGAACAGCGTGTCGGCCAGTTTGTCCAGCACCGTGCGGCTGCCCGGGTCCGCCGTGTCGGCCTCCTCCAGCAGCAGCCGGCCGATCACGCCCAGGTGCGGGCTCCCTGACGAACCGCGCACCACGATGACCTCCGGCAGCGCGTCCAGGATCGGGTTCTTGTCGCCGGCGAGAAATTCGAAATAGCCGCACACCAGCGTGGTGAAGGGGCCATCACCGCCATCGGGCAGGCGGTTTTCGTCGCCGTCCAGGGTCGGCGTGCCGCTCAGCATGTGCCAGGCGTCGTGCGGGAACACCACCAGGTCCCCCCCGTCCAGCGCCTGGGACGGCGCATCGCGCAGGTGCAGCCAGCAGCGGCCCTCGCCGACCACGTGAAAGGCCGCCCGCCGGTGACCGGAGGTGCCCATCTGCCAGACGCCGCACAGGCGCGGGTTGGCGTACACGCCGGCGCGCAGCTGGTAGGCGCTGAGCACGCTCGACAGCAGGTCGTCTTCTGGACTCTCGAACATGAAAGGCAGACTCCGGCCGATTCCGCAGGCATGCCGGAATTCCTAGCATGGCAGCCAGTCGACCTTACTACGGAGTGCTGCCGGCATGGCGAAGGTTCTCGATACCCTGGACGCGGTCAAGTCGTATTACGGCGAAGTCCTGAACTCATCGGCCGACCTGAAAACCTCGGCCTGCTGCGTCGCCGAGGCGCTGCCGGCGCATCTGTCCGCCATCGTGCGCGACATCCACCCGGAGGTGCGCGACCGCTTCTACGGCTGCGGCTCGCCGCTGCCGCCGGCGCTGGACGGTGCCACGGTGCTGGATCTGGGCTGCGGCAGCGGGCGCGACTGCTACCTGCTGTCGCGCCTGGTGGGGCCGGACGGGCGCGTCATCGGCGTGGACATGACCGAGCAGCAGCTCGCCGTGGCGCGCCGGCACCTCGATTACCACGCGGAAAAGTTCGGCTACGCCAACGTCGAATTCCGCCACGGCTACATCGAGGACCTGACCGGCATCGCCGACGCCAGCGTGGACCTGGTGGTGTCGAACTGCGTGCTGAACCTGTCGCCGGACAAGCCGCGCGTGTTCGCGGAAATCTTCCGCGTGCTCAAGCCCGGCGGCGAGCTGTATTTCTCGGACGTGTTCGCCGACCGGCGCATCCCGGCCGCGCTGGCGGCCGACCCGGAGCTGCTGGGCGAGTGTCTGGGTGGTGCCCTGTACGTGGAGGATTTCCGCCGCCTGATGGCCAACGCCGGCTGCGCGGACGCCCGTGTGGTGTCGAGCGCGCCGCTGGCCATCAACAACCCGGACATCGAGCGGCGCATCGGCTTCGTGCGCTTCCAGTCGCTGACCATTCGCGCCTTCAAGCTCGACCTGGAAGACCGCTGCGAGGACTTCGGGCAGGTGGCGACGTATCTGGGCACCGTGCCCGAATGCCCGCACGCCTTCGACCTCGACGATCACCACCACTTCGAGACCGGCCGCCCCATGCTGGTGTGCGGCAACACGTCTGACATGCTCGGCGGCAGCCGCTACGCGGCGCACTTTCGCATCGACGGCGACAAGCGCACGCACTTCGGCCTGTTCGACTGCGCGCCGCCGTCGCCCAGCGCCACCGCGACGCCAGCCGGCGGCAGCTGCTGCTGATGGACGACGACCTGCCGCTGGTGTCGGTCATCGTGCCGGTTGGCCCGGACGACGACCTCGCGCCGGCGCTGCGCCAGCAGTTGGAGTGCCTGCCGCGCGGCTTCGAGGTGATCGAGGTGCGCGCCGCCGGCGCCGCGCCGGCCCCGGCAGCACCGCCACCCGGCGCAGGCGCGCCGGACTGGCGCGTGTGTCGGGCGTCGGCCGGGCGGGCGCGTCAGCAGAATCACGGCGCCGGGCTGGCGCGGGGCGAGTGGCTGTGGTTCGTGCATGCCGACTCGCACCTGGGTGCGAACACCGCGGCGGTGGCGCACGCGCAGGCGCTCCGTGGACCGCGTGTGCTGGCGTATTTCGACCTGCGCTTCGCGCCCGGCGGTCCGCGGCTGATGTGGCTGAACGCGCTCGGCGCCTGGCTGCGCAGTCACTGGCTGGGGCTGCCGTTTGGCGATCAGGGCCTGCTGTTGCGGCGGACTGACTTCGTGGCCCTGGGCGGCTTTTGCCCCACCCTGCCGGCCGGCGAGGACCACCACCTGGTGTGGCAGGCGCGCCGTGCCGGCCTGCCCCTGCGCGGCCTGCCGGCGCCGATCTACACCAGCGCCCGCAAATACGCCCGCGGCGGCTGGGCCCGCACCACCGGCGCCACGCTGTGCGCCACGGTCCGTCAGGCGCGGCGCTTCGCCCGGCCGTCGGGTGACGGTGGCAATCCGCCGCGAGCATCGGCCGATGCGTGACCCCTGGCCCCGGCTGCGCGAGCGGCCGTTTCCGCCGCTGCGCCGCGAGCGCATCGACACCCTGCAACTGAACCTCGGCTACCGCTGCAACCTCGCCTGCCTGCACTGCCACGTCAACGCCGGCCCGGCGCGCACGGAAGCGATGGACCGCGACACCATGGCGCTGGCGCTTCAGGTGGCGCGGCGTCACGACGTCGGCTGTCTGGACCTGACCGGCGGCTCGCCGGAGATGAACCCGCACTTTCGCTGGCTGGTGCGCCAGGCCCGCGAGCTTGGCCTGCGCGTGATCGACCGCTTCAACCCGACCATCGCCGAACAGCCCGGCTACGACTGGGTGGCGCAGTTCCTGGCCGACTGGCAGGTCGAGGTGGTCGCCTCGCTGCCGTGCTACAGCCAGGGCAACGTGGATGCCCAGCGCGGGGACGGCGTGTTCGAGTCCTCCATCCGCGTGCTCCAGGCGCTGAACCGTCTGGGCTACGGGCAAGGCGACGGCCGCCTGCCGCTGCACCTGGTCTACAACCCGACCGGGCCGACCCTGCCGCCGGCGCAGGCGACGCTGCAGGACGACTACCGGCGCCTGCTGGGGCGCAACTTCGGCATCGTGTTCGACAGCCTGTTCGTGCTGGCCAACATGCCGATCAAGCGCTTCGGCTCGTGGCTGCTGACGCACGGTCGCTTCGATGCCTACCTCGACACGCTGACCGCCGCGCACCGGCCGGAGAACCTGGACCAGGTGATGTGCCGCCGGCTGCTGAGCGTGGACTGGCGCGGTTATCTGTACGACTGCGACTTCAACCAGATGCTCGGCCTGCCGGCCGGCGGCGGCCCGGCGCGGCACCTGCGCGAGCTGCTGGACACGCCGCCGCCGCGCCCGATCGCCGTCGGCGGCCACTGCTACGGCTGCACCGCCGGGCAGGGCTCGAGCTGCGGCGGCGCGCTGCAAACCCCAGCGCAGGCGCACGCGGAGACGACATGAAACGCGTGTCGTGGCTTCGCCTCACGCTGGCGGCCGCGCTGGTGGCGCTGATCGGCGCGTTCTTCGCGCTCGATCTCGACCGCCATCTCACGCTGTCGGCCTTGCAGGCCCAGCGCGAGGCGCTGATCGCCTGGCGCGATGCCCGGCCGGTGCTGGCCGGCGGCGGTTTCTTCCTGCTCTACGTGCTGGCCACCGCGCTGTCGGTGCCCGGCGCGGTGATCCTGACCCTGGCGGCCGGGGCGCTGTTCGGGCTGCTGTGGGGCACCGTGCTGGTGTCGTTCGCCTCCACCGCGGGCGCCACGCTGGCGCTGCTGGCGGCGCGCTACCTGCTGCGCGATGCACTCAAGGCCCGCTACGGCGCGCGCCTGCAGGGCATCGACGCCGGCATCGCCCGCGACGGCGCGTTCTACCTGTTCACCCTGCGCCTGGTGCCGGTGGTGCCGTTCTTTCTGATCAACCTGCTGTTCGGCCTGACCGCCATGCCGGCGCGCACCTTCGCCTGGGTCAGCCAGGTCGGCATGCTGGCCGGCACGGTGGTGTACGTGAACGCCGGCACGCAGCTGGCACGCATCGCCACGCCGGCCGACGTGCTGTCGCCGGGCCTGCTGGGCGCCTTCGTGCTGCTCGGCATCTTTCCGCTGCTGGCGCGCCGCGCGCTGGACATGCTGCGGGCGCGGCGCGTGTACCGCGGCTTTCGCCGCCCGGCGCGCTTCGACCGCAACCTCATCGTCATCGGCGCCGGCAGCGCCGGGCTGGTCAGCGCCTACATCGCCGCGGCGGTGCGCGCACGCGTGACGCTGATCGAAAAACACCGCATGGGCGGCGACTGCCTGAACACCGGTTGCGTGCCGTCCAAGGCGCTGATCCGCGCCGCCCGGCTGGCCAGCGAGCAGCGCCGCGGGCCGCAGTTCGGGCTGCCGGCGGTGGACGGCAAGCCCGATTTCGCGGCAGTGATGGAGCGCGTGCAGCGCGTGGTCGCCGCCGTCGAGCCGCACGATTCGGTCGAACGCTACCAGGCGCTCGGCGTGGAATGCCTGCACGGCGAGGCGCGCCTGCTCGACCCGTGGACGGTGCAGGTGGGCGAGCAGCGCCTGACCGCGCGCAACATCGTGCTGGCCACCGGGGCGCGGCCGTTCGTGCCGCCGATACCGGGCCTGGCCGAGGCCGGCTACCTCACGTCGGACACGGTCTGGCAGCTGCGCGCGCTGCCGGCGCGCCTGGTCGTGCTCGGCGGCGGGCCGATCGGCTGCGAGCTGGCGCAGGCCTTCGCCCGGCTGGGTGCGCAGGTGACGCAGGTGGAACGCGGGCCGCGCCTGCTGCCGCGCGAGGACCCCGAGGTGTCGGCGCTGCTGTGCACGCATCTGGCCGCCGACGGCGTGGATGTGCGGCTCGACACCGAGGCGCGCGCGGTGCAGGTCGAAGGGGGCGACACGGTGCTGGTGTGCAGCCGCGGCGGCGAGGAGCAGCGCATCGCCTGCGACCGGATTCTGGTGGCCGTCGGGCGGGCCGCGAACCTGACCGGCTACGGCCTGCAGGAACTTGGCGTGCAGACCGGGCGCACGGTGCAGGTGAACGCCTTCCTGCAGACCAACTTCCCCAACATCTACGCCTGCGGCGACGTGGCGGGGCCGTACCAGTTCACCCACACCGCCGCGCACATGGCCTGGTACGCCACCGTCAACAGCCTGTTCGGGCCGCTGCTGGCGCTGCGTGGCGGGCGCTTTCGGGTGGATTACTCGACCGTGCCGTGGGTGACCTTCGTCGCCCCCGAGGTGGCGCGGGTCGGGCTGAACGAAACCGAGGCGCGCGAGCGCGGCATTGCGTACGAGGTGACGGTCTACCCGCTCGACGACCTCGACCGGGCCATCGCCGAGGGCGACACCGACGGCTTCGTCAAGGTGCTGACCGTGCCGGGGCGCGACCGCATCCTGGGCGTGACCATCGTCGGCGCGCACGCCGGCGAGCTGCTGGCCGAGTACGTGCTCGCCATGCGCCATCGCATTGGCCTGCGCAAGATCCTGGGCACCATCCACCCCTACCCGACGCTGGCCGAGGCCAACAAGGCCCTGGCCGGGCGCTGGCAGCAGGCGCACGCCCCGCAGACGCTGCTGCGCTGGGCCGAACGCTTCCACGCCTGGCAGCGGGCGTGAGCACGTTACGGAGGCTGCTGATGGCCATGAGCATGGTATGGGCGGCCGGCGCGGCGGCCTTCGATCACGCCTATGAAGACTACGCGGCGGTGCTGGGCCGGCACGTGCACTGGACCGCCGACGGCCACGCCAGCGGCGTCGCTTACGCCGCCCTGAAACGCGACCAGGCGGCCCTGCAGGCGGTGCTCGACGCCCTGTCGGCGGTGACGCCGGCGCAGTTCGACACCTTCGACCGGGACCGGCAGATGGCGTTTCTGATCAACGCCTACAACGCCTTCACGCTGCAACTGGTGCTCGCCCGCTACCCGGACCTGAAGTCCATCCGCGAACTCGGCTCGCTGCTGCGCTCGCCCTGGAAGCAGCCGTTTTTCGAGCTGCTCGGCCAGACCCGGCACCTGGACTGGATCGAGCACGACCGCCTGCGCCCGGACTACGCCGACCCGCGCGTGCACTTTGCCGTCAACTGCGCCTCGATCGGCTGCCCGGCGCTGCGCCCGGAGCCGTACCGCGCCGACCGGCTCGCCGCGCAGCTCGACGACCAGCAGCAGCGGTTCCTGACCGACCGCACGCGCAACCGCTTCAACGCCGCCGACGGCCGCCTGCAGGTATCGCCCATCTTCAAGTGGTTCGCCGAGGACTTCGGCGGGGATCCGCGCGCCTGGCTGAGCGCGCGGGCCGAACTGCTGGCCGACTCGCCAGCCGACCGCGCGCGCATCGCCGCCGGCGATTTCCGCCTCGACCACCTTTCCTACGACTGGACGCTGAACGATCTCAAGGGGTCGCCCTGAGAGCCGTGCCGCCGGCGCGGTTGGCTTTTTTTTCTCCACTGAAGAGGGTCTTGATCATGCTTTCGAACATTCGACCGATCCGCCATTTGGCCGTGTGGCTGGCCGCCCTGGCGGCGCTGGCCGTGGTGGCAGTGAGCCCGTCCGTGCACGCCGACGCCGCGGCGACGCCGTTCACCCAGGAGCGCTTCGAGGCGCTGCAGGCGCAAGGGGCGCTGGTGCTGGTGGACGTTGCCGCCGACTGGTGCCCGACCTGCCGGGCGCAAAAGGCGGTCATCCAGGCGTTCCAGGCCGAGCACCCGCAGGTGGAACTGCACGTGCTCACGGTGGACTTCGACTCCCAAAAGGAGTGGGTCAAGCACTTCAAGGCGCCGCGCCAGTCCACGCTGCTGGTCTACAAGGGCGCCGATCAGCAGTGGTTCGCGGTGGCCGAGACGCGTCAGGAAGTGATTTTCGCGGCGCTGCTCGAGGCGGCCGGGGCGTGAGTCTGAGTCTGGCCGCGGTACCGCTGGCGGCCGGGGCGGGCGCGCTCGGGGTGTTGTCGCCGTGCGTGTGGCCGCTGGTGCCGGTGGTCATGGCCAGCGCCGGCATCGCCGGGCCCAGCGGGCCGTGGCTGCTGACGGCGGGCCTGAGCCTGTCGTTCGCGCTGGCCGGCACGGCGCTGACGCTGCTGCTGGTCGCCACCGGCCTCGATCCCGAAATGTTCCGCTATCTGGCCGCAGGCCTGCTGATCGTGGTCGGCGCCGTGCTGGTGTCGAGCGCGCTCGGCGCGCGGGTCAGTCAGGCGCTGTCGGCGGTGTCGGCGCGGCTGAATCTCGGCTCCCATCACGGCGACCGCTGGGGGCAGTTCGGCGTCGGTCTGCTGCTGGGGCTGGTGTGGCTGCCGTGCGTGGGTCCGACGCTGGGGGCGGCCATCGCGCTGGCCTCCATGGGCCAGCAGCTCAGCACCGCCTTCGTGATCATGCTGGCCTATGGGCTCGGCACCGGCGCGGTGCTGCTCGGCGCGGGCCTGGCCTCGCGCGCCGCCCTGCAACGCTGGCGCCCGCGCGTCACGCGCAGTGCGGTGTTCGGCAAGCGCCTGCTCGGCGGTGTGCTGCTGGTGCTCGGCGTGACGGTGCTGGCCGGTTTCGACAAGCGCCTGGAGGCCTTTGCCGTGGACTGGCTGCCGCAGTGGGCGGTGGCCCTGTGAGGCACGGCCGCGGCGCCGTGGCCATCGGTGTGCTGGCGCGCGCGCCGGTGCCGGGCGCCTGCAAGACGCGCCTGGCGCCGCTGCTCGGCAACGCTGGCGCGGCACGCGTGCAGCACGCCCTGATCGAACGGGCGCTGGCGCTGACCTGCGCCGCCGCGCCGGGCGCGGTGACCTTGTTCACGACCGGCGAGGCGCCCGCCGCGCCGTGGTCGGCCTGGCAGGCGCGCTTTGGCGTCGCCGTGCAGGCACAGGCCAGCGGTGATCTCGGTGCGCGCATGCACGCCGCGCTCGAGCACCTGCTCGGCCAAGCCGATCGCGCGCTGCTGATCGGCACCGACGCGCCGGCGCTGACGCCGGCCGACCTGCACGCGGCGGCGCAGGCCCTGCGCCGGGCGCGCATGGTGTTCCAGCCGGCCGAGGACGGCGGCTACGTGCTGATTGGCGCGCGGGAGCTGCACGGCGCGGCGTTTCGCGACATCCCCTGGAGCACCGGGCAGGTGATGGCGCGCACGCGCCGTGCGCTGGCGGCCGCCGGCTGGCAGCCGGCGTCCGACTGGCTGGAACTGCCGCAATCCTTCGACGTGGATCGCCCCGCCGACCTGCGCCGCGCGGTGGCAGCCGGCCTGCTGCCGGCGAGCCTGCTCGATGGCGCAAGCAGACCGGATGAACGCGCGGACATACCGTTGAGCGAGGGTTCATGGAACTGAAGAGCAAGGGCTTCTGGAAAACCGGCATCGCCGTATTGCTGCTGCCCTGGCTGCTGGCCGGCTGCGGGCGGCAGTCTGCGGCCGGGCACCTGACCCTGACCGGGTCGAGCACGGTGGCGCCGCTGGCGCTCGAAATCGCCAAGCGGTACGAGGCCGCGCACCCGGACACGCGCATCGACGTGCAGACCGGCGGCTCCTCGCGCGGCATCGCCGATGCCCGCGCCGGCAGTGCCGACATCGGCATGGTGTCGCGCGCACTCGGGCCGGACGAGGGCGACCTTCAGGCGCACACCATCGCCCGCGACGGGGTGGCGGTGATCGTGCACGCCGACAATCCGATCACCGCACTCAGTGACGATCAGGTCCGGGACCTGTTCAGCGGCCGCATCGCCGACTGGCAGGCCCTGACCGGCACGGCGCGGCCGGTCTCGGTGGTCAACAAGGCCGAGGGTCGCGCCACGCTGGAGGTGTTCCTGGCGCATTTCGGGCTCCGGAACGAGGACATCCGCGCCGCGGTGGTGATCGGCGAGAACGAACAGGGCATCAAGACCGTCGCCGGCAACCCGGGCGCCATCGGCTATGTGTCGGTCGGCGCCGCCGAGCACGCCGCCGCGCACGGCACGCCGATCCGCCTGCTGGCGCTGAACGGCGTGCCGGCCAGCACACAGGCGGTGCGCGAGGGCCGCTACGCGCTGGCCAGACCC
The DNA here is from genome assembly GCA_049322795.1 of Pseudomonadota bacterium. Classification (GTDB taxonomy): domain Bacteria; phylum Pseudomonadota; class Gammaproteobacteria; order Immundisolibacterales; family Immundisolibacteraceae; genus Immundisolibacter. The sequence continues at coordinate 110,791 of JBMOQH010000025.1, read as the reverse complement.
TTGAGCCTGGTCACGCACGGGCCGGCGCAGGGCCTGGCGGCCGACTTCGTCGCCTATGCCGGCTCGCCGGCCGTGCACGACCTGGTCGAGAGCCTGGGTTTTGTTCCGGTCGACTGAGCCCGACGCGGCCCACGAGCCGGCCGGCGACCGCGCGCTGCGGACGGTCACCGCAACAGCGGCGCGCCTGAGCGCCGCGTTGCTGGTGGGCGTGGTGTTGTTCGTGCTGTGGCAGGCCTGGCCGGCGCTCACCGAGGTCGGCCCGCTGCGCTTTCTGACCGACGACGCCTGGCGGCCGCGCGGCCAGCCGGCGCTGTTCGGCCTGTTGCCGATGCTGCTGGCCAGTGTGGCGGTGACCGCCGGCGCCATGGCGCTGGCCGGGCCGCTGGGTCTCGCGACGGCGGTTTTCATGACCGACTACGCCCCGCCGTGGCTGGCGCGGCTGCTGCGCGGCGCCGTGGAACTGCTGGCCGGCGTGCCGTCGGTGATCTACGGCCTGTGGGGGCTGGTCACGCTGGTGCCGCTGCTGGCCGCCTGGCAGCCACCGGGCGCGAGTCTGCTGGCCGGCATGCTGGTGCTGGCGCTGATGATCCTGCCGACCATGACGCTGACCGCGCACGCCGCGGTCTGCTCGGTGGATGCCGAGCACCGCCTGGCGGTGGCGGCGCTGGGCTTCAGCAGCGCCGGGGCGCTGTGGGGCGTGGTGCTGCCGGCGGCGCGCAACGGCCTGTGCGGGGCGCTGCTGCTGTCCACGGCGCGGGCGCTCGGCGAGACCATGGCGGTGCTGATGGTCATGGGCAATGTGGTGCGCGTGCCGGACGGCCTGCTGGCGCCGGCCCGCGCGCTGACCGCCAACATCGCGCTCGAACTGGGCTACGCCACCGACCGCCACCGGGCGGCGCTGTTCGTCGGCGGACTGGCGCTGACCGGCCTGGTGGCGGCGCTGGTGCTCATGGCACGGCGTCTGGGCTGCGCCTTGCGCCATGCGTGACCGGCTGACCGGGCTGGCCGTGTGGGCCGCCGCCGGCGTGGTGCTGGCGGCCTTCGCCTGGCTGGTGGGCGACGTGCTGTGGCGCGGCCTGCCCGGCGTGTCGTGGGCGCTCCTGACCCAGGCGCCGGCGTCGGCCGGCCGCGCCGGCGGCATCGCGCCCATCCTGCTGGCCACGGCGTGGATCGTCGCCATCGCCATCGCCACCGCCCTGCCGCTGGGGGTGGCGAGCGCGGTGTGGCTGGTCGAGTACGCGGGCCGCCAGCCGGCCCGCCAGCAGCGCATCGAGAGCGCGCTCGACGTGCTGGCCGGGGTGCCGTCCATCGTGTTCGGCCTGTTCGGCAACGCGGTGTTCGTGGTGGCGCTGGGGCTGGGCTTCTCGATCCTGTCCGGCGGGCTCACGCTGGCGTGCATGGCCCTGCCGGTGCTGGTGCGCGTGATTGCCATCGGTCTGCAGGCAGTGCCGGACACGCTGCGCCAGGGCGCCGCCGCCTGCGGGCTGACGCGCTGGACTACGCTGCGCCGCCTGCTGCTGCCGGCGGCGGCTCCGGCGCTGCTGGCCGGCACGCTGCTGGGCATCGGCCGCGCGCTGGCGGAGACCGCGGCGCTGCTGTTCACCAGCGGCTACGTGGACCGCTACCCGGGCTCGCCGCTCGACTCCGGGCGGGCCATGTCGGTGCACATCTACGACCTCGCCATGAACGTCCCCGGCGGCGAGCGCAACGCCTACGCGTCGGCGCTGGTGCTGGTGGTGCTGATCGTGGCCATCAACCTGGCCACGCACGCGGCGATCGCCCGCTGGCGTCGGCGCATGACCTAGAGGAAACCATGTCGAGCGCGTCCCCGCTGCTTGCCGATCCACTGCCGGGTGCGAGCGCGCCGCCGGCGCTGCAACTCGACGCGCTGTCGGTCGCCTACGGCGGCCGCGTCGCCGTGCGCGAGGTGAGCTTCAGCGCGCCGGCCGGCAGCGTAACGGCGCTGGTCGGGCCCTCCGGCTGCGGCAAGACCTCGCTGCTGAATTGTCTGAACCGCCTGACCGATCTGGTGCCCGGCTGCACGGTGGACGGGCGGCTGCGCTTGTTCGGCGAGGACGTGCTGGCGCCGGGACGCGACCTGCTGGCCCTGCGCCGGCGGGTGGGCATGATCTTTCAGCGGCCGAACCCGTTCGAGCTGTCGATCCGGCGCAACATCGACCTGCCGCTGCGCGAGCACGGCGTGCGCCAGCCCGCAGAGCGCGCGGCGCGCGTGGAGCAGGCACTGCGCGACGTCGGCCTGTGGCCGGAGGTCTGCCACCGGCTCGATCGCCCGGCGCTGGAGCTGTCCGGCGGGCAGCGCCAGCGGCTGTGCATTGCCCGCGCCATCGCGCTCGAGCCGCAGGTGCTGCTGATGGACGAGCCGTGCAGTGGCCTCGACCCGCAGGCCACGGCCGCCATCGAGGCGCTGATCGCCGCCTGGCGCGGCCGCTATACGGTGCTGATCGTCACCCACAACCTGGCGCAGGCGCGCCGGGTGGCGGATTACACGGCTGTATTCTGGACCGAGGCCGGCGTGGGCCGGCTGGTCGAACACGGGCCGACCCCGGCGGTGTTCGCCACGCCGCGTCACCCGGCGGCGGCCGACTACCTGGCCGGGCGCTCCGGCTGAGGCGCCGGTGTCGCGGCGTGCCGGTACACCTCGGTGTCGGGGTGGAAGGCATACCAGGCGAACCAGTAGGCGATGGTCGAGGGCAGCACCTCGCCTTGCGCGGTGCGGACCTCGGCGCTGGCATGCACCGGGTCGAAGTGCACGACGAGATCCTGGTCGCCCAGCCGGTCGGCGAAAGTCGCCTCGCCGCGCGTCAGCTCCATGAACGGCCAGGCGCGCGACTTGCCGTTCAGCGTCACGCCGAGCACCCGCTCCTTGGGGTGATAGCCCTCGGCCCGGAAGCGCACCGGGAACATCACCTGCGGGCTCAGTTCGTAGCCCGCATACGGGTTGGCCGCGTAGTCGCGCCGGTGGCCGGTGTCGCGCGACAGCACCCGCGTGTCCGGGTGCCGGGCCAGCCAGTCGGCCCAGCTGGTGTTGAGCAGGGGCAACTGTTCGAGCCGACGGCCCTTGTGCGGGCCGCTGATCGCCTCGCGCCGCAGTTGCGACCACAGCGATTCGGTCTGCCGGTCGTACATCAACACGTCGGAGTAGTACAGCAGGCCGGACACGCCGAAGTCGTGGCGGCGCCCGTCCAGCGCGGCGCCGAACGCCATGCCGGTGAAGCACAGCGGGCAGTAAGTGACGACCACCGGTTCGGCGTCGAAGCGGTCGTTGACGATCTCGTGCCAGGTCATGATCGACAGCGGATAGGCCTTGGCGATGCCGTTGCGGGCCAGACCCAGCACGCGATCGTCGGGCGCCAGGCCAGCCGCCGCGGCGGATTCGAAGGCCGGGTCGGTGAGCGCCGGGATGCCGTCGCGCGGCGGCCCGCCGCTCATGATCTCCGAGCGCGGAATCAAGGCATCGGACACGTCGAAGCCGTTGATCTGCTCGGCCCGCGCGAGCGTCGAGCCGAGCAGGACCAGCGTCAGAAAGAGCGTCAAGGTGCGCATGATCGCGGCTCCGCGGGGGTCGGGAGCCCCACGATGCGCCGGATGTCGACCTGCCCGTCAGGCGCGAGCGTCCAGTTTTTGTGCCCGGCCGTCGCCGCGGCGGCGCAGGAGTGGGTGCGACAAGCGCCGGCCAGGAGGGTCGGCGAGGCGGACGACAGCGCACGCGCGGAAGATTCGCGGCGAGGGCGCCGCTCCCACACTTTGTGGTAGGCCCGCCTCGGGCCGAATGGGCACGGCCGGCGGATTTGAGGCGGGGGCGCCGCTCCCCAAATGGCTTCGATGTGGGAGGCCCGCCCTCGGGCCGAATGGGGTTCGTCGAAAGATTCGCGGCGAGGGCGCCGCTCCCGCCGCGTTCGTTTCTACCGCGCGCGGCGCTCGTCCAGTCGCCGGGCGAGGTCCTCCAGGATCAGCTCGTACAGACGGTCGCCCAGCACGGCGTCCTCGACGCCGGGGTCGACGTTGGGATTGTCGTTGACCTCGATGACCACCACGCGCTCGCCGGACTGCTTGATGTCGACGCCGTAGAAGCCGTCGCCGATCAGGTTGGCGGCGGCGAGCGCGGTCTTGACCACCGCCGCCGGCGCGTCCTCGATGGCCAGCGTGCGCGCGCCGCCCTCGGTGAACTGGCCGCCGTCGCCGTGCTTGACGATCTGCCAGTGGTGCTTGGACATGAAGTACTGGCAGGCGAAGATCGGCCGGCGGTTGAGCACGCCGATGCGCCAGTCGAACTCGGTCGGCACGAATTCCTGCAGCAGGATGAGGTCCGACTCGCGCAGCAGCGCCCGGGCAAACTGCTCCAGCTGCTCGCGGGTGTCGGCCTTGTGCACGCCGCGCGAGAACGAGCCGTCCGGAATCTTCACCACCGCCGGGTAGGTGACGGCATCGGCCGGCAGGCTCTCGAGCTGGCCCTTCTGCAGCACCCGCGAGCGCGGCACCGGCACGCGGTTGGCGGACAGCAGCTCGTGCAGGTACACCTTGTTGGTGCACTTGACGATGGACTCCGGGTCGTCGATTACCGCCATGCCCTCGGCCTGCGCCCGCTTGGCGAAGCGGTAGGTGTGGTGGTCGATGGCGGTGGTTTCGCGGATGAACAGGCCGTCGTACTCCGCCAGGCGGCCGTAGTCCTTGCGCGTGATGAGGTCGACCGACAGATCGAGCTTCTTGCCGGCGCGGATGAAGCGCTGCAGGCCGCGGGCGCTGGTCGGCGGCAGCTTCTCGGCCGGGTCGTGCAGGATGGCGATGTCGTAGCGGGCCGATTCGCGCACCTTGGGCGTGCGCCAGCGCCGGCTGACGTAGGCCTCGAACGCGCCGACGAACAGGCTGTGTGCCTCCGCCGGCAGGGCGCCGAGCGACAGCGGCCGGATGGCGCTGATGCGCCACTTGCTGTCGTGCTCGAACTCCACCCGCAGCAGCGGGCACGGGAACAGGTCGAAGATCTCCTCGGCCAGATCCTGCAGCGCCTCGTCGGCGCAGCGGCCGAAGTAGATGTCCATCTCGAACTCGCTGCGCCCCGCCTCGCGCGCGATGCGCCGCGACAGCGATCGATGCACCTGCGCGTCGAGATCCTCGGCGCCCAGGCTGTAGATGGCCTTGGCCGACAAATCGGTGATGGCGCGCATGGCCGGAATCACCCGATGCCGGCGCGCCTCGGCCAGCAGCGAGCAGTAGTAGCCCAGGCTCAGGTAGCGGTAGCCGCGGCACAGGTTCAGCACGCGCACGTCGCGCAGCTTCTGGTACTCGGGCGTGGCCAGGTAGTCCTGCACCGTGACCACCATGGCCGGCGGAAAGTGGGCCGGCCAGTCGCGCCGGTTCTCCACCACGATCAGATGAATCGACATCGGGTCCTCAGGAAGCGGCCACGACGGGCCGGCGGGCGCCGCGCAGGCGACGGCGGAGCACCAGTGCCGCGCGCTGGCCGGCCTTGCCGTAGCGCGCCATGCGCTGGAAGTCCTTTTTCAGGATGGGCATGTTGATGCAGTCGGTGCGGGTCTTGCCGGCGTCCGCGTCGACGAAGGGGTCGTGCACGTAGACGTAGCGCTCGTCGAAGCCTGTGACCACCACCCAGTGCGGAAATTTCTCGCGGTAGATGCGGTACGAGCTGATCAGCACGATGGGAATGCCACCGTCGGCGAATGCCGCCTGCAACTGATCGAGACTCGCCGCGCCATGGCGCAGCGGCACCGGCAGAGCGCGCAGCTGTTCCAGGAAGTCTTCCTGCACCAGGGTTATGACGACCTTCTTGTCCGGGCTGCGCACGGAATCGATGAACAGCGCGCCCTCGTCGTTGACGAACACCTCGACGTCGAAGCCGCGCTGCCAGGCGGCGAGCGCCAGGCCGTACGGCCCGCAGCCGCCGTGGCCGGAGGTCATGAACACGGTGGTCGACTCGCGCCACAGGCGCAGTTCGAGCTTGCGATCGAGCGCCAGGCGCGGCTGCAGGGCCTTCATGGCCATCATCAGCGCCGCCGGACCGCAGGTGAAATCGAGCGTCTGGCGGTAGTAGGGCACCGGCACGCGGTCCGGCTTCAGGTGCGGGGCGAGATTCTTCTCGTAACGCCACGCCTCGGCGTGGTCCTCGTAGTAGTCCTCGTGCACGCCGAAGCGGCGGTAGCCCTGGGCCTCGTACAGCCGGATGGCCGGCGCGTTGTCCGGACGCACTTCCAGGCGCAGCGTCACGCAGTCGCGCGCCAGCGCCGCCCGCTCGCAGGCCTGCAACAGACGCTGCCCGTAGCGCAGTCCACGACAGGCCGGATCGACGGCAAACGAATACAGCCGGCCGAGCGAGGTGCCCTCGTGGAACAGCAGCATGCCGTAGCCACACACCGCCCGCTCGTGCACTGCAACCAGCGTCAGGGCGTGTCCGCGCGTCAGCAGGTGACGAAAACTGCGCCGGCTCAGGCGGTCGAGATCGAAACAACGCTCCTCGATGGCGACCAGCGCGTCCAGATCGTCGAGCGTGGCGGGGCGGATCATCGGCGGGCGCGGGTCCGCGGGGGTGATGGCCGCCATTGTAGGACGCCACTGTCAAGGCGCCGGCCGGCAGCGCGCCCTGGCTATGGCACGCTTGCACGCCGCACCCGACCCCGGAGATGCCCATGCCCGACCGCAACACGCAGATGCAGCGCCTGGTGGAGTACCTGGTGGGCTACAACGCCACGCGCTACATCGCGCTCGGGGTGGAAGTCGGCCTGTTCGCGGCCCTCGACCGTCCAGGCGAGGGCGCCACCAGCGCCGAACTCGCCGCCGCGCAGGGCTGGGACGCCACCTACACCGAGCACCTGCTGCGCGCCGGATACGCGCTGGAACTGCTGGATTGCACCGATGGCCGCTACCGTCTCGCCGAGCACATGGCCCCGGCGCTGGCGCGCCCGGAAAGCCCGGGCTACCTGGCCAGCATGGCGGCATTCGAACACGTGTGCGGGCGCGATTTCGAGCGCATGCCGGCGCTGCTCAGATCCGGCGCGACGTACCCCTACCAGGACCACGACGCCGAGTTCATCGCCGGCGTGGCGGTGGTCACGCACGGCATCGCGGCCTTCGTGGCCGGCGCGGTGATACCCAAGCTGCCGGGACTGGCCGGCCGCGACGACCTGCACATCCTGGACCTTGGCTGCGGCAGCGGCGGCGCCATGGAAGCACTCGCCCGCGCCCTGCCACACGCGCGCATCACCGGCGTGGACGTGGAGCCGCGCTCCGTGGACGCCGCCAATGCGCGCCTGACCCGCGCCGGACTGTCGGACCGCGCACAGGCCCACCTGGCCGCTGCCGAAACCGTGGACGACGACGCGCAGCATGATCTGGTCACCCTGATCCAGGTGCTGCACGAAACCCGCCCGGCGGTGCGCGACACCATCCTGCAGCGCGCGTTTGCCGCCCTGCGCCCCGGCGGCGTGCTGCTGGTGGTGGATGAGCCCTACCCGGACCGCCTGGAGGATCTGCGCGGCGCCAAGAACACGGCCATCACGCAGGCGCTGGAAATTTTCTGGGGCAACCCCTTCGTGCCGCTCGGCGAGCAGCGCGCGCTGCTGGAGGGCGCCGGCTTCGCCATCCACTCGCAGGCCGTGCCGCCGCCGGGCCTGATCAGCGTCACCGTGGCGGGCCGACCGGGTTGAGGGGCACGAGTGTCGTTTGCGCGCCACCTGGAATTTCCGCCATCTCCAAACAACGGCGGCCGGCGTGACGCCCGAAGCCGTCTTTCCGAAAAGCCATGGCCCGCTGGCCGTGGCGGGCTTCGCTACGCTGCACAATCCGGCGGCGGACTCCCACGACTTCTGAAAGCCGCCGAGGCGTTCCAGCCGTCGTTTTCTGGCGACGGTGCATTGCCGAACGCCTGTGGTTCAGTCGGTCGGGGTGGTCAAACTGGACGTCCCGTGCAGTCTCCGAACCGGTGGCGAACCCAAAGGGAAACGTTCGCCAGGCTTGGCGCCGAGAGCGCCAAGGCAGGGAAGATTTGGGCGCGAAATGGTGGCCAGGGGCGGAATCGAACCACCGACACGTGGATTTTCAGTCCACTGCTCTACCGACTGAGCTACCTGGCCGGGCGTGACGTCCGCGCGCCGTGGAGGGTGCCTGGCGCACCGGGCGCGCGGGGTGCGTATTAAATGCGTCGGCTTGGCGGCGCGTCAAGGCACGCTACCATCCTGGGCCCCGTCTTCATGCTCACGCCACCGCCGGAGAACCGCCATGCGCATCCTGCACACCATGCTGCGAGTGGGCGATCTGGACCGCTCGATCGCCTTCTATACCGACGTACTGGGCATGACACTGGTGTCCCGAAACGACTTTCCAGGCGGACGCTTTACGCTGGCGTTCGTGGGTTACGTGGAAAAAGACGATAACGTCACCGCCGCGGCGGGCACCGCGCCGATGATCGAACTGACGCACAACTGGGATACGCCGTCCTATGAGCTCGGCACCGGCTTCGGTCACGTCGCCATCGAGGTGGACGACGCCTACGCCACCTGCGACGCCATCCGCGCCCGCGGCGGCAAGGTGGTGCGCGAGGCCGGGCCGATGCAGCACGGCACGACGGTGATCGCCTTCGCCGAAGACCCGGACGGCTACCGTATCGAGCTGATCCAGAAGCACGCCTGAACCGGTGCGGGCGGCGGCGGTATCATGCCGCGCCCCCGCCCGCCCAAGCCTTCCCACCGTGAAGTCACCCCCGCCGGCCGCCGCAGCGGCCGTTTCCCCGCTCGTGTCCGCTCGGCTGCTGCTCGGACTGGCCGGGGTTTTCATCGCCCTGCGTCTGGTGTTTTTCCCGCTGGCCGAGCCGATCGTCGACGAGGCGTATTACTGGTTTTATTCCCGGAATATCGATCTCGCGTTTCTGGACCACCCCCCGCTGGTGGCCTGGCTGAACTGGGTTGGCACGCAGCTGTTCGGAAACACGCCGGGCGGCGTGCGCATCGGCGCCATTGCCTGCGGGCTGATCGCGCTCGCGTACGTCTATCGCCTTGCCCTTGCGGTGAGCGGCCGGCGCGAGGTGGCCCTCGGCGCCGTGCTGCTGGGCTGCGCGCTGCCGGCGTTTTTCCTGTCCGGTTTTCTGATGACGCCGGACGCGCCGCTGGTTGCCGCCTGGGCGGCGGGCCTGTTCTATCTGCACCGCGTGCTGGTGCTGGACGACGCTCGCGCGTGGTGGGGCGTGGGGCTGGCCATGGGGCTCGGCATGCTGGCCAAGTATCCGATCGTGCTGTTGGCGGCCGGCGCGGCCGGTTTTCTGCTGACCGATTCGGCCGCCCGGCGCTGGCTGACACGCCCGCAACCGTACTTCTCGGTGCTGCTGGCGGTCGCCCTGTTCTCGCCGGTACTGATCTGGAACGCGCAGCACGACTGGGCGTCGTTCGCGTTCCAGGGCAGCCGGCGCATGCAGCAGGCGTTCGAATTCTCGACCCACCTGCTGGTCGGTCATGTGCTGGTGCTGCTGTTTCCGACCGGCGCGCTGGCCGCCTGGGGCGTCGCCACCCGCCCCGCCTGGCGGGCGCAGGCGGTGGCGGACGCGCGCAGCCGGCGCTTTTTGCTGTGGACGGCGGCGGTGCCGTTTGGCGTGTTTTTCGTGTTCAGCCTGTTCAACTACCCGCATTTCCACTGGACGGGTCCGGCGTTCATCGGGCTGCTGCCGTTTCTGGCCGCCACGCTGGTGTTGCCCGTGCCGGCCGGGGATCGGTTGCGGACGGCGCTCGCGCGTCTGTGGCGTCCGACGCTGTATGGTCTGGCCGCGGTCTACGGCACGGCGGCCGTGTACATCGTGTGGGGCCTGCCGGGCGTGCCGTACCCCACCCGCAACGTGGCCTATCTGGCCTGGCCGCCGGCGGCCCGCGCCGTGCACGAGCTCGAGCGGCAGATTGAGCGCGACACCGGCCAGCGCCCGCTGGTGGTGGGCATGAGCAAGTGGTCGATCGCAGCGGGCCTCGCCTTCCATGATGTCGACGGCCGGCGCGACAACATCACCTCGCGCAATCTGGTGGGCGGCACCGGCGCCATGTTCGAGTACTGGTTCGACGACGACAGCAACGGCAAGCGGCCGGTGTTGCTGGTTCATTTCAAGCCCAAACCGCTGGCGGATCCCGCAGTCGAGGCCTCGCTGGTCAACGTCGGCCCGATCCGCGAGCAGACCATTCGCTGGCGCGGCCAGGTGGCCCGCCACCTTTACTACCGCATCGCCGACGGCTACCGGCCGGACGCCGTGCGGCGGGTGCGCTGAGTCATGCGCGTGCTGCTGCACCTGGCGCGCGCCTATCCGGGGCGCAGTCTGCTGACGCTGGCGTCACTGCTGCTGGCCGGTCTGCTGGACGGAGTGGGTCTGTCCTCGCTGCTGGCGATGCTGGTGTCGGTGGCCGGCGACGACAGCGTCGGTCAACCGCTGCCGGCGCAGCAGGTGACGCAGTTCCTGTCGGCGCTGGGTATTCCGCCGCAGCTCGGTCCGATGCTGGCACTGATGGTGGTGGCCATGGTGGTCAAGGCGCTGATCTCGCTGGCCGCCAACGCCCAGGTCGGCTACACCATGGCGCGCGTGGCGACCGATCTGCGCCAGCGGCTGCTGCGTGCGGCGCTGTCTAGCCGCTGGGAGTACTACCTGCACACGCCGATCGGCTCGCTGTCGAACGCCATTTCCGGCGAGACCAATCAGGCGGCCAACACCTACTTCTGTGCCGCGCAGATGATGACCGTGCTGGTGCAGGCGCTCATCTACAGCGGGCTGGCGTTGCTGGTGTCCTGGCAGGCAACGCTGGCGGCGCTGCTGCTGGGTGGCGTGCTGATGGGTGGCATGGGCGGGCTGGTGAGCCGGGCGCGCCGCGCCGCCAAGCGTCAGCAAAAGCTCACGGCGGCGCTGGTGGTCTATCTCACCGACGTGCTGCAGTCGGTCAAACCACTCAAGGCCATGGGGCGCGAGGATCTCGCCGACGGCATCCTGGTGGCGCAGACGCGCCAGATCGACAAGGCGCTACGCAAGCAGGTGATCGCCAAGGAGGCGCTGCCGGCGGTGCAGGACCCGCTGTTCGCCGCCCTGGCGGCCGGCGGGCTGTACCTCGCAATCGCGCACCTCGGCCTGTCGCTCGGCTCGGTGATGGTGGTGATCTTTCTGCTGGCGCGGGTGCTCGGTTATTTCAGCAAGGCGCAGCGTCACTACCAGGCCATGGTGGCTTCCGGCACCGCCTACTGGCGTGTACACGCGGCCATCGAGCGGGCGCAGGCGGCGGCCGAGCCACCGGCCGGGGGCGCGCCCCCCGCCCTCGACCATGGCATCGAGTTGCGAGGCGTGCGCTTTGCCTACGGTGACCGGATGGTGCTGGATGGTGTCGATCTCGCCATCCCGGCCGGCCGGCTCACGACGCTGATCGGCCCATCCGGCGCCGGCAAGACGACGCTGGTCGACATCGTCATCGGCCTGCTGCGCCCGCAGGCCGGCGCGGTCCTGGTGGACGGCGTGCCGCTCGACACGCTGGACCGGCGCGCCTGGCGGCGGATGATCGGCTACGTGCCACAGGAAACCTTGCTGCTGCACGACAGCGTGCTCGTGAACGTGACCCTTGGCGATCCGAACCTGACGCGCGAGGACGCCGAGCGGGCACTGCGCCAGGCAGGCGCCCGGGACTTCGTTTCCGCGCTGCCGCAGGGACTCGACACGCCGGTCGGCGAGCGCGGCGGCAAGCTGTCGGGTGGCCAGCGCCAGCGCATCGCCATTGCCCGCGCGCTGGTGCATGAACCGGCGCTGCTGATCCTGGACGAGCCCACGTCGGCGCTGGACGCTGCCGCCGAGGTGGCGGTGCGCGACACGCTGCACGCGCTCAAGGGCCGCTATACGCTGCTTGCCATCACCCACCGCCCGGCGTTGCTCGACGTGTCCGATCAGGTGCTGCACATCGCCCACGGCACGCTGCGCGCCGACGAGGGGCGTTGATGGCCACGTTCAGAAAGCGTTACCTGCTGCCACTGCGCCGCGCCGGGCGGCGCGCGGTTTTTCGCGCGCTGCGGGCGCTCGCCGGGCTGCTCGCGCCGCACCCCCGCGCCACGCTGGCGGTAGGCCGATTCTTCGGCTGGCTCAACCACTCCCTGCGCCCGGGCGCATTGCGTCGTGATCTTGCCAACCTGCGCCAGGCGCTGCCCGGGCGGCCCGACGCAACACTGCGCGCCATCGCCCGCGAGTCGCTGGCGGACATTAGCGTCGGTGCCCTGCAATTTTTGCAACTGGTGGACGACGCCATCCCGATCGAGCAGTTCATGGGTCAGATCGCGGCCCAAGGCCGCGCGCATCTCGACGCGGCGCTGGCCGGCGGGCGCGGGGTGCTCGCGGTCGGTCTGCACCTTGGTCATTTCGCCAAGGTGCCGCTGTGGCTGGCGCAGACCGGCTACCCGGTCACCATCGTCATCCGCGAGGCGCGGCAGGTACCGCCGGGCTACTACGTCCGGGCCCTTGAGCGGCAGGGCATCGAGGCGATCCGCATCGAGCGCGAGCAGGCCGCGGCGCCGCGCGTGCTGGACGCACTGCGCCGCGGGCGCATCGTGATGATCTACCTCGACCAGGGCGTCAAGAACGACGGCGGCATCGAGATCGAATTCCTCGGCAAGCGCGTGGCTATGCCCGCCGGGCCGCTGGTGCTGGCGCGCCGCGCGCGCTCGCCCATCGTGCCGGTGTTCCTGCACCCGGCGCTGCACGAGATCGTGATTCACCCGGCGCTCGCCGCCCCGGCCGGCGCGCTACGCGAGGACGACCCGACACTGCAGGCACTGTATCGCCTCGCCGAGTCGGAAATCCGCGCCCATGCGCCCTACTGGCAATGGCGGTATCGGCGCTGGGGACGCGAGTGAGGGAGGCGGGCGTGCCTCACGCCTGTTGCGGCACGCCCGGCAATACCGCCACGGTGGACGGCGACTCGAGCAGGTCGAAACGCCAGCGCTTGCCGGCAAACGCCGGAATGTCGGCTGCCGGCACGGGCCGGCTGAGGTAATACCCCTGCAGGTAGGCGCAGCCCATCGCCACCAGCGCCTGGGCCTGCTCCGGCGTCTCCACGCCTTCGGCGGTCACATCCATGCCCAGGCTGGCGGCCATGGCCAGCACGGCGCGCACGATGGCGGCGCTGTCGCCACCCTCCAACAGGCCGGCCACGAAGACCCGATCGATCTTGAGCTTGCCGATCGGCATGCGCGTGAGATAAGCCAGCGACGAATAACCGGTTCCAAAATCGTCGAGCGCGGTGCGCACGCCGTGATCGCACAGCACCTGCAGCATGGAACGGGCGGTCTCGGTGTTGTCCATCAGCAGGCTTTCGGTGATCTCCACCTCGAGCAGCTGCGCCGGCAGCCCGCTTTCCGCCAGCGCCGCCAACACCTGCCCCGGCAGGCCTGCGGAGCGAAACTGCTTCGCCGACAGGTTCACCGCAACGGCCATCGGCCTGCCGGCCCGCATCCAGGTCGCCGCGTCCGCGCAAGCGGTGCGCAGCACCCACTGCCCGATGCGCTCGATCAGGTCCGTTTCTTCGGCCAGGGGAATGAATTCCAGCGGCGACACCACGCCACGCTCCGGATGGTGCCAGCGCAGCAGCGCCTCGACCGAATGCACGCGCCCGGACACCCGCTCGACCTGCGGCTGATAGACCAGCCGGAACTCGTCCCGCTCCAGCGCCACGCGCAGGCTCGCTTCGAGCGCCATGCGCCGGTTCAGCCGCTCCGTCAGCTCGGCGCTGTACAACTCTACGTTGCCGCGACCGGCACGCTTGGCTTGGTACATCGCCGTGTCGGCATACTTGAGCAGCGTCTCGCCATCCGCGCCGTCCTGCGGGTAAATGGCGACGCCGATGCTGCTGTCCAGCGTGAGGACGCGGCCCTCGACCTCGAACGGCTGACGCATTGCCCGGCCCAGGCGTTTGGCCACGGAAACCGCGTCTTCCGGCCGCGCGATCTCACCCAGCAGCACCGTGAACTCGTCGCCACCCAGGCGCCCCAGTTCGACCTCCGGGCCGCCAATCACACGCTCCAGCACATCCGTCGGGCGCAGGCTGGCGCGCAGGCGATCGGCCGCCGCCTGCAGCACCAGATCGCCCGCCTTGTGCCCCAGGGTGTCGTTGACGTTCTTGAAGCCGTCGAGGTCGATGAACAGCACTGCCAGCTGCTCGTCGCGATCGGCGCCGTGGCGTATCCGCTGATCGACCCGCTCGAGAAATGACTGGCGGTTCGGCAGGCCGGTCAGGCCGTCGAAATACGCCAGCTGGGCGATACGTCGCTCGGCGTCCTTGCGCGCGCTGATGTCGCGCACCAGCACCAGGTAATGTGATGCCGCACCGCGCGCGCCCGCCTTGCGCGATACCGACAGTTCGAAGCAGCTGTGCCCGCCGTCGTGCGGCAGCTCGAACTGGTGGCCATTCGAGATGCCCTCGTCGCGCGCCGCGTGCAGCGCCGCCAGGCACACGCGCGCCGCCTGCGCCGGCAGGACGTCGACCAGATTGCGGCCAACGACGCTGCCATCAAACCCCGCCAGCGACGCCGAGCCGGGCATCCATACGTCGATGATGCGCCCCTCGATGTCCAGCTCAGCCAGGTGGTCCGGCAGTGCCTCCAGGATCGCCGCCATCTGCGACTCGGCGGCGCTCAGGCTCAGCGTCGTCTCATGGGCACGGAACAGGTAATTCAGGCGGTGGCCGATCAGTGGCCAGTTGATCGGCTTGGCGATGAAATCGGTCGCCCCGCAGTCGTAGGCCGCCTGCACGGATGCCATGTCGTCGAGACCGGTGACCATGACGATCGGCAACAACGGACCGGCGTGCGCGCGCAGTTCGGCGCACACCTCGTAGCCGCTGCGGCCCGGCATGTCGACATCCAGCATCACCAGATCCGCCGGCTGTTCGCGGAACGCGCGCAGCGCGGCGTCGCCATCCTCGGCCAGGCGGACCTCGTAACCAGACCGGCGCAGAACCGCCTGCATGACCAGGCGCGCGTCGAGCGCGTCGTCGACCACCAGGATCGATCGCGTGGGCGCGCTCACGCCGCCTCCGTCAGCAGCTCGCGCAGCGACTGCACCGCGCGCTGCTGCTCGCGCCGTACGCGCTCGAGGCAGGAACGCGCATCGTCGATGCGGGCGTCGCGACCACAGCGCTCGAGCTCCCGATAACCGGTAGCCAGGGCGTCAGCGCCCAGCATGGCGGCGCTCGACGCGACCGGATGGGCGGCCTTGGCGAGCGTGGAGCTGTCGCCGGTCGCCACCGCGATCTCGACCCGTTCGAGATTGCCCTCGGCGGCGTCCAGGAACGACTGCACCAGCTGCGACACCAGCGCCGTGCTGCCCGGCGCATCGAGCTCGCGCAGCGTATCGAGCACCTTGCGGTTCAGGACGGCCGCCGGCGCCGGCGTCGCTTCCGCCTGCGGCGGGGGCGCCGGGGACAGGGGTTGGGTCACGCTTTCGCCGCTCACCGGCAGCCAGCGCGACAGCGTCGACTGCAGGCTGTTGATGGTGTAGGGCTTGGCGAGAAAGCCGTTCATGCCGGCCTGCAGGCAGCTTTGCTCGTCGCCCGGCATGGTGTTGGCAGTCAGCGCGACGATCGGCACCCCGGCCGCGCCCGCGTTCGGCAGGGCGCGGATGGCGGCGGTGGCCTGGAAGCCATCCATCACCGGCATCTGGCAATCCATCAGCACCAGATCGAAGGCCGAATCGCGCATCTGCGCCACCGCTTCCTGGCCGTTGCCGGCGAGCCCCCATGCGAGGCCGAGCCTGTCGAGCATGGCGGTCGCGACGCCCTGGTTGATGGGGTTGTCCTCGACCAGCAACACCCGGCCCTGGAGTTTCATGAGCGCCGCGGCGGCGTCCGCCGGCAACTCGCCCGAATCCACCGGCTTGCCCTTGAGCACCGCCGCCAGCACGCGATGCAGCTCGCTGCGACGGATCGGCTTGCTCAACTGCGCGACGATGCCGGTCGCGGCCCAGGCCTCAGCGTCGACGTGCGCGTAGCCCGCGGTGAGGCCGATCAGGCGGGTCTTGCCCTCGCCGGTGTGGCGCGCGATCAGCTTGGCCAGGGTCAGACCGTCCGTCTGCGGCAGGTGCATGTCCATCAGGACCAGGTCGAAGGGACGGCCGGCGCGCGCCGCGTCGGCCAGCGCCGATTGAGCGCTCATGCCGTTGTCGACCGCCTGCACCTGCATCCGCCAGGCGTGCAGCTGCTCGCGCAGGATCTCGCGGCCGCCGCGGCCGTGTTCCACCACCAGGACGCGCTTGTCGGCCAGCGCCGGGTCGACCGGCGCCACGGCTGCCGCCTGCGCCCTCGGCAAGAGCAGGTCGACGATGAAATTCGCCCCCTTGCCGGGTGTGCTGTCGACACGGATGGAGCCGCCCATGAGACCGAGCAGGCGCCGGCAGATGGCCAGCCCAAGCCCGGTGCCACCGTACTGCCGGGTGGTCGAACCGTCCGCCTGGGCGAAGTGCTCGAAGATTCTGTCCTGCGCTTCGCACGGGATGCCGGGGCCGCTGTCCTGCACGCTGATCTGCACCGCTACGCCGCTGTCGGCCTCCGAGAGCAGCGCGACGCGCACCAGCACCTGGCCGCGGGCGGTGAACTTGACGGCGTTGCTGAGCAGGTTGGCCACCACCTGTCGCAGGCGGAATGCATCGCCGCGCAGCGCCAGCGGCGCGTCCGGTGGCGTGAACTGCACGAGCAGCTCGAGCCCCTTGGCCTGCGCCGGCTGGGCGAACATGCTGGCCGCCTCCTCGACCACCTCGGCCAGGTCGAGATCCGCGACTTCCGGGGTGAGCTTGCCCGATTCGATCTTGGAGAAATCCAGGATGTCGTTGATCACCCCGAGCAGATGCCGCCCGGAACTGCGCACCGCCAGCGCCCACTCGCGCTGCTGCGGTTGCAGCTCGCTGTCGATCAGCAGCTCGTTCATGCCGAGCACACCGTTCATCGGCGAGCGGATCTCGTGGCTCATCGTGGCCAGGAATTCGCTCTTGGCCTGGCTGGCCGCCTCGGCCGATTCCTTGGCCAGCACCAGCTGCGCGGTCCGGGCGACGACCTCGTGTTCCAGGCGTGCCCGCTGGGCTTCCAGACGCCGGTCGCGCTCGTCGATCTGTTCGAGCATGGCGTTGAAGCCGCTGCCGAGCATGGCGAGTTCGGTAATCCCGCTCGGCAGCGCACGCAGGCTGTAATCACCGGCGTGGGACACCTGCTGCATGAGATCGCCAAGCTCGCCGAGCGGCCCCAGCACCCGCCCGTTCAGGCGCCGCAGCAACGCGCGGTTGATGCCGAATGCCAGCGCGGTGGCCAGGATGATGGCCAGCAGCAGGCCGGCCGATTGTTTGTAGACGCCGGCGAGGCTGATGGTCAGCACCAGGCGGCCGCGGGCGTTGGCGCCGTCGTCGACGGCCTGCTCCACGGTCAGCCGGCTGGGACTGAACAGGCGCTTGCCGGTGGCCGCGTCGTACAGTTGCGGCGGTGCCTCGCCGCTGCGCAGATAGGTGGTGAACAGGCGGCCGTCAGGGCCGTACAGCGCCGCCACGATGACGTTCGGCGAGAATCGCAGGAACTCCAGCGCCCGCGCCGCGGCGGCCCGGTCCTCGTGGCTGAGCGCGGCGAAGGTGTTCTGCGACAGCACCCGGGCCTGCACGCGGCTGGCGTCGACCAGCCCCCAAACACCCAGCGTGAAGCTGCTGATCACCACCACCAGCGCCACGATGGCCACCGCCACGCCAAGCGTCACCTGGTTGATGCCCGTCAACAATGCGCGCAGGGCGGTGGTCGATGTCATCGCTGCAGTGGTCGCCGGTGGGCCGAATCCAGCCTGGGTTGGTATGCCCTTATCGGCCCATTCCGGCGACGCTTTAGCTGTGAATCAACACAGCACAGGTTGGCTCTGCGGGCGCGGGGGCGGCCAGGCCCGCGGCGGCCGCGAGCGCGCCGACCGATCGTCAGCGCACCGCGCGCAGCCAGGCGTGAAAGTCTGACCGCTCGGCCGACAGGCGGCCGTCCGCCCAGTAGGCCACGTAGACCTTGCCGTCCGGGCTGCGGTCGGCGGTCCAGATGAAGTTGACGCCGCTGCCGAAGACATCATCGATGTGGCGGCCGTTCGGCGCCGCCGGTTCCATCAGGGAGGCGGCTTCCTCGGCCGTCGGCAGGCGCCAGTCGCCGTAACCGGCGAAGGTCTGGGCATTGAGTGCGGCCAGCCTGGATTCGGCCGTGGCGTAGTCGAGCCCGCCGGTGCCGTCGACCTGCCAGGCAAGACCGGTGGCCGCATCACGCACGATGCGCGCCTCGCCCCGCACCTCCACCTCGAAGCGGTTGGCCACGCCCGCCCCGGCCGGGTTGAGTGCGGCGTCGAACAGGCCGTTCCTGGTCAGCGCCGCGGCGAGGCGCTCGCGCGCGAGCGTGCTTGGCACGCCGCGCAGGGTCAGCGTCTCCGGGGTCGCCACACCCAGGCGCTCGAGGAGCGGCGCCGGTTCCGACGCCGGCGCCTCGGCAACCGTGGCGCCGTCGGGTGCCGCCGGCCCGCGCAGTGCCAGCAGCAGGCCGCCGACGGCGGTGATCAGCCCCGCCAGGGCGGTCAGAATCCCCGGCAGGCTGGACCAGAATGATTTGCCTTCGGCCATGGCGGACTCAGAACGGGTTGCGCACGATGCCACCGTCCGCGCGCAGCGCCGCGCCGGTGGTGGCGCTGGCGAGCGGACTGACGACGTAGGTGACCAAGGCCGCGATTTCAGCCGGCTCGGCGAAGCGCCGGATCAGCGAACTCGGCCGGGCGCGCATGAAGAATTCCTTCTCGAGCGTCGCCTGCGGCTGGCCGGCGTCGGCGGCCATCTTGGCTAGAAAGTCCGCCACGCCGCGCGAGCGGGTCGGCCCCGGCAATACGCTGTTGACGGTGATGCCGGTACCGGCCAGCGATTCGGCCAGGCCGCGCGCCACGGCGAGCTGGGCGGTCTTGGTCATGCCGTAGTGCACCATCTCGGCCGGGATGTTGATGGCGCTTTCGCTCGAAATGAACACGATGCGGCCCCAGTCGCGGGCCCGCATGCCCGGCAGGCAGGCGCGCGACAGCCGCACGCCGGCCATCACGTTGACGTCGAAAAAGCGCTGCCAGTCGGCGTCCGGGATGGCTTCGAACGGCTTGGCGTCGAAGATGCCGAGGTTGTTGACCAGGATGTCGATGTCCGGGTGCTGCGCCGCGAGCGCCGCGCAGGTCTCGGCGCTGCCGAGATCGCCGGCAAAGCCCTTGGCCAGCACGCCGGTGTCGCCGAGCAGGCTGCCGAGCGCCTCGTCGACGCCCTCCTGCGTGCGGCCGTTCAGGATCACCTCGGCGCCCTCGCGCGCCAGGCTGGCGGCGATGGCGTAGCCGATGCCGGCGGTGCTGCCGGTGATGAGCGCGCGCTTGCCGGTGAGTTGCAGGTCCATCGATGCTCCTTCGGTTAAGGGAAACGCTGATCGGTTCAGCGTTTCCCGTCAGGGGCAGGATGCCCCGGCATGAATCAAGCAGGAAGTGCTTGATTCATGGAGCCCGTCGCGGGCGTGTCCCGCGACGAGGCGAGCCGAAAAATTCCATGGACGGAATTTTTCGGCGTCTGGTCAGGCTCGGGCGGTCGCAGGGGCGGGGGTGAGTTCGAAGCCGGCGTAGCCCTGCGCGGCCACCTGATCGCAGCGCTGGCGGTACGGTCCCAAACCGCCCAGGTACGGCGTGAACACGCGCGGCTTGCCCGGCACGTTGGCGCCGACGTACCAGGAATCGGTCTGCGGCATCAGCGTGGCGTTGGCCACCGCCGCCACGTGCGCCACCCAGTCGGCCTGGGCGCCGGGGCTCGCCTCGATGCGCGCGATGCGGTGCGCGCGCAGGTAGTCGAGACAATCGGCGATCCAGTCCACGTGCTGCTCGATGGACGGCACCATGTTGGTGAATACCGACGGGCTCTGCGGGCCGGTGATCAGGAACAGGTTCGGGAAGCCGGTGCTGGCAAGCCCGAGATAGGTGTGCGGCCCGTCGGCCCAGTCGTCGCGCAGGCGGCGGCCGGCGCGGCCGCGGATGTCGATGGCGAACAGCGCGCCGGTCATGGCGTCGAAGCCGGTGGCGAAGATGAGCGCATCGAGCGGGTAGTCGGCGTCCGTGGTGCGCAGGCCATGCTCGGTCAGCGTTTCGATCGGCGTGGCGCGCAGGTCGACCAGGGTCACGTTGTCGCGGTTGAAGGTCTCGTAATACTCGGTGTCCAGGCACAGGCGCTTGGTGCCGAGCGGGTGCGTGTTCGGGCACAGCAGCTCGGCGGTTTTGGGATTCTTGACCGCGGCGCGGATTTTCTGGCGCACGAACTCGGCCACGCGCGCGTTGGCCTCGGGGTCCATCAGCACGTCCGGCGCGGCGGCCAGCAGGCTCATGGCGCCGCCCTGCGCCCACAGCGCATCGAGCGTCGCGTTCAGCTCCGCCAGCGGAATGTCGCGCGTGCGCCGCGGCGTGTCGGGCATCGAGACGGGAATGCCGAACAGCGACCGGCGGCTCTGCTCGCGGCGTTCGCGGTAGCCCGCCTTGACGCGCTGCTGCTCGGCGGCCGGCAGCGGACCGTTGCGCGCCGGCACGCTGAAGTTGGCGGTGCGCTGGAACACCGTCAGGTGCCTGGCCTGGCGCGCCACCTGCGGGATGACCTGAATGGCGGTCGAACCGGTGCCGATCACTCCCACCCGAAGGCCGGCGAAGTCGACGTCCTGCCTGGGCCAGGCGGCGGTCAGATAGGTGGCGCCGACGAAGCGCTCGATGCCGGGCAGCTCCGGCGCCTTGGGCACCGACAGGCAGCCCGTCGCCATCACGCAATGGCGTGCCGTGCAGCGCTCGCCGCGGTCGGTTTCGATGCACCACAGGCCCGTGCCCTCGTCGAAGCGGGCGGCGGTGACGCGGGTTTCGAGCGCGATGTCGCGGCGCAGGTCGAAGCGGTCGGCGACGTGGTTGAGGTAGGCCAGGATCTCCGGCTGGCGCGGATAGCGCTCGGTCCACTGCCATTCCTGCTCGAGCTCGGGCGAGAAGGAGTAGGAATAGTCCACGCTCTCGATGTCGCAGCGCGCGCCGGGGTAGCGGTTCCAGAACCAGGTGCCGCCGACGCCATCGCCGGCCTCGTAGACGCGGGCCGAGAAGCCGGCCTCGCGCAGGCGGTACAGCATGTACAGGCCGGCAAAGCCGGCGCCGACGATGACGGCGTCAAAGTCGGCGGCTGCCGGAGGCGCTCCGCGGGGATCGTTCATGGGCTTCTCCTCGTGCGTGTTGTGGTCAGGAGCGGTCATGCCGCCGCGCGCCAAACCTTACACCGCAGCCGCGTTTGCCGGGCGCCGAAGGCGGCTACTTGCCGATGCAGAACGTCGAGAAGATGCGCCCGAGCAGGTCGTCGCTGCTCACCACGCCGGTGATCTCGCCGAGTGCCTGCTGGGCCAGACGCAGTTCCTCGGCGGCGAGTTCCGCCCCGCCGTCCCCGGCCAGCAGTTGCGCGCCGCGGGTGGTGGAATCGGCCGCCTGACGCAGGGCCTCCACGTGCCGCCGACGGGCGCTGAACTGGCCCTCGCCGGTGTCGTAACCGACCGCGGCCTTGATCCGCTCGCGCAGCAGCTCTAGGCCGGCGCCGCTGTGCGCGGAAAGATACACGTCCGTCCAGGCGGCCGCGGGCTCGATGTGTGGCGCGACGCCGACGAGATCGATCTTGTTGATCACCCGCGTCACGGCGCGCGCCTGCCCCAGCAGCTCCGGCGGCGGCGTGTCAGGCGCGTCGGCGGCGGTGACGAACAGCAGATGGTCCGCCCGCTCGATCTCGGCGCGGGCGCGACGGACGCCCTCGCGCTCGACCGGATCATCGCTGTCCCGAAGCCCGGCGGTATCGACCAGGTGCAGCGGCAGGCCGTCGATGGCCAAGTGCTCGCGCAGCACGTCGCGCGTGGTACCCGGAATGGCGGTGACGATGGCCGCCTCGCGCTCGGCCAGCGCATTCAGCAGGCTGGACTTGCCGACGTTGGGCGCGCCGGCCAACACGACGGTGACGCCCTCGCGCAACAAGCGACCCTCGCCGGCACGCGCCACCAAGGCGTGCAAATCGTCAGCCAGCCCGCTGGCCTCGGCAACCAGCCGGCCGTCGGCGAGCAGGTCGAGTTCCTCATCCGGAAAGTCGAGCCCGGCCTCGATCTGCACCCGCAGCCCCGTCAGGCGTTCGGTGAGCGCAACGACCTGCACAGAGAACGCGCCATCGAGGCTGCGCAGCGCCGCGCGGGCAGCGCTGGCGCTGGCGGCGTTGATCAAGTCCGCCACCGCTTCGGCCTGGGCAAGGTCGAGTTTTTCGTTGAGAAAGGCGCGCTGGCTGAACTCGCCGGGCTGCGCCTGCCGCGCGCCGAGCGCCAGCACGCGCGCCAGCAGCAGGTCCATGACCACCGGTCCGCCGTGACCGTGCAGCTCGACCACTTCCTCGCCGGTGAACGAATGCGGCGCCGGAAAGTACAGGCACAGGCCCCGATCGATGGGTTCGCCGGCGCCATCGCGAAAACTCGCCAGCCGGGCCACCCGCGGCGGCGGCAGAAAACCGGTGAGCGCCTCGCAGATGGCCGCTGCCGCCGGGCCCGACACCCGCACCATGCCGACCCCGCCGTGCCCGTGCGGGGTGGCGATGGCGGCGATGGTGTCCGCGGGCGCGCTCAGGCCGCGGCCTTGCGCTCCAGCTGGTGATTGATGAACCACTGCTGGGCGATCGACAGCACGTTGTTGACGAACCAGTACAGCACCAGCCCCGCCGGGAACAGGGCAAAGAACACCGTGAACACCAGTGGCATGGCCAGCATGATGCGCCGCTGCATGGGCTCCATGCCGATCATGGGCGTCATGCGCTGCTGCAGGAACATCGAGACGCCCATCAGCACCGGCAGCACGTAGTAGGGATCGGCGCCAGAGAGGTCACGGATCCACAGCGCAAAGGGCGCGTGACGCAGCTCCACGCTCTCCAGCAGCACCCAGTACAGGGCGATGAACACCGGAATCTGCACCAGGATCGGCAGACAGCCGCCGAGCGGGTTGATCTTCTCGGTGCGGTACAGCTCCATCATCTTCTCGTTGAGCTGCTGGCG
This sequence comes from Pseudomonadota bacterium, assembly GCA_049322795.1. Lineage (GTDB taxonomy): Bacteria > Pseudomonadota > Gammaproteobacteria > Immundisolibacterales > Immundisolibacteraceae > Immundisolibacter. Next base: position 87,683 of record JBMOQH010000025.1, on the reverse strand, counting down.
GTCGTCCTTGTACCGCTCGCGCAGCGCCATGATCTTGGGCTGCACCTTGCGCATGTGGGCCATCGAGCGGTAGCTCGCCGCCGACAAGCGGTAGAAGCCCAGCTTGATCAGCAGCGTAACCAGAATGATGGCCCAGCCCCAGTTGCCGATGGCGCCGTGGATGGTGCTCAGCAACCAGAACACCGGCTGGGCGATGACGGTGAGCTTGCCGTAGTCGACCGTGAGCGCCAGACCTTCGGCCACGCCTTCTAGGCTGTCCTGGGCCTTGGGCCCGGCGTAAAGCCGCGTTTCCCAAAGTGTCGACTGTCCCGGTGCCACGGCCAGCGGGCCGCCGATGCAGCCGGCAAGAAAGCGGTCCTCGGCCAGCGCCTTGGTGTAACAGCTCTGGGCCTGGCCCTTGGTCAGCAGGAACACGGTCACGAAGTAGTGCTCGCTGAGGCCTACCCAGCCGTCACTGAGCGTGGTGGCGAGCGGCGACTTCAGCATGTCGTCGTAGCTCAGCTTGCGGTACTTGTCTGCGGCGCTGTAGTACACGGCACCCTGGAAAGAGGCCGGCATGAAGATGCTGCCGTGCGCGTCCGCTCCTTTCTTTCGCATCAGCTGCGCGTAGGGCTGCGCCTGCCAGGGCTGGTCGCCGCCATTTCGCACCTCGTACCGCAGACCGATGTCGTAGCGGCCGCGGCGGAAGGTGTAGACCTTGCGTACCTCGACCCCAGAGCCGGCGTCCGACCAGGCCAGCGGCACTTCCAGCGCGTCGGCCCCGTCGGCGAGCTGATAGCGGTCCGATTCGGCGCTGTACAGCGCCAGATGGTCCGGCGCGCGGGCGGTGTCGGCGGCCAGCAAACCGGTCTGGGACTCATAAAACCGCGGCGGCGCGGCATCGAGAATGCTGTAGGCGGCGGCATCGCGCGCGGCCGATGCGCGAAAGTTGGCCAGATCGAGGCGCGCGATGTCGCCGCCGGCGGTGTTTATCTGGACCTTCATCACGTCGGTGCTGACCGTGACCGGCGTTCCGGGCGGACGGGTCGCGGATGGCGCTGCAGGCACCGTGCCGGCCGGCGACGCGGCAGGGGTCACAGCAGTCGGGCCGGCTGTGGGCGTCGGCAGGGTGCCCTGTTCGAGGGCAGGGGGCGGCGCTGGCTGCGGCCGCTGCGCCTGCCAGGCCTGATAAATGAAGAAGGTAATGACCAGCAGCAGGGATACCAGCGCGAGCCGGATGGTTTCCATGGTGATTCCGGTGGATTCAGCGGGGGGCGACACGCGTCGGCCAGTGCTCGGGCACCGGATCGACCCCGCCGGGGTGCCAGGGATGACAGCGCAGCACGCGCCTGACGGCCAGCCGGCTACCCCGCCAGGCGCCGAAACGGCGCACCGCGAGCACCGCGTAGCTGGAGCAGCTGGGGTGAAACCGGCAACGGCGCCCCAAATACGGGCTGAGCGCGATTTTATAGGCGTGCAGCAGACCGAGCAGCAGTCGGCTCACGGCTTCACCCTGACCAGCTGATCGAGCGCCGCGTCGAGGTCGGCGTGGGTCAGCGCCGCGGCGTGGATTCGAAGAACAACGTCACAGGCCGGCAAGCGATGTTGACGCAGCCGAAATGCCTCGCGCGCCCAGCGGCGGATGCGGTTGCGGTTCACTGCCCGGCGCACAGCACGTTTGGGAATCACCAAGCCGAGCCGGGCAAGGCCCGCGCTGTTGTGCAGCGTGATCACTTCGATTGCTCCGAGACGTCGGCGTCGGCCGCTTCGGAACACCTGCTTGAATTGTTGCGGCGCAAGCAGCCGCTGCTGACGGGTGAACCGGTACGCCGTGCCAGCCGGCTGCGCCGCGTCGCCGGCCCCGTCGTCAATCGGGATCAGACGCAGCTGATACGGTGGCGACCCTTGGCGCGCCGCGCGTTCAGAACCTTGCGGCCACCGACGGTACGCATGCGGGCACGAAAGCCGTGCGTGCGGGCACGACGCAGATTGCTGGGTTGATAGGTGCGTTTCATGGTGGCGTGATCCGAAAACAGCCGACAAAAAGGCGCGGAAGCTTACCGGCCCCGGCTTGGCCAGGTCAACCTTGGCAGCGGACATCGCCCCTTCCCGGGCGCTGCTCGCGGGGTACACTTGCCCGCCACCCGGAACCCGGGTCGGCTTTCCGCAGAGGACTCCTTGAAGAACCCTTGGCAGGGCTGCCTGGCCCAGCTCGAAGCCGAGCTGTCCCCGCAGCTTTTCAACACCTGGATTCGACCGCTGCAGGCACACCTGGCCAGCGGCACGCTGCGCCTGCTCGCGCCCAACCAATTTGTGCTGGAAGAGGTCAGCGGGCGGTTCCGGGATCGAATCCGTGAGTTGCTGGCCGAGCGCGGTTTGCGGCTCACCCTGGAGATCGGCAGCAACGCCAACGAACTGCCCGCAGGTCAGCCGGGCGTGAATGGCGCGCCGGCCGCGACACGGGCGGGAAAAAGCCGGCGCCGGTCGGCGCCCGTCATCGATCCCGCCCTGCGTTTCGATACCTTTATCGAGGGCAAATCGAACCGGCTGGCGCGCGCCTCGTCGTTGCTCGTCAGCGAAAACGGTGGCGGGCTTTACAACCCCCTGTTGCTGTACGGCGGGGTTGGGCTCGGCAAGACCCACCTGCTGCATGCGGTCGGCAACGCCGTGCTGGCCCAGCGCCCCGATGCCCGCGTGATTTACGTCTCCGGCGAGCGCTTCGTCACCGACATGGTGACCGCGCTGCAACAGAATCGCTTCGACGCCTTCCGAACGCTGTACCGGGATCTCGACCTCCTGCTGGTCGACGACATTCAGTTCCTGGCCGGCAAGGAACGCTCGCAGGAGGAATTTTTCCACGTCTTCAACTCGATGCTGGAGAGCAAGAACCAACTGGTGATGAGCTGTGATCGCTACCCCCGGGACATCAAGGGCCTCGAAGACCGCCTGAAATCGCGCTTCGGGTGGGGTTTGTCGGTGGCGGTCGAACCACCGGACATCGAAACCCGGGTGGCCATCCTGCTCAGCAAGGCCGACCAGGCGCACAAGCAGGTGCCGCAGGACGTCGCCTTTTTCATCGCCAAACGCGTGCACTCCAACGTGCGTGAGCTGGAAGGCGCCCTGCGCACGGTGATTGCCTACGCGACGCTCACGCACGCGCCGATCACACTTGAACTGGCGCGTGAGGCGCTCAGGGATATCGTCAAGGCGCAGGATCGGCAGGTCACGCTGGAGGCGATTCTCAAGGCTGTCGCCGAGTACTACCGCCTGCGCAGCGCGGACGTCACCTCGCGCAGCCGAAAACGGAGCCTGGTACGCCCGCGTCAGTTGGGAATGGCACTTGCCAAGGAGCTGACCTCGTGTAGCCTGCCGGAAATCGGCGCCGCCTTCGGCGGACGCGACCACACGACGGTGCTTTACGCCTGCGAGCGGGTGGTCGAGCTGCGCCGGGACGACGAGTCGATCGCCACCGACTACGGCAACCTGCGGCGCATCCTGATGGGTTGATAGGCTGTGGATAAGCCGTGGACTGCCGGCGAGAAACTTGACCCGTGTTGGGCGGTCAGGGAGCAGGTACCGGAGCTTATGGGCTTTTCATGCCACCAGAAAAATAGCTCAATCAAATGATTTTTAATGATGTTTTTGAGTTATCCAGTTTTGCACCGGTCTTAATCTGATAATTCTCTTTTAGACAACAGAACCTGCAAGAAACCGAGGTCGACGATGAAGATCAGCATGGAACGCAACCAGCTCCTGACACCGTTGCAGGTAGCCCATGCGGTCGTGGAGCGTCGCCAGACCCTGCCGATCCTGGCCAACGTGCTGATCACGGCAACCGAGCACGGCTTTCGACTGTCGGCGACCGACCTCGAGGTCGAACTGTCGGTGCCGGGCTCGCTCGAGGCCTGTGCGAGCCCTGGCTCCACCACCCTGCCTGCGCGCAAGTTGCTCGATTTGTGCCGTGCCCTGCCGGATGGCACGCGCCTGAGCATCGACACGACGGGTGACCGTGCAACGCTACGTGCCGGGCGGTCCCGTTTCAGCCTGAGCACGCTGCCGGCGGCCGAGTTTCCGGGGATCGATGTCACTGGCGATGCGCTGGAGCTCGAGTTGCCGCAAAACGAGCTGCGGCGCGCCATCGAGAGCACACACTTCGCCATGGCACAGCAGGACGTGCGCTATTACCTGAACGGCATGTTGTTGGAAATTCAGGACGGGCAGGCGCGTTTGGTAGCGACCGACGGTCATCGCATGGCGGTCACGGAGTTGCCGGTGGCGCCGCCAAACGGCGTAAACCGGCGCATCATCGTGCCGCGCAAGACGGTGATTGAGGCACTGCGTTTGCTGGCGGATGAGAGCACGCCGGCGCGACTCGGTATCGGCGCCGACCATATGACCTTGTCCGCCGCCGATGTGGTCTTCAAGTCAAAGGTCATCGACGGCAGCTTTCCGGACTACGAGCGCGTCATTCCGCGCAATCAGGACAAGGTGCTGGATGTCGATCGGCTGGCACTGCGCGATGCGATGGGCCGCGTCGCCATTTTCGCCAACGAGAAGTACCGTTCAGTGCGCCTTCAGTTGCAGCCCGGCTTGCTACGCCTTTCCGCCAATAACGCCGAGAACGAAGAGGCGGAGGATGAATTGGAGGTGCATTACACCGGGGCCGAACTCGAAATCGGCTTCAACGTGAGTTACCTCATCGATGTGTTGAACGCGTTGCGCAGCGCCTCAGTACGCCTGCACCTGTCTGATCCAGGCAGTAGCTGCCTGATGACAGAGCCAAACGGCGGCGTCAGCCGCTACGTGATCATGCCCATGCGGCTCTAGTGGCCGTTGATGCGCCTGACGCGGCTCATCCTTCGTGATGTCCGAAATTTCGAAGCAATCGACTGGACCCCAGCCGACGGCCTGAATGTGCTCGTCGGACCCAATGGGGGCGGCAAGACATCACTGCTCGAGGCGATACACCTGGCGGCGGTGGGACGATCCTTTCGGACGCGCGACACCAACCAGCTGATCCGACGGGGCAGTAGCAGCTTCAGCGTGAGTGCCTGGTTCCAGGACAGCGATGATCGGGTCCAGCATGTGCGGGTGCTTAGAGACAGCGAGGCAACCCACATCGCCATTGATGGTCGAGCCTTGCGCACGGCATCCGAACTGGCGCGCAGTTTTCCGGTTCTAGCCCTGTCCCAGGACGGAGTATCGCGATTTAGGGGTAGTCGGGGTGAGCGTCGGGCGGCAGTGGATTGGGGTTTGTTTCACGTGGAACACCGGTTCCACGCGGCCTGGTCGCGTTACCACAGCGCACTGTCTCAGCGAAATGCTGCATTACGCCGTCGTCAACCCGTCGCCCCGTGGATGACACCATTGATCGAAGCCGGTGAGATACTCACTGCCAGTAGGTTCGATTATCTGGCGCGCTTACAGGCGCGAGTGGACAAGCTGACCGAGCGCCTTGGGCTCGACTTTTTCATTGCGTTGTCCCTGTACAAAGGTTGGCGCGATGGCGATCAACTGGCGGATTACTGGCGCGCGGTCGAGGACAGGGATCGCGGTCTTGGATACACTAGCGGGGGTCCTCACCGAGCCGACTTGTTGGTCAGGATCGATCAAAAATTTGGCCTGGAGAGCCTTTCGTCTGGGCAGGTGAAACTGCTCTACCTCGTTCTGAGGCTTGCCCAGCTCGATGATCTGGTGCATGTCGAGCCGGGGATCGACCCGATCGTTTTTTTTGATGACCTGGCGGCTGAACTGGACAACCGTCACATCGATGCGGTTTTGCGCGTGTTCGGCGACCACCTGCTGCAGCGCTTCGTTACGTCCCCTTCCGGCGCTACCGAGCCCCCTACCGAGCACGCCACCGTGTTTCACGTGGAACACGGCACCCTGAGCGCTGCGGTTACCCCGAGACTTACATGACTGACGAAAACGTCTACGACTCGTCGAGCATCAAGGTGCTGAAGGGCCTCGATGCGGTTCGCAAGCGCCCTGGCATGTACATCGGCGACACGGACGATGGCAGCGGTCTGCACCATATGGTGTTTGAGGTGGTCGACAATGCAATCGACGAGGCCCTGGCCGGCCACTGCCACAACATCAAGGTGGTAATTCACGGCGATGGCGGGGTGAGCGTTGAAGACGATGGCCGCGGCATACCGGTCGACATTCATGCCGAGGAGGGCTGCTCGGCTGCCGAGGTCATCATGACCACGCTGCACGCCGGCGGCAAGTTCGACGACAACTCGTACAAGATTTCCGGTGGCCTGCATGGCGTCGGCGTGTCGGTGGTAAACGCGCTATCGGAACACCTCAAGCTCGCCATCCGCCGGGATGGCAAGCTGCACGAGCAAATCTATCGGGATGGCGAGCCTCAGGCGCCGCTCGGTATCGTGGGCGACGCAACGTCCACCGGCACCAGCGTCTATTTTCGGCCAAGCGGGCAGGTGTTCAGCGACATCGAATTCCACTATGACGTATTGGCCAAGCGCCTGCGCGAACTGTCGTTCCTGAACTCGGGGGTGCGCATCGAGCTGCGCGACGAGCGGGACGATCGGCACGAGGTCTTCGAATATGTGGGCGGCATCAGTTCCTTCGTGGAGCATCTCAACCGCAACAAGACGCCGCTGCACCCCACGGTTTTTCATTTCGCCGAGCAGCGTGGCGACATCGGCGTCGAAGTTGCCATCCAGTGGAACGACTCCTACCAGGAGACCATGTTCTGCTTCACCAACAACATCCCGCAGCGCGACGGCGGAACACATCTGGCGGGCTTCCGTGCCGGCCTTACGCGCACGCTGAACCAGTACATCGAGAAGGAGGGCTTGGCCAAGAAGGCCAAGGTCGAGACGTCCGGTGATGACATTCGTGAGGGCATGACCTGCGTGCTGTCGGTGAAGGTGCCAGACCCGAAGTTCTCATCGCAGACCAAGGACAAACTCGTCTCGTCCGAGGTCAAGGGTGTGGTCGAAGCTGCCATCGCAGACAAGCTCTCGGACTTCCTGCTGGAGAACCCCTCCGAAGCGCGCGCCGTGGTCTCGAAAATCATCGACGCTGCGCGTGCCCGCGAAGCCGCCCGCCGCGCGCGGGAGATGACCCGTCGCAAGGGTGTGCTCGACATCGCCGGCCTGCCCGGGAAGCTCGCCGACTGCCAGGAAAAAGACCCGAGCCTGTGCGAGCTGTATCTGGTTGAGGGCGACTCGGCCGGCGGTTCCGCCAAGCAAGCGCGCGATCGGCGCTCGCAGGCCATCCTGCCGCTGAAGGGAAAGATCCTGAACGTCGAGAAGGCCCGCTTCGACAAGATGCTGGCCTCGGCCGAAGTCGGCACGCTGATCACCGCGCTTGGTTGCGGCATCGGCCGGGAGGAATACAACCCCGACAAGCTGCGCTACCACCGCATCATCATCATGACCGACGCGGACGTGGATGGTGCCCACATCTGCACGCTGTTGCTGACCTTCTTCTACCGGCAGATGCCGGAGCTGATCGAACGTGGGCATTTGTACATCGCCCAGCCGCCCTTGTACCGTGTCAGGAAGGGCAAACAGGAGCGTTACCTCAAGGACGATCGCTCGCTCAACCTGTACCTGCTGGAACTTGCGCTGCAGAACGTCGTGTTCCATCCGGCCGAAGCGGCGCCCGCCATGGACAACGACGCCTTCGAGGCGCTGGCCAAGGACTATACGGCGGTGCTGGCGCAGATCGATCGCGCCAGCAGGCGCTACGACCGGCGGATCCTGGACGCCCTGCTCGGCCTGCATCGGGTGACTGACGAGCGCCAGCAGGACGCGGGCGCCATGGACGCACTGGCGCGGGACCTTGATACCGCACTGGCGGGTGGTCCGAGCCGGTTTGCGGTGCGTTGGCAGCCGGCCAGCGAGCACGCCGAAGGCGCGCTGCAAGTGGATCGTATTGAGCACGGCGTGCACACCCGCTTCACCCTGGGAGCAGCGTTCTGGCATTCGCCCGAATACCGCGCGATCAGCGCCATGGCCGAGCGTCTGGCCGGTCTGATCGGTCCCGGCGCCTGGCTGCAGATGGGCGACAACCGGCGCGAAGTGGGGCGATTTGGCGACGTGCTCGACGCGCTGCTCGGCGAGGGGCAGCGCGGCGTCAGCGTGCAGCGCTACAAGGGCTTGGGCGAGATGAACCCCGAGCAGCTATGGGAGACGACCATGGACTTCGGCTCGCGGCGCCTGCTGCGTGTGCGGGTCGAGGATGTGGTTGCTGCCGACCAGATGTTCACCACGCTGATGGGTGATGAGGTCAGTCAGCGGCGCGAATTCATCGAGACCAACGCGCTGGCGGTGGCCAATCTCGACGTCTGACGGGGCGCCGCCTCAGGCGGCGTCGTCCGTCGTCGCGAGCTCAGGCGCCGCTTCGCGGTAGCCGCAGGTCTTGTCCGGGCACAGCTTTTCCACGCCGCGCCGCTTGGTGGTCTTGATCGTCATGATGGCGTGGCCGCACTTCGGGCACGGTTCGGCGAGCGGCGGATCCCATACCGCGTACTTGCAGTCCGGGTAGCGGTTGCAGGAGTAAAACAGCTTGCCGTAGCGGGACTTGCGCTCCATGAGCGTGCCCTGCTTGCAGTCCGGGCAGGCGACGCCGGTGTCCCTTGGTTTGTTCAGTGGCTCGACGTGCTTGCAGGTCGGATAGTTCACGCAGCCGATGAAGCGTCCGTAACGGCCGCGCTTGTAGGCAAGATCGCCACCGCAATCCGGGCACTTGCGATCGAGCAGCTCGGGCGCCGGCTCGGCGTCGCCGCCTTCGGGTTTGACGTCGCGTGTGTACTTGCACTCCGGATAGGCGGTGCAGCCGATGAAGTTGCCACGCTTGCCAAGCCGGATGGCGAGCGGCTTGCCGCATTCCGGACAGGCCTCGTCGAGCTGCTGCGTGGTGACGTCGCGTCGCGCGACCGACGTCTCGGTTTGCTCGACGCGCTCGTGAAACGGCTGCCAGAACCGTTCGAGCACCGGCACCCAGTCAGTCTCGCCGCGCGACACGGCGTCGAGCTCGTCTTCGAGCCGTGCCGTGAAGTCGTAATCGACGTATTGGGTGAAGAACTCGGTCAGAAAGCGGCTCACCACGCGCCCGACGTCGGTGGGCTTGAAGCGCTTGCCGTCCAGCACCACATACTCGCGCTGCTGCAGCGTGGTGATGATGCTGGCGTAGGTGGACGGCCGGCCGATGCCGAATTCCTCCAGCGCCTTGATCAGGCTGGCCTCGTTGAAGCGCGGCGGCGGCTCGGTGAAGTGCTGGTTGGCCTCCAGCGTCCGCAGCTCGACCAGCTCGTCCTGCTCCAGGGCGGGCAGGTTCGATTCCGCCTCCTCGCCTTCCTCGCGGTTGTCGTACACGGCGAGAAAGCCGGGTACGCGCACCGTGGAGCCGCTGGCGCGCAGCAACGTCCCGGGCTCGCCGGGCGGGCAAAGGTCTACCGCCACGGTGTCGATCTGGGCCGGGCTCATCTGGCAGGCGACGGTGCGTTTCCAGATCAGCGTGTACAGCTTGAGCTGCTCGGCGCTCAGGTGTCCGCGCAGCGATTCCGGCGCGCGTGCGGCCGAGCTCGGGCGAATCGCCTCGTGCGCTTCCTGGGCGTTCTTGCTCTTGGTCTTGAAGACGTTGGGGGCCTGCGGCAGCGCGTCTGCGCCGAAGCGTTCGCCGATCACCTCCCGTATTTCGGCCACCGCCTCCTGCGCCAGGCTGGTCGAGTCGGTACGCATGTACGTAATCAGGCCCACCGGCCCACCGCCGATGTCGATGCCTTCGTACAGTTGCTGGGCGATGCGCATCGTGCGCTGGGCGGTGAAGCCGAAGCGCTTCGAGGCCTCCTGCTGCAGGGTGGAGGTGATGAACGGCGGCCCGGGGTTGCGCTTGCGCGAGCGGCGCGTGATCGCGGCCACCTTGAGCTGGCCATTCGCCTGCCTGGCGATGGTGTCACGGACGTGTCCGGCGCGCTCGGCATCGACGATGCTGAACTGCTCGATCTTGTCGCCCTCGAACTGCGTCAGGCGCGCCGGAAACGCAGCCTTGCCCTTGGTGGCGCTGGCGTCCAGCGTCCAGTACTCGCGCGGCTGAAAGGCTTCGATCTCCTCTTCGCGCTCGACAATCAGGCGCAGCGCCGGGCTCTGCACGCGTCCGGCGGAGAGGCCGCGGCGAATCTTCTTCCACAGCAGCGGCGAAATGTTGAAGCCGACCAGGTAGTCGAGTGCCCGGCGCGCCTGTTGGGCGTTGACCAGGTCCATCGAAATGTCGCCCGGGTGCTCGACGGCCGCCTGAATGGCCCGCTGCGTGATCTCGTGGAACACCACCCGCCGTACCGGCTTGTCGGCCAGCACCTTGCGGTCGCGCAGCAGCTCGGCCAGGTGCCAGGCGATGGCCTCACCCTCGCGGTCCGGGTCGGTGGCCAGCAGCAGGCGGTCGGCGCCGCGCATCGCCTTGGCGATGGCGTCCACATGGCGGTGGTTGCGCTCGATGCCCTCATAGCGCATCGCAAAGTGCTGATCGGGCTGCACGGCGCCTTCCTTGGCCACGAGGTCGCGCACGTGCCCGTAGGACGCCAGCACCTCGTAGCCGGGGCCGAGGTACTTCTTGATGGTCTTGGCCTTGGCCGGCGACTCGACGACGACGACTGTTTTTTCTGAGCTCATGGCACGCGCAGCGGTGGCGCAGACTGGTTTAGGGGCGCAGGGTTATGCGGCTCTCGGAAGTGCCGCTCGTGATGTGGCGCGCTAGTGCGGGCGCCGCAGCGACTCCGGCAGGGCCAGCTCTTCCATGTAGGCATACAGGTGAGCCGTGTCCGGGCGGTTGTAGACCACCATCTGCGTGATCCACTTGATGGCCTCGAGGTCGATCTCGTCCAGATCGAGCGCCATGGCGCGGTCGATGATGCGATCCAGCGAGGGCCGGTCGATCATCGGGTTCTGTCCGAGCAGAATCAGGAAGCCGCGCGCCTCCACCGACAGGCGGTACAGCTCTTGCGCCGAGAAGTGCCGCTGCGAGTGCGCGCTCCACGGCTCGCAGTCAGTGCTGGCCGTGTCGGTCTCATCCTGCGCCAGGCTTTCCAGCCAGTCGAAGGCGTGATCGATCTCGCCTTCCTCGAAGCCCATGTTCGCCAGCTGACCCGCCAACTCGTCCCGGTCGTCGTCGTCCATCGCACCGTCCTCGCTGTAGTTGTCCAGCAGGAACATCAGCGCGTCGAGAACGGATTCCTTCATCGATATCCTCAGCGCGGCGGGTGCCGGCGCTGGCGGCCAAACAACCCGCCAGGCAGGGCCGTCACCAGGCCATCCAATTGCAGCGTCAACAGCATGGTGGAAACTTCCGCGACCGTCAATCCGGTGCGCGCCACGAGCAGGTCCAGGCTGACCGGGTCGTCGCCGATGCCGGCCAGTACGGGGTTGCTGTCCAGGGCGGGCGAATCGTCGCGGGTGTCTTGCCGGCTCACGAAGCTCAGCGGATCGAGCGGGGGGATTTCCTCCAGGATGTCGGACACCGACTCCACCAGCTTCGCGCCGCTGCGGATCAGCGCGTGGCAGCCGCGGGCGAGCGGGTTGTGGATGCCACCCGGGATGGCGAATACCTCGCGACCGTGCTCGGCGGCCAGACGGGCAGTGATCAATGAGCCGCTGCGGGCGCCGGCTTCGACGACCAGCACGCCAAGCGACAGGCCGCTGATGATGCGATTGCGGCGCGGAAAGTTGAAGCTGAGAGGCGGCGTGCCGACCGGCTGCTCGCTGACCAGGGCGCCGCGCGCACGGATATCCCCCGCGAGCCCGGCGTGCTGACGGGGGTAGACCCGGTCGGGTCCGGTGCCGAGAACGGCAATCGTGCTACCCCCGCCGCTGAGGGCTCCCCGATGTGCGGCGCCATCCACGCCTTCGGCAAGGCCACTGGTCACCACCAATCCGCACTCGACCAGCGCCGAAGCCATCGCAAAGGCAGTCTCGCGTCCGGCCGGCGAGGCATTGCGGCTGCCGACGATGGCGATTTGCGGCGCATGCAGCGGCGCGGGGTCGCCGTCCACCCATAGCAACAGGGGTGGGTCGGGTATCTGCGCCAGGCGCGACGGGTAGCCGGCCTGGTCCAGAAACAGCGCGTGCCGGTCGGCGCTGCCACGCAGCCAGTCGAGATCGGCTTGCGGTGGATGGTCGCGCGCCGCGAGGATGCCCTCGGCCAGCGCCGACTTGCCGCCGAGTGCGTCCATCAAGGCCGGGCGACCAACGCTCAGGACGACCGACGGTGAGCCGAAGGCGCCGAGCAAACGCCGCCAGGCGGCCACGCCCAACCCTGGCACCCGCGCCAGGGCGAGGCCGGCGGCGATCGGGTTCAGGGTGGCGACACCTCATCGAGCAGGTGCATCGGTCCCGTGGCAGTCATGACCAGCGCGTAGCTGACACGGTCGAACAGTCGAAAAACCATGACCGTGCCGGCCGGATCGCTTGGCGGCTGCACCCGCTCGCGTGCGACCGGGTCATGGATCGGCGGGGGCACCTGATCGACCTGCAACACATGGCCGAGTTCCAGGCCATCGCGTTTGCCTCGGCTGAGCACCACGACGCTGTTCTGCCCGATCTGGGACACGCCATCGATCACGCCGATGATGTGGCCACGGGCGGCAGCCGGCGCCGGGCGCGGCATATAAGCGGCTTGCAGCAGACCCTCCTCCGCGGGAATCATGACGTCGCCGGCCAGCACCTCGCGCCGCGCCTTGGTCACCCCCAGCGTGGCCGGATCGCCGATCTTTTGCACATTGGCCTGGCCGATGTACAGCGCGTTGTAGCCGAGCTGCTCGCCGGTCTCCGGGTCCCGGTAGACATCTCCGATCCGGAAGATGTCGAGAGCCTCGCCCACCTGTGCTGCGGTGTTGCGGCCATACACCCGGTCTCCACCACCGACCGCCAGGTGCTCATCGGCGGCCGATGCGACGTAGGCGAAATCCGCCGCCCGGTTGCTGTGCAGCACCACAGCCTCTTCGAGGTAGGCACGGATGTGCTTCAGCGGAATCGGCGGGATGGCGGTGTCGATTGGCGTCGCGCGGACCTTCGGCCCCAGCGCACCGGGTCCGGCACCCGCGCCGTCGCGCACCAGGCGCGGACCGTCCGCGGTCATCACCAGGCGCAGGCGGTCACCGGGATAGATAAGGTGCGGATTGGCGACCTGTGGATTGGCGCCCCACAGTTCCGGCCACCGCCACGGCTTTTCCAGAAAGCGTCCGGAGATGTCCCACAGCGTGTCGCCGCGCACCACTACATAGACGTCGGGCCGATCGGGGCGCAAGGTGAGCTCGTCGGCGGGCGCCAGCAGTGGCCACATCGTGAACAGCACCATCAGCGAGCGGCAAAATCTGGTCATTGGCAATATCCGGCCAGTAAGATTGCGGGCAGACTGCAATCGGGATTCAGTCGTATCGTGTTTCGATATCGGTCCGACCGCCGATGCCTTGAGGCGAAAGCCGCAGCGGCCGTCGCAGTGTAGCCCAGTTGATCGACGTTCCAACTCTTATGCCGTCGCTGCAAATCCTTACCTATCCCGACCCGCGGCTGCGCGAAAAGGCGCGGCCGGTGGACGTCGTCGATGCCGCAATGCGGGAGCTGGTCGACGACATGGCGCAGACCATGTACGCCGCCAAGGGCATTGGTCTGGCGGCCACCCAGGTCGGCATCGGCAAGCGGGTGGTGGTAATCGATCTGAGCGCCGAGCACGACCAGTTGCAGGTGCTGATCAACCCGCACATTACCGCCCGCGACGGCGTGCAGATATGCGAGGAAGGCTGCCTGTCGGTGCCCGAGGTATTCGAGGAAGTGGAGCGCGCCGAGCGCATCACGGTGCGTTACCTCGACCGCGACGGGCAGGCGCGGCAGATGGACGCCGACGGGCTGCTCGCCGTTTGCGTGCAGCACGAAATCGACCACCTCGACGGCAAGCTGTTCGTGGACTATTTGTCGCGCCTCAAGCAGGACCGCCTGCGCAGGAAGGCCGGCAAGCGCCAGCGCGAAGAGACCCGCCTCTGAACATCGTGTTCGCCGGCACGGCGCCGTTCGCCGTGCCGAGCCTGCGGGCGCTGCTCGCGGCCGGGCACCGGGTGCCAGCCGTTTACACGCAGCCCGATCGCCCGGCCGGGCGGGGTCGCAAGCTGGCTGCCTCGGCGGTCAAGCAGGCGGCGCTCGCCGCCGGCATCGAGGTCCGGCAGCCGCCGACGCTGCGCCCGCCGGACGCCGCGCCGCAGCTCGCGGCGCTGGCGCCCGACCTGCTGGTGGTGGTGGCCTACGGCCTCATCCTGCCGCCGGCCATTCTGGCGGTGCCGCGCCTGGGCGCGCTCAACGTGCACGGCTCGCTGTTGCCGCGCTGGCGCGGCGCCGCGCCAATCGAACGCGCGCTGCTGGCTGGCGACGCGCAAACCGGCGTGTGCATCATGCAGATGGACGCGGGTCTCGACACCGGGCCGGTATTTTTGGCACGCAGCGAACCGATCCTTCCGCAAGACACCGCCGGAAGTCTGCGCGAGCGGCTCGCGGCGCTGGGCGCCGAGGCCCTGTGCGAGGTGGTGGCCGGGCTGGAGCGCGGCACCGCGGCCGCCCGCCCGCAGCCGGGTGAGGGCGCCTGCTACGCCGCCAAGATCGACAAGCGCGAGGCCCAGCTCGACTGGGCGCAGCCGGCGGCAGTGCTCGAGCGCGCGGTGCGGGCCTTTGCGCCCACGCCACTGGCCTGGACGCTGTGGCGCGACCAGCGCCTGCGCGTCGGCGGCGCGCGGGTGCTGGACGGCCGCGGTGTGCCGGGGCAGGTGCTCGCGGTCGGCGCGGCAGGCGTAGAGGTGGCGTGCGCCAGCGGCAGCCTGCTGCTGACCGACTTGCAGCCGCAAGGCGGGCGCATGCTCAGCGCCCGGGAGTTTCTCGCCGGGCGTCGCATCGAGCCCGGCGAGGTGCTGGAGCTGCCGGCGTCGCCCTGAGGCTTCAGCCGTTGGCCAGCAGCTTTTCGAGGTAGTGGATGCTGACGCCGCCGCGACGGAAGTCGCCCTCGTCCACCAGGCGCAAGTGCAGCGCCGTGTTGGTCTTGATGCCATCCACGATCAGTTCCATCAGCGCCGTGCGCACGCGGGCAAGCGCGATGTCGCGATCGGCACCGTGCGCGATCAGCTTGCCGACCATCGAATCGTAATTGGGCGGCACGGCGTAGCCGGCGTAAAGGTGCGAGTCGAAGCGGATGCCAGGTCCGCCCGGCGCGTGGAACTGCGTCACCTGCCCGGGTGACGGGGCGAAGCTCACCGGATCCTCGGCGTTGATGCGGCACTCGATGGCGTGCCCGCGCCAGGTGATGTCTTCCTGCCTATAGCCCAGGCCGAGCCCCGCCGCGATGCGCAGCTGCTCGCGCACCAGATCGACCCCGGTCACCGCCTCGGTCACCGGGTGCTCGACCTGGATGCGCGTGTTCATCTCGATGAAGTAGAACTCGCCGTTTTCGTACAGAAACTCGAAGGTGCCGGCGCCGCGGTAGCGGATCTTGCGGCAGACCTCGGCGCACAGTTCGCCCATGCGCGCCCGCTGCTCCTCGGTGATGCCGGGCGCCGGCGCTTCCTCGATCACCTTCTGGTGGCGGCGCTGGATGGAGCAGTCGCGCTCGCCGAGGTGAATGGCCTGCCCCTCACCGTCGCCGAGCACCTGGAACTCGATGTGCCGCGGCTGGCCGAGGTACTTCTCCATATAGACGACGTCGTTGCCGAAGGCGGCCCCGGCCTCGCGGCGGGTGGTGGCGATGGAGCCGGCCAGCGCCGCTTCGGTGTGCACCACGCGCATGCCGCGCCCGCCGCCACCGCCGGCGGCCTTGATCAGCACCGGGTAGCCGATGCCGGCGGCGATGCGCAGATTCTCGGCCTCGTCGTCGCCCAGCGGCCCGCCGGAGCCCGGCACCGTCGGCACGCCGAGTTCCTTCATCAGGGCGATGGCTTCGAGCTTGTCGCCCATGCGGCGGATGGTGTCCGCGCGCGGGCCGATGAACACGAAGCCGCTGGACTCGACGCTCTCGGCGAACTGCGCGTTCTCGGACAGAAAGCCGTAGCCGGGGTGGATGGCCTCGGCGTCGGTCACCTCGGCGGCGGCGATGATGGCCGGGATGTTGAGGTAACTCTTGCCCGGCTGGGGTGGGCCGATGCACACCGACTCGTCGGCCAGGCGCACGTGGATCAGGTCGCGATCGGCCGTGGAGTGCACCGCCACGGTGCCGATTCCCAGCTCCCGGCAGGCGCGCAGCACGCGCAGCGCGATCTCGCCACGGTTGGCGATCACCACTTTTGAGAACATGCGTCCGCCCCGTCAGGCAATGACGATGAGTGGCTGGCCGAACTCCACCGGCTGGCCGTCCTCGACCAGAATGGCGGCCACCACGCCGGCCTTGTCGGCCTCGATCTGGTTCATCAGCTTCATGGCCTCGATGATGCAGACCACGTCACCCACCGCCACCGTCTTGCCGACTTCCACGAACGGCGGGCTGTCCGGCGAAGGCGCGCGGTAGAAGGTGCCGACCATCGGCGCCGTCATTGCATGCCCGGCGGGTAGCGCCGCCGCGGCGGCGACCGGGACGACAGCCGCGGGCACCGGCGCCGGCGCCGCGACCGGGGCGGCCACCGCCGACATCATCACGCCGGCCGGTGCCTTGCTCAGACGGATCGACTCCTCGCCCTCACGCACTTCGAGCTCGTTGATGCCGGATTGCTCCACCAGCTCCATGAGCTTCTTGATCTTGCGGATATCCATGGGTGTCCTTCAGTGGTCAGATCGGGGTGCCGGGGTGTCCGGCGGGTGGTCTCACGCGCCCAGCCGGCGCAGCGCCGCCGTCAGCGCCAGTTCGTACCCGAGGGCGCCGAAGCCGGTGATGGTGCCCAGCGCCAGGTCGGAAAAATAGGAATGCCGGCGAAACGGCTCGCGCGCGGCGACGTTCGACAGGTGCACTTCGATGAACGGCAACGCGACGCCCGCCAGCGCATCGCGCAGCGCCACGGACGTGTGCGTGTAGCCGCCCGGATTGATGACGATGAAGTCGACACCGTCGCCCGGCGCCGCCTGCACCCAGTCGATCAGCTGATGCTCGGCATTGCTCTGCCGGCACACGAGCTGCTGCCCGGCGGCCACCACCTGCGCCGCGGCGCGGGCGTCGATGTCGGCCAGCGTGTCGTGGCCATAGATGGACGGCTCGCGGCGCCCCAACAGGTTCAGGTTCGGGCCATGCAGTAACAGGATCTTGGCCATGCGGGGTTGTTTGGGTGCACGAAAGCCGCGGATTCTTGGTTATTGGCCGCGAAATGTCCACATTGGCAGCGAACTGCGGACAACCATGGAGGCGGCCACGCCCGGGGCGGCACCGCCTTCGTCCGCAATGTCGCGCCCGGTTGACCCCGGTCGGGAAGGGGCATTTTGGCCCGTCACTTGCTGGGAAGGCTGCCATGGAGACTTACGATCGATTGCTGGGCCGTACACGCGGCGCGTCGGACGCGCAGGTCACGCTGGCCTGGGAACGGCGCACGCGCAGTCGCCAGCGGGTTGTACCCGACACGGGCGGCGAGGTGCTGCTGGCGCTGCCGCGCGGCACCGTGCTGCGGGATGGGGACATCCTCGGCGGTGCACATGGGCTGAGTCTGGCTGTGGTGGCGGCCGCGGAAACCGTGTCGACCGCCCACTCGCAGGACGGCGCCAGCCTGCTGCGGGCGGCCTACCACCTCGGCAACCGGCACGTGGCGGTGCAGATTGGTACCGGCTGGCTGCGATATCTGCATGACCACGTGCTGGACGACATGCTGCGCGGGCTGGGCCTGGAAGTCGCCGTCCAGCAGGCGCCGTTCGAGCCGGAGGCGGGCGCCTACGCGCCAGCGCACGGGCATGGCCACAGCCACGACTGAAGCCTTGGCGGAGCTGCGTCTGCGCCAGCTCACCAGCGCCGCCCTGCCGGTAGGCGCGTTCGCTTACTCGCAGGGATTGGAAGCCGCCGTCGAGTCCGGCTGGGTGGACGATCCCGCGCAGGCTGGGCACTGGATAGGCGGGCAGTTGCGCAACACCGTGGGGACGCTGGAGGTGCCGCTTCTGGGCCGACTCGTCGCGGCGTTTGCGGCCGGCGACCAGGCCGCCGCGTTGCGCTGGTCCGGCCTGTTGCTGGCCATGCGCGACACGGTCGAGCTGCGGGCCCAGGAGCGCGCGCTGGCCGGCGCCTGGGCGGTGTTGCTCGTCGAGCTTGGCGTGCCGGGAGCGGCCGACTGGCCGGACTGTCCCCAGCGCACCGCGCTCGCGCTCTATGCCCTGGCGGTGGCCCATTACGGCATTCCCGTCGAGGCCGCCGCCCGGGCCTGGCTGTGGGCCTGGCTGGAGGCGCAGGTGAGCGCGGCGGTACGTGCGGTGCCGCTCGGCCATGCCGCAGCGCAGCGCCTGCTGCACATGCTGGCCGCGGATATTCCGGCGGCGGTGGCGGGCGGATTGATGCTGGAGGACGCCGACATCGCCGGGGCGGCGCCGGCGCTGTCGATTGCCAGCTGCTGGCACGAAACTCAGTACAGCCGGCTGTTCAGGTCTTGAGCAAGGGAGGATGGCGATGGCGCATGACACATCGGCGGGGCCGCTACGGGTTGGCATCGGCGGGCCGGTCGGCTCCGGCAAGACGGCGCTCACCGAGGCGCTGTGCCGGGCGCTGCGCGAGCGCTACGCCATCGCCGTGGTCACCAACGACATATACACCCGCGAGGATGCGGAGTTCCTCACCCGCGCCGGGGCATTGGCGCCCGAGCGCATCGTCGGCGTCGAGACGGGCGGCTGTCCGCATACGGCAATCCGTGAGGACGCCTCGCTCAACCTCGCCGCCGTGGCGGACCTGGCGCGGCGTTTCGCGCCGCTGGACGTAGTGTTCGTGGAATCCGGCGGCGACAACCTGGCGGCCACCTTCAGCCCGGAGCTGTCGGACCTCACGCTGTACGTGATCGACGTGGCGGCCGGGGACAAGATTCCGCGCAAGGGCGGGCCCGGCATCACCCGCTCGGACCTGCTCATCATCAACAAGACGGATCTCGCGCCGCATGTCGGCGCGTCGCTCGAGGTGATGGACCGCGACGCCCGGCGCATGCGCGGCGAGCGCCCGTTCGTATTCAGCTGCCTGAAGACCGGCGCCGGGCTCGCCGAGGTCATCGCGTTCATAGAACGCGAGGGTGCGCTGGCGGCGGCTTGATCTGCCCCAAGTTGGGGCGGGCGGTGCGCTTCCATGCACCGCCCAATCCGGCTGGGGGTCCCATGACAACGCCTACACATCTGCGCGCCGTCATGAATACAAGACTGTATGGCTAATGGCATGGTGGTTGCTGCGGCTTGCGGGCCATTGGAGAGGTGGCGTGACCTGAACAACCAGGGAGTACAGGTATGTCTATCGAAAGAATCGCGCGAACGACGCTACTGGCCGCGACGGCCGGGGCGGGAATGCTCGCCGCCGGCGCCGCCAACGCCGGGGCAAAGATCGCCATCGACGACACCCATTGGGTATCCGTGGGCGCGGGCCTGCGTACCAGCTTCAGCTCGGTGGAGGACGCGGCGCCCGACGACGGGCGTTCCAACGACTTCACCGTCGACAGCATCCGGCTGTACCTGAACGCGCAGATCCACCAATACATCCTGCTCGAGTTCAATACCGAGCGTTACGACACCGGCGACGACGACGACATCCGGGTGCTGGACGCCATCGCCAAGTTCGCCATCGCGCCCGAGTTCAACATCTGGGCGGGCCGCCACCTGCCGCCGTCCGACCGCGCCAACCTCGACGGCCCGTACTACCTGAACGCCTGGACCTTCCCGATCGCGCAGGCCTATCCGGCCATCTTCGCCGGCCGCGACGAGGGCGTGTCGGTGAACGGGTCCATCGACGGCGGCGTGTTCGGCTACGCGTTCGGTATCTACGACGGCATGGACACGTCGTATTCCGGTATCACCGACCTCAACAACCCCAACCAGGACGACAACCTGCTGTTTGCCGGGCGCCTGCAATGGGCGCTATGGGATCCCGAGCCGGGCTTCTACACCACCAGTTCGTATTTTGGCGAGAAGGACATCCTCACCTTCGGCGCGGCCGCGCAGTACCAGTCCGACGGCACCGGCACCATGGGATCGGCGGGCGACTTCTTCGGCTGGAACGTCGACGCACTGCTGGAGAAGAAGGTCGGCGACGGCGGTGCGGTGAGCCTGGAAGGCGCGTACTACGACTACGACCACGACGATGAAATGCCGGCCTTCGGCTACCAGGGCAACGGCTACTACGTGTTGGCCAGCTATCTGACGCCGCAGAAATTCGGCATCGGCAAGCTTCAGCCGCACGTGCGCTACCAGGCGGTCGACGACGACAACGCGCCCGACCACGACCGCTGGGAGCTCGGACTCGGCTACATCATCGACGGCCAGAAGGCCAAGGTCATCGCCACCTACGGCGCCGATGACTTCGACGACGGCGGCGACTCGACCGATTTCTTCATCCTCGGCGTCCAGCTGCAGATCTAGCGCCCCATTACCGAAGGAGATCTCCGCATGACCGTTCGCATGACGACATTTGCCCGGCGCATGGCCCTCGCCGCCGCTGGCGCGCTGCTGGCCGGTGCCGTGCAGGCCGCCGACACCATCAAGGTGGGCGTGCTGCACTCGCTGTCCGGCACCATGGCCATCTCGGAAACCACGCTCAAGGACACCGTCCTGATGCTGGTGGACGAGCAGAACAAGAAGGGTGGCCTGCTCGGCAAGAAGCTCGAGGCCGTGGTCGTCGACCCGGCCTCCAACTGGCCGCTGTTCGCCGAAAAAGCCCGCGAGCTGCTGGCCAAGGAAAAGGTGGACGTGGTGTTCGGCTGCTGGACCTCGGTGTCGCGCAAGAGCGTGCTGCCGGTGTTCGAGGAGTTGAACGGCCTGCTGTTCTACCCGGTGCAGTACGAGGGCGAGGAGTCGTCCAAGAACGTCTTCTACACCGGCGCCGCGCCCAACCAGCAGGCCATCCCGGCGGTCGACTACTTCATGAACGAGATGGGCGTGAAGCGCTGGGTGCTGGCCGGTACGGACTACGTCTACCCGCGCACCACCAACAAGATTCTCGAGGCTTACCTGAAATCGAAGGGCGTGAAGGATGAGGACATCCTCATCAACTACACGCCGTTCGGGCACTCGGACTGGCAGTCCATCGTGGCCGAGATCAAGAAGTTCGGCTCGGCCGGCAAGAAGACCGGCGTGGTGTCCACCATCAACGGTGACGCCAACGTGCCCTTCTACAAGGAGCTCGCCGCGCAGGGCATCAAGGCCGAGGACATCCCGGTGGTGGCCTTCTCGGTGGGCGAGGAAGAGCTGTCCGGCCTCGACACCGGCCCGCTGGTGGGCCATCTGGCGGCCTGGAACTACTTCATGAGCGTGGACACGCCCGAGAACGCCGACTTCATCGAGAAGTGGCACACCTTCATCAAGAACCCCAAGCGCGTCACCAACGACCCGATGGAAGCGCACGTCATCGGCTTCGACATGTGGGCCAAGGCGGTGGAGAAGGCCGGCACCACGGACGTGGACAAGGTCAGCGACGCCATCATCGGCATCGAGGTGCCGAACATGACGGGCGGCGTGGCCAAGATGCTGCCGAACCACCACCTGACCAAGCCGGTGCTGATCGGCGAGATCCAGGCCGACGGCCAGTTCGAGACGGTGTGGCAGACCGACGGTCTGGTACCCGGCGATGCCTGGTCGGACTTCCTGCCCGGCTCGAAGGACATCGAGGCCGACTGGGTGTCGCTCAAGTGCGGCAACTACAACACCGTCACCAAGAAGTGCTCGGGTCAGAACTACGAGTGATCTGACCTGAGCGAACCATCCCCCGGGCCGCGGCCCGGGGGCCTTACCCGCCCGCCGGGACTATCCGTGACATCCATTCGTCTGTGCCTGCCGGTCGTGCTGGCGACCCTGGTGCTGCTGTGTGCCTGGTCGACACCGGCCCGGTCCGATGCCGCCGCCGGGGCCGTGCAGGCGCTTGGCGATGCCGGCTTCGCGGCCAAGGCCGACCTTTTGCAGACCATCGGTGCCAGCGGTCAGCCGCGCGCACGCGCCGTGCTCACGGCGCTGCTCGATGGCGAGCTGCAGGTGCGAAAGGCCGACGGTGTGGTGGTGGTTGCCGCACCGGCCGACGGTGGCTTTGCGCTGGCCGACCCGCTCAGCGGCGAGGCGCTCGGCACCGCCGGCCGCTTTGACCTCAAACGCATCCCCATCAACAACACCCTGCGCACGCAGCTGCGCGGGCTGATCGCGCGCCTCAGCCTGCAGGACCCGGATGCCGACGTGCGCCGCACCGCGGTGCGGGCGCTCTTTGAAACCATCGACGCCGACACCATGGCACTGCTGCGTGAGCGCCTGCCCGCGGAGCGCGACGGCGGCGTGCGCGACGCCATGGAGGTCGGCATCGCGCTTGGCGACCTCGGCGCGGGCGACGACGCGGCACGCATCGCGGCCGCCGGGCGCCTGGGCACGAGCGTCGAGCCGGTGGTGCGGGCGCGGCTCGACGCGCTGGCGCAGGACGCGACGCAGAGTCAGGCGGTGCGCGACGCCGCGCGCGTGGCGCGGGCTCGGTCGGAAACCCGCGTCAGCCTGTACGGCGCCGCCGAGACGGCGTTCTTTGGCCTGTCGCTCGGCAGCGTGCTGCTGCTGGCGGCGATCGGGCTTGCCATCAGCTTTGGCGTGATGGGCGTCATCAACATGGCGCATGGCGAGTTCCTGATGCTGGGCGCCTACACCACCTTCGTGGTGCAGCAGTGGGTGCCGGTGGACTGGTCGCTGCCGGTGGCGATTCCGCTGGCCTTTTTGGTGGCCGGCGCGGTCGGCGTGGTGCTGGAACGCGGCCTGATCCGTTTTCTGTACGGCCGGCCGCTCGAAACCCTGCTGGCCACGTTCGGCGTGAGCCTGATCCTGCAGCAGGTGGTGCGCAGCGTGTTCACGCCGCTGAACCGCCAGGTGGCGACGCCGTCGTGGATGAGCGGCTCGTGGCAGATCAACCCGGCGCTGTCGCTGACCTGGACGCGCCTGTACGTGGTGCTGTTCGCGCTGGCGGTGTTCCTCGGCCTGCTGGCGCTGCTGCGCTACACACGCTTCGGGCTCGAGCTGCGCGCCGTGTCGCAGAACCGCGCCATGGCGCGGGCGCTCGGCGTGCGCAGCGCGCGGGTCGACGCGCTGACGTTCGGGCTCGGCGCCGGCGTCGCCGGCGTGGGTGGGGTGGCGCTGTCGCAGCTCACCAACGTCGGCCCGAACCTGGGCCAGGGCTACATCGTGGATGCCTTTCTGGTGGTGGTGTTCGGCGGCGTCGGCAACCTGTGGGGCACGCTGACGGCGGCGCTGACGCTCGGCGTGGCCAACAAGCTGATGGAGCCGTGGGTGGGCGCGGTGCTGGCCAAGATACTGGTGCTGGTGTTCATCATCCTGTTCATCCAGCGCCGGCCGCGGGGCCTGTTCCCGCAGCGCGGCCGGGCGGCGGAGGCCTGACATGGCACTGCCGAGCTTTCGCAGCGAACCCGGCGGCGTGGCCCTGCTGCTGGTGCTGGCGGTGGCCGCCGTGCTGGTGCCGGTGCTGAACCTCGCCGTGCCCGCGGACTCCGCCCTGCACGTGCCGGACTACACGGTGACCCTGCTCGGCAAGTACCTGTGCTTCGCCCTGGCGGCGGTGGCGCTGGATCTGGTGTGGGGCTACTGCGGCATTCTGAGCCTCGGTCACGGCGCGTTCTTCGCGCTCGGCGGCTACGCCATGGGCATGCACCTGATGCGCCAGATCGGTGACCGGGGCGTGTACGGCAACCCGCTGCTGCCGGACTTCATGGTGTTCCTGAACTGGCAGGAGCTGCCCTGGTACTGGTATGGCTTCGACAACTTTGCGTTTGCAGTCCTGATGGTCGTACTGGTGCCGGGCGCGCTGGCCTACCTGTTCGGCTATCTCGCGTTCCGCTCGCGGGTGTCGGGCGTGTACCTGTCGATCATCACGCAGGCGCTCACGTTCGCGCTGATGCTGGCGTTCTTTCGCAACGACATGGGCTTTGGCGGCAACAACGGCATGACCGACTTCAAGGAGTTGCTGGGCTTCGACCTGAAGGCCCCCGGCACGCGGGCGGCGCTGTTCGCGCTGTCCGCGGCGGCGCTGGCCGGCGGCTATCTGCTGTCGCGCTGGGTGGTGCGCTCGCGCGCCGGGCAGGTGCTGATCGCGGTGCGCGACGCCGAGAGCCGCGCGCGCTTTCTCGGCTATCGCGTGGAGCACTACAAGCTCGCCGTGTTCGTGCTGTCGGCGGTGCTGACCGGCATCGCCGGCGCGCTCTACGTGCCGCAGGTCGGCATCATAAACCCGGGCGAGTTCGCGCCCCTGAACTCCATCGAGATGGTGGTATGGGTGGCGCTCGGCGGGCGCGGCACGCTGTACGGCGCGGCGCTCGGTGCGGGCGTGGTCA
This sequence comes from Pseudomonadota bacterium, assembly GCA_049322795.1. Taxonomy (GTDB): domain Bacteria; phylum Pseudomonadota; class Gammaproteobacteria; order Immundisolibacterales; family Immundisolibacteraceae; genus Immundisolibacter. Next base: position 63,256 of record JBMOQH010000025.1, on the reverse strand, counting down.
ATTACCTGAAGACGCTGCTCACCGGCGCGCTGCCGGAGGTGTGGCTGTTCTTCCTCGGAGGTTTGTTCATGCTGGTCACGGTGGTGTTGCCGCTTGGCCTGGTGGGACTTCGCCTGCGCCGGCGGGGTGCCGCATGAACGCCGAGGCCGTTACTGCCGACGCGCCGGTCGACGCCGGCGATCCGCACCACGGCGCGCTGTTCGTGGAAGGCGTGAGCGTGTCCTTCGACGGCTTCAAGGCGCTGAACGACCTCACGCTGTACGTGGACCACGGCGAGCTGCGCTGCCTGATCGGCCCGAACGGCGCCGGCAAGACCACGCTGATGGACGTCATCACCGGCAAGACGCGGCCCGACGCGGGGCAGGTGTTCTTCGGTGACCGCATCGATCTGCTGCGCCTGTCGGAGGCGCAGATCGCCGAGGTCGGCATCGGGCGCAAGTTCCAGAAACCGACCGTGTTCGAACAGCTGGCGGTGCGCGACAACCTCACCCTGGCGCTCAAGCAGGACCGGGGCGTGTGGGCCATGCTGCGCGCGCGCCTGACCGGCGCCGAGCGCACGCGCATGGACGAGGTGGCGGTGCTGATCGGGCTTGCCGATCAGCTCGACCGGCCGGCCGGCGCGCTGTCGCACGGCCAGAAGCAGTGGCTCGAAATCGGCATGCTGCTGCTGCAGGAGCCGCGTCTGCTGCTGATCGACGAGCCGGTGGCCGGCATGACGCGCGGCGAGATCGAGCGCACCGCCGAGCTGCTGCAGGCGCTGGCCGGCGAGCGCTCGGTGGTGGTGGTGGAGCACGACATGGAGTTCGTGCGCTCCATCGCCCGCCGCGTCACCGTGCTGCACCAGGGACACGTGCTGGCCGAGGGCAGCATGGCGCAGGTGCAGGCCGACCCGCGCGTGATCGAGGTGTATCTCGGTGAGTGACGCCCTGCTCGAACTCAATGGCATCCAGCAGTACTACGGCCAGAGCCACATCCTGCGCGAGGTTGCCGTCGACGTGCCGGCCGGCTCGTGCACCTGCCTCATGGGCCGCAACGGCGTTGGCAAGACCACGTTGCTGAAGGTGGTCATGGGCCTGCTGCCGGCGCGCGCGGGCACTATCCGATTTGCCGGCCAGGACCTCACCCGCGCCGACACCCGCGAGCGGGCGCGCATCGGCATCGGCTACGTGCCGCAGGGGCGCGAGATCTTTGCCCGTCTGACGGTGGAGGAGAACCTGCGCGTGAGTCTCGGCATCCGCCGCGCGCGCGCCCTGCCGGCGCGCATCTTCGAGCTGTTTCCAGTGCTGCGCGACATGCTGCGCCGCCGTGGCGGCGATCTGTCGGGCGGCCAGCAGCAGCAGCTCGCCATCGCCCGCGCGCTGGTGCTGGAGCCGAAGCTGCTGATCCTTGACGAACCCTGCGAGGGCATCCAGCCGAACATCGTGCGCGACATCGGCGACGTGCTGACCCGCCTGCGCCAGGAAACCGGCCTTGCCGTGCTGCTGGTGGAGCAGAAACTGCCCTTCGCCCGCCGCGTGGCGGATCGCTTTTACCTGCTTGAACGCGGCAGCGTGGTCGCTGCCGGCGCCATCGCCGAGCTCAGCGAAGATTTGGTGCAGCGCCACCTGGTGGTGTAGGCGACGCTGCACCGCCCGCGCCGGGCCGGCGTCAGAACTGGTAGGTGATGCGCGCCACGAACTGGTCGCGCTCGTGCAGCGTGCCCAGCAGGCGCGCGTCGTTCATCTCGCTGCCGGGAATGCCGAGATTGGTCTTCTCGACGTGCCGCGGCAGGAAGATGTCCGCCTCGAAGCGCAGCCGCCAGTGATCGCCGATGCTCACGTCGAGCGAGGGCACGATGAACGCGTCGAAACTGCCCAGATCCACGCCCACGGCGATGCCCGGCGTCAGCGTGTCGTAGCGGAAGGGGAAACTCAGGGCGTTGGTCAGGATGGTCTGGTGCTCACGCCGCGCCGCCCCGAAGCCGAAGTTCTCGATGATGTCGTCGTCGCGGTCGTAATTCAGCACCCAGGTGTCGAACAGCTGCAGGGTCCAGAACGCCGGCCGCGAGGTGCCGAGCCTGTCCATGGTCCAGTTAAGGTTCTTGTCCAGGCCGAGCATGATCTTGAGCGTGTCCTTCTCGACGATGTCGGCAAAGCCCGGCACGGCGAGTGTGGCGCCCACCGGCGCGGTGGGCACCCCCGCCGCGGTGGTGGCGAACCCGCCGGTCCCCGGCGCGTAGTGACTCAAGGGATTGTTGGGGTCGTTCAGCAACGGAAAGCCGGGAAAGAAATTCCCCGCCAAACCACCGGCCACCGCATTGGTCGCGCCCAGAAACGAGAACAGGTCGATGAAGGTGTTGGTGCCGGTGTTGTAAGCCTTGTTGGGGGTGAAGGCGAGCTCCCCGCGCAGCACCGAGTCGATGGGTCTGGAATAGGCGTTGAAGGTGAAGCCGTAGGTCTCGATCATCGGGAAGATCTGCTCACCCAGGGCGAAGGTGTTGCCCTCCCAGCGGCCCTTGTTGGTGCCGCCGCCGATGACCGGATTGCGCACCACCAAGCCGTCGGTGCTCAGACCCCGGTAGTACGCGAACGAATAGCCGATTTGCCGGAACGTGCCCGACCAGCGCAGGCCATAGTTGGCGTCGTTCTCGTCGCCCAGGTTGTGGTGATAGTTGTACGGCGCGAGCAGCGAACTGCTGGCACCGATGCCACCCCAGGTGGCCGGTGCCCAGCGCCCGCCGTTGATGGCGGCGGTTTCGCCCATGTCGTCGCCGGCGTCCCAGCCGGGGCGGAAGATCAGTTGCAGCGAGCCCGCCAGTTCCGGCACGTCGATGGTGACGTTGGCGAGGTTGAGCGGCTTGCGAAGCTCCTCGTTTTCCAGCTCCAGAAACGAGCGCCAGCGCAGGTCGTAGCCGTGGATGATGTCCATGGCACGGAAAAAGTCGGTCTCACCCCACACCACCTGCTGCTTGCCGAGCTTGAAGTGGAAGCGCTCGCCCAGCGTGAAGGTGGTGTACAGCTCACGCAGCTCGGTCGAGTCGTAGCCGTCCAGCACAAGATCATCCTGCGTGCCGCCGCCGAACCCCGGCAGGCCAGGCGCGAACGGACAGGGCGCCGGTGGCATGCAGCCGGGGGCACCGAGCAGCGCGTTTACCCCGGCCGACGTGAAGGCCGATGCGTTGGCGAACACGGTGGCGCCGACCGGCAGCAGCGGATTGAGCAGCGGTGCGGCCTGTTCCAGCGTGGCGAACGCCGGATTCAGCTTGCTGTTGTTCTGCTGGCCGCGTTCAAAGCTGGTGCGCGTCTCGCGCGCGACGCGTCCCACGCCGGCTATCTGGAACGGACCGAAATCGGCCGAGGCCTCGAGCTTGCCGCTGTGCCGCCACATGGACAGTTCGCCCTTGCCGCCGATCCCCTCACCGAAGGTTGCTAGGCCGCCGGGGTCGAGAAACCCCTTCACCTCGTATTCGTCGCTGTTCTGCAGGTTCAGCGACAGGTGTTCCCGGACGTAGCCCGAGTAGTTGAGTTCCACCGCTGGCGCCGGTCCTGCGGCGAGCAGCGTGGTACCCAGCATTACCGCCAGACGGCCTTGACGCGCGCCACAATCGATCCCTGGCTGTTGCCCTTGCATGGTCAAACCTCCCCCGATCAACGTGTCGAAAGCCGCCATCGAGGGCGGCACCCCTACCCGAAAATCGCCCCGGTCCGGGCCCTGTGGGCCCCTGCAAGTGTTTCGTTACTCCAACGGTTCCAGATCCAGCGGGCGCCCGTCGAGGGTGACGCCAGCCCAGCGTTGCAGGACTTCGATCTTCTGCGCGATGCCGCCGAAGTAGCCGAGATCGCGGCAGAACAGTTGATACAGGTGATAGGTGAGCTCGCCGAGCACGTTCGGCACGCCGCTGTCGTGCGAGATGCGCGACATCTGGCGCAGGTCCTTGGTCATGAGCCCGACGTAGAAGCCGCCTTTCATCGGCTCCGGGCTCAGCAGCGCCCGGTTGTGGGTCCAGAAGCTCGCGCCGGTGCCGTGGTCGATGGCCTCGGCGGCCTTGCGGTAGTCGACGCCGAGCCTGGCGGCCACCAGCAGACCCTCGATGAGGCCGACGCCGACCACCGAGCAGACCATGTTGTTGACCATCTTGGCGACCTGGCCCGCGCCGAGTGGACCGAGGTGAAACAGGTGGCTGCTGAAGTGGTCGAGCGCCCGGCGCGCCTCGGCCACGTCCGCGGCCGCGCCGCCGACGATGAAGGTGAGGTTGCGCTCCGGAATGGCGTGCGCGCCGCCGCGCTCGCCGGTGATGGCGGCGTCGATAAGGCGCATGCCGCGCTCGGCCAGACGCGCCCCGAAACCGCGCGTGTCGTCCGGGTAACCGCTGGTGGTGTCGACCACCAGCAGGCCCGGCCGGTGGGCGGCGGCGACGCCGTCCTGCCCGAACAGCACCTCGCCGACCACCTTGGACTGCGGCAGGGCGAGGATCAGGATCTGCGCCTGTTCGGCCACCTGCCGGGGCGATGTCGCCGGCCGCAGGCCCTTGGCCGCGGCGGCGGACAGCGCGGCGGCGTCGACGTCGTAGCCCCACACGACAAGGCCGTCCTGCAGCAGGATGTCCGCCACCGCCGCGCCGATGTTGCCAAGGCCGATCAGCCCCACCACGCAGTCGCTCGCGCCAAGGTCGCTGCGCCGGGCGTCGGCTTCGTCCACCGGCTGCAGGTCGAGGCGCACGTCGGCCCAGCGTTCCATCACGTCGGCAATCTGCATGATGCCGGCGCCCTCGCCCACTTCCCGCTGCGCCATCTGGAACAGATGGCCGGCCGCGTCGCCGACTGCCGTCGGTACCCGCACCTCGCGCGCCAGGCGCGACATATAGGCCAGATCCTTGGTCATGAGGCCGATGTGCGCGCCCGTCTGGCCCCGGCTCTGCAGCAGGGTCGGGTGGCGGGCGAACGCCGTGTGGCCTGTGCCGACGCGCATCACGGCGAGGTTTTGCCACAGGTCGAGCCCGTGCTTCTGCGCCACCAGCAGCCCTTCCAGCGTGGCGATGGCGGCGATCGCCGCGCAGCTGTTGTTGATCAGCTTGACGATTTGTCCGGCGCCGAGCGGGCCGACCGCAAACACGTGTTCGCCGAGCGCGCCCAGCACCGGCTGTGCGTCGGCGATGTCGGCATCGGCGCCGCCCACGATGAAGGTGAGCTGCCCCTGCGCCGCCGCCGTGGCGCCGCCGGCCGGCGCCGTGATGGCGGCGTCGATCAGGCGGATGCCGCGCGTGTGCAGCCCGGCCGCGATGTGGCGCGTCTGCGGCGGGTAACCGCTGGTGGTGTCGATGACCAGCAGGCCGGGGCGGGCCGCGTGCAGCAGGCCGGCGTCGCCCAGGCACACCCGCTGCACGGCGTCCGAATCGGGCAGGGACAGCAGGACGACATCACATTCCGCCGCGACGGCCGCCGGGGACGGCGCGGGCACGACGCCCGCCGCTGCCGCCACGCGCGCCGCGTCGAGGTCGTAACCGTGCACGGTCCAGCCGAGACTCGCCAATCGGCGCGCCATGGCACCGCCAAGGCTGCCGAGGCCGATTACGCCAACGGTCTGCCGCGCCATTGTTTCTCCTCGATCCTGTCGACGTTCGTTGTTTTACCGGTCGGCTGGGCCGGCCGGCTGGGCGCATGATGCGCCAAAGCGCGGCCCGGCGCTTGGGTGCCGAAGCCCGCGCTATGATCGATCGCGCCAGCCGCCGGCTGCGTCAATCAACACCATTGAGAGGAGAAACGTCATGTCCGACCCCGCCCAGCTCGAGAAGAACAAGCAGTTCGTGCGCAAGTTCTTCGCCGCCATGGACGCCAAGCGCTTCGACGAGACGGAGGCCTTGCTGCATCCGGAGCACCTGTTCCACCTGCCGATGGCGCGCGAGCCGCTGAACGTCAAGACGCACATGGAGGTGAACAAGCACATCCAGAAGTCGCTGCCCATCGTCAAGCGCGTGTTCGAGGACCAGATCGCCGAGGGCGACAAGGTGGTCAGCCGCGGCCGGCTGAGCTTCCAGCACGTGGGCGAGTTCAACGGCGCCGCGCCGACCAACCAGGTCATCGAGGTCAGCTTCATCCACATCATGCGCATCAAGGACGATCTGAACGCGGAAGAGTGGGACGAGGTCAACTTCATGCCGCTGATGAAGGCGTTGAAAGTGGTGCCGCAGGACGCCGGCATCAACTGGCACTGAGTTGCTTAAGGCCCCGGGCGGTACGCGCCTCCCGGGGCGTCACGACGAGCAGGACAGCGCGACGTGCCCGGCGCCGTCCGCTGGCGGCTGCGCGTACGCGTCGGCGCCGGGTTGTGCGGTGAAGGGTTGTGCCAGCAGTCGGCGCAGCCGTTCGATCTCGTCGTAATCCCGCTGATCACTGGCGCGGCGTATGGCCCGCTCGGCCAGGTGCGTGCGCAGCACGTACAGCGGGTTCGCCCGGTCCATGCGCTCCTGGCGCTGCTCGTCGGGCACCGCTTCGGTAACCAGGCGCGCCTCGTAGGCGTCGAGCCAGTCGTTCAGTGTCTGCGGAGTTGCAGAAAGCGCCAGCAGCGGTTGGCGGCTGGCTGGGTCGGATGCGCGAAACGTACCCAGCCGGCGCATGAAGGCCGGGTAGTCGACGCTGCCGTCGTGCAGGGCGTGCAGCAGGCGATCGATCAGGTCCGCGTCGCCGGCGTCGCTTCCCGCCAGGCCGAGTTTGTTGCACATCAGCTCGCCATACGCCTGCACGAACACGGGCTCGAAGCCCGCCAGCAGCGCCTCGCGCGTGTCCGCGTCGATCAGCGTCGACAGGGCCTCGGCCAGCGCCTGCAGGTTCCACAGCGCGATGCCGCTCTGGTTGGCGTAGGCGTAGCGGCCGCGCTGGTCGGTGTGGTTGAACACGCGGCCGGCCTCGAAGTGGTCCAGAAACCCGTACGGGCCGTAATCGAGCGTGAGGCCGAGGATGGACATGTTGTCCGTGTTCATCACGCCGTGCACGAAGCCCTGCGCCTGCCAGGCGGCGACCAGGCGCGCCGTGCGCTCGACCACGGATTGAAGAAATCGCGCGTAACGGTCGGCCCCTGTGCCGGCTTCCGGGAAATGCCCGTCGATGACGAAGTCGGCGAGCGTGCGAACGTGCCCAGCGAGACCACGGTAGTGGAAGTACTCGAACGAACCGAAGCGCACATGGCTCGGCGCAAGCCGGGTGAGCACCGCGGCGGTCTCGATCTGTTCCCGATAGACCGGCTGGTCGCTGCCGACGATGGCAAGCGCACGCGTGGTGGGAATGCCGAGGCCGTGCAGGGCCTCGCTCGCCAGGTACTCGCGGATGGTCGAGCGCAGCACCGCCCGCCCGTCCGCCCCGCGCGAGAACGGCGTGCGGCCGGCGCCCTTGAGCTGCAGTTCGTGGCGGGCGCCGTGTTCGTCGACGAGGTCGCCGAGCAGCAGCGCCCGGCCGTCGCCCAGCTGCGGCACGTACACGCCGAATTGATGCCCCGCGTACACCGCTGCCACGGGCTGGATGTGCGCCGGTACACGGTTGCCGCACAGCGCGTCGACGTCGGCAGCCGAGGGCACATCCGGCAAGCCGAACCCGCGGCCGAGATCGGGGTTGAAGGCAATCAGGTAAGGATCGGGCAGCGGTGCGGGTGCCTGCGGCGCGTGAAAGCCGGCTGTCAGGTGGGCAAAGGCGCCGGCCTTCAGGCGTTGATCGATTGCCGTCATCACGGACGCGGGGGGCTGTTCACCGAGGCTTCCCATTCAACGACAAAAAAGAACGCCGGCAAAGCCGGCGTTCGCGTGAGTTGGGAAAGCGCTGATCTATTCAGCGCTTTCCGTCCGGGGCAGGACGCCCCGGCCTGGATCAATGGCGCAAGCCATTGATCCAGGGAGCGCATCGCGGGCATGCACCGCGATGCGGTGAGCTGAAAAATCCCAGGGACGGGATTTTTCAGCATCTCCTTGGCGCGTTCGGGATGCTCCGGATCAGGGCCCCTTGCCGAACTGTGGCGTCTGACCCATGCGCTTGCCCCCGGCCGATTCGACCAGCAGGCGCGGCGTGACATCGTCCAGGCGCAGCGGGGCGTTGGTATCCCAGCGGCCGCAGTCCATGTAGTTGCCGTGGCTGCGCCGGAAGTCCCAAGCGCCGAAGTTGGACAGCTGATACGCCGCCGGGCCACCCTCGCCTGCTTTGGGCGGCTCGGGACCCAGCATGGAGTAGATGATGCGCCACAGCTCTCCCGAGCGGGTGTAGGCCTCGGTCAACAGGGCCGCCGGCACCTGTGCATCGACATAGATCACTTTTTTGCCGTAGGGATGACCTTCCGGTGTGGTCACCTCGACCACGTATACCTCGCGCGGCTCCCACGACTTGTTGATGGGGTTCCAGTAGGGCGGGTTCTTGTAGTCGACGACTTCATCGAGGTCGTGCTGGCCGATCGGCGGGCTGTTCATGGGCCACAGGATCCAGCGCTTGCCCTTGAGCTCGTTGCGCGGATACCAGGTGGGATGGCCCTCGAATGAATAGGTGTCGTCGTTCAGGATGTCGGTGCCGGCCAGGGTGTCCATCCACGAGCCGCCGGACAGGCGCCGTATGCGTCGCACACTTTTCACATAGGCGTAGATGTCATCCACCCGCCCGTCGTCGTAGATGCGCCGATAAACGCCAAGACCGGCAATGTCGTATGGGCTGTCGAACACGATCACCTGGATCTTGCGCAGGTGCGGATCGTCGCCCACCTGAGTCGGCCCGCCGGTGGTACGGCCCTTGGTGCGGAAGTACATGGCAAAACCGCCCTGGGTGCGCTCGACGCCCTTGCTGGGGTCGATCTGCAGCGTCGCGTAAGGGCCGTAGCAGTTGGTGTTGTCCGCAACGATGGCGCCGAACAGCGCCACGTTGTACAGCGCCATGTCGCCGCCTTGTTCCGGCGGCGCGTTCAGGATCGCCTCACCATCCGGGAACGGGATGCCGGCGACCCAGCCGCTGACGTGGCGCGTGGCCGGGTCGTATTGGACCTGCGGCGCGTGCTGGGTGGTCGCATCCATGATGTGCTTGGCCAACGTCGCCGGCTCGGAGTTCTTCAGCGTGATCTTGAGCCCGTAGTCGCGCACGGCCATCTGGATAGACTCGGGCACCATGCTCTCGATGGCCTTGCCCTCGAAGGTCTGAGTGCGCATCTGTTCCCAGTTGCCGCTATTGATTTCAGTGCCTGCCGGCAGGTCGGCGGCCTGCAGGCCGAATGGCGCGGCTATCGCCAAAATGGCCAGCCCGTGTGCCAGGCTGCGTCCTTTCCCCTTTGCTTGCATCGTGTTGCTCCTTGGTCTCATTCGGCGTTTTCCGGCGTGATCAGAACTGGTAGGTCACGCGCAGGTTGAACTGGCTGTTGTTGGCAAACGTGCCCAGCAAGTGCGTGTTGTCCTCCGCCGAGCCGGCGAAGGTGTCCTCGTTGGCCAGCACGCCGCCGAAACGCTTCACGTTCTTCTGGTGGTGGGCGAAGAACAGGTCCATGTCGGTGTGGATCCGCCAGTGGTTGCCGAACACCAGGTCCAGCGCCGGGATCATCACGAAATCGCCGTTGCCGGTGTCGAGCACGCCGGCCAGGCTCGGCTTGACGGTGCTGTTCTTGTATTCGAGCCCGAAAAGGGCCGTCAGGTAGGTGGTGTGCTCGCGCCGCGGGGCGCCGTAACCCAGCGTTTCGACGATGTCGTCGCTTTCCTTGTAATTGGTGATCCAGGTATCGAACAGCTGCAGCGACAGCAGCGGAAACTGATTGGTGCCGAGTGCTTCGCCGAGGCCTTTGAGCTGCTTGTCGATGCCGACCATCGACACCAGCGTGTTCTTCTCGACGATGCCGCCGAGGCCCGGCACCCACAGCGTGGCGCCGCCGCCCAGCGGCAGGCCGAAATTGCTGCCGACGTTGTACGGCTTGTCGGGCGTGAATGCGGCCTCGAGCCGGATCACCGAGTCGATGGCCTCGATGTAGCCGCTGGCGGTGGCGCCGTAGGTCTCGATCTTGGGGAAGAGCAGCTCGCCGATCTGCGCGGGACTGCCGTTGGCCACGGGCATCGAGCCCCACGGCACGACGACGGAATTGGCCACCGGGTCGACGTTCAGCCCGCGCCAGTAGTTGAGCGTGTAGCCCCAGCCCCAGGCATCCCCCGACCAGCGAAAGCCGTAGTTGGGCTCGTCGGTGTCGGCCCGACTGTGGTCGTCGTTGTAGGGCAGCAGCGGGATGAAGTCGATGCCCTTGGTCGGCTGGCCGGCCCAACGGCCGCCGCGGATGTCGAGCGAATTGCCGAGCTCCTTGGCCTTGTCCCAGCCCGGCCGGAACACCAGTTGCAGGCTGCCGTTCAGCTCCGGGATGGCGATCTCGACGTTGGCGAGGATCAGCGCCTTGCGCAGCTCCTCGTTCTCGGTTTCCAGGAACGAGCGCCAGCGCAGGTCGTAGCCGTGGATGATGTCCATGGCGCGGAAGAAATCGCTCTCGCCCCACACCACTTGTTGCTTGCCGAGCGTGGCCCGAACCCGCCGGCCGACGTCGAAGCTGGCGTACCACTCGCGCATCTGGTCGCCTTCGATGTCGTCCATCCAGTTGTTGCGCGGCGTGGCCGGGCCGTGGATGGCGTTGGTCGTGGCGAGGGTGTCGTTGATGTCGTCGAGGTAGCCGGTTTCGTGTTCGCGGTCCAGGCGATAGACGGCGCCGAACTGTGCCCACTTGACGTCGGCCTTGCCTTCCAGGCGCAGCGTGCTGCGCAGCATGGAGATTTCGCCCCTGCTGTCCAGGCGCCGCACGCCGTCGGCCTGGGCTTCCGGGTGATCCTGCAGGTTCACCGCGATGTGTTCGCGCAGGTAGCCGGTCAGCATCAGGTGCTGTCCGCCGGGGGCGGTGTACGACAAGCCGGCATGGGTGGTGCCGGCCGCCAGCGTCACCGCCAGCCCGGCAAGGCGGGTGCGTGCTTTCATGTTTTCCTTACTCCCTAGAGCCAGTTACTGCTGAAAAACGTCGTCCAGAAATTGCTGCATTGCGAGCCAGGACCGGCGGTCGGCCTGCTCGTCGTAGGCGGCACCCGTGGATGGGTCGTTGCCGGACGCGGGGTTGGTGAAGGCATGCACCGCCCCCCCATAGCTGATCATCTGCCAGCCGACCTTGGCGCCCCGGATTTCGGTCAAGAAGGCGTCGATATCCTTCTGGGGCACGAAGGGGTCTTCGGCGCCATGCAGGATCAGCACCTGGGCTCTGATGTTGCCGCCATCGGCCGGGGTCGGGCTGTCTAGCCCGCCGTGAAAGCTCACCACACCGTCCACGTCTGCACCGGCGCGCGCGAGTTCCAGCACGCCGGTGCCGCCGAAGCAGTAGCCGATGGCCGCCGTGCGCTGCCCGTCGACCAGGGCCCGGCCGAGCAGCGCGCGATGGCCGGCCAGCAGGCGCGAGCGGAACAGTGCCCGGTCCTGCTTGTACTTGCCGGCTTCGGCTCCGGCCTGCGCGGGCGCGCTCGGACGCACGCCCTTGCCGTAGACGTCGACCGCCAGCGCGGCGTAACCCAGTTTGGCCAGCCGATCGGCAACGGCGCGCGTGTGCGGGTTGATGCCGGTCCAGTCGTGCACCACCAGCACGCCGGGCCGCCGGCCCGATTTGGAATCATCCCAGGCGAAGTAGCCTTCGAGTTCCTGATTGCCGTCGCGGTACTCGATCCGCTCGCTCCGCAGCGCCTTGTGGGGCGCGATGCCAATGGCCGACGACTTGCCGGGCAAGGTGTTGGCCAAGGCCGGCCGCAGGGGGGTGCCGAGCGCGACGAGGGTGAACAGCGCGACAAGCAGCGCCCGGCTTTTCATGCGGATCATCGTGTACAGGAGGGGCAGCGCCCGGAAGGCGGCCCGGAGGTGGCCCACCGGGTCGCTCTCCAGGCGGGGAACGGCGCGCGGTTTATTGCACCGCGCCGACGGTGAGGCTGTCACCCGGATCGACCATCACGAAGCGGCTCGGCCCGGCGCCGGTGGGGATGTTGGAGTAGGCCGTCCACAGGTTCCCGTTGCGCCGGTCGAACGTGATCATGCGCAGGTAGCCCATGCGGCTGGGCAGCGGATACACCTCGAAGCTGCTGTCGGCAGGCTTGAACTTGTAGATCACGTCGGCGTTGCTGGTGCCCAGCCACACCACCTTGCGCCACGGATCCCACACGGCGCTGTAGGCCGCGTTGCTCGGGTCCGGCATCATCACGCGGCCGACTTCCTTGTCGGTCTTGCTGTCGTAGATCAGCAGCTCGCCGGTGCCGAACATGGGCACGTACAGGACGTCCTGGTCGTCGATGGCCATGCGTCGCGGCCCGGCGCCCTGCGGCAGCGGAAGATAGACGTCGATCTTGCCGGTGTCGGTGTTGACGGCGCCAATCCCGCCCGACAACTGCGAGAACCACACCCGCTTGCCGTCGCGCGTGATCACCGCGCCGTACAGCGAGCTGTGCATGGCCGACTCGCCCTCGTCCTTGGGCGTGTCGATGGTGGTGATGTCACCGGTGGCGGGGTCCAGGCTCGCCATGCGGTTGGTGCCGATCAGCGTGAACCAGTAGCGGCCCTTGGGGTCCGGCATGGCCTGGAATTTGTAATCCGGCGCAATGTCATGCGCCATCTCGTACTTGCCGAACTTGTCGAACAGCTGCCACTGCTCGGTCTTGGGGTCGAAGCGGCCGACCACGCCCTGCTCGAGCATGGTGACCCAGAACTTGCCGTCCGGCGTGTCGACGATGGTGTGCGGTCCGGTGGGGCCGGCATAGGGGATCGGATAGGGCTTTTGTTCGCCGGTTTCCGGGTCCACGCGCAGCAGGCGGTTGCGCTGCAGGTCCGCCCCCCACAGGTAGGGCGAATCCGGCGTCAGCCCCACCTCGCGCACGAAGGAATCCTGCGGCAGCTGGATTTCCCGCATCAGCGTTTTTTCGGTCACGCCGAGCGGCGCGCCGTAGTCGTAGCCCTTGAGTGCGTCGAAGCGCGTCGGCATGTGTTTGGCGAGGAACAGCGAGATCTGTTCCTCGTCGTGCGCATCGAACGCGCCCTGGGTCGGGTCGAGGATGGTCTTGAAGTCCATCCGGGTCGGGTCGTACAGCGTCTGGTCGGGGCCGATCTGCACGAATTTAACGCGCATGTAGTTGATCATGGCCTTCCAGGCGGCCTGCTTCTCGGCCTCGCTCTTGCCGTCCAGCATCGCCGAATAGTGGCGAACCTTGTCGGACGGAAACTGGTGGCAGCTGCTGCACTGCAGGACGGTGTTGGCGCGGGCCAGATCGTCCGCGCCGGTGCGCGGCAGCCAGGCCGACGGCGGCACCTGGCCGCCGACATCGGCGGCGGGGGCGAGCGTGACCTTGGTCGCCTGCGCCGGGTCCAGCGTGATCGGCGCGTAGCCGAGCTTGCGGACCGACAGCTGCGTGCCAGTCGCGCTGCCCGGCAGGGTGTAGCGGCCGTCGGCGTCGGTGAACACGGTGAAGGTCGAAGCGCCGAGCGTCATCTCGGCCGGCGCCAGGGTGACCATGGCGGCCGCCACCGGCTTGCCCGAGGCATCGACCACCTGTCCCGAGGCGGCAAGGGCGGCGGCGGGCATCCACAGCACCGCCGCCGCCATTCCCATCACTGACCGGCCGCGGCCGGTGGCACTGGCTGCCATTTTCTCCTCCGTAACATGGCGCCGCGCAGTGTCTTTTGCGCAGGCAGGCGCGGGAATCTACGCGATAACGGACGTTCGGACAACGCGCGGCATCAGGCGGCGGCGCGTTCCTGCCGCGGCGCCGTGAAGCGCGCCATGAGTTCGGACTCGAGCGATTTGGTCCTGGCGACGTTCGCTTCCTTGATGTGGCCAAAACCGCGCATCTGCTGCGGCAGGCCGGCGATCTCGACGGCAAGTGCGTGGTTGTCGTGGTCGAGGCCGGCCAGCAGCGCGTCGACCGTGCGCTCGTAGTCGTCGATCAGGCGCCGTTCCATGCGGCGTTCGGCGGTATGGCCAAACGGATCGAGCAGGCTGCCGCGCAGGAACCTGAACCTCGCGAGGCCGCGCATCGCGGTCAGCATCCAGGCGCCGTATTCGCGTTTTTGCAGCTCGCCGCTCGCCGGATCGCGCCGCGCCAGCAGCGGCGGCGCGAGATGCACGCGAAGGCGCGTGTCGCCGGCGAAGGTCTCGCGCAGCTTGGCCAGGAACTCGCCGTCGGTATAGAGCCGCGCCACCTCGTACTCGTCCTTGTAGGCCATGAGCTTGTAGAAGTTGCGGGCGACGGTCTCGGCAAGGCCGGTCATGCCGCGGGCGCGGGTTTTCTCGGCCTGCTCGACGCGCTCCACCAGCGCCCGGTAGCGGGCCGCGTAGGCGGCGTTCTGGTAGGCGGTGAGGTCGTCCACGCGCCGCGCGACCAGGCTCGGCAGGTCGTGCGAGAACTGCTCGGCGCGGCCGACCGTGTGGCCGGCGGCGGCGATGTCCTCCACCTGCCGCGGCTGCACGGCGTACAGCCGGCCCCAGCGGAAGATGTTGGTGTTGCCGTCGACCGACACGCCGTTGAGCGCGATGGCGCGCTCGATGGCGCTGGCCGACACCGGCAGCAGGCCGCGCTGGCAGGCGTAGCCGAGCAGGAACAGGTTGGCGCCGATGCTGTCGCCGATCAGCTGCTGCGACAGGCGCGTCGCATCCACGAAATGCGCGTTGCCGTCGCCGCAGAAGTCGCTCACGGCGTGTTTGAGATCGCCGCCCGGCAGCGCCATGTCCGGCTGGCGTGTGAAGTCGCCGGTCATCTGTTCGTAGGTGTTGACCACCGCCGCCGTGTGGCCGGCGCGGACCTTGGCCATCACCTTCTCGCTGGCGCAGGTGACCAGATCCGGGCCCAGCAGCAGGTCGGCGTTGCCGTCGCCGACGCGCGCGGCGTGCAGGTCGGCGGCCCGTTCGGCGATCTGTATGTTGCTGAACACGGACCCGAATTTCTGCGACAGACCGGTCTCGTCCAGCGTCACCGCGTATCGGCCCTCCATGTGCGCGGCGGTGGCGAGCAGCTGGCTGGCCGTGACCACGCCCATGCCGCCGATGCCGGCGATCAACATCGCGTGCGCGCCGTCGCGCCGCACCACGCTGGGCTCGGGCAGGCTGGCGAACAGCGCGGCGGGCACGGTGTTGCCGCGCCGGCGGACGAGCCCGCCGCCGTGCACGGTGACGAAGCTCGGGCAGAAGCCCTTCACGCAGGAATAGTCCTTGTTGCAGGCGGACTGATCGATGGCGCGCTTGCGGCCGAACTCGGTTTCGAGCGGCAGCACCGACAGGCAGTTCGACTTCACCGAGCAGTCGCCGCAGCCCTCGCACACGCGGTCGTTGATGAACACCCGCTTTTCCGGCTCGGCGAGCTTGCCGCGCTTGCGCCGGCGGCGCTTTTCGGTGCCGCAGGTCTGCTCGTAGATCAGCACCGACACGCCGGGATACTCGCGCAGCTCCCGCTGCACGGCATCGAGGCGGTCGCGGTGGTCGAGGGTGGTGCCCCCGGCAAAATCGCGGCGGTTGAACTTCTCCGGCCCGTCGGACACCACGGCGATGCGCTGCACGCCCTCGCCGTGCAGCTGGTGGGTGATCTGCGTCACGCTGATCGGGCCGTCAACAGGCTGGCCGCCGGTCATGGCGACGGCGTCGTTGTAGAGAATCTTGTAGGTGACGTTCACGCCGGCGGCCACGGCCTGGCGGATGGCCAGCAGGCCGGAGTGGTAATAGGTGCCGTCGCCGAGGTTCACGAACACGTGCTTCAAGTCCGTGAACGGCGCCATGCCGACCCAGCTCACGCCCTCGGCGCCCATGTGGGTCCAAGTCTTGGTGTTGCGCTCCATGCGCTGGGCCATGAAGTGGCAGCCGATGCCGGCCAGCGCCACGCTGCCGTCCGGAATGCGCGTGCCGGTGTTGTGCGGGCAGCCGGAGCAGAAATACGGCGTGCGCTGGAATTTGGCCTGATAGCCGCGCGAGCGCTCGCGCTGGCCTTCGAGCAGCGCGAGGCGGCTGTCCATGCCGCCCTGCGGGGCGAGCGGCGCGAGGCGCGCGCCGAGCACGCGGGCGATGGCGCGCGGTGTGAGTTCCCCATGGTCCGGGAACAGCACGCGGCCGTCAGAATCGCGCTTGCCGAGCACGCGCGGCCGGCGCGCGTCCGGCAGCGCGAACAACAGGTCCTTGATCTGGCCTTCCAGGATGGCACGGCCTTCCTCGACCACCAGCAGCTCTTCGTTTCCGTCCGCGAAGGCACGCAGCCCGTCGGGCTCCAGCGGCCAGATCAGCGCCGGCTTGTAGACGCTGATGCCCAGATCCGCCGCCTGACGCTCGTCGAGACCCAGGTCCAGCAGCGCCTGACGCAGGTCCTCGTGCGCCTTGCCAAACGCGACGATGCCCAGACGCCGCCGCGGGCTGGCCAGCGTCACGCGGTCGAGGCCACTGGCGCGCACCGCCGCCTGCAGCGCCGGCAGGCGGTAGCGCATGAGGCGCTCTTCCTGGAAGGTGGGCCAGTCCGGCACGCGCAGGTGCACGCCGTCGGGCGGCATGACGAAATCGGCGGGAATGACCACCCGGCTGGCGGGTGAATCGAGATCGATGACGGCGGTCGACTCGGCGATGTCCGTCACCAGTTTCAGCCCGACCCACACGCCCGAGAAGCGCGACAGCGCAAGGCCGGCGAGACCCAGGTCGTACACCTCCTGCACGCTGCCGGCGGCCAGCACCGGAATGCCGGCGGCCATGAGCGCGAACTCGCTCTGCTGCGGCACGGTGGACGAGTGGCACACCGGATCGTCGCCGACCGCCATCAGCACACCGCCGCGCGGCGCCGTGCCGGCCAGGTTGGCATGATGCAGGGCGTCGCCGCTGCGCTCCACGCCCGGGCCCTTGCCGTACCACAGGGCGTAGACGCCGTCGTAGCGGGCGCCTTCGAACACCGCCAGTTGCTGCGTGCCCCAGATGGCGGTGGCGGCGAGGTCCTCGTTCACGCCCGGGCGGAACACCACGTGGTGCGCCTTGAGGTGCTCGCCGGCGTCCCACAGGGCCTTGTCGAGCGTGCCGAGCGGCGAGCCGCGGTAGCCGGACACGTAGCCGGCCGTGTTCAGACCGGCCGCCTGGTCGCGCACCCGCTGCTCCAGCAGCAGCCGCGTCAGTGCCTGCGTGGCGGACACCAGCACCCGTCCGTGGGGCTGCGCGTATTTGTCGTCGAGGCTGACCGGCAACAGGCTCATGCGGGGCTCCGCGGTGGTCTCATCGAGGCCGTGGGTGGGGCATGCAAGCGTAACGCCGCGTTCAGGTGAGCGCCAACGCGGCGTCAGGGCACCGCCGGACCGAGCACGGACGCGCTTGATCCGCGACCGCGCCATCCGTGGCGCGCGGAATATCCGGCGCTGTCCAGACGTTCCTTGGTGGCAGTTAGACTGCCCCTGCCCGCTTGGCGGCGAACCAGGAGGAGAAACCATGAGCGCACTACTCGACGGCCGGGTCATCATCGTCACCGGCGCCGCCCGCGGCATCGGCCAGGCCTACGCCAAGGGTCTCGCCGAGGCCGGCGCCACGGTGGTCGCGGCGGACATTCTCGATTGCGGCGAGACCATCGGCCTGCTCGGCGGCCGCGGCACCGGCGTGCCGCTCGACGTCACCGACATGGCGAGCTGCAGCGCCATGGCCGAGGCCACGCTCGCGGCTTACGGGCGCATCGACGGCATCATCAACAATGCCGCCATGTTCGGCCCGAGCGCCCACACCGAGGGGGCGCGCATGCTGGCGTTCGACGAGATCGGCGAGGACGCCTGGCAGCGCATGATGGCCATCAACGTCACCGGCACCTGGCACGCCTGCAAGGCGGTGGTGCCGGCCATGCGCCGGCAGGGCTACGGCAAGATCGTCAACATCTCGTCCAACACCATCCAGCTCGGCAATCCCAACCTGCTGCACTACGTGGTCAGCAAGGGCGCGGTGGCCACCATGACGCGCTGCCTGGCGCGCGAACTCGGGCCCGCCGGCATCCGCGTCAACACCCTGGTGCCGGGCTTCATCCAGAGCCAGGCGAGCAAGGACATCATGCGCGAGAACCACGCCGAGGGCATCACCGACGCCATGAAGGCCATCTGCTCGCTGGGCCGCGAGCAGTACGCCGACGACCTGGTCGGCACCGCCGTCTACTTGTGCTCGGCGCTGTCGGACTTCGTGTCCGGCCAGATGATCTCGGTCGACGGCGGCGCCTGTTTCACCGGCATGTGAGGAGCCCCGCACCGTGACCACCGCCGTCCCGCGCACTCTGATCGTCGTTTTCGTCTGCCTGCTGTTCGCCCTGCCGGCGGCAGGCGCGCCGCGCCTGGGCGCCATCGCCAGCGCGCATCCGCTGGCCACCGAGGCGGGCTTCGAGGTGCTGGCGGCCGGCGGCAATGCCTGCGATGCCGCGGTGGCGGTGTCCGCCGCGCTGGCGGTGGTGGAGCCGGTCAGTTCCGGTATCGGCGGCGGGGCGTTCTATCTGGTGCAGCGCCGCGGCGGGCAGGAGACATTCATCGACGCGCGCGAGACCGCGCCGGCAAGCGCCACGCGCGACATGTACCTCGGCCCCGACGGCGAGCACGACCGCCGGCGCTCGCTGGACGGCCCGCTCGCCGCCGGCATTCCGGGCGAGCCCGCGGCGCTGGTGGACCTGACGCGTCGCTGCGGGCGGCTCGATCTCGCCCGCAACCTGGCGCCAGCCATCCGCCTGGCGGACGACGGCTTCGAGCCGGACGCGTTCCACCTGCAGATGACGGGCATGCGCAAGGACGCGCTGGCCGCCTCGCCGGCCGCGGCGGCCATTTTTCTGGACGACGGCGAGGTGCCCAAGGCCGGCTTCCGGCTGGTGCAGAAGGATCTCGCCGCCGTGTTGGAGCGCCTGGCGCGCTCGGGCAAGGCCGGTTTCTACGAGGGCGAGACGGCACGCCTGCTCGTCGATGGCGTCAACGCCGCCGGTGGCGCCTGGACCGCCGACGACCTCAAGAACTACCGGGTCGTCGAGCGCACGCCGCTGCGCGGTCGCTACCGCGACATGGACGTGCTGACGGCGCCGCCGCCGTCCTCGGGCGGCGTGGCGCTGCTGGCGGCGCTCAACATCCTCGAGGGCTACCGGCTCGACCTGCGCGATGCCGTGACCCGCAAGCACCTGATCGTCGAGGCCATGCGCCGCGCCTACCGCGACCGGGCCGAGTACCTGGGCGACCCGGACTTCGTCGACATGCCGATCGCGCAGCTCATCGACAAGAACTATGCCGCCGGCCTGCGGGCCGGCATCCGGGCCGATCGCGCCACGCCGAGCGCCAGCCTGCCGGGCGCGCCGGCCAGCCCCGAGGGCACCGACACCACGCATTTCTCGGTGGTCGACGCGCAGGGCAACGTGGTGTCGGCGACCTTGAGCGTCAACATTCCGTTCGGCTCGGGCTTCGTGCCGCCCGGCACCGGCGTGCTGCTGAACGACGAGATGGACGATTTCTCGGCCAAGGAAGGCAGCCCCAACACCTACGGCCTGATCGGCGCCCACGCCAACGCCATCGCCCCCGGCAAGCGGCCGCTGTCCAGCATGACGCCGACCATCCTGCGCCGCGGCCACACCGTGGCCGTGCTCGGCACGCCGGGCGGCAGCCGCATCATCAGCATGGTGCTGCTGGGCGCGCTCACGTTTGCCGACGGCAACGCCGACCCGGCCGCCTGGGTGAGCACCGGCCGCTACCACCACCAGTTCTGGCCGGACGTGATCGAGTACGAGCCCGAGGGCTTGCCCGACGCCGACCGGGCCGGGCTGGAACGGCTGGGGCACGCGCTGAAACCGGTCGATCGCCGCTACGGCAACATGCAGGCCATCGCCTGGCAGCCGGCCAGCGGCGACATGAAAGCCGCCGCCGACCCGCGCCGCCAGGGCAGCGCGCAGGTGCGCTGAGCGGCGCGCTCATCCGGGCGGCTTCAGAGCTTGTAGCGCTCGGCGTGGAGGTCCAGCAGTTCCTGCTGGGCGTTGATGCGCGGAAAGGGTTCGTCCGGCACCGGCACGCCGAGGAAGGCGCACAGCGGCGCCCAGCCCTCGGCCACGTCGTAGGTCAGCAGGCGACCGGCCGGCAGCGTCTGCTGCACGGTGTGGTTGTGGCGCTCGTATACATCGATCACGTGGGCACGGTCGCCGATGCGGTCGCCAAACGTGCGCTGCTGCACGATGTCCCGCGCCATGGCGATCTGTCGCTGTGCCGCATCGTCGTCCGGCACCTGTGCCGCCCGCATGAAGCGAAACAGCGTGCCGTCGATGCTGTCGAACCAGCGCCCGGCGTCGCGCACGGTGAGGATCACCTTCGCCTGCGGGTAGAAGGCCGCCAGCTCGCGCCAGAAATAGCTCGCCGGCCAGTCCACGGCGGCGTTGAAGTCGCCGAGCAGGCTGTCCCAGTCGCCGCGCGTCCCGGCCGCGAACTGCTGCCACATCGGCCCGTGCTCGAGGTGCTCGAAGATGCGGGTCATGTGGTAGCACGGGCCGAAGCCCAGCCGTTCGAGCGCCGCCTTCAGCGACAGCGTGCCGGTGCGGCCAAGGCCGGCGCCGATAACCTTCAAGCTCATGTCGTCTCGCTCCTGCGTGTCGTGCCGCGCCGGGTCGGTGCCCGGCTGCCAATCTATCGCGCCTGCTTCCGAGTGCCGAGCGCCGATCGCCGTCACCGGTCGGGCGTGTGGCGCAGGATCGTGCGCCCGGCGAAGTACGCCAGCGCCGCCGCCACGTCCGCAAATGCCTGCAGCTCGGTCAGCGTGGCGATGGTCGGGCGGATCAGCGTCAGGTCATGCTCGCGGCTGGCGGCGAGCGCATCGGCCGGGCGCAGCCAGCGGTAGTCGACCGCCTCGATACCGTCCACGCGCACGCCGCCGCAGCGGTTGGCGTCGGCGACGAAAAACCACGTCGCATAGCGGCGCACCTGGCCGGGCGGCGTGGTCCAGTGGGCGACCTCGATCAGCGTGTCGGGATCGAGCAGCAGGCCGGCTTCCTCGGCCGCCTCGCGCACGGCCGCCAGGCGCGCTGCGCGCTCGGCGCCCTGCCGGTGGTCGGCCTCGTCCACCCGCCCGCCGGGGAACACCCAGGCGCCGGGCGCGAACACCAGCGTGGGGCTGCGTTGCAGCAGCAGAACCTCGAGCCCATGCGGGCCGTCGCGCAGCGGCGCCACCGTGGCGGCGGGTTGCACCGGCGCGCTCATGCGCCGCTGCCGTAACGCAGGCGGTACCAGGCGCCGCCGACGATCTCGTGCACGGCGAGCATGGAGCGCGCGAAGGCGAGCCCGTCCGGCAGCCAGCCGGTCAGGTCCGCGCCGGTCTTGTTGGGGATCGGCACCAGGGTTGGCGCCGGCACCACCTGCAGCCCGGCGTGCTCGAATATCGTCACCGCCCGCGGCAGGTGCCAGCCGTGCGATACCAGCGCCACACGGCTGATGCCCTCGGCCGCCAGCACGTCGCGGCTGTAGCGGGCGTTGTCGTAGGTGGTGCGGGCGCGGGTCTCCGACCAGCGCGGGCGCACGCCCCACTCGGTCAGCGCCTGCGCCATGTAGGTCGCGGCCGGTACGTCGTCGTCGGGTCCACCGTCGGTCACCAGCACCGGCAGGCCAGTCTGCTTGGCGAGCAGCGCGCCGTGGCGCAGGCGCTCCAGTGCCAGGGCCTTGACCGTGCCGCCGCCGTAATCGACCAGGTTCCGCTGCGCGCCGCCGCCCAGGATGACGATGGCCTGCGCATCGCGCAGCGCCGCCGGCGTGGCCGGTGGATAGCGGTTCAGGGAGTCGAGCAGCATGCTGGCGACGATGCTGTTGGACAGCACCAACAGGCCCCCGATGCAGAGCACGCACAAGGCCCGGGCGATGGCGGGTCGGCGCCTGATCAGTAGTGTCGCCAGCGCGAGCAGCGCCACGAACACGCCCGGCGGCTCCACGAAAGCCGCCAGCGTCTTGACGGCGAGGAACTCCATCTCAGGCCACGGCGTGGCCGGCGGCCTGCAGGTCCGCATGGTAGGACGAGCGCACCAGCGGGCCGCTGGCGACGTTGGCGAAGCCCATCTGCCGGCCGTGCTCGGCCAGCTCGGCGAAGGTTTCCGGCGACACGTAGCGGCGCACCGGCAGGTGGTGCGCGGATGGCGCCAGGTACTGGCCGATGGTCAGCATGTCGACGTCATGCGCGCGCAGGTCGGCCATCACCGCCAGCACCTCGTCGTCGGTTTCGCCCAGGCCCAGCATCAGGCCGGACTTGGTCGGCAGGTCCGGCAGCAGCGCCTTGCAGCGCTTGAGGAGTTCGAGCGAGCCCGCGTAGTCGGCCCCCGGCCGGGCCGCCGCGTACAGGCGCGGCACGGTCTCGATGTTGTGGTTGAACACGTCCGGCGGCGCGGCGGCGAGGATCTCGAGCGCCACGTCGATGCGGTGGCGAAAGTCCGGCACCAGCACCTCGATGGTGGTGCTGGGCGAGCGCTCGCGCACGGCGCGGATGCAGTCCACGAAATGCCCGGCGCCGCGGTCCGGCAGGTCGTCGCGGTCGACGGAGGTGATGACGACGTACTTCAGCCCCAGTGTGCCCACGGCGTCGGCTAGGTGCGCCGGTTCCGCCGGATCGAGCGGGTCCGGGCTGCCGTGCGCTACGTCGCAGAACGGGCAGCGGCGCGTGCACTTGTGGCCCATGATCATGAACGTGGCGGTGCCCTTGCTGAAGCACTCGCCGATGTTGGGGCAGGATGCCTCCTCGCACACCGTGTGCAGGGCCTTGTCGCGCAGCAGCGTCTTGACGCGCTGGAAGTTGGGGCTGGCCGGCAGGCGCACGCGCAGCCAGTCGGGCTTGCGCAGCGTCTGCGCGACCGGCTCCACCTTCACGGGAATGCGCGACACCTTGTCCAGGCCGCGCTGACCGAGCTTGCGGGAGGTGGTCACGGGAAGAATCCGGGGTAGGGTCTTGCGGGGTGCCGATTTTACGCCGGCCGCCCAGTCAGGCCGCCCACGGTGATGGAATAGGCCGCATCGTGGGTCGCGGCCGGTCTCGATAAAGCATTCGGTGCGATGGAGCACACGCCTGGAGGGGGAAGTTCATGGTGATGCGTATCGTGCGTCTTGGCAGCCCGCGACAGGTCAACGAAGGCGTGCGCATCGGTGCGGTACGCCGACCGCCGCGGGGCGTGCCGAAGGCCGAGTTCGCGCGCCAGGACTGGTACGACGTCTGGTTTCCGAATCTCGCCCCGAGCCCGGAGACCGTGAAACTCGGCCAGCAGGCCAAATCGCCGGCGCAGTGGTCCGCGTTCGAGCGTCGGTACCGGGCCGAAATGGCGACGCCCGAGCATGCGCATGCCATCGCGCTGCTGGCGGCGCTGTCCGCCAGCAGCGATTTCTCGATCGGCTGTTACTGCGAGGACGAAGCGCGCTGTCACCGCTCGGTACTGCGCGAGTTGCTGGTGGCGGCGGGAGCGCACGTTCAGCCGTGATCAGGGCGGCGGGCTGCGCCGGCAGGCGGTGGTACGACCGGACCCGCCGCGGTCGGGCCCCTGCGCCGTCAGCGCGCCGACCCCGGAATGTCTGGCCGCTCGCCCCGCGCGCTCGCCAACAGATGCGCAATGCGGTCGTTGCCCCAGAACAGGTGCCCGTCCAGGGCGAAGGTCGGCACGCCAAACACGCCGGCGTCGGCGGCGTCATCGGTGCGTTTGATCAGCGCCTCCTTGATGGCGGGATCATCCAGACGCGCCGCTGCCCACGTCGGGTCCAGCCCGCAAGCGGTGGCGACGTCGAGCACCACCGCGCTATCGGCAAGGTCGCGGCCGTGCGCCCAGGCGGCATCCGCCAGCTCCCGCGCCAGCGCGGCGCGCGCGTCGGGATCGTCCAACGCCAGGCACAGGCGCAGCCCGGCCAGCGGATTGAACGGATGCACCGGCGGGCCGGTGAACGGCAACCCCCGCTCGGCGGCGCGCCAGCGGATGTCGTCGAGGATGTGCGCCCGTTTGGCGGGCAAGGCCACCGGCGCCGGCTGCTGGTTGCGCTTGAGGATGGCGCCGAAGGCGACCGGGCTGACGATCACCTCGCGGCCGCTTTCGGCGCGGATCGTCTCGACGGCGTGCAGCGCCAGCCACGCGTACGGGCTGACCAGATCGAAGTACAGGGTGATGGGCGTTTTCATCGATTCTCCGGTCGGAAGACCCTTCAGGAAGCGCTGATTTATTCAGCGCTTCCCGTTCGGGGCAGGATGCCCCGGCGTGAGACAAGCACGAAGTGCTTGATTCACGGAGCCCGTCGCGGGCGTGCACCGCGACGAGGCGAGCTGAAAAATTCCACGGAAGGAATTTTTCAGCGTCTCCTTCAGTAGTCGGAGCCATCCTTGCGCGTGAACCGCCACCGGCCGTCGACCAGGCTTGCCGCCAGATCGTCGTCCGGATAGGTCACCCGATCGTCCGGCGTGCGGTCGCCGATTTCGAGGTAGACCACGTCCGCGTCGCTGGGGTTGATCAGCCGGTGCGCGTTGCCTGTGCCCGCGGCGAAGCCGGCGCACATGCCCGGTGACAGCGGCGTCTCGCCGGCATCGGTCACCAGCGTCGGCGTGCCGTGCAGCACGTAAATGAATTCGTCCTGCCGCGAGTGGGCATGGCGCAGTGCCGAGATGGCGCCCGGCGCCAGGCGGGTGAGATTGACGCCGAAGCGCGTCAGGCCGAAGAGCTCGCCGAGCGGACGCTTCTCCCGACCGGCAAGCTGGGCATCGAGCAGCGCCACGACGGCCGCCGGGTAGCTCGATGGGCGTCGGCGCACGGCGCAGTCGGCGGCGATCAGGGCAATCGGCGGGTCGGAACCGGTCATGGCGCGTTCTCCGGGGGGTGTGCGTAATGGGCGGCGGCGCGGATCACCTTGCCGTCCGCGCCGAACTCGAAAACCTCCGCTACCGCACCGCGTGAACCGTGGTAGTGCAGCACGAGGCTGTCAGCGCCGCAGAACACGTCGATCAGCACGAAGCGCAGATCCGGCATGCGTGCCAGCGCTTTCTCCCAATAACTGCCGACCGCCGCCTTGCCGTGCAGCACGCCGCTTGGTTTGCCCACCATCACGGCGATGTAGGGCGAGTGCATGTCGATGTCGGGTGCGTAGTGCGAAAGGATGGCGGCGAGATCATGCCGGTTCCACGCGCTGAGCCAGTCGGCGGCGAAGTGCCGGGCAAAGCCGGCGTCGATCAGGCCGGCTCCTCCCGTGCTCACCGGCAGGTGCTGGCAGGCAAGGCGCGTCGCTTGCCCATCTGCCCCGAGACGAATCGTTTGCGCCACGCGCCGCGAATCGAGCTCGCACAGCAGCACCAGGCTGTCCGACCCCGTCAGTGTCGCCCGCAGGCCCAGGCGAAACCGTGGCGCCACCGTCAGCGCCGGCGGCGTCAGCAGCCGCGCCCAGCTGGCGCCGATCCGGGTCTTGCCTCGCAGCGCGGTGGCGGATTTGCCGGCGACCCGCGTAAGCAATGGCGAAGCCCACTCGAACGCGTCGTCGCAGCGCGCGAGCAGGGCGTCGACATCGTGCCTGGCCCAGGCGGCGATCCACTCGGCCGCGAAGCCGTTGGCAGCGTCGGCGCGAATCATCGCTGCGGCTCCGCACGGATGTTCGTGACCGCCCGTCGCCTCGCCGGCCCCAGCAGGTTCACCCCGAGGCCACCGATGATCAGCGCGCTGGCGGCCAGCTTCCACGCCGGCATCGGCTCGGCGAGGAGCGCCGCCGATGCCGTCATGCCGAACACCGGCACCAGCAGCGACAGCGGCGCGATGACCGCGGCGGGGTGGCGCGCGAGCAGCCAGCTCCAGGCGCCGTAGCCGAACAGGGTGTTGCCCAGCGCCTGCCACAGCACGGCGAGCCAGGCCGCCGGCGACGCGTGGCCGATGGCGGCCAGTCCGGTGCCGACGCCCTCGACCGCCAGGCTCAGAGCCAGCAGCGGCACGGCCGCAAAGACGCTGGACCAGACCACGAAGGCGAGGGCGTCGATGCTGCCCGCGGACTTGACGATGAGGTTGGCGATGGCCCAGCCCAGCGCGGCCGCGACGGTCAGCAACAGACCGAGCGGCGTTGCCGCCGCGTCGGTGGCGCACAGCGTCACCGTCAGCCCCGCCGCACCGAGCAGCATGGCGACGATCTGCCGGCCGGTCAGGCGCTCGCGCAGCAGCGCTGCCGCCAGGGCGACAGTGAAAAACACCTGCACCTGAATCACCAGCGAGGCGAGCCCCGGCGCGATGTCGTGTCGCATCGCCAGGTACAGCAAGCCGAACTGGCCGCAGCCGACCACCGCGCCATAAGCGGCGAGATGCCGCCAGGACGCGCGCGGAGGTTTGACGAACAACACCCACGGCAGCGCCGCGAAGACGAAGCGCAGCGCGGCGAACAGCAGCGGCGGCCACTCATCGAGGGCGACGCGGATGACCACGAAATTGGTGCCCCAGACGCCGATCACCGCCAGTGCCAGCAGCAGGTGCGGCCACGGCAGCAGGAGCCGGTTTGGCCGCGGCGGGGGAGATGTCTGAAGCATGGGGATGGCGCGGGAATAACGACGAGGTGGCCACTCTATGGCAGGCTCCATGAGCGGTACAGAAGCAGATAAATGATATTGTCGCGGTACAGAGTTCGTTTCAATTAATCTGTGCCGGTCGATTCCCCTGCCGGCTGTACCGCCCCACCCATGGACCTGCTGCACCACCAATTGGCCACCGAGCTGCGCGAGCAGATCGCGCAAAGCGTGTACGGCGCCGGCGAGCGGCTGCCCGGCGTGCGCACGCTGAGCCGCACGCGTGGCGTCAGCATCGCCACCGTGCTGGCCGCCTACCGGCGGCTGGAGGACGACGCGCTGGTCGAGGCACGGCCGCGCTCCGGCTATTACGTGCGTTCGCGCCCGAATGTGGCGGTTCTGCCGCCGGCCGTCTCGGACCCGGCCGCCCGGCCGAGCCCGGTGAGCGGACAGGAGCTGGTGCTGAGCCTGGTCAAGGCGACGAATGTGGACGGCCTGGTGCAGCTCGGCGCGGCGGTGCCGGACGCGAGCTTTCTGCCCACCCGCGCTGTCGAGCGGGCACTGGCGCGGGCCGCGCGCCTGCACCGCAGCCGCGCGGCGGCCTACGAATTCCCGCCGGGCCTGCCGGAACTGCGCCGGCAGATCGCGCGGCGCATGGTCCAGGCCGGCTGCGCGGTGAACGCCGACGAGGTCGTCATCACCAACGGCTGCCAGGAAGCGCTGCTGTTGGCGTTGCAGGCCGTGACGCGGCCCGGCGACGTGGTGGCCATCGAGTCGCCCACCTTCTATGGCTTGCTCCAGGCGCTCGAGGCGCTGCAACTGGAAGCGCTGGAAATTCCCACCGATCCCGTCGACGGGCCGTCGCTGGAGGCGTTGCAACTGGCGCTCGAACGCTGGCCGGTCAAGGCCTGCGTGGCCACGCCAAGCTTCAGCAACCCGCTCGGCTACTGCATGCCGCCCGCGCGCAAGCGGCGCCTGCTGGAGCTGCTCGGCCGCCACCGCGTGCCGTTGATCGAGGACGATCTTTACGGCGACCTCGGTTTCGCCGCGCAGCGGCCGCCGCCCTGCCTGTCGCTGACACAAGGCACCGGCGCCGAGGTGATCTACTGCTCGTCGTTCTCGAAGACGCTGTCGCCCGGCCTGCGGGTGGGCTGGATCCTGCCCGGTCGCCACCAGGCGCGGGTCGAGTATCTGAAGTTCGTGCTCAATCTCGCCACGGCGACGGTGCCGCAACTCGCCATGGCGGAATTGCTGCGCGGCGGCGGGTACGAGCGTCACCTGCGGGCCGTGCGAGGCGACTACGCGCGCGCCGTGCGGCGCATGATCGAGGGCGTGACCCGGCACTTCCCGCCGGGCACCCGCATCACCCAGCCGGCCGGCGGCTTCGTCATCTGGCTGGAACTGGCGCCGCAGGTCGACAGCCTGGAACTCGCCCGCCGCGCCCGCGCCGAGGGCATCAGCATCGCGCCCGGGCCGATCTTCTCGGCCACGCAGAAATACCGCAACTTCGTGCGCATCTCCTGCGCGTGCCCGTGGGATGGGCGGACCGAGGCGGCGCTGGCGACGCTCGCCAGGCTGCTGTGAGGGCTTGTGTCCGGCAAGGGCGTCGCCGGGGTGGCGGCTGACGCTCGCTTAAAATTGACCGCCGCCCACGTCCCGGCGCCGCGCCGCACCAGCCCCGCATGAGCATGACCCTAGAACGCCAGATCGAACGCCTGAACCCGCCGCAGCGCGAGGCCGTGACCGCGCCCGGGCAGACGGCGCTGGTGCTGGCCGGCGCCGGCAGCGGCAAGACGCGGGTGCTGACGCACCGCATCGCCTGGTTGATCGAAGTCGAGCGCGCGGCGCCGCAGGAGATTCTGGCCGTCACCTTCACCAACAAGGCGGCGGCCGAGATGCGCGAGCGCATCGGCGAGCTGCTGCATCTGTCGCCGCGCGGCTTGTGGGTCGGCACCTTCCACGGCATCGCGCACCGTCTGCTGCGCGCGCACTGGCGCGAGGCCGGCCTGCCGGAGACGTTCCAGATTCTCGATTCCGACGACCAGCAGCGCCTGATCAAGCGCCTGCTGCGCGAGCTGGGCGACGACAGCCTGAAGCCGGCGCAGGTGGCGGCCTTCATCAACGCCCGCAAGGACGAGGGCCAGCGCGCGCGCCACATCGACGCCCAGGGCTTCCCCGACCGCGAGCGCCTGGCCGAGCTGTACCGGCGCTACGAGGCCGCCTGCGAGCGCGGCGGCATGGTCGATTTCGGCGAGCTGCTGCTGCGTTCCAATGAACTTTGGGTGCAACAGCCGGCGCTGCGCGACCATTACCGGCGGCGCTTCCGGCACATCCTGGTCGACGAGTTCCAGGACACCAACACCCTGCAATACGCCTGGCTGCGCAACCTCGCCGGGCCCGACAGCAGCCTGTTCGCGGTCGGCGACGACGATCAGTCCATCTACGGCTGGCGCGGCGCCAAGGTCGAGAACATGCGCGATTTCGAGCGCCAGTTCCCGGACGTGAAGGTGATCCGCCTGGAGCAGAACTACCGCTCGACCGGCACCATCCTGGCCGCCGCCAACGCGCTGATCGCCAACAACCGCGAGCGCCTGGGCAAGAACCTGTGGTCGGACGCCGGCCACGGCGAGCCGATCCGGCTCTATGCCGCCTACAACGAGCAGGACGAGGCGCGCTTCGTGGTGGAGCAGATCGAGGCCTGGGCGGCGGCCGGCAACCCGCGCGCGGAAGTGGCCATCCTGTACCGCTCGAATGCCCAGTCGCGCGCCTTCGAGGAGCAGCTGGTCGCGCGGCGCATCCGCTACCGGGTCTACGGCGGCCAGCGCTTCTTCGACCGCGCCGAGATTCGCGACGCGCTGGCGTACCTGCGCCTCGTCGCCAACCCCGACGACGACACCGCCTTCGAGCGGGTGGTGAACCAGCCGCCGCGCGGCATCGGCGAGAAAACGCTCGACACCCTGCGCGAGGAAGCACGCGCCGGGGCGCTTTCGCTGTGGGCGGTGCTGACGCGCCTGCTGCAGGGCGGGGGCCTCGGCGGCCGCGCGGCGTCGGCGCTCGGCGGCTTCGCGCGGCTGATCGGCGACCTGCGCGCCGCCTCGGCCGGCCAGCCGCTGATGGATCAGGTCACCATCGCCGTGCACGGCAGCGGCCTCAAGGACCATTACGCCAAGGACCCGGACGGCCGCGGCGAGGGACGGGTCGAGAACCTCGACGAGCTCGTGAACGCCGCCAGCCTGTTCGTCAACGAGGACGAGGACCTCGACCCGCTGACCGCGTTCCTGAGCCACGCGGCGCTCGAGGCCGGCGACGCCCAGGGCGAGGCCGGCGCCGACTGCGTGCAGCTGATGACGCTGCACTCGGCCAAGGGACTCGAGTTCCGGCAGGTATTCCTGGTCGGCGTGGAGGAGGGGCTGTTTCCGAGCCAGCGCTCCATCGACGACCCGGCGCGGCTGGAGGAGGAACGCCGTCTGGCCTACGTCGGCATCACCCGCGCCCGCGAGCGGCTGTTCGTCAGCTACGCCGAGAGCCGGCGCATCCACGGCGAGACGCGCCCCGCCATGGCCTCACGCTTCATCGAGGAAATCCCGGCCGAGCACCTCACCGAGGTGCGCCTGCGCGGCACCGTCGAGCGGCCGACCAGCGCGCGCGTGTTCGGCGCAGGCCGTGACGCGTTTGGCGGCGCCGGCTACGGCGGCCGGGCCCGGGCCGATCAGCGGCGCCCCGGCCGGACCGACGATTTCGCCCGCCCGCCGCCGCGACGCGAGGGTGCCTGGAGCGATCCGCCCAAGATGGCCGAGGGCGCGGGCGGGCTCGAAGTCGGCCAGCGCGTGCGCCACGGCAAATTCGGCGACGGCGTGATCGTCGACTTCGAGGGCCAGGGTCCGCGCACGCGGGTGCAGGTGAAGTTCGCCAGCGCCGGCAGCAAATGGCTGATGCTGGACATGGCTGGGCTCACGCCGGCCTGAGGGAGGGGGCGACGCCCCGGTGCGTGCCGGGACCGGCACCCGCTGGACTCGGTCGGCGGCATGCCGTGCAAAGACAACACAGGGGGCAGATTACGACTGCCGGTTTCGCGAAAACCGTGATCTGTCCCCTGTTATCCTGTTATCGTCCCCTGTTATCCCGTCCCTGTTATCCCGTCCCCTGTTATCCCTGTTACCCGACTTGGCTAACGAGCGCTTCCGCAATCTTGCTTGCCAATTCTGTTGTTTGCACCTTTTGCACGGAGTCATCAGACAACCGAGCAATCCACTCGTCGCCGTTTCCGGCCTTCGCAGTGAGTTCCATCGCGAACGGAGAGTTCTCGCCGTCGGTTAACCACTTTGGGAAGTTCGCCGGATTCTTAGACGACCAGTAAATGGACGGGCCTCCTTCGTAGTTCAAGGCTTGGTGCAGCCTGTTGCTGCGATGGCCGATGTAAGCCAGCTTCTCTAGGCGAGGGACCCCTGGTATCTCAATCCGGACAGTGAATGCCCAGCTTCGCGAGACGCTTCTGCCGCCGCAGACCTCTAGATAGTCGTCCAAGTCAAGAGGCGAGTCATACAGCCGAATGCTTGCAGACCCTCCTACAGGCTCAAGGAGCTGAGTTAGGCGATGGCCAACAATGGACGCAAGAAGCTTGACCCCGGTCTCCCAGATGTAGAGCTGCTTCTCCTGCATCTGCCGGATCTTCTCGACTACTGGATTGAAGCCTTGCTTCCTCCTCGCTGACAACTCAAGGCCGGTGAGGCCACCTTCGACTCGGTCAAAGACGAGCTCTAGAAATGATCGGATGTCGCCGCCTTCGTCAGACTCGGCCAGTGCCTCGATGTAGCGGTCTCGCTCCTTCTTTTTGATTATGATTGGTGGGTAACCGGCGCGGATGAGTTCGAGATTGCCGATCGCTCTAGAGACGCGGCCGTTTCCGTCGATGAAAGGGTGAACGTGGGTCAACCAAGCATGTAAAATGGCGGATCGAATGGGCGCGGGAAGCGTTGCGTTGTCAGCGGACCAAGACTGCCAGTCCGACATCATGGCCATGATCTGTTTCCAAGTCTTGGGCGGCGTATGCTTGGCACCTCGGATCGTTACGCGCTCCTTGCGGAAGATGCCGGCGCCCGGTCGATCCCCAAGCAAGAGGCCGTGAATCTCGTGTAGTTGAGCGATGTCGGTTGGATGTTTGGTGTCGCGCGCAAGCTCTGTAATGCGCGTCAGCGCGCGGTCGAGAGCCATCGCATCCTTTGCGTATGCAGGATCATGACCAGTGATGGTGATGCCTTTCAGTACGGCTAGCTCAGTCTCGCCGACGGAGAGCGTGCTGCCCTCTATCGCGTTCGACTCGGCGACTTGCTCAAACCTTTTCTCCCCGTAGTAGTCCTTGACCGTCTGCTCTGTGAGGACACCGCTGCCACGCAGGAGTGCCACGCGCTCTTCAATGGCTTGAAGCCTTATCCGGACCTGCTCAGACGCCTGAGAGTCAAGCAGATAAGGGGTTCCTTCTAGGTTGAACAAGTGCGCCTCCGACGGTAGGCAAGGAGAAACAGGAGAAACAGAGGATAAAGCAGAACAGGGGACAGACCACGGTTTCACGGCTCATCGAACAACACTCCGGAGTCCACCTACGGCATTTGCCGGGGTCGCCCGGATTTTCCCGGGGCTGCGCGTCGTCCCAGCACCGATGACACCTGCGCGGCAAAACGCTCGTTGCCAAGCGCGAAATTCCCGTTTGTCGCCCGCCGAATGTTATCCACCAGACCGGGCTCGAGTTCATAACGAAACAGCTCGCGGTACGCTGCCAACCGGGCGCTCGCATTCGCGCCCAGGGCCGTATACAGCGGATGCGGCGTCACCACAGGATCGACCTGCCCCTGCGCGTTGGCCCGATAGCTCGACCAACGATAATCGGCCGGATGCGCCACCATGTCAGCCCGCACCGGATTCAGTTCGATGTAGCGCTGACAGGCGAGCAGGTAGGCGTCCTCCTGCGTCAGACACGACCGGAACCGTCCTTCCCATAGGGTGCCGCTGCGCTGGTAGGTGCGATTGACGTATTGCACGTAACGCTGCCCGAGTGCCTTCATCAGCTGCCCCGCGGAGTCGGCCCGGTCTGGGGAAAGCAACAGATGCACATGGTTTGTCATCAGCACGTAGGCATGCACACGGCACCCGGCTTGCCGGGCATACTCGCCCAGCCACCGCAAATACCATCGGCAATCCTCGTCCGCGAAGAAGCACGCCTGGCGATTGTTGCCCCGCTGGATGATGTGCAGTGGGACGTTGGGTAGCGTGACCCGAGCGCGGCGTGGCATGGGTGACTGACGCGGTAAGAACGGGTGATGGAGTGTAGCTAAAAACCGTGGTCTGTCCCCTGTTTTCCCCCTGCTGTTTTCCCCCTGTTTCCCCTATTTGGTTCGCGAGCAAGGCAGCCGGCCGTGGAGGTCGCCGTTTGAGCGAGGGGTTAGGTGTCAGCTTGGCCGTAGTGGGACCGGCGATGGCAGTTCGGACACAGTGCCTCGGCGTTGTCCACGGTGTCTTTGCCCCCATGGGCCAACTGTATTCGATGGTGAACTTCCAGGTAGGGTGATCCATCGCTTCTGCGCTTGAATGGCGCGGGGTTCTTGCAACGCTCGCAAGTGCCTCTTGCCCGAGCCAGGACCTCGGCGACAACGTCTGGGTTCCTCTCGAAGACGGTTGTCAGCACTCGGTAGCCTCTTGGCTCTTTCGGCGCCTGCGCAAGTCTGGCGCGCCGGGCCGCGTCGCTGAGCATCTGCGACGCGGCTACGCCTTTATCGAAGGCCTCTTGGGTTTCTCGCAGATCGCTGAGCCGCACCGCAAAGTTAACGGAGGAACTTGGGCTGAGTTCGGCCTGCCGCTTCAAGAGCTGCGCAACCCTGGCCGGGACAAGGAGTTCCCCTCCGCTGGTCACCTGGAGCGACAAGTCCTCGCTGAAGTCGAGATGCGAGATCGCGAAGAGGAAACGATCTCCGTCCTGAATACCAAGCGCGTCGCGCAGCGCCTTAGGAATCGCCCATTGGGCGAATTGCTTGCGCTTGATACAGGACACTGACCATTGCATTGGAGGCTCTCCTTGACGCGAAGGGTTGGGCCGCATCGCTCGCCGACGCGCTAAGCGTGGGTGGACTTCTTGCCCAGACCTTCCGAGAGCAGGCTCACCACCAGTGTGTTCAGCGAGACGCCCTCTGCCTTGGCGCGAGACGAAAGCTTGGCGTGCACGCTCTTCGGCACCCGGGCGACAAACTTGCCTGATGCGGTCGTCGCAGCCGTAGGCTCAGGGATCGGGTGTCCCGCTTCCCGCAGCGCAGCGATGGTTTCCTTGAGCGCGAGCTGACCGTTCGCGATGGCTTCGTCCACGGTTGCGCCGTCCGACACGCAGTCCGTGAAGTCCGGAAAGGCGATGAGAAAGCCACCGCCTTCCTCGGGGGACAGAGGACGCACTTCGAAGGGGTACTGAGGAACTCGAGCCATGTCACTCTCCATCGACAAGGGCCAAGAACATCCGGATATAAATCGGCTTGATAGGCCGCCGTGCCGGCACAGGCAAAGTGCGTCCATCAGCCCGCACAAAGATGCAATGACTACCGCCCTTGTGGCGCCAAGCAATCTCGTGCTGCCGTGCCACCGTCTGAAGCTCCGCCAATGACCAGTCGAGCTGCGACCGGCGCATGGCATCGAGCAGCTTTGCTGCGGTGTTCACAGCGCGATGATACTACGGGTAGAACTTATGCCGATGTTGTGGGCTGACGTCGGCGCTCAGCGGCGGGGCTCGCCCGCGGGGCGAGCTTCCTCCCCGCGGTTCTCGTGAACTTTAGTCTGTCCCTTGCTTCCCTGGGCACTGGGAACCGGTCGACGGCACGCCGTGCGGTCTTCAGCCGAAGCGCCCGTCCAGAAAATCCAGCACCAGCTGGTTGAACGCCGCCCGCTGCTCGATCTGAATCCAGTGCCCGCAGTGGTGGAACATGTGCAGCTGGGCGTTCGGCATGCGCTCGGCGACGTACAGGCTGGTGCTGGTGGGGATGAAGAAATCCTCCCGCCCGTGCGTCACCAGCGTCGGGTGTGCCATGCCGCGCAGCTCGTGTTCGGGCACGACGAAGGCGTCGACATGCTCCTGCGCGTCGCCCGGGAACATGAGCTCGAATTGTTTGCGGATGCGGTCCTGCATCACCAGACCAAAGCGCTGGCGGGCGATGGCGTCCACATCGCCGCCCAGCACGTCCGGGTTGTGCAGGAACTTGCGCACCAGGTACGCGAGCTCCTCCTCGGTGCCGGTGCGGTAGTAGCCCCAGCCGCGCTGCAGGCCGGGCGTGGCGGTGAACGGCGCGCCGACGGCGCCCATCAGCACGATGCGCTCGAAGCGCTGCGGGTGCCGGCGCAGCAGTTGCAGGGTGACGCCGCCGCCCATGGAGTTGCCGACCAGGTGCGCCTTGCCGATGCCAAGGCCGTCCATGAGCGCGATGATCTGCGCCGTCCAGGCCTCGATCCAGGCCGCCGCGCCGGTCGGCGGGGCGTGGTGCTGGCTCTCGCCGAAGCCGGCGATGTCGGGCGCAATGGCGCGGTAGCGTTCGCCCAGGAACGGCAGCGCGTGGACCCAGTTGGACATGGCATTCGCGCCGGGTCCTGAGCCGTGCAGCAGGATCACCGGCTGGGCGTCGGTGGCGCCGCAGTGGTGAAAGAAAGTCTCGAAGCCGCCGGTCTGCACGCGGGCGTTGGCAACGTCCATGGTTTTCTCCTCGGGTCGTGGAATGCGGGGACCGGGCCGATGGTAGCGCCGACCCGGCGTGCGCAGCGCGTCAGCCGGCGGCGGGCAACACCTGCGTCAGCAGCACCTGCACCACGCCGATCATCCCGCCCAGCAGCACGCCGAACCAGGTGATGGCGCGAAACTGCTTGCGCGAGAAACCGAGCACCAGCGCCTCCAGCCGGGCCACATCGAGCGCGTCGATGCGCTCGCGGATGCGTTCGCGGATGTGGTCGCCGCTCGGCCCGTCGGCGCGGGCGAGCGCGTCGATTTCCCGCAGCAGCAGGTCACCGGCCATGCCCTTGGCCATGCCGAGCATGGTCGCGTTGGCGCCGAGCAGACCGCCGAGCTGGTCCACCATGCCGGCCACCTTGTCCTTCAGGCGCGTGCGCACGGTGTCGGTCAGCAGCAGGTCGGCGACCTGGTCGCCGTCCAGCACGTGCTCGGTGAAGGTCTCCGCGATGGCGTAGGCGATCTGCGCCCGCTCGCGCGGAATCAGGCCCGGCGTCAGCGGCACCCGCCAGCCGAGCACCCGCCACGGCGCGTACGGCCGAAACAGCATGCGGATGGCGACGTCGTTGGTCACGCCGCCGATCACCGCGCCGATGAGGGGCGGCAGCACCCAGCTTGCCCAAGCGCTCAACCCATAACCTCCCGTAGTCGTTGGGCCGCGGCGGACGCCTGGTGCACTTGCGGCGCCGTCATCACGCAGTTGCGGCCGCTGCCCTTGGCGTCGTACAGCGCGGCATCGGCTGCCTTGACCAGCTCGTCGTAGTGCAGGCCGCTGTCCGGGCGCAGGGTGGCGACGCCGGCGCTGATGGTCACCACCGGGTGCCTGGCATCCGGCGCGTGTGGCAGGCGCAGGTTCTCGATGGCCTGGCGCAGCATCTCGGCAATGGCGCTGGCGCCGGCGGCCGGTGTCAGCGGCAGCAGCACGGCGAATTCCTCGCCGCCCATGCGCACCACAAGATCGCTCGGGCGGTGCACCAGCTCGCGCGCGGCGGCGGCCAGACGACGCAGGCAGGCGTCGCCGCCGGGGTGGCCGAAGTGGTCGTTGTAGCGCTTGAACTCGTCCACATCGAAGATGATCAGCGCGACCTCGCCGCGCTGGCGCAGCGCGCGTTGCCATTCGCCGGCCAGGGTCTCGTCGAAGTGGCGCCGGTTGGCCAGGCCGGTGAGTTGATCGAAGCGCGCCAGGCGCGCGAACTCCACCTGCAGCGTGAGGCCGTCCACGTAGGTGCGGTGCAGCTCGGCGCCCGCCAGCGCGCTGCTGAACGCCAGCAGCACCAGGCCGCCGGCAGCGGCCGCCGCCGGTTGCGGGCCCAGCAGACTCAGCGCGAGTGGCGCCAGCAGGGCGGCGATCAACAGCCAGCCGAAGGGGCGCCCGAGGCGCGCCAGGGCGGGGAATTCCACCAGCACGGCGGCCACCAGCACCACCCAGGCGAGCAGCTGCTGCTCGCGGCCACTGCCGGCCAGCAGCAGCGTGCTGCCAACGCCCCAGACGAGGCCCGTCACCAGGGCCGCGTTCACGTAGTTCGCGCGCCAGCGGGCGAGCTGCGTCTCCACCACGCGTTCGCGCATGAATCGCCGGGCGAGCCACACCCGGCCGACCGATAGCGCCCCGTGGGTCAGCAGCCAGGCCGCGACCGCCGGGGCGGATACGCTGGGCCACAGCAGGCCGACCAGCCCGCACGCGCACAGCAGGCTCAGCAGCGGCGGCACGGCGCCGCGGCGGTACAGATCCACCACCTGACGACGCACCTGCGCCGTGCTGCTGGCGTCCGGGGGCAGGGTCGGCGGCGCGGGCGCGGTGCCCTCGTCGGGCTCCCAGCGGTGCGGCCGATGTGTGCTTGTGGGCATGGCCGTCACCCCTGAGACCGGGTGCCTCCCAGGCCAAGGTCGAACAGGCTGTCGAGGTCGTGCCGCGAATAGGCGCGAAACGCCAGCTGCGTCTCGGTGCTGACGATGCCCTTGAGCGTCGCCAGGCGGTCGGTGACCAGCTCCGACAGATCGTCAGGCGTGGCCACGCGGGCGATCGCGATCAGATCATATGGCCCGCTGACCGAGTACACCTCGGCCACACCGGGCAGCGTCGCGAGCGCCTGGGCCAGGGCATTGACCTGGCCGCGTTCGGCGCGGATCAGCACGAATGCCGTGATCATTGGGTACCCTCCGTGCGGGCGGTCGCATCGACGGTCGACAGGGCCCGGCGCACCGCCGGCAGCAGCGCATAGGCCGGAAAACACAACAGGAACGTCAGCAGAAAGTAATCCCGATACCCCATCAGTTCGGCCCCGAAGCCGCTGGCAAAGCCGGCCAGCGAGCGGCTGAGCGCAAACAGCGACGACAGCAGGGCGTATTCGCTGGCCGCCTGGCGGTGGTCGACCACCGCCATCAGAAAGGCGAGAAAAGCCCCGGTGCCGAGTCCGCCGGTGAACGATTCGGCCACGCTCGCTCCGTATAGCACCGTGGTCGACACGTCGGCGGTGATGTCGAGATGGGCAGCATAGGCGTAGCCAAGGTTGGATAGCGCCTGCAACAGGCCCAGCGACCAGAGCGCCGTGAATACCCCGAAGCGATGGGTGACCAGGCCGCCCAGCACGCCACCGGCCACCGACAATATCAGCCCCACGTTGACCGAGATGAGGCCGATTTCACTCGCGCCGAAGCCGGCGTCGACCCAGAACGGTTTGACCATGAAACCCATGGCCGCGTCACCGAGCTTGAAGGTGAGGGCGAACAGCAACACCGCCAACATGTGCGGACGCGCCAGCAGCGACGCGAACGGCGCCGCGGCGGGCGCCTCGACGGCGCGGGTGGGCTGCCGCGCGGCGATGATGAACAGCGCCAGCGCGCCGGCGGCGAGCGCCGTCTCGCCGTGGCCGCCCAGCCACTGCATCTGCCGCCCGACCAGCCAGGCGAGCAGGGCGATCAGCGCCAGCCCGGCATAGCGCACGCGCCGCTGGCGCAACAGCGCGGCGATGTCGGCCAGCGTTGGGCGGGACGCCTCGCGCGGCGCCTCGGCCGGCGCCGCGCGGCACACCAGCGCCAGCACGGCCAGCGCGCCGGCAGCGGCCGTGAAGGTACTGGACCAGCCGATGAGATCGCTCGCCATCAGCAGCGCGCCGGCGGTCAGCATGCCCACCCGGTACAGCGCAATGCGCACGCCGTTGGCGAGACCCAGCTCGCCGCGCGGCACCTTCTCGACCGTGTAGCCGTCGATGGCGATGTCGTTGGTGGCCGACGCCAGCGCGAACAGGCCAAGCGCCAGCCACAGCGCGGTCTGGTCCGGGCTGAGCCCGGCGAGCGCCAGCACGCAGCCGGCCATGATCAGGTTGGCGGCCTGCATCCAGCGCCGGTGGCCGCGCCAGGCGTCCACCGCCGGCGCCCACAGGAACTTGAGCGTCCAGGCCAGTCCCAGCAGGCCGAGCACGCCGATCTGACGCAGATCGACGCCCTGCTGGCGGAAATACACCGGCAGCAAGTCGAGAAAGATGCCGAGCGGCAGCCCCTGCGCGAAATACAGCACGCCGACCCAGAACAAGCGGCTGCGCAGCGGGGACGGCATTTCAGGCCCCGCCGGACGGTGGGGCGAACCAGGCGAGCGTGTCGCGCAGCGAGACCACGCCGCCGACGATGATCAGCGCCGGCCCGGGCAGGTGCTGCGCGGCGGCCGGCAGGTCGGCGAGCGTGGCGGTGACCACCTGCTGACGCAGCGTGGTGCCCTCGGCCACCACGGCGGCCGGTGTGCCGGGATCCTTGCCGTGGGCGATCAGCGCCGCACAGATGGCCCCGATGGCGCCCAGACCCATGTACACCACCAGCGTGCCGCCGATCGCCACCAGTTGATCCCAGGGCAGGTCCACGCCGCCGTCCTTGAGGTGCCCGGTCACGAACAGGCACAGCTGGGCGTGGTCGCGGTGCGTCAGGGGAATGCCGGCGTAGGCCGCGCAGCCGCTGGCCGCGGTGACGCCGGGCACCACCTGGAACGGGATGCCCTCGGCGGCCAGGGTGGCGATCTCCTCGCCGCCGCGGCCGAAGGTGAACGGATCGCCGCCTTTCAGGCGCAGCACCCGCTTGCCGTCCTTGGCCAGGCGCACCAGCAGCGCGTTGATGTCTTCCTGCGGCAGAGTGTGTTGACTCGCGCGCTTGCCGGCGTCGATGCGCTCGGCCTCGCGCCGCGCCATGTCCAGAATCTCCGGCGCCACCAGCCGGTCGTGGACCACCACGTCGGCCTGCTGCAGCAGCCGCAGCGCGCGAAAGGTGAGCAGGTCCGGGTCGCCTGGCCCGGCGCCGACCAGGTACACCTCGCCCACGCCGCCGGCCGCGCCGCGCTCGATGAGTCGATCGAGCAGCTGCCGGGCGCGCGTGTCCTGCCCGGACAGGGCGAGTTCCGCCACCGGGCCCTGTAACGTTTCGTCCCAGAAACGTCGCCGGTCAACGGGATCGGCGATGCGCTCGCGCACCGCAGCGCGCACGCTGCCGGCGAGGTCCGCGAGGCGGCCGTAGGCGGCCGGAATCAGCGTTTCCAGCCGCGCCCGCAGCAGGCGCGTGAGCACCGGCGCCCGCCCGCCGGAGCTGACCGCCGCGATCACCGGCGAGCGGTCCACCACCGCCGGCATGACGAAGCTGCACAGCGCCGGCGTGTCGACCACGTTCACCGGCAGGCCACGCACGCGCGCCTGCGCCGCCACCTCGGCGTTGATGGCCGCATCGTCAGTGGCCGCGATGGCCAGCGTCATGCCGTCGAGGTCGTGCGGCGCGAACGGCCGCTCGCGCAGCTCGATGGTGCCACCCAGCGCGCGCAGCTCGTCGCAGACCTGCGGCGCCACCACCACGCCGCGTGCCCCGGCGCGCAGCAGCAGGGCGAGCTTGCGCGCCGCCACCGGCCCGCCGCCGACCA
Source organism: Pseudomonadota bacterium (assembly GCA_049322795.1). Classification (GTDB taxonomy): domain Bacteria; phylum Pseudomonadota; class Gammaproteobacteria; order Immundisolibacterales; family Immundisolibacteraceae; genus Immundisolibacter. The sequence continues at coordinate 23,177 of JBMOQH010000025.1, read as the reverse complement.
CCAGGCACGGCCGGCCGCGGACGTCGAGGAAGATCGGCAGGTAGTCCATCTAGAACAGCACCCGCAGCAGCACCGGCAAACCCAGGGCAAGCAATGCCCACGCCAGCAGGTTCAGGTATACGCCGGCGCGCGCCATGTCGGGAACCCGGAGCACGCCCTCGGAGAAGGCCAGGGCGTTGGGCGGCGTGCCGACCGGCAGCATGAAGGCGCAGCTCGCGGCCAGCCCGGCCGGGATGGCGAGCGCCACGACGTCGCCGCCGCCGGCCGCCGCCAGGGCGCCGACCACCGGCAGGAAGGCCGCCGCCACGGCGACATTGCTGGCGAACTCCGAGATCAGAATGATGCTGGCCACCACGGCCGCCAGAATCAGCCATGGCGGGCCGTCGGTCAGCGGCGCGAGCAGCCCGCCCAGCGCCGGCGCAAGGCCGCTGCTGCTGACGGCCTCGGCCAGCGCGAGTCCGCCGCCGAACATCACCAGCACGCCCCAGGGCAGCCGTTCGAGGTCCGACCAGTCGAGCAGCGCCCGGCGGTCGCCGTCGCCGGATGGCAGCAGGAACAGCGCCAGCGCCGCCGCCACCGCGACGCCGGAGTCGCCGAGCCGTTCCGCCCACGGCCACGGCGCGAGCGGGCGCAGCAGCCAGGCCGCCACCACCAGGCTGAACACCGTCGCCAGGCGTCGCTCGCCGGCACTCCAGGGGCCGTGCGAGACGGCGAGTCCAAGCTGCGGGCCGTCGGCCGGCAGGCGGTGCTGGCGGATCAGCAGGCGCCAGCTCGCCAGCAGCAGCACGCCGCCGACCGGCACGCCGATCAGCATCCAGCGGGCGAAGCCGATTTCGATCTGGTAGCGGTCCTGCAGAGAGGCCGCCAGGAACGCGTTCGGCGCCGTGCCGACCAGCGTGCCGAGCCCGCCCAGCGTGGCGGCGTAGGCGATGGCGAGCAGCACGGCGCGGGCAAAGCGCGGCGCGCCGGCGTCGTCCTGCGGCCAGCGCGCCATCAGCGCGCGGCCGGCCGGCAACATGGCGAGCGCCGCCGAGGTGTTGTTGATCCACATGCTCAGCGCCGCGGTGGCGAGCATGACGCCGCCCAGCGCCGCTCGCGGCCCCTGGCCGCTGACGCGCAGCACCGCCGCCACCAGACGCTGGTGCAGGCCGTGCCGCTCGATGGCCAGACCCAGCGCAAAGCCGCCGAAAAACAGCCACACCACCGGATGCGAGAACTGCGCGGCCACTGTCGCCATCGGCGCCATGCCGAGCAGCGGCAGCACCAGCAGCGGCAGCAGCGCCGTGACCGGCAGCGGCAATGCTTCGGTGAGCCACCAGGTGCCCATCCACAGCGTCAGCGCGGCCACTTGCCAGGCAGCGGGGGAGAAGCCGTCCGGCGCCGGCACCGCCAGCAGTAAGCCGAACAGGGCCGGGCCGGCGAGCAGCGCGGCGGCCGAGCGGCGGCCCGCCTCAGCCACGGCGGGCTGCCTGGGCGCACGGCGGCCGGCCCGCCAAAACGCTCCGGTATAGTGCCGGGCAGGCTGCGGGGACACGCCGGGGGGGTGGAGTCATGGATCTCGAACTGGCCGGACAGGTGGTCGTCGTCACCGGCGCCACGCAAGGCATTGGACTGGCCTGCGCCGTTACGTTCGCCGGCGAAGGCGCCCGGCTGATGCTGGCGGCGCGCGGCGCCGATGGTCTCACGGCGGCCGCCGCGGCGGCGAGTGAGGCAGGCGCAAAGGACGTCGCGACGACGGCCTGCGACGTCACCATCGATGCCGACGTCGAGCGCTTGATGGCGCAGACGGTCGAGCGCTACGGGCGCATCGACGTGCTGGTCAACAACGCCGCCGGCAAGCTGCCGGCCGGCGAGTTTGTCGACATCACCAACGACGCCTGGCTGGCCGGCTGGAATCAGAAGCTGCAATGCCACATCCGCGCCTGCCGGGCGGCGTATCCGGTCATGCAGGCGCAGAAATCGGGCGTGATCGTGAACGTGCTCGGCACCGCCGCGCGCAACCCCAAGGCGTCCTACATGCCGGTCGGCATCAGCAACGCGGCGCTGTTCAACTTCACCAAGAGCTTCGCCGATCTGTGCGCGCCGCAGGGCATCCGCGTGGTCGGCGTGGCGCCGTCGGGCGTCACCACGGATCGCTGGACGCGTCTCGTCGCCGCCCGCGCGCCGGCCGAGGGCAAGACGCCTGAGCAGCTGCAGGCCGAAGTCGATGCCGCCTTGCCACTGGGGCGCATGGCGCATCCGCAGGACGTGGCCGACGCCATCTGCTTCGCCGCCTCGGCGCGTGCCAGCTACATCTGCGGCAGCGTCATCACCGTGGACGGCAACAGCACGCAGGGCGTTTACCTGTAACACGATGTCGAAAAGGGAAACGCTGATTTATTCAGCGCTTCCCGTCCGGGGCAGGATGCCCCGGCGTGAATCAAGCAAGAAGTGCTTGATTCACGGAGCCCGTCGCGGGCGTGTACCGCGACGAGGCGAGCTGAAAAATTCCACGGAAGGAATTTTTCAGCGTCTCCAAAGGTGGCCCCGTGGCCTTCCTTCAGGCGTGCGGCAATCCGCGCTCGCGCAGCCAATCGCGGGCGTCGTCCGCGTCGTGTTCGAACCAGGCGCCGGCCGACCCAAGACGAAAGCTGTAGCCCCAGGCGTCCATGTCGCGCATCAGGCGCGCGCGGCCGACGCCCGGCAGGCGATCGGCCAGCAGGATTTGCAGGTAGCACACCGCGCATTCCTCGATGTCGTCGCCGCCGGCATCGGTGTGCAGACCGGCGCGGCGGTCTGCATCCATGCACAGCCAGTGGCAGGCCTCGTGCAGGGCCGAGTGCAGCGGCGTATCCGGGCGCACGCACAGCCGGTTGCCGACCAGGCCCGCTTCGGTGTCGCCCCAGTAGCTGCCGGGGATGGGCGCAGCAGGTGCCAGCCATTCGACGATCAGCCCCCGCGCGTCGAGCAACGCGATCAACGCCGCCGTATCGACGTCCGATAGGCGCAGCACCTCCTCGCTCATGCGGGTTTGCGCAACAAGTAAAGCCCGACGTGGTCTGCGATGGGCTGTGGTTGCCCGCCTCCGGCGAGGCCCGCGCCGGCCGCGAGCGCCAGCACCGCCGCCGGCGGCAAACGCACGGCGAGCGGCGGCCCCGGTGGTGGCGGCACCGGCAGGAACTCGACGATCGCCAGCATGCCGCCCGGCCGCAGCACCCGCGCGATCTGCGCGAGCGCGCCGGATGCCCGGTCGCTGCCCGCCAGATGGTGCAGCACCAGCGCCAGCAGCACGCCATCGACCGACGCATCCGCCAGCGGCAGCGGCGCCGTGAGATCCGCCCGCACCGGCAGCAGCGGCAGGCCGCGTGAGCGGGCGCGCAACCAGGCGAGGCCGTCGACCCAGCGGTCCATGGCCAGCACCGGCGTGCCACGCCGCGCCAGGGCGACACTCCAGTCGCCGCGCCCGCAGCCCAGATCGAGCACGCAAGCGGCACCGGCCAGCGCGGCCAGCACCGGCGCGTGGGCGACGAAGTCGAAACTGCTGTGCTTGCCAGGCCCACTGGGCGGCAGGGTTGGTTGGGGCGGCTGCATTAAACTGACCAGTACTTTCTGGCGGCGCGCAGGTTAACGGACCCGCCCGCCGCATTTCACCCGTCTCACCGTCGGCCCGCCCATGTTCAACAGTCTCACCGAACGCCTCGAAGCGACCGTGCGCCGCCTGCGCGGCCAGGCCTATCTCACCGACGAGAATATCGGCGACGCCCTGCGCGAGGTACGCATGGCGCTGCTGGAGGCCGACGTGGCGCTGCCGGTGGTGCGCGGCTTCATCGAGCAGGTGCGCGCCGACGCGGTCGGGCGCGAGATCGGCAAGAGCCTCAACCCCGGCCAGCTGCTGGTCAAGCTGGTGCACGACCGGCTGGTGACGCTGATGGGCAGCGCCAATGCGGCGCTGAACCTCGCCGGCGCGCCGCCGGTGGTGATCCTGATGGCCGGCCTGCAGGGTTCGGGCAAGACCACCACCACCGCGAAGTTGGCCCGCCTGCTGCGCGAGCAGAAGAAGTCCGTGCTGCTGGTCAGCGCCGACGTGTACCGGCCGGCCGCCATCGAGCAGCTGCGCGTACTGGCCGGGCAGGTGGATGCGCAGTTCCAGCCGAGCGATGCCGGCCAGAAGCCGGTCGACATCGCCGCCGGCGCGGTGGCCGAGGCGCGCCGGCGCGCCATCGACGTGGTGATCGTCGACACCGCCGGCCGGCTGCACATCGACGCCGACATGATGGCCGAGATCAAGGCCATCCACGCGGCGGTGAAGCCGCTCGAAACGCTGTTCGTGGTCGACTCCATGACCGGCCAGGACGCCGTCAACACGGCCAAGGCCTTCCACGACGCGCTGCCGCTGACCGGCGTCGTGCTCACCAAGGCCGACGGCGATGCGCGCGGCGGCGCGGCACTGTCCATCCGCGAGGTCACCGGCGCGCCGATCAAGTTTCTGGGCGTCGGCGAGAAGATCGGCGCGCTCGAGCCGTTTCACCCGGAGCGCGTGGCGTCCCGCATCCTCGGCATGGGCGACGTGGTCAGCCTGGTCGAGGACGTGCAGCGGAACATCGACCGCGACCAGGCGGCGCGCCTTGAGGACAAGCTGCGCCGCGGCAAGGGCTTCGATTTCAATGATTTTCGCGACCAGCTCAAGATGGTGCAGGGCATGGGCGGGCTCGGCAGCCTGCTCGACAAGCTGCCCGGCATGAGCGGCATCAACCCGCAGGCGCGCGAGCAGCTGGCCAGCGGCAAACAACTGGGGCAGGTCGAGGCCATCATCAACTCGATGACCGCCAAGGAGCGGCGCTTTCCGGATCTGATCAACGGCTCGCGCAAGCGGCGCATCGCCGCCGGTGCCGGCGTGCAGATTCAGGATGTAAACCGGCTGCTCAAGCAATTCGAGCAGAGCCAGAAGATGATGAAGAAGCTCGGTCGCCCCGGCGGCATGAAGAAACTCATGCGCGGCATGGGCAATATGCGCGGCGGTTTTCCTGGGCGCGGTTGAGTTTGTGCTGACGCGCCCCTAGAATTCGCGGTTCGCCGCTGCCGGCCGATCAGGGTCCGGCACTCCACAGCCTGCAGGAAATTTTCATGGTGACCATTCGCCTGGCCCGTGGCGGGGCCAAGAAACGGCCGTTCTACCGCGTGGTCGTGACCGACAGCCGCAACCCGCGCGACGGACGTTTCATCGAGCAGATCGGCTTTTTCAATCCCATCGCCACCAGCGCCGAGCAGCCGACCAAGATCGACCTCTCGCGTGTCGATTACTGGCTGGGCGTCGGCGCCAAGGCCAGCGATCGCGTCGCGGCGCTCATCAAGCAGCTGCGCAAGGCCGAAGCTGCCGCCTGATCCGGACAGCGCCGCCGAGGCGGTCGTGCTGGGGCGCGTCGGCGCCCCGCATGGCGTGCGCGGCTGGTCGCAGCTGTGGTCCTTCACGGACCCGCCCGCTGGCCTGTTGCAGCATCGCCGATTCGAGGCGACGCGCCGCGGCCAGCGGCAAACGTTCGAGATTGCCGACAGCCGGATGCAGGGCGACCGCGTGCTGGTGCGCTTCGCCGGCGTGGACGACCGTGACGCCGCCGCGCGGCTGACCGGATTCGAGCTGACCGTGCCGCGCGCGGCGCTGGAAGCCGCGCCAGCCGGCAGCTGGTACTGGCACGACCTGCTGGGTCTCGAGGTGGTGACGGTGGACGGCACGCCGCTGGGGCGCGTCGATCACCTGATCGAGACCGGCGTGCATGACGTGCTGGTGGTGCGCGGCGAACGCGAGCGGCTGATCCCGTTCGCGCTGCCGCAGGTGGTGAAGAACGTCGACCTCGACGCCGGCCGCATCGAGGTGGACTGGGACGCGGAGTACTGACGCCGGTGCGCATCGACGTCATCACGCTGTTCCCGGAGCTGGTGCAGGCGGTGGCCGGCAGCGGCGTGGTCGGGCGCGCCATTGCACGCGGCATCGCCAGTCTGCACTTGTGGCAGCTGCGCGATTTCGCCACCGACCGGCACCGCACGGTGGACGACGCGCCGTTTGGCGGCGGACCGGGCATGGTGCTGAAGGCCGAGCCGGTGCTGGCGGCGATCGCGGCGGCGCGGGCCGCGGATGAGCGACCGGTGCGCGTGGCGTATCTCACGCCGCAGGGCCGGCGCTTCGATCAGGCGGCGGCCTGCGAGCTGGCCGGCCGCGAGCGCCTGCTGCTGCTGTGCGGGCGCTATGAGGGGCTGGACGAGCGGGTGCTCGAACTGGCGGTCGACGAGGAGTGGTCGTGCGGCGACTACGTGCTCAGCGGCGGCGAGCTGCCCGCCATGGTGATGATCGATGCCGTGGTGCGGCTGCTGCCGGACGCGCTCGGCGATGCGGAATCGGCGCAGCAGGATTCGTTCATGCACGGCCTGCTGGACCATCCGCACTACACCCGCCCACAGGTGTTGGCGGGACGGGCGGCGCCGCCGGTGCTGCTGAGCGGCGATCACGCGCGCATTGCGCGCTGGCGTTTGCAGCAGGCGCTGGCGCGCACCTGGCGCCGCCGGCCGGACCTGCTGGCGCGCATGGATTTGACGGACGAGCAGCGCAGGCTGCTGGATGAATACCGGGCGATGGCCGATACTGACGGGCACTGTCCGGCCTTGGACAATCAGGAGTGAGCGAGCATGAACATCATCGACCAGCTGAACGCTGAGCAGATGACGCGTGAGGTACCGGACTTTCGCGCCGGTGACACCGTGCTGGTGCAGGTCAAGGTGAAGGAAGGCAACCGCGAGCGCCTGCAGGCCTACGAGGGCGTGGTCATCGCCCGGCGCAACCGCGGCCTGCACTCGTCCTTCACGGTGCGCAAGATGTCGCACGGCGAAGGCGTGGAGCGCGTGTTCCAGATTCACAGCCCGCAGATCCAGTCCATCGAGGTCAAGCGCCGCGGCCGCGTGCGCAGCGCCAAGCTGTACTACCTGCGCGGCCTGCAGGGCAAGGCGGCGCGCATCCGCGAGAAGCTCGCCGTCCGCACCCAGACCGCGGCGGCCGAGTAAGGCCCGACCCGATGCGGCCGGCCTCAGTGCCTGCCGACTTCGTCGCCAGCATGCCGACGCCGTTCGGCATGCTGGGTCTTCGCAGCAATCTCGACGGTCTTCGCGAAATCGGCTTTCTCGCCGATGGCGCGCCCGCGCGGGCGCCGACCGATCCCCTGCTGCTCGAAACCATGTTGCGGCTCGAGGCCTACTTTGCCGGCGCCACGGCCGACTTTTCCGACCTGCCGCTGGCGCCCGAAGGCACGCCGTTCCAGCACCGCGTGTGGGCATCCCTGCGCGCCATCGCGCCCGGCACAACGCGCCGCTACGGCGAGCTGGCGGCCGAGCTGGGTACTGCCCCACGCGCCATCGGCGGCGCCTGCCGCGCCAATCCGCTGCTGCTGCTCGTTCCCTGTCACCGGGTCGTCGCCAGCACCGGCGATGGCGGCTTCATGGGTGCCGCCGATGGCGCCTGGCCGCAGCGCAAACGCCAACTGCTGGTGCATGAGCGCAGCCACTTCGGCGTCTGAGACCGCCTCCCCGGAGCCCCCGTACCCGAGGGGCCAAAAGGGCCGGCCGCCGGTGGTCGATCCCCTCATCGAGCAATTCCTGGACAGCCTGTGGCTGGAGCGCGGCGCGAGCCGCCTGACGCTGGCAGCGTACCGGACCGATCTAACGAACTTCGCCGCGCATCTTGCCGGGCGCGGTGTCGCGCTGGCCGGCGCCGGCCGGGCCGACCTGCTCGCCTACCTCGCCGCGCCCGGCCAGGCGAGTCTCGCGCCGCGCTCGCTGGCGCGGCGGCTCTCGGCGGTGCGGGGGTTTTACCGCTACCTGGTCCGCGAGGGTCTGGCGAACGAAGACCCGACCGCGCGCGTCGACTCGCCGCGCCTGGGCCGGCCGTTGCCCAAGACCTTGAGCGAAGCGGACGTCGAGCGCCTGCTGGCCGCCCCGGCCGGCGAGGCGCCCGAGGCGCTGCGCGATGCCGCCATGCTGGAGCTGCTGTACGCGAGCGGCCTGCGCGTGAGCGAGCTGGTGGGTCTGCGCCTGGCGCAGGTGGATCTCAACCGGGGCGTGCTGGTGGTGCTGGGCAAGGGTTCGCGCGAGCGGCTGGTGCCGGTCGGCGAGGCGGCCGTGGCGCGCATCGAGGTCTATCTCGCCAAGGCGCGCGGCGCGCTGCTGGACGGCCAGGTCAGCGACGCCCTGTTCGTGACCCGCCGCGGCGGCGGCATGACGCGGCAGGCCTTCTGGCACCGGCTGCGGGCGCACGCCAGCACGGCCGGGTTCGAGCGCCTGCCCTCGCCGCACACGCTGCGTCACGCGTTTGCCACGCATCTGCTGAACCATGGCGCCGATCTGCGCGCCGTGCAGATGCTGCTCGGCCACGCCGATCTGTCCACCACGCAGATTTATACCCACGTGGCGCGCGAGCGCCTGAAAACCCTGCACGCACGGCATCACCCGCGTGGCTGAGCCTAAAATCCGCGTCTCCTCACTCCGGACCCGTCAATGAACCGTTTCCCAATCGTGGCGCTCGCCGCCCTTGCCCTGATCGCGGCCGCGCCGACACGCGCCGAAACGCCGCAGGCGCTGGCCGACGTGCTGGCCAGGATTTCGCCGGATGCGCCGCCCACCTCCGTGCAGCCGGCCGCAGTCGACGGTCTGTACGAGGTCATCTTTGGCAGCACCGTCTACTACTTCAGCGCCGACGGCAAACACATGCTGGGCGGCCCGCTGGTCGACGTGGCCAGCCGGCGCAACCTGTCCACCGCGGCGCTGGAAAAGGTGGAGCGCGAACAGTTTCAGCCCACGCGCCTGGCCTATCTGAAAGCGCTGCGCGACGCCGATGCCATCGTGTTTCCGGCCAGCCAGGCCAAGTACCGCGTGACCGTGTTCACGGACATCGACTGTGGCTATTGCCGCGAGTTGCACCGCCACATCGACCAGTACAACGCCGCCGGCATCACGGTGCGCTACCTGGCCTTCCCGCGCGCCGGCGAGGGATCGGCGTCGTTCAAGAAGGCCGAGAACGTCTGGTGTGCCGCGGACCGCAAGGCGGCGCTTACCGCCGCCAAGGCGGGCAAGGACAATCCGGAAAAGGTATGCGAGAACCCCGTGGCCGAACAATTGAAGGCCGGCGAGAGGCTCGGCGTATCCGGCACCCCGGCCATCCTGCTCGACGACGGCCGCCTGTTGCCCGGTTATCTGCCGCCGGAGGATCTGCTGCGCGTGCTCCAAAAGCCAGCCGGCTGAGCGCACCGGCAGCGCCACGCACCCGCGCTCAGGCCAGTTCCGTATCCCAGTACGCCTGCTCGGCCTCGGCACTCGGTCGGTAGTCCTCCGGCAGGGGGAAGGCGCCCAGATCGCGGGCAATGGCGGCGTCGAGAAAGCCGTTGACCCAGCGGAACACGTCCTGCCGGCGCACGCTGCGGCGCAGCGCCGCCATGCGCCGGCGTCGCTCGGCGGCTGGCAGCGTGCAGGCCTGGTGAATGGCGTCGGCGGTGGCCTCGACGTCGTAGGGGTTCACCAGCAGGGCGCCGTGCTGCAACTGGGCCGCGGCGCCGGCGAACTCGGACAGGATCAGCACGCCGTCGCGGTCCACCGAGCAGGCGCAGAACTCCTTGGCGACCAGGTTCATGCCGTCCTTCAGCGGCGTGACCAGCGCGATGTGCGCGGCGCGGTAATAGGCCACCAGGTCCAGCCGGTCGAGCGCGCGGTACACGTAATGGATCGGCACCCAGCCGCCGGGGCGGGTGAATTCGCCGTCGATCTCGCCGACCAGCTGCTCGATGTGGAGCTTCAGATCGCGGTACTGCGGGATGTCGTCGCGGCTGGGGACGACCACCTGGATCAGCGTCACCCGCTCCTGCAGGTCCGGATATTTGTGCAGCGCGGTGCGAAACGCCTCCAGGCGCAGCGGAATGCCCTTGGTGTAGTCCAGCCGGTCGGCGCCGAGGATCAGCTCGCGGTTGGGCAGCTCGGCGCGCAGGGCATCGGCGGCGGCAATCACCGCCGGCGAACGTGCCTGGCGTTGAAAGGCGCCGGTATCGATGCCGATCGGGAAAGCACCGACCCGCACCGCACGGCCTTCGAGGCGCACCATCCGGCCGCGTTGCATGACCCGCGCGCCCGGCAGCAGCGTGCGTACGCACTGCAGGAAATTGCGCTGATCGCGCAGCGTCTGAAAGCCGATCAGGTCGAAGTCCAGCAGCGCCCGCAGCAGCGTGAAGCGCCACGGCAGCTTCAGGTAAATGTCGAGCGGCGGGAACGGGATGTGCAGAAAAAAGCCCAGCGGCGCCGTGAGGCCGGCACGGCGCAACTCGGACGCCAGCAGCAGCAGCTGGTAGTCGTGCACCCACACGAAATCATCGGCGCGGGCGTGGTCGAGCACCACCTGCGCGAACTTGTGGTTGGCCTCGCAGTAGCTGCGCCAGTAGGCCGGATCGAAGTTGCACAGCGACTGCAGGTCATGGAACAGCGGCCACAGCACTTCGTTGGAAAAGCCGTGATAGAAGCCCGCCTCATCCTCGGCGCTGAGCGCCACCGGCGCCAGCTGGTAGCCGGCCTTGGCGGTTGCAGCGGCGAGCGCCGCCTCGACGTCGGCGGTGTGATCGGCGATGCCGGGCCAGCCGATCCACACCCCGCCGCGATCGCGCAGCACCGGCAGCAGCGCCGTGACCAGCCCGCCGCTGCCGGGCCGGCTGAGCAGGGTGCCGTCGGCGGCCCGCGCCAGCACGAACGGCAGCCGGTTCGACACCACCAGCAGCCGCGCGACGTCTCCGCGCTCAGCCATGCGCCGCGGCCGGGATCGCGGGAGGCAGCGTCTCGACGTGCAGCGTGCGGGTGGGGAAGGCGAAGTCGACGCCGGCCGCCGCGAAGCGGCGAACCAGTTCCAGGTTGATGGCCTGCTGGGCGTCCATGTAGCGGTTGTAGTCCGGATCGAGCACGAAGTACACCACCTCGAAATTGAGCGACGAGTCGCCGAAGGCCTTGAAATGCGCGCGGTCGAAGCGAGTGCCCGGCTGGGCCTCGACGATTTCGCGCACCCAGCCGGGAATCGCCGCCAGCGTCTGCGGTGGCGTGCTGTACAGCACGCCGAAACCGAACAGCACCCGTCGTTCGTACAGGCGTTTGTAGTTGTTGATGCGGCTCTTGAGCAGGTCCGCGTTGGCGAACACCACCTGCTGGCCCTCCAGGCTGCGCAGGCGGGTGGTCTTGAGGCCCACGTACTCGACGGTGCCGGCGATGCCGTCGACGACGATGAAGTCGCCGATCACGAACGGCTTGTCGAGCGCGATCGACAGCGAGGCGAACAGGTCGCCGAGGATGTTCTGCACCGCCAGCGCCACCGCCACGCCGCCGACGCCCAGGCTCGCCACCAGGGCGGTGATGTTGAAGCCGAGGTTGTCGAGGATCATCAGCAGCGCCAGCGCCCACAGCGCGACGCGGCACACGAAGCCCAGCAGGGACAGCGTGGTGGCACCGGCGGCATCGGTGACACGCGCCCGATCGAGGCGCTGTGCGAGCCACACGTTGAGCGCACGCTGCGCCCACAGCGCGGCCTGCAGCAGCAGCACCGCGGCGGTGATGCTGGCGAGCGCCGCGTCGATCTTGGGCGCCAGCGTGACGGCGCGGGCGCCGACGAACAGCGCCACCAGCCACATCGCGCCCTGTCGCGTGCCAGCGACCACCTCGGCGGCGTAGCGGCTGAGCTGCGCGTCGTCCCGCGCCGCGCGCCGGCCAAGACGCCGGCCCAGCTGGTATTTGAGCAGCGGCAGCAGGCTGCCGACCAGCAGCGTCAATCCAAGCCCGACACCCCAGGCGGCCAGTGTGTTGCCGAGCACGCTGGCTTGCAGCCACCCGGCCCAGTCGATCGCGCCCAGGTTCATACGTTTTTCTCCCGGATGTCGGCCCAGTGGCCAAGAAAAGCGAGCAAACCCTGCGGCGGTCGCAGCCACAGGTCGGCCTCGGTGGCGCGCCATTTGGGTCGCACCAGCACGCGCAGACCGCGGCCATGCAGGGCGCGGAAGGCGTCCTCGTCGGTGTGGTCGTCGCCCAGGTACGCCACGCAGGCATCCTGCCCCACCTCGCCCAGCACCTGCCGCACCGCCTGACCCTTGTCGCAGCCGGAGGCACGCAATTCGATGCCGCCGTCGAAGGTGTGCCACACCAGCGCGCCGGCCTGCGCCAGCGTGGCAAAGCGCCTGTCGAGGTCGCGTTCCAGCGCGCGCTGGTGTCCTGGCGCCAGGCCGCGCCAGTGAAATGCCAGCGAACCCGGCTTGCGTTCGATGCGCCCACCGAGCGCGGCCACGGTGGCCGTCCAGCCCTCGGCTTCGGCCAGCGCCTGTTGCGCCGCTTCCGGCAGCGCCATGAACGTCCGGTGGCCGTTCGGCAGGCGCCGCTCGCGGCCGTGGCAGCCCCACCACTCGGGCTGCACGTCGAGCCGCAGCAGCGGGCACAGATCGTCGAGCGCGCGACCGGACACGATCAGCAGCCGATCGTTCGCCAGCCGGCCGATGCGGTTGAGCAGCTTCTCGACGCCGGGATACGGCCGAGCCGCTGCGGGGTCCATGTGAAACGGCGCCAGCGTGCCGTCGTAATCGAGCAGCAGCGCGGCGGTGGGAGCGGCCGCCAGCGCGGCCCAGAAATCGTGCAGCAGGGCGGAATCAGGCAAGTGCAATACGTTCTTCTCCGGGATGCAGCAGGCCGGTCATGAGGGTCAGATAGTCGCGCGCCTGGCGCGTGAGCAGGAAGTTCTGGCGCACGAACTCGCGCGCCTTGGCGCCCATCTGCTCATACAGATCCCGGTGCTGGTGCAGATAGCGCACCCGCAGCGCGGCGCCCTCGGGCGTGCTCACCAGAAAACCGGTGTGGTGGTTGATCACCTGCAGGCGGATGCCGCCGGTGTCGCCGCCGATCACCGGCTTGCCCTTCCACAGAGCCTCGGTCACGGTCAGGCCGAAGCCCTCGCGCAGCGATTTTTGCAGCACCAAGGGCGCCGCCTGTTGCAGCGCGTTGATGGTGAGGTGGGCGTCGGAGGGCAGCAGCAGGACCTTGAGGTCCGGATCGCCAGCCGCCGCGTCGCGGACCTCGGCCAGCACCGCCTCGCCCTCGGGGTCGTCGTCGGCGCCGCCACCGGCCAGCACCAGCTGCAGGCCGGGGATGAAGCCGCGCGCCAGGCGGTAGGCGGCGACCACGCCGAGCGGGTCCTTGAAGCGGTCGAAGCGCGACACCTGCAGCATCAGCGGGCGGTCGGGATCGATCCCGAAGCGCTGGCAGGTCTCCTGCACCTGCCAGGCCGCCAGCGGGCTGTTTTTCTCCGCCAGCGGGTCGATGCTGGGCGGGATCAGGTACACCGGGTGCGGCAGGCGCTGCGCGAAATCGGCCAGCGAGAACACGCTGGCGTCGTAGGCGGCGACGTGATTGCGCAGATAGCGCCACACGCCGCGCTGCGGATGGCTGGCGTCGATGTGGCAGCGCCACACCCACTTGCCGCGGCGGTCCGGCAGGTGGCCGATCAGCGCCGCCGGCTGCGGGTCGTGGATGAACACCACGTCCGCCTCGCGCAGCACCGGCCCCAGCGTCTCGGCGCTGCGGGCGTTGGCGCCTTCATAAGCCTCGATCAGCCGGTCCGACAGCGGCGCCGGCTGGCCCTGCAGGGCGTTGTGCATGGCCTTGGTGCACTGGTAGAACGGCCCGTCGCCGGTGATCACCTCCCAGCGGGTGTCGATCTCCAGCGCCTGCATCAGCGGCACCAGCTTGTGCAGGATCTCCGCCACGCCACCGCCGGCGCGCGTCGAGTTGACGTGCACCACCTTTCGGCCGCGCAGCGGCGCGGCGAGCTGGATCAGGTGCTGCACCGCATCGGCGCCGGCCACCTCGGCGTAGGCCTGCAGCAGGGCGTTCACGCCGCCACCCCGGCGAAATGGGCGGCGATGGTGGCGGCGTACTGGGCGCGCAGCTCGGGCAGGGACACGAAGTAGGGGTCGATCTGCGCCAGGCGCTCGATCAGGCCCTCGTGACCGTCCCCGAGCGCGCTCAGCCAGGCCAGGAAATCGTCCTGTCCCTGCGGCGCGCGGCGGCGGGCGTCGATCAGGTGATAGAAGACGCTGCCCGACGACAGCTGCGGCAGCAGCTCCACCAGCTCGCGCGGCTCGCGCACGCGCCGGCCGGTATCGAACACCACCAGCTGCCCGCGCAGGAAATGGAACTGCCGGTCGCGCGGCGCCCAGGCCGGCGCCTCGAGCTCGTCCAGGCGCTGCTCGACCACCTCCAGCACTTCCTGGCGCAGGGCCTCGGTGTCGTGGAAATCGGCCGGGTCGACCACCGCCAGGCGCTCGGCCAGCGGCAGGTCGTGCAGGGCGTGACGCACCCACACGGCGAAGTCGTTGTTGAACTCGGGATCGTCGAAGCGGGCGCGCAGCAGGCCGCCCCAGAAATGGTGGTGGACACTGTCGGCCGGCACGGCGAGCAGGCCTTCGCGCAACTCGGGCAGGCTCTGCGCGCGCACGCCGGTGGCCAGCGGCACCACGGCACAGTCGTTGACGATGAACTCTTGCGTATTCGGCATGGGTCGGTACTCCTGCGGGCCGGCGGCGGCCGCAGGCATTGCCTCCCGCCGATCGGCCGCATCTGACCGTCTGACCGGCTTGGCGGGCGGGAAGTTCAAACCGCCCGACCGGGACCGCCCGCGCCGCCGCCGCTGCCGCCCGGCCATTGAAGCCGTTACTCTCGGCGCCGGTCACCGCAATGGGAGTCAGCATGTCCACGCCGCACGCCGCCGCAGCGCTCGCCCATGCGGGGCGGCAAAGCCCGCTGCCGCTGCTGGCGCTCGGGGCGCTCGGCGTGGTGTTCGGCGACATCGGCACGAGCCCGCTGTACGCGCTCAAGGAATGCTTCAGCGGCACGCACGGGGCCCCGCTGACGCCGCCCAACCTGCTCGGCGTGCTGTCGCTGCTGTTCTGGGCGCTGGCGCTGGTGGTGTCGACCAAGTACGTGGCCTTCGTCATGCGCGCCGACAACGAGGGCGAGGGCGGCATCCTGGCGCTGCTGGCGCTGGTGCAGCGCCTCACCGCCGACCGGCCGCGTTTTTCCTATGCGCTGGCGATCCTCGGCGTGTTCGGCGCCACGCTGTTCTATGGCGACGCCATCATCACGCCGGCCATTTCCGTGCTGTCGGCGGTGGAGGGCGTGGGCGTGCTGGCGCCGCGTCTGTCGCGCTACGTGGTGCCGATCACCGTGGGCGTGCTGACCGGCCTGTTCCTCATTCAGCGCCACGGCACGGCGCGCGTCGGGGCGCTGTTCGGACCGCTGACGCTGGTGTGGTTCCTGACGCTGGGCACGCTCGGTGCCGTCGGCGTGGCCGGCAATCCGTCGGTGCTGACGGCACTCAATCCGCTGCACGGGGTGATGTTCCTGGTCGAGCACCCGGGACTCGCTTTCGTCGTTCTGGGAGCCGTGGTGCTGGCGGTGACGGGCACCGAGGCGCTGTATGCCGACATGGGGCACTTCGGTGTCGGGCCGATCCGCCTGGGCTGGTTTGCCGTGGTGTGGCCGGCGCTGACGCTGAACTACTTTGGCCAGGGCGCGCTGCTGCTGGCCGACTCCGGCGCGGTGCAGAACCCGTTCTACCTGCTGGCGCCGGCCGGCCTGCGCCCGGCGCTGGTGGCGCTCGCCACGGTGGCGACCATCATCGCCTCGCAGGCGGTCATCTCGGGCGCCTTCTCGCTCACGCAGCAGGCCATCCGGCTCGGCTATTTGCCGCGCCTTCGCATCCGCCACACCTCGGCCGCCGAACGCGGCCAGATCTACATCCCCGCCATCAACTGGATGCTGCTCGCCGGCGTGTTGCTGCTGGTGATTGGCTTTCGGTCGTCGTCCGGTCTCGCGGCGGCCTATGGCATCGCCGTCACCGGCGCCATGCTGGTGGACAGCCTGCTGATCGCGGTGGTGATGGCACTGGCCTGGCGCTGGCCGTTGCCCCTGGTCGGCACCCTGCTGGCCGCGTTCCTGGTGGTCGATCTCGGCTTTCTGAGCGCCAACGCCGTCAAGGTGGTGTCCGGCGGCTGGTTGCCGCTCGGCGTCGCGCTCGCGCTGTTCGTCGGCCTGACCACCTGGCGGCGCGGCCGGCAGATCCTGGCTGCCCGCCTGCAGGCCGACACGCTGGGTCTGGACGAGTTCTTGCGCACGCTGCGAACCGACCTGCCGCGCGTGCCGGGCACCGCCGTGTTCATGACCGGCAATTCCGCCTGGACGCCCAGCGCGCTGGTGCAGAACCTGGTCCACAACAAGGTGCTGCACGAACGGGTGGTGCTGGTGACCATGCGGACCGCCGACGTCCCCTGGGTGCACGCCGCCCGGCGCGTGCAGGTGCAGCCGCGCGAGCACGGTTTTTTCGTGGTGCAGGTGACCTACGGCTTCATGCAGCAGCCACACATCCCGCGCGCACTCGAACTGTGCGCGGCCCAGGGCGTCGAATTCGACTTCGACGACACGACCTTCTTCCTCGGCCGCGAGACCGTCATTCCGACCCTGCGGCCGGGCATGGCGCTGTGGCGCGAGTATCTGTTCGCCTGGATGATGCGCAACGCCGGCTCGGCGGCCGAGTTCTTCCGCCTGCCGTCGGCGCGCGTGGTCGAGCTGGGCAGCCAGATCGACATCTGAGGCGCCGTCAAAGCGGTCTCCGGCCGCGCCCGGCGGGGATACGGCGCGGTCCCGCCCGGGGCCGGGTCAGGGCCGACCCGGCCATCGGCTCACGAACTCCGCGTCCCGGTCAAGGCGCGGTCGCCCCGCCGCGTCGTTGCTCCCAACGGCTGCGAAACCGCTCGCGCAGGCTGTCGCGCGCCTGCTGGATCTCGTCCTGACTTAGCCTGCCGTCGTGGTTGGCGTCGAGCTTGTCGAATCGGGCCTTGGCCGCGTCCATCCATTCGCGCTCCGACACGACGCCGTCGCCGTCCCGGTCTGCTCTGGAAAGAGGGCCATCCTGGGCGGCGGCTGCCGGTGACGGGCCGAAGCCCGGCACGGCGGCGCACAGCCCGCACAGGACGAGCATGCCGAATCGCTTGCCCATCCGTCCGCGCCCGCTCACTGGTCACCGGTGGGCTTGGTGCACTCACCGCCGTTGCATGTGACGGTGCGGCTCACCGTGCCGTTGTCCCGCGTGACCTGCGACTCGATCGTGTTGCCGCCCGCGCCGTTCACGGTGACATCGCGCTGATAGTGCGTGTTGCCGTCGGCGTCGCGGCTGGCATCGCTGCTGCGCGTCAGCGTGCCGGCCTGGGTGTTGCGCTGGGCCTCGCTGTGGCGGGTGGCGCTGCCGTCGGAATGGGTCTCGACCCGGGCGCCGCGGTAGCCGGTGTTGCCGTTTGGCCGCTCGTACGCATGGATGCGACCGCCCTGGGCATTGCCCTCGCCGTCGCCGCGATAACGTCGGGCGGTCACGCCGCCGGCGCCCTCGGGCCCGCGCCAACCGCGCACGCTGCCGGCCGCCGCGCCGCCGTTGTCGCCCTGCACGCGATACGCCCCGCGCGCCGCGCCGCCGTGCTCGCCGCGCACGGCACGCGCGCCACCCACCGCTTCGCGCGCCTCGGTGGCGCTTGCCAGGGCCAGCAGCACGATGCCGGCCGTCAGAATCGTGGAACGTGTTTTCATCGTTTGGCTCCGGTTGCGAATGACACTGTGGCTGGGCCGACTGCCCGGCACGGACGGCAGTCTCGCCGCGGCCGGGACGCGATGGGTTTCGCCGGCCTGTCGTTTGGTAAGCGAATGTTGTCGGCACGCGTGCTGGAAACATTTCGTAACGATTGCCTTGCGCCGGGCTTGCCCGCCGGGCGCCGCTGCGCGAGCCTTCAGCAAAAAACCCCGGCCCCGCCATGACCACCACCGAACCCCCGATCCGCGTGCTGCTGGTAGACGACGACCTGCGCCTGCGCGCCCTGCTCAAGCGTTATCTCGCCGAGCAGGGCATCAGCGCCGACGAGGCCGGCCACGGCGGCCAGCTCGACCAGGCCCTGCAGCGCCGCGGGTACGACCTGATCGTGCTCGACCTCATGCTGCCCGGCGAGGACGGCCTGACCGTGTGCCGGCGCCTGCGCGGGCGCGGGGTGCAAACGCCGATCCTGATGCTCACCGCGCGCGGCGACGACGTGGACTGCATCATCGGGCTCGAGGTGGGCGCCGACGACTACCTGCCCAAGCCCTGCAACCCGCGAGAGCTGCTGGCGCGCATCCGCGCCATCCTGCGCCGCGCGCCGCGACCGGTGCCGGGCGCGCCCGGATCCCGGGGCGAGCGGCTGCTGTTCGGGCCGTTCGAGCTCGACTTCGGCCAACGGCGGCTCACCCGCCAAGGCGCCGAAGTGCGCCTGACCGGCGGGGAACTCGACATTCTGGTGACCTTGGCGCGCCACCCGCGCCAGCCGCTGTCCCGCGACCGGCTGCTGAGCGACGCCCGCGGCCGCGAGGCGGGGGCCTTCGATCGCGCGGTGGACGTGACCATCTCGCGCCTGCGCCGGGCGCTGGAAGACGACCCCGCCAACCCGCGCTACATCCAGACCCTGCGCGGCCGCGGCTACGTGTTCATTCCGGTCGAGCCCGTGCCGTGACCTGGCTGCCGCAGACCGCCTTCGCCCGCACGCTGGCGCTGCTGCTCACGCTGGCGGCATTCATCCTGGCCGGCACGCTGCTGGTCGGCGGCGCCTACCGGGCGCGCGCCTGGGCCGACCTGGTCGGCACGCTGGCGACGGCGCGGCTGCAGTTGATCGCGCCCATCGTCGCCACGCTGGGTCCGGCCGACGCGGCGCGCTTCGTGGCCGAGGAATACGCCCCCGAGGGCCTGCGACTTGCCGTGCAACCCAGTGGCACCCAACCGGCGCCATTTGCCGAGCGTCTGCTCGGCCAGCGGCTGCGCGCGACGCTGGGACAGGCGGTCGAGATGCGGGTGCTGCGCGACCCGGACCTGGTCCTGTGGCTGCGCGCCCCGCAAACCGGCGGCCGGTGGTTGGCCATGCCCGTGCCTCGGCGCGGCGAAGGAGTGCTGGCGGTGTACGCCGTCTGGTTTGGGGTGATCGCCGTCATCGCCACGCTGGCGGCGCTGTGGTTTGCCCGCCAGCTCAGCGCGCCGCTGCGTCGTCTGGCCGCGGCGGCGCCCGCCTTGGCGCAGGGCGACCCGCCCGCCGACCTGCAACCCGGCGGCCCGCGTGAACTGCGCGCGCTGGGGGACGCCCTGCTGCACGCCGCCCAGCTCGCCCGGCAGCTGCACGAGGAGCGCGAACTGTGGCTGGCCGGCGTGTCGCACGACCTGCGCACGCCGCTGGCGCGCTTGCGCTTCGCGGCCGAGATGCTGCCCAACACGCTCGACCTGCGCGCCGGCATGATCGAGGACGTCGAAGCCATGGACGCGATGCTCGGGCAGTTCCTGGACTACCTGCGACTGGGACGGGACGAGCCGGTCGCCGCCTGTGACGTGGCCGCACTGGCGCGTACCACGCTCGCGCGCTTCCCCGACGACGCCACGGCCGACATCGCCGGTGACTTGCGCGCCGACGTCCGCCCGCACGCGCTCGGCCGCGCCATCGCCAACCTGGTCACCAACGCGCGGCGCCACGGCGCGCCCCCGGTGCGGCTGCGCGTGGGCATCGATCACGGCGAAGCCTTCGTCGTGGTGCACGACGCCGGCGCCGGCTTTGCACCGCAGCGTCTGGCCGACCTGAGCGCCCCGTTTGTGCAGGGCGAAGCCACGCGCAGCGGCGCCGGCAGCGGGCTTGGGCTCGCCATCGCCGCCCGCGCGGCGCAGATGCACGGCGGCGAACTGCGCGCCGGACAGGGCGAGGATGGCTTCCGGGTCGGGTTGTACTGGCCGCTGGATGCCGGTGTCGGCGCGAAAGTCCCCTGACGCTTGCTCCGGTGCGGGCGCGAAGCGTGGGCCGCTACGCCCTCGCGTGCCACACCATGAAGGCCGCGATGTTTGCAATGACGGTGACCCAGAACATCGCGACGAAGCTCGGCTTTGACGACTTGTGACGCAGCAGCTGCTGCGCGAGCAAAGCCCCCGGCCACCCGCCCGCGAGGCCGAGCAGGTGCAGCGTGCTCTCCGGAGTGCGCCAGGCCCCGCGCCGGGCGCCCTGCACAAGGACCCGCGCAAGTTGTGGGCCATGCGTGCTCTCCGGAGTGCGCCAGGCGCCGCGCTGGGCGGCAGCCTTGTCGAACGCGTACATCAGAAAGGTCCACACGCTGACACCAACATAGAACACGAACGTCAGCGGCCGGACCGGCCAAAGACTTGCGGCAGAGACCCAGACGCCGATGAACACGGGCAGTATCAGGAACCTCGGCACTGACCAGCGAGCCGCCGATCCGGCTCGCGGCGATCTCCGGGCCCCGCCGCGCATCGGGTATTGAACCGAGTGAGCCCGCGGCTTGCCGTTGGGCCCGACTTCGATCTCAAACGTCAACGCCTGCCCAAGCGCCGGCCGGCCACTTCCGCGCGGGAATGCCTTGATGTGGACGAATATCTCCGCGCCGCCGCTGGCGGGCTGGATGAACCCGAAATCGTGTGCCTGGAATCCGCGTTGATTCCGGGCCTTGTCGCCGTGAGCGAGCGGCTGGCGCGGGCGCGCGCGTTGCGGCTCACCTTGCCGCAGGACGCATTCCGGGCGCAGGACATTGATGCCCATAAACGCCAGGGGCGGCCGTGATCGTCTGGCGAAGTGCATTCCACCCGTTGTATCGGACCGCCGGTAACGCATACCCTCCCCGCATCGGCTTGTGTTGGGCTTCCTGCGTCAACCCTACCCACACGAGCTCGTTGAGGTGAACTCCGTGCCCAAGACTAAATCGCCCATTCTCGAAGCCGTGCATGAAACGGCGAAGGGCCTGCACAAGGCGGGCGTGATGGACCAAGTCACGTTGCGCGAGTTTGACCAGCAGTGCCTGCCGCCGGTCGAGCCGTTGCAGCCGGAAGAGATCAAGAAAATTCGCGAGGCGGCCCAAGTCAGTCAGGCCGTCTTCGCCCGACTGCTGAACACCAGCCTCTCGACCGTGCAGAAGTGGGAAATCGGACAGAAGCGGCCCACGGGCACGGCATTGAAGCTGCTGCATCTGGTTCAAAAGCGGGGGTTGGAGGTTGTTGTCCAGTGACCCCGGTACCGTTCCTGGCCTTGCGCCCAGTGGCCGGAAACGGTATCTACATGGGCTCCAGAGCGATGCGGTTCGTGCCTCACCGCATCTACGCGGGCTTTCAACCAGTGGCTGGATAACAGTATATACGCGTGCTTCAGCGAATGATTGAGCGACAGCTCTCGGCGATGCCTACTTATTCCAGCTCGTCTTAAAGTCCAGCTCACGTAGGAATTGGAAGGTATTGATGCACCTAACGCCCATATCACGACAAACGTCAGGCACCTTGCGATTAGCTCGCTGCCTTGCCGGCTTGGAGCTTTCCGTGGATACAACCACTCTATTTTCGGGATCTCGGAGCGCATGCGCTATAAGAAATGGGTCTCTACCCATCGTTTCGATTTCTTGATCGGTCGGGTTCTTGCAATAACCTTCGTAAGTTACACGTGAAACAATTTTTTGATCAACGTCTTCACTAAGCAGAAGAGCCTTTCTCACTTCTTCATTGGAAGCCCACTCAGCTAACGCGTCTCGATCGCCATCTGCATTCTTTTTCTCTTGGAATTCCTCGTAAATTTCAACCGGAATCTTGACATTACCTGCCCCTCCATTGTACTGGAGCCACTCCCAAAACTCTGGCACCCGCTCAAACTCGAAGTAATCTCTCTTCGCGTCGATTAGTGTGTTTGCATCCAGTAGATAGATCACTTCTAGCACCTGCCTAAACGGCGCTAGACTGAGACAACAAACTCCCGACCTTGAGCGCTCTTACCCCCAAGACAATGGCAGCCTGCGTAGTAGTCAACTCACCCGAGCGCATGAGTCTTTCCGAGGCTTTCATTAACGCCTTTCCATTCTGCATACGTTTAACAACGAAATAGGAAGGGCCGCCTTTATTCTCTTTGGCCTTTTGCTTCTGACCTTCCTTGTGCGCCCTCCACTTCTCGTAGAAAAAGACGCTGAGACTTCTGAACAAATCTTGGCTCAACCCACCTCGGTTCATCAAACGGAAGGCCACCAAAGTCGAACTGACTTTTCTTTCACTGGCGAAGCGCCCGATGATATCCGCCGCAGATTCCAACGATCTTAGAGATGCCTCAGAAAAGTTAGCTGCGATTTCGGTTTCAGGGATTAAGAGTTCAGACGCCACGCCATCACAGAATCGCTCCACCTCTCGCTCTGCTACCGCCCCACTTATACCGGTCTGGCCTAGCCAAAGGTGAGAAACCTCGTGCAACAGCGTAACCGGCCAAGCGGACTTCGCATCTTGATCGTTAATTACAACGAATGGCGCAATAGGATCTGCAATTGCAAATCCGCGAAATATTTCGGAGCTTAGGTTTGTGTGATGGCTGCCAAGATTCCCAATCAGCATCGTGAATATTCCAAGATTCTCTATACGCTCCCTAAGATACTGGAAGGCCTCCTCTTGACTACGCTTGGATCGATACACAGCCAAATCAAAGCCAGATTTAGCTCGAATTTGACTGACAAGGCCATCAGCGCCCTTCTCCAACGAGTAAGAGCCGATGAATGCCAATCTCTCATGATCCTGCTCAGAGGCTAAGGCCTCCCTAAGCACTTCTTGCCTGACCTTAATGCTTCGAACCAGAGCATCGACCATTCCATTTTCGGATGGATCGACCGCACGATGTATTGTTCGAAAATCCCTGCCTCGGTCAGCTCGTGCGGGCGGGACATCTAAGTAGAAAGTCAGGAGTGGGCGCCTATAATGCTTAGACATTTTGAGGAGCAGGGGCCGAGAGGGCTCCTTCTCTCCCTGTTCATACGCGGCTAACTTCTCGTGTCCTGTAGCAGCCTTCCCATCGGCCAGGCCGAGCCGCTGGGCTGCTTCGGATAGTTCATATCCGGCCGTCTCCCTTGCCCAAACGAGAATTTCAGGATTTATGGCTGGCATTGTCGCTTCAATCTTTCTAGTGTAGCGTCCCGCATGTAACTTTCCATTCTTTGCGTGGTCCAACCCGTATCCTCGGCACGGGAGGCACGCATTGATGGGAAGGCCGGCAATCGAGTTGATGGTAACGACGCAGGATCGCAAG
>JBMOQH010000024.1:0-227945 GCA_049322795.1 Pseudomonadota bacterium | reverse complement strand
AGCCTTCCCAGGAAGAAGATCCTTGATCCGATCCCATTGGCTGTTGCGCAATACGCGTCGAGCCATCTCTCCAACTCCGTCAGCGAATTGGAGAGATAGTCTAACCTCGATTGTTAACAGGGCCTAACACCGTCGATCGACCGCCGGTACCCGGCACACCGTCACATCCGGCGGCGCGCCCGGCGCGAGCCCCACACTCAGGAAGCTTCCGGGCTCGCCGAGGATCGGGTGCGGCGCGCCGCTGTACCAGGCGGTGGTCGCGCCGGCCGACACGTCGCGCGCGCAATGGATATGGCCCAGCGCCAGGTAATCGAAGTCCGCGTTCTCGATTTCGTGCGCGTGGATGGGCGACGAATTGCGGGACTCGCCCGCGGGCGGCACGTGCACGCCGTGCGCGAGCCCGAGGTACCAAAGATCCGTGACAGGTCGACCGGGCGGGTCGGCCAGGGGCCGGTGTCCGGGATGATGATCCACCAGCCCGCGGCCCCACACCGCCACGCCGAGCGCATCGAGCACCACCGTCTCACCGTCCGGGTCCAGCAACAGATGCAGGCCGGCCGCCGCGAAATCGTGGCGGTGGTAGATGGCGTTGTCGGCCAGGCAATCGTGATTGCCCGGGATCATCACCACCGGAAACGGCAGCGCGGCCAAGCGCTCACAGGCCCACTCGATGGTCTCGACGCTGGCGCGGTTGTGGTCGAACAGATCACCGGCCAGCAGCATCAGGTCCGGCCGCCGGGCGTCGATGGCGGCGAGCAGTTCCTCGAACTGGGCCCGGTCACGGTCGCGGCGGGCGCGGTTCCAGTCTCCGCCGAAGTAGTCGCTATCGAGGTGGATATCCGAGCAATGTGCCAGGCGCAGAGGGCGACGCATGCGAACTCAACAGTCGTTCAGTGGGGGCCAAAACGATACCACCGCTGGCCGAATTCCCGGCCGGGATGGCCGTCACACCGGCCGCTCGGCGCCCAGCGAGATGCGGTGCATCTCACGCCGATGACCGTGGTAGTCGTTGATCGGGTTGTGCTGCGTGCAGCGGTTGTCCCACAGCGCCAGCGTGCCGACCTGCCAGCGCAGGCGGCAGGTGAATTCGGGCCGCGCCAAGTGCGCAAACAGATAATTCAGCAGCGGCGCGCTCTCGTTTTCGGTCATGCCGTCGAAGCGCACGGTGTGCCCGCCGTTGACGTACAGCAGCTTGCGGCCGGTCTCCGGATGCGTGCGCACCACCGGATGCACGGCAGCGAGTTCCACTCCGCGCTCGAGCCGGGCGCCGCCCTCGGCCAGACGGTCCTCGCGCGTTCTGGTGACATCGGCCTTGGCCGAGCTGTTGACCGCCCGCAGGCCATCCAGCACGCGGCGCAGGCCGTCCGACAGCGTCTCGTAGGCCAGATACATGTTGGCGAACAGCGTGTCGCCACCGACCGCCGGCACTTCGCGCGCCAGCAGCGTGGCGGCGATGGGCGGGGTTTCCAGATAGGCGGTGTCCGAGTGCCACAAGCCGCCGAAGTTGACGCGCTCATGCGCGAGTTTCACCACCGGCACGATCAGCGGATGGCCCTGCAGGCCGCGCAGCATGGGGTACTCGACCGGCTCGGCGATGCGCCGGGCGAACGCCAGATACCGGTCGGAATCGAGCCGCTGGTCGCGAAAGAACAGGACCAGATGGTCGAGCCAGGCGCGGCGGATCTCGACCAGGGTGTCAGTGTCGAGCGGCTGCGCAAGGTCGATGCCGAACACCTCCGCACCGAGTGCGCCCGCCACCGGCCGCACGTCGATATGCCGGTATCGCATCTTCCCCTCCGATTGCACGCGAGCGGGCGAGCATAGCCCGCAGCGCATCTATTTGGTGCGGGCGCGGATACGCTGCTGGGCGAGCTGCGTCAGGGTAATCGCCTTGGCCACCTCGGCGCTCTTGCGGATGTGGCGGAGCATCAGGGTCTTGGCGCCCTCGGCATCGCGGTCCAGCAGACGCAGCAGGATTTCGTGGTGCTCGGCGTAGGTATGGTCGACGCGCGTGGCTTCGCTGAAATCGAGCCGGCGCACGATGTGGATGTGCTCGTTCACGTCGCCAAGGTAGGCCGCCAGAACGGCATTGCCACCGCCTGCCGCCAGCGCCATGTGAAAGCCCTCGTCGCGGGCCACCATCGTTTCCATGGGCGGTGGCGTCGCCGGCGCGTGAACCGGATCCCAGGCGGCGGCGAGCTTTCTGATTTGGGCATCCGACATCGACAGGCAGGCCAGTTCCAGGCCGCGCAGCTCCAGCGCGATGCGCACGTCGTAGTAGTGGTTGATGCGCTCGATGTCGATATCGGTGACAAAGCAGCCCTGCTTGGGCCGGATGGTGACGTAACCCTCGGCCGCCAGGCGTTGCAGGGCCTCGCGCACTGGTGTGCGGCTGACGCCAAAGCGCAGCGCCAGTTCGTTCTCGGTCACCCGGGCACCCGGATACAGCGCGAAGCTCAGGATCATGTCCTTGAGCTGGCGGTAGATGTCGCGCGGCTGGGGGGACTGGCGCGGCGGCATGGTGACGCTCCTGGGGCCGGTGTGAGCACCATTGTATGCAACGATGGCCCCGCCGTGGTGCAAAACTTGTGCGCGCCATGCCCACCCTCTCCGACGCTGCCGCGCAGATTCGAGCAATTGTCCCGATCCAGGGCCAATGGCACGCCTTTTGAATATCTTGTTGTATGCAAGTTGAGGCCGACATCCCGGCAATCCACCAACCACATACAGGCCTTCCGTGATCGCCATCTCCGCCGAACCCTATCCACTGGTCCTGTGGCGCGAGAGCACGGCGCTGATCGTCATCGACATGCAACGCGATTTCCTCGAGCCCGGCGGCTTCGGCGACATGCTGGGCAACGACGTGTCGCGCCTGCGCAGCGCCGTTGCACCATGTCAGCGCCTGCTGGCAGCCGCCCGCGCGGCGAACTTGCTGGTCATCCACACCCGCGAGGGCCACGCGGCGGATTTCGCCGACCTGCACCCGGCCAAGCTCGCCCGCGGCAAGGGCCCGCTGCGCATCGGCGACACCGGCCCCATGGGCCGCATCCTGATCAAGGGCGAACACGGCCAGGACATCGTCCCGGAACTCGCCCCCGCGCCTGGCGAGTACGTGTTCGACAAGCCCGGCAAGGGCGCCTTCTACCACACCGAACTGCAACAGATCCTGACCGAGCACGCCATCCAGACCCTGCTGGTGGCCGGCGTCACCACCGAGGTGTGCGTGCACGCCACCACCCGCGAGGCCAACGACCGCGGCTACGAGTGCCTGGTGGTGAGCGACGCCACGGCGTCGTACTACCCGGAATTCCACCGCGTGGCGCTCGAGATGATCACCGCCCAGGGCGGGATTCTGGGCTGGGTCGCCGACTCGGCCACCGTGTGCGACGCGCTCGCCCGCCTACCCGCCTGATCCCGTTCACCCACCCGGAGGCTTCGATCATGAACAGCAGCAGCGTCCCGAGACTCTGGTCGCCCGGCGACTGGAACGCGTTTTTCGGCTTCGGCACCAACATCCTGGTCAATGTGCTCACCCTGACCGCGCTGCTGCGCTACGTGCTCAAGCTGCCGGACGAGATCGTGTTCGGGCGCATCCTGCCGGCCACCGGGCTGATGCTGTTCCTGTCCACGGTGTACTACGCCTGGCTGGCCTGGCAACTGGCAAAGAAGGAAGGCCGCGACACGGTCTGCGCGCTGCCGTCGGGCATTTCGGTGCCGCACATGTTCGTGGTGGTGTTCGTGATCATGCTGCCGATCGCGGCCGCCAGCGGCGATCCCATCAAGGGCTGGGAGGCCGGCCTGACATGGGTGTTCGTGCAGAGCTTCGTGCTGATGGCGGGGGGCTTCATCGCGCCCTATATCAAGAAGATCACGCCGCGCGCCGCGCTGCTCGGCGCGCTCGCCGGGGTGTCGATCGCCTTCATCTCGATGAAGCCCGCGCTCGACATGTACCTGGACCCGGTGATCGGTCTCGTGTGCTTCGCCATCCTGCTGGCGAGCTGGTTCGGCGGCGTGCGCTACTGGAAGGGTCTGCCGGCGGGACTGGTGGCGATCGCGGTCGGCTCGCTGATCGCCTGGGGCGGACTCGCCTTCGGCTTCGAATTCGGCGGCATGAACCTCGACAAGCTCGGCGCTTCGTTTGCGAGTTTCGGCTTTTCGCTGCCGCTGCCCGCCGTGGGCCACGTGTTCGGCGGCTTCGAGTACCTGGGCGTGATTCTGGTCACGGCCATCCCGTTCGGCATCTATGACCTGGTCGAGGCCATGGACAACGTGGAGAGCGCCGAGGCCGGTGGCGATCACTTCCCCACCACCCGCGTCATCACCGCCGACGGCGTGGTGAGCCTGGTGGGCTGCCTCCTCGGCAACCCCTTCATCAACGCCGTGTACATCGGCCACCCCGGCTGGAAGGCCATCGGCGGGCGCATCGGCTACTCGGCCGCCACCGGCCTGATGGTGCTGATCCTGTCCTGGTTCGGCATCGTGGCGGTGCTGATGGCGCTGATCCCGGTGGTCGCCATCTCGCCCATCCTGCTCTACATCGGCATGCTGATCGGCGCCCAGGCGTTTCAGGAAACCCCCCGGGCGCACGCACCGGCCGTGGTGCTGGCGCTGATCCCGCAGGTCGCGGCCTGGGGCAAGCTGCAGATCGACAACGCGCTCGGCGCCGCCGGCACCAATGCCGCCGCGATCGGCATCGACACGCTGGCCGGCTCCGGGGTGCTGTACCACGGGCTCGAACTGCTCGGCAGTGGCGCCATCCTGACCAGCCTGATTTTGGCCGGCATCACCGCCTGCCTCATCGACCGCAGCTATCAGCGCGCCAGCGGCTTCGCGCTGGCCGGCGCGGCGCTGACCTTCTTCGGCTTCATGCACAGCGAGGCAATCGGTATCGCGCAGAGCCCGACCGTCGCCAGTGCTTACCTGCTGGTGGCCGGGGCGCTGTTCGCCCTGGCGCGACAGACGGTGCCGCGGCCTGCCGCCGTGGGCGGCCCGGCACTCGAAGCCGCCGACTGATCCCTGAACAGGCGGGACCGGATTGAGCCCCGGCCCGCTTTTTTTCCTAGCTCATTTGCATACATCGTGGCATTCAAATAACCTCGCAGGAGTCGTCCCATGAAGAACATCCCTACCCTTGCTCAGCACCACGCGCTGCCGGCCCTGGCGC
Organism: Pseudomonadota bacterium; assembly: GCA_049322795.1. Lineage (GTDB taxonomy): Bacteria > Pseudomonadota > Gammaproteobacteria > Immundisolibacterales > Immundisolibacteraceae > Immundisolibacter. Next base: position 222,781 of record JBMOQH010000024.1, on the reverse strand, counting down.
TGGCGATCGGGCTCGGCACGCCCGCCGCGCAGGCCGGCTCGGCCCTGTTCGCCACCACCAACATCCAGTACCTGCACGGCACCACCTACGCCGACTTCGACCCCAGCGGCGGCTTCAGCCACACGGACGAGGCCAGCATCATCACCATCGAGCACTTCAACGTATGGAAGTACGGCGACAACTTCATCTTCGTCGACATCACCAACCCGGACCGCGAGGGCGACGCCTTCGGCAGCACCACCGAGTCGGACGGCACCTACTACGCGGAAATCTCGCCGCGACTGTCGATTGGCAAGATGTTCTTCGACAAGGAGCTGTCCTGGGGCATCGTCAAGGACGTGCTGTTCACCTCCACGCTGGAAATTCCCGAATCGCCGGTCGAACAGACCTGGCTGTACGGCCTGGCGGTGGACCTGAACCTGCCGAAGTTCCAGTTCTTCCAGGTCAACTGGTACATCCGCAACAACCAGGCCTCGGGCATCGACACCGGCCAGCAGGTCACGCTGGCCTGGGCGGCGCCGTTCAAGATCGGCCCGGTGCCGCTGGTGTTCGAGGGCTTCTTCGACTACGCCTGGGGCGAGGACCCGCTGCAGGACAACATCATCACCGCCCCGCGGCTGCTGGTGGACGTGGGGGACCTGGTCGGCATCGGCGCCGGCAAGCTGCAGGCCGGCGTCGAGTACCAGATCTGGCGCAACAAGTTCGGTATCGACGACATGGACGAGGATGTCGCCCAGGCCATGGTGAAGTGGATCTGGTGAACCGGTGACCGTCGCGCCTGCCTCCGCTCTTCCTCTGCCTGACATCAGCGCCCTGCGGCGGGCGCTGGCTGGCGGCCTGCCCGCGCAGGAGGTGGCCGAGCAGGTCATTGCCCGGCGCCGGGCGGTGGCGGCGGATGGCATCTGGATCACCGGGATTCCTGACGCGGAGCTGCGCGCCCGGGCCGCGGCGCTCGATGCCCTGCCGGCCGCCGCGCGTGGCCCGCTGTACGGCGTGCCCTTCGCGGTCAAGGACAACCTCGACGTTGCGGGCCTGCCGACCACCGCCGCCTGCCCCGAGTTCGCCTACGTGCCGGCGCAGACGGCGCCCGCCGTGCAGCGCCTGCTCGACGCCGGCGCGCTGCTGGTCGGCAAGACCAACATGGACCAGTTCGCGACCGGCCTGTCCGGCACCCGCACCCCCCACGGCGCGCCGGCCAACGCGTTTGATCCGGCCTACATCTGCGGCGGGTCCAGTTCCGGCTCGGGGCTGGCGCTGGCGCACGGGCTGGTGAGTTTCGCGCTCGGCACCGACACCGCCGGCTCCGGCCGGGTGCCGGCAGCGCTCGGCAACCTGATCGGCCTCAAACCCAGTCGGGGCCTGATCAGCAGCCGCGGCGTGCTGCCGGCCTGTCGCTCGCTCGACTGCGTATCGGTATTCGCGCTTACCAGCGCCGACGCGGCGGCGGTGCTCGACGTGATCGCCGGTTTCGACGCCAAGGATCCGTTTTCGCGTGCCGCCTGGCCCACCGTGCCGGCGCCGGGGCCGGGCTTTCGCTTCGGCGTGCCGCGCCCGGAGCAGCTCGATTTTGACGGCGACGACGCGGGCGCAGCAGCCTTCGCACGCACCGTCGCAGCGCTGGAACGGCACGGCGGCACCGCCGTGACCGTGGACTACGCGCCCTTCCTGGAAGCCGCCCGCCTGCTCTATGAGGGGCCCTGGCTGATCGAGCGCCGGCTCGCCGTCGGCGATTTTCTGGACCGGCGGCCGGACGCGGTACTGCCGGTGGTGCGCGAGATCATCACCGGCGCCGACCGCTACACCGCCGCCGACGTGTTCGCCGCGGACTATCGCCTGCGCGCGCTGCGCCGCGCCATCGAGCCCCTGTGGCGGGACCTCGATTGCCTGCTCACGCCCACCCTTCCGCGCCCGTACACGCGGGCCGCCGTGCTGGCCGATCCCATCGCGCTCAACACGCGGCTGGGCCATTACACCAACCACATGAACCTGCTCGACCTGTGCGCCGTGGCGGTGCCGTCTGGCTTTCTGCCGTCGGGCCTGCCGCTTGGCGTCACCCTGCAGGCGCCGGCCGGGCACGACCGGGCGCTGCTGGCGCTGGCCGACCGTCTGCACCGGGCGCTTAACATCACCGTCGGGGCCGCGGGGTTGCCGCTCGCGCACACGCCGCCGTTCGATGCCGGCGGGTCCGCCGAGACACTCGACCTCGCCGTGTGCGGCGGCCACATGCAGGGCCTGCCGCTTAACCACGAACTCACCACCCGCGGCGCGCGCCTGATCGAGCGCACCCACACCGCGCCCGGCTACCGGCTGTATGCACTGGCCGGTTTCAATCCGCCGCGCCCCGGCCTGGTGCGCGACCCCGGCGGCGGCACCATCGAGGTCGAGGTCTGGCGGGTGCCGCTGGCCGAGGTCGGCGGCTTTCTCGCCGGCGTGCCGGCACCGCTCGCCATCGGCACCCTCGAACTCGCCGACGGCCGCACGGTGAAAGGCTTTCTGTGCGAGCCGGCCGCACTCGCCGGCGCCCAGGACATCACCGCCCACGGCGGCTGGCGTGCCTGGCTGGCGGCTCGCTAAGGTTCCTCTGCACGATCCTTGCATGCCGTCGGCTGTGGCGGCACACCCTATCCGCCCGGAGCCCGTCATGACGCCCGTCCACCTCGACGCCAACCCCTACCCCTGGCCCTACGACGGCGACCTGCGGCCCGGCAACACGGCGCTCATCATCATCGACATGCAGACCGACTTCTGCGGGCCGGGCGGCTACGTCGACGCCATGGGCTACGACATCTCGCTCACGCGCGCGCCGATCGAGCCGATCCGCACCCTGCTGGCGGCGTTTCGCGCCGGCGGCTACCACGTCATCCACACCCGCGAGGGGCACCGGCCGGACCTCTCGGACCTGCCGGCCAACAAGCGCTGGCGCTCGCGGCGCATCGGCGCCGGCATCGGCGATGCCGGCCCGTGCGGCAAGATCCTGGTGCGCGGCGAGCCGGGCTGGGAGATCATCCCGGAACTCGCCCCGCTGCCCGGCGAGCCCATCATCGACAAGCCGGGCAAGGGCAGCTTCTGCGCCACCGATCTCGAACTGCTGCTGCACACCCGCGGCGTCCGCAACCTGGTGCTGACCGGCATCACCACCGACGTGTGCGTGCACACCACCATGCGCGAGGCCAACGACCGCGGCTTCGAGTGCCTGATCCTGGCCGACTGCTGCGGCGCCACGGATCAGGGCAATCACCTGGCGGCGCTGAAGATGGTCACCATGCAGGGTGGGGTGTTCGGGGCGGTGGCCGAATCGGCGGCGTTGCTCGCCGCCGTGGCGGCCTGATGGATCAGTCGCAGACCTTTGCCGAACTGCTGCAGCGCGCCGCGGCACCCGAACGACTGGACTGGCAGCCGCTACGGCCGGGCGTGGAGTTCCACGCGCTCTATGGGGAACCCGGGCATGGACCGGCGGCCGCGCTGCTGCGCTATGCGCCGGGCGCGCGCGTGCCGGCGCACCGGCACACGGACTACGAGCACATTCTGGTGCTGCAGGGGGCGCAGAGCGACGACAACGGCCACTACCCGGCCGGCACGCTGCTGGTCAGCCCGCCCGGCAGCCGGCACGCCATCGTCAGCGACGAGGGATGCCTGGTGCTGGCGATCTGGTCCGGGCCACTCGAGTTCGCGCAGGACGCCTGACGGTCAGCCCAAACCGCGCCCCCCCAAAACGACAGGCCCGGGCCGTCGATCCGCATCGACGACCCGGGCCTGGCAACTGACTGTCAACCGCTGTACCGCCGCGTCATGCCGGCGGCGCGGCAAGGTTTATTCCTGACCGGCGTCTTCCTTCATCTCGTCGGTCTTTTCGTCGATGGCCTCGCCCGCCTTCTCGGCCGGACCCTGCTGACCCGCGTCCTGGACCGCGTCCTTGGTCTGCTCCACGGCCTTGTCGATCTGCTCGCCGGCCTTCTCGGCCGGCCCTTTCTCGCCGCAACCGGCCAGCGCAAAGCAGGCCACGGCGGACAGTACGATCAGCGATTTCTTCGTCATTTCCTGACTCCTTGGTGTGCGTTGAACCATGCACGCCACCCCTCCCGGGCAACGCTGCCGCTCCTGCAGCGGCTCGGCCAGCTTAACAGCCCGTTCCAGGACCCATCGGGCGCCGGCCTCACGCGGCCTGGCGGGCGAAGCCCAGTCCGTCCTCGCCCACCGACACCTCGATGCTGTCGCCGTCCGCCAGCCTGCCGGCCAGGATGTCGCGCGCCAGCGCGTTCTCCACGTGCTGCTGGATGGCGCGCTTCAGCGGCCGGGCGCCGTAGACCGGATCGAAACCGACATTCGCCAGCCAGTCGAGCGCGGCGTCGGCAAAGTGGATCTGCATGTCGCGCTCGGCCAGGCGCGCGCGCAGCCCGGCGATCTGGATGTCCACGATGCGCCGCAGCTGGTCACGCCCGAGCGCGTGGAACACCACCGTTTCGTCTATGCGGTTGATGAACTCCGGCCGGAACTGGTGGCGCAGCACGTCCATCACTGCCGCCTTGATGGCGTCGTAGGGCTGGCCGGCCATCTCCTGGATGCGGTCGGAGCCGAGGTTCGAGGTCATCACCACGATGGTGTTGCGAAAGTCCACCGTGCGGCCGTGGCCGTCGGTGAGGCGGCCGTCGTCGAGCACCTGCAGCAACACGTTGAACACGTCGCGGTGGGCCTTTTCGATCTCGTCGAGCAGGATCACGCTGTACGGGCGCCGGCGCACGCGCTCGGTGAGCTGGCCGCCTTCCTCGTAGCCGACGTAGCCCGGCGGGGCGCCGATCAGCCGCGCCACCGAGTGCTGTTCCATGTACTCGGACATATCAATGCGCACCATCGCCTGCTCGGTATCGAACAGGAAGCCGGCCAGCGCCTTGCACAGCTCGGTCTTGCCGACGCCGGTGGGGCCCAGAAACAGGAACGAACCGATCGGCCGCTCGTGCGCGGTGAGGCCGGCGCGCGAGCGGCGGATGGCGTCGGCCACCGCGCGCACCGCCTCGTCCTGGCCGACCACGCGCTCGTGCAAGGCGTCTTCGATGTGCAGCAGCTTCTCGCGCTCGGATTCGAGCATCTTCGAGACCGGAATGCCGGTCCAGCGCGCGATGACCTCGGCGATTTCCTGCTCGGTCACCTCGCTGCGCAGCAGCTTGCGCGGGCCCTGCTCGGCCGTCGAGGCGGCTTCCAACTGGCGCTTCAGTTCCGGGATGCGGCCGTACTGGATCTCGGCCGCGCGCTCCAGGTTGCCGGCCCGGCGGGCGGTCTCGAACTCCTGGTTGAGACGGTCGAGTTCTTCCTTGATGGACTGCGCGCCGCCCACGGCCGCCTTCTCGGCCCGCCAGATTTCCTCGAGATCGGCGTACTCGCGCGACAGCCGGGCGATTTCCTCGTCCAGCGCCGCCAGGCGCTTGCGCGAGGCATCGTCGTTTTCCTTCTCCAGCGCCAGGCGCTCCATCTTCAGCTGGATCAGGCGCCGGTCGAGGCGGTCCATCGCTTCCGGCTTGGAGTCGATTTCCATGCGGATGCGGCTGGCCGCCTCGTCCACCAGGTCGATCGCCTTGTCCGGCAGCTTGCGCCCGGAGATGTAGCGGTGCGAGAGCGTGGCCGCGGCGACGATGGCCGGGTCGCTGATCTCGACGCCGTGGTGCACCTCGTAGCGTTCCTTGAGACCCCGCAGGATGGCGATGGTGTCCTCCACGCTCGGCTCATCCACCAACACCTGCTGGAAGCGCCGCTCGAGCGCGGCGTCCTTTTCGATGTACTTGCGGTACTCGTCCAGCGTGGTGGCGCCCACGCAGTGCAGCTCGCCGCGGGCGAGCGCCGGCTTGAGCATGTTGCCGGCGTCCATGGCGCCCTCGGCCTTGCCGGCGCCGACCATGGTGTGAATCTCGTCGATGAACAGGATGATCTGGCCTTCCTGCTTGGCGAGCTCGTTCAACACGGCCTTCAGGCGCTCCTCGAACTCGCCGCGGTACTTGGCGCCGGCGATCAGCGCGCCCATGTCGAGCGCCAGCACGCGCTTGTCCTTGAGCCCCTCGGGCACCTCGCCGTTGACGATGCGCTGGGCGAGGCCTTCCACGATGGCGGTCTTGCCGACGCCCGGCTCGCCGATCAGCACCGGGTTGTTCTTGGTGCGCCGCTGCAGCACCTGGATGGCGCGGCGGATTTCCTCGTCGCGGCCGATCACCGGGTCGAGCTTGCCCTGGCGGGCCCGTTCGGTGAGGTCGATGGTGTATTTGTCGAGCGCGCCGCGCGCCTCCTCGGCGTTCTCGGAACTCACCTTCTCGCCGCCCCGCACCGTGTCAATCGCCTTTTCGATCGCCTCGCGCCGGGCCCCGGCGGCCTTGAGGACGCGGCCGGCCTCGCCCTGATCTTCCAGCGCCGCCAGCAGGAACATCTCGCTCGCGATGTAGTCGTCGCCGCGCTGCTGCGCGTACTTGTCGGCGAGATTCAGCGCCCGGCCGAGCGCCTGCGAGGCCTGCACGTCGCCGCCGACACCCTGCACCTGCGGCAGGCGTTCGAGCGCCCGGCCGATTTCCGCGCGCAGCCGGTCCACCGCCACGCCGGCATGGGCCAGCAGCGTGCCGACGCCGGCGCCGTCCTGCGCCAGCATGGCGGCGAGCACGTGCAGCGGCTCCAGGAACTGGTTATCGCGCCCGACGGCCAGGCTCTGGGCATCGGCCAGCGCCTTCTGGAACTGAGTCGTGAGTTTGTCCATACGCATCGATGAGTCTCCGGTCCGGCGCGGCCATCGCGCCTGTTGCGCCCAAGGTGGGGCGCCGGGCCGTCGCGTTCAAGCGCGGCCACACCTTCCTCTGACTGGAATCATCCCCGGGGCCGCAGGTCCTGCCAGCGCATCGGCTCCAGGGGACGTCGAAAGCGTCGCTTGGTTGGATTGCCCGGCTCGCCGCAGCGCAGCGGACCCCGGCGATGCGCTCGACGGCACAACGCCTGCGGTGCTCGGTCACCACGGGACATGCCGCCCTGGATGACGCGTGCGGAGCACGCGCTTCACCGCGCTTGTGCGTCAACCCGCTTCGCTACACTCGTCACACGCCCACCGTTCGTCACCACCCGTGGTAATTCCCATGCCGACGCACCCCCGCTCCCCCTGGATCCTGCTGACGATGCTGATGGCGCCTGTTGCTTACGCTGCGGCCGATGCCGCGGCTCCGGCCTTGACCGACGCGGATCAAACCGCGGCATTCACAGCGGCAGGCGCCACGCGGACGAAGGACATGTGGACCCTGTGCGCGGACGACCCCAACACAATCGGTGCCCGCATCGAGACGGTGGCCGACGTGAACGGGGACGGCCTGCCCGATGCCGTCATCGTCGAAGAGAGCTCTTTCTGCTATGGCTTTTCGGGCGTCGGATATGCGGTCATCAGCAAGCTGGGGTCGGGCGAGTGGCGATTGATGTCCCGAGGTTCCGGCGTCCCGGAGTTTCTTGACGCCCGCGGTGCCGACGGCTGGCCTGACCTGCTGGTCGGCGGGCCGGGATTCTGCGGCCCGGTAGAGCGCTGGGATGGCAAACAGTACGCGCTGAATCGTTTCGAGTACGACGGCAAGCCCTGCTCGCCGCCGCGATGAGTGACCGTAACGAAAAAAACCAAGCCCAAAGCCGGCAAGGACGCTCCATCAACACCCGATTGCCGTGTCGTAATTTGCTGGCACAGGCATCTGACACGACCCGAAGTACCGCCCGCAATGCCTTGGCGACGCGGTCATAGTGCGTAGCCATGCCCCTCGTTGCGGGCCTTGCGATAAATCACAAGGCCCGCCTCGTCCTGAACGAAGCGTCAGGCGGCAGCAGGCGCCCGGATCGCCTTTGGGGCAACCCGGGCAGCCTCGATAGCCTTGCGAGTTTGCAAACCGTCGTAGATGTTGTAGGCGCCCAGGGCGACGAACGGCAAGCCGACGATAATCATCGACAAGGGCAGTCCAATCAGCACGAACAGCCCGCCCAATACAAGGCTGGGCGTCGCCGGACGATGATCGATTGCCCCAGTGGTTTCATTCCGCATGGCGCGGGCGTGAAATGTACCGTTCTTTTCCTTTCCGGAAAGAACGACGACGTCCCCGTCATTCAGGCTAGGCTGCCCCAGAAGCTTGATCTGCGCCGGCTTGCCATCAACGCGGAAGGTCACAACCTGCTTTGTATGCATGCTGCCGGACACACGGCCATGGGACCCTTGAATCTGACCCGACGTTTCCGAGGAAAACTGCAGGTTACTTACCGCGCCGGAAAGAGTGGCCGCCATGGCTGAACACCTCGTTGGTATTGTTGAAACGGATTAGGGTCGGATTGCGCTGGATTGAACCATAGCTGTTTTCTGGCATGCAACCGACGCGACGCCGACAAGAAGGACCGTGCCTTGGGCGAGCAAAGCCGCCACCTCGAATAAGCAAAACAACGCCAGAGCGGACCGTGCCGCACGTCACTCGCGCGCCGTGAGGTGCGCGTTGACCTGACCCGGTTTGCCCGATGGCGTGGCGCCGAGGGCGTCGATGGTCGTGCCCTGCGCGGCCAGCGTGCCGAGCCAGCCGACCAGCGCGTCGAAGGACACGTCGTTCAGCCACAGCCGCACGCTGCCGTCGGCGGCAGGCTCGAGGCGCTGCAACTGCTCGCCAAGCCCAGCCGCGCGCAGGCTGGCATCGAGCCGCACCGGCAGGGCGCCGTCGGCCGCCGCGCCGCCGCCCTGTTCGGTCCGCAGGGCCTCGACCTGCGGCGCGAGGCCCTGCAGCCATGCGAGATCAGCCGACAGGCGGGCGTTGTCCGCCGCCAGCCGGGCGCGCGCCGCCTGCCAGGGCGACCACAGCAGACCGTAGCCCAGCAGGGCGATCAGCGCCCCGGCGGCGAGCAGCAGCAGACGCCGCTCCCGCGCCGAGCGCTGGCCCCATGCGGCCTTGGCGTCGCTCCAGGCACTCATCGCGGCGCCACCGACTGCAACACCAGCCGCGTGCGCACTGCGCCGCCCTGCGCCACCGCGGCCGGCAGTTCGGCCCGCACGCCGGGCTGATCGGCGAGCGCCGTGCGCAGCGCCTCGACGGCTGGCAGGTCGGGCAGGGACAGGTCGAGCGTGAGGCGGCCGGCGGCGTAGTCGAATGCATCGAGCGTCTGACCCGGCGGCAGCGCGACTGCGGCGACGGTGAGCAACGGCAGCACGGCGCCGCCGCCGCGCGCGCTGCGTTCGAGCAGGGCCAGGCGGCGCTGCGCCTGTGCACGCAGGCTGACCGGGCGGCCTTCCTCCGGGAAAAGACGCATGAACTCGGCGTTCACGGCCTCCTGAAGCGCCGCATTCTGCTGCCCGAGGCGATGCCCTTCGAGCAAGCCACCCGCCAGCAGCAGCGCCAGCCACAACGCCGCGGCCACGCCTGCGGGCAGCCAGCGCCGCCGGTCGCCGGCCGGGCGCGGGGGCGCGAAATCACCCTGCAGCAAGTCGATTGCGACGCCCTGCTCTGCAAGACGCAGCACTTCGTCGGCCGGTACCTGCTGCGGCTCGACCGGGACACCGGCGGGCGGCGGCGGCCCGCCCGGCAGCTGCCGCCAGACGAGCCCGGCCGGGGCCAACGCCGCGAGCAGCGGCAGTACGTCCGCCGGCGGCCCGCACAGGCTGGCCTCGCCACCCAGACGCACGGTGAGCCAGTCGGGTTCCGCCAGCACGGTCGCGGCCCCGACCGGCAACAGGGCGGAGAGCGGCGTGAGGCTGGCGACGTTCAGCCCCGCCTCGCGCAGGCGCGCGAGCGCATCGGCAAGCGCCGCGCGCTCCATCACGGCGAATTCGGTCAGGCCGCCGGCGCCGCGCTGCCCGACCGCGATCTGCATGGCGTCGATGTCGCCCGCCAGGTGATCCTCGATGGCGTATGCCGCCGCCTGCGCGAGCCGCCGGCCGGACAGGCGCGGCAGCACCTGCGCTCCCACCCAGGCCTGCGGCGCGGCCAGGAGCACCGCGAGCGGCGTGGCGCCGAGCGCCAACGCCAGCGCCGAGGTGTCGCCGTGGCGCAGCATCCCGCCTTCGCGCCATTGCCAGGCGTCGGCGCCGTCCCAGCGCACCGCCGTTGCGGTCATCAACCAACCCTCTCGTCGTGACGGCGGCGCACGCGCAGCTGGCCATCGTGAGCCTGAAGCAGACTGTCCCGTTGCAGGGTGAGGCCGTCCAGCGTCACCTCGGCGCGCAGGACGAACCATTGCGAATGCACGGTCAGGCCGCTCGCGTCGACCAGGGTGCCGCTCAGGGCGCTATCGGCGAGAAAGGCGTCCACGCTCGCAAACGGCGCCGCCGCGGCGCGCGCGACGAGCTGCTGCGCCACGCCCTGCCGCAGGCCGTCGACCAGGGTCATCAGCAGCAGCGGCGGCGCGCTGTTGACGTTGATGCCCGCGTCGGGCGGCAACGCGCACACCAGCGGCGCGAGCGCTGCGTAGGCGTCGCCGTCCACGGCCGGCAACAGGCGCAGTTCGGACACGTCGGCCAGCGGCGCGTTGGCGGCACGCATGGGCGGACGGCGGCGGCTGTAGGCGTCGTCCTCGGCACCGGAAAAGCGCGGCTCGCTGTCCTCGTCGATCCAGTCGAGCAACTGATCGGCAATGTCGGGCGACAGGTCGAGCAGGTCCAGCAGGCGCCGGAAGCGTTGCTCGGCAAGCTGAATGTCGCCCGCCTGCGGCGACAGCGCGTTCAGGTTGAAACAACCCTGCGCGTCGCGCAGCGTGCCGCGGCCAGGCAACGCGAAGGCCCACGGCAGGTCGATCTGCACCGGCGTCGGCCCTTCCGCATTGGCCAGAAGCGGCCGCAGACGGGCAGCGGCCAGCATCTCGGCGCCGGTCAGATACTCGCCCAGCTCCGAGCGGCGCAGCAGATTGCCGCTGCGGTGCAGCGCGAAGCTCTCGCTGCCGGCCACCGCCACCGCCAGCACGGTGACCACGGCGGTCAGCAGCAGCGCCAGCAGCAGGGCCACGCCGCGCTGCCCGCGGGCCGGCGAGCTCATGTTTCCTCCGGCACCAGGAACAGCCACTCGACGGCGCCGAACGGCGGCGCGTCGAGCTCCACGCTCACCGCCCGGCTGTCGACACCGGTCTCGATGCCGACCGTGAAGCGCTGCACGCCGTCCAGCAGGCGCTGCGCCTGCGGCCGGGTGCCGGGCACGCGGTCCAGCACCGGCCAGGCGTCGCGGTACAGCACGCCGCCCCGCACCTGCCAGCGCACGCGCTGCAGTTGGGCCCGCGGCTGGTCGAGCGGGTTGCTGAAGGCGCCCTGGGTCAGTTCCAGGCTGCCGTCCGGCGCGCGGCGCAGCGCGGGCTCCGGATCGCCGAGTTCGTCCCGCGCCGGCCGCGCCACCAGCGCCCCGCAATCGCGCGCCAGCTGGGCCTGCACGCGCTGCAGGCGGCCGAGCGCCTCGGCCCGCGCGGCGAGGGTGTCGCGCGCCTGCAGCAGGCGCGCCAGGCTGCCGTAGGCGAGCGTCGCCAGCACCGCGAACACGGCCAGCGCCACCACCAGTTCCAGCAGCGTGAAGCCGCGGCTGCGCGCGTTCACGGCGCACGCTCCGGGGTCGGTTCGGCTGGGCCGACGGTGGGGTCGACGGCGCGCTTTTGCGCCGCGGCATCCGGCGCGGCGCCCGGTGTCGGCGTTGTCGGCGCCGGCTCGTCCGGCAGCGGCAGAAAGCCGCTCAGGCGCGCCAGCACCTCGTCGTTCTGTCGGCCTGCCGGGCCGTCCGCGGGGCGCACGGTGAGCGTCGCCTGCCGCAGGCCGTCGCCGGGCTCGACCTCCACACTCACCCGCAGGCGCCGGCCGCCCTCGGTGCGCTCGATCTGCGTGCGCTCGCCGGCAAAGCCGTCGAGCCGCAGACGCGCGAGCGCGCCGTGCGCCGCCCAGGCGGCGAAGGTTCGATCCTCCAGCTGGCGCTGGCGCGCCGCGGTGCCGCCGATGGCGGCGTTGGCGGCGGCCAGCGTGATGGACACCACCAGCAGCGCGATCAGCACCTCGAGCAGGGTGAAGCCGCGCATCAGCCGTGCTCTGGCGGCGCGACATCGACCGCGCCGTCGCCGGCCATGCACACTCGCCAGGCGCGCTCGTCGCGGTTGGCGACGGCCAGGCAAAACGGCGTCGCCTCGCCACTCGAGAGCAAAAACACCTGCGGGCGCTCCGCCTGCTGGAGCCGCTCCGGCAGCGGCACCGGCTGGCCGTCGATGCGCAGCGTCAGGCGGTGGCCGGCGTCGAGCTGCCGTGGCCGCAGCGCCTGCGCGTCCTTGAGCGGCACCCAGTGCCGGTCGGCCAGCCGCGAGAAGGCGTAGCCATCCGCCGCCAGGCGCAGGCCGAACTCGCGCTCGTCGAGTACCGCCTCCTCCTGCGCCAGGCGCAGCGCCGCCGCCAGCGTGCGCGCGTCGTGCTCGAGGCGCGCACCCGCGCCGCCATCGCCCAGCGACAGGCGGGCGAAGCCGAGGATCACGCCGATCAGCGCCAGCACCACCACCACTTCCAGCAGGGTGAAGCCGCGCGCGCGCCGATGCCGATTCATGGCCGGGCTGCCGTCAAGCCGTTCAGCCGCCCTTGGACTCGGGCCAGTTGCCGAGATCGGCATTGACGCCCTCGCCGCCTTCCCGGCCGTCCGCGCCGTAGCTCCAGACGTCGATTTCGCCGTGCAGGCCGGGGTTCAGGTACTGGTACTCGCGCCCCCACGGGTCCTGCGGCACGCGGTCGAGGTAGCCGCCGGCCTTCCAGTTGGGCGCGGCCGGCTCGCCGGCGGGCTTTTCCACCAGCGCCTTCAGGCCCTGGTCGCTGCCGGGGTAGGCGTGGTTGTCGAGGCGGTACAGGTTCAGCGCCGCCTCGATGGCCTGCACGTCCTGGCGCGCCTTGATGACCCGCGCCTCGTCCGGGCGGCCCATGATCCTGGGCACCACCAGCGCCGCCAGGATGCCCAGGATGACCACCACCACCATCACCTCGATGAGGGTGAAACCCCGCTGCTTCGCTCGCTCCGTACGCATCACTTCACCAGTTGGTTGAGTTCGAAAATCGGCAGCAGGATGGCCAGCACGATCACCAGCACCGCGCCGCCCATGGTCAGGATCAGCGCCGGCTCGAACACGCCGAGCAGCAGCGCGACGGTGTTCTGCAGCGCGCGCTCCTGCAGCGTGGCCGCCCGCGCCAGCATGGGGCCAAGCTCGCCGCCGGCCTCGCCGCTGGCGATCAGGCGCAGGCTCATGGCCGGCAGCAGGCGCTCGCGGCGCAGCGCCTGGTTGAGCGCGCCGCCCTCGCGCACGCGTTCGGCGGCGGTCTCGAAGCCGGCGCGCAAATGCCGGTTGCCGACCACGCGCGCGGCCACGCGCAGCGCATCGACCAGGTTCACACCGGCGCTGACCAGCGTGCCGAGCGTGCCGGCGAAGCGCGCCTCATCGAGACCCCGCAGCAGGCGGCCGAGCAGCGGCACGCGCAGCAGCGCGGCGGCGAAACGCAGGCGCAGCGCGGGCGCGCGCAGCAGCAGCCGCCCCCCGATTACCAACCCAGCGAAGGCGAGCTGCAAGACCAGCCCGAAATCTCGCAGAAAGCCGCTGACGGCGATCAGCGCGCGGGTGATCCACGGCAGCGTCTGCCCCATGCGGTCGAACACCTGCACGATTTCCGGCACCACGAAGGTCACCAGACCGATGACCACGGCGATCGACACCACCGTCAGCGTGGCCGGGTAGAACAGCGCCAGCAGCACCTTCTGTTGCAGTGCCTGCCGCTGCTCCAGGAAATCGGCCATGCGGTCCATCACCTCGCCCATGCGCCCGGCCGCCTCGCCGGCGCTGACCGCGGCGCGGTAGAACTCGGCGAAGCTGCGCGGGTGCTCGGCCAGCGCCGCATTGAGCGAATGGCCTTCCAGCACGCGGCTGCGCACCGCCGTCAGCACGCGCTTCTGGCGCGGCGATTCGGCCTGCTCGGCCACCGAGCGCAGCGTTTCTTCCAGCGGCAGGCCGCTGTCCACCATCACCGCCAGCTGGCGCGTCAGCAGCGTCAGTTCCGGCCCGCGCAGATGATCGCGGCGCCAGGCGAAACCCTCGCCGGTTCGGCCGGCCCGCACCTCGCTCAGGTCCAGCGGCAACAGGCCCTGGCGGCGCAGCTCGGCGCGCGCCTGGCGGGCCGAGTCGGCCTCGATCAGGCCGCGCGTGCTGCCGCCATCGGTACGCGCCGCCGTGTACTGGAAGGCCGCCATCACTGCAACTGCGTGACGCGCAGCAGCTCGTCGAGGCTGGTGTCGCCGGCCAGCACGCGGCGGCGGCCGTCGTCGAACAGGCTGGCCGTGTGGCGCCGGGCCTCGGCTTCGAGCGCCGCCTCGCTGGCGCCGTCGTGGATCAGCGCCCGCATGGCCTCGTCCACGCGCACCAGGTCGTAGATGCCGCTGCGCCCGCGGTAGCCGCTGCCGTGGCAGTGCGCGCAGCCGACCGGTGCGTACAGCGTCGGCGGCCGGCTGGCGTCCACGCCCAGCAGCGCCGCCTCGGCAGCCGTCGCGGCATACGGGCGCCGGCACTGCGGGCACAGCCGGCGCACCAGGCGCTGGGCAATCACGCCGATCAGGGAAGACGCCAGCAGGAACGGCTCGATGCCCATGTCGCGCAGGCGCGTCACGGCGCCCGCCGCGGTGTTGGTGTGCAGCGTGGACAGCACCAGATGCCCGGTGAGACTGGCCTGCACGGCGATCTGCGCCGTTTCGAGGTCGCGGATCTCGCCCACCATCACCACGTCCGGGTCCTGGCGCAGGATGGCCCGCAGGCCGCGGGCGAAGCTCATGTCGATGCGCGGGTTGACCGGCACCTGGCCGATGCCGTCGAGGTGGTACTCGACCGGGTCTTCCACGGTGAGGATGTTGTGCGAGCGGTCGTTCAGGCGCGTCAGCATGGCGTACAGCGAGGTGGTCTTGCCCGAGCCGGTGGGGCCGGTCACCAGCAGGATGCCGTGCGGGCGGTGGATCAGCGCATCGACCTCGCGCAGCAGGTCGTCGGCAAGGCCAAGGTGGCTCAGGTCCAGTCGCCCGGCCTGCTTGTCCAGCAGACGCAGTACCACCCGCTCGCCGTGCGCCGAGGGGATGGTCGACACGCGCACGTCGACCGCGTGGCCGGCCACGCGCAGCGAGATGCGCCCGTCCTGCGGCAGGCGCTTTTCGGCGATGTCCAGGCGCGCCATCACCTTGACGCGCGAGATCACCAGGCTCGCCAGCGCCGGCTGCGGGCGCAGCACCTCGCGCAGCACGCCGTCGACCCGAAAGCGCACCACCAGGTGCTGCTCGAACGGTTCGATGTGGATGTCCGACGCGCCCTCGCGGATGGCCTCCGCCAGCAGGGCGTTCAGCAGGCGGATGATCGGCGCGTCGTCGGCGCTGTCGAGCAGGTCGGTCGGTTGGTTCAGCGCCTGCGCCAGGTCGTCGAGGTCCACGCCGTCGCCGATGTCGTCGATCACCTGCGCGCTGGCGCGCCCGCCGTCCTGGTAGGCGCGGCGCAGCGCGTCCTCGAAGGCATCGTCGGTCAGGGCTTCCAGGCGCAGGCGGCCGCCGGCGAGGCGCTGCAGCTCCGCCAGCGTGCGCGCCTGCAGCCCCGCGCGGTGCAGCAGCGTCGGCGCGTCAGCGGCCGACACCAGCAGCACGCCGTGCCGGTTGGCGTAGGCGAACGGCAGTGCCGGCGGCGCCTCAGCGGCCGGCAGCGGGGGCGCCTTGGGCTCCACGCATCATATCCTCGAGCGCCGGCAGCAGCGGTGCGGCGCCCCGCGGTGCCAGCAGGTCACGGTCGGCCGCATCCAGGCGTTGCAGGCGGCGCAGCGCGTCGTACTTGTCGCCGGTCACGGCGGCGGTGACCTCGGCGTCACGCAGCACACGCGGGCGGATGAATACCATCAGGTTGGTCTTGGCCCCGCTGGTGGCGCGGTAACGAAACAGCCGCCCGACCAGCGGAATCGAGCCGAGCACCGGTACCTGCGAGTCACTGTTCCTGAGGCTGCGGTCCATGAGCCCGCCCAGCACCACCAGCTGCTGGTCCTGCACCACGGCGGTGGTGGTGATGGCGCGCTTGTTGGTGATGATGTCCGAACCGATCGCGGCGTCGCTGATCGACGACACCTCCTGCTCGATCTGCAGGCGCACGGTGCCGTCCTGGTTGATCTGCGGCCTGACCTTGAGCTTCAGACCAATGTCCTCGCGCTGGATGGTCTGAAACGGTGCATTGTCGACGCTGGCCGAGGTGCTGAAAGAACCGGTGATGAAGGGCACATTCTGGCCGACGATGATCTCCGCCTCCTGGTTGTCGAGCGTCACCAGCGACGGCGTGGACAGCACATTCGTGCCCGAGTCGGCCTCCAGCGCCTTGACCAGCACGCCCATGGTCACGTTGGTGCCGAGCACGCTGCGGGAGCCGTCCAGAAAGCCGAGATTCAAACCGTCCCCCAGACCGCCGAAGGGGTTCAGGTTGTTGCGATCGGCACCCGCGCGCGTGGCGTCGAAATTGGTGCCGCCGATCACTCCCCGGTCGTTGTCATAGCCGGCGCTGGCCCGCCACTGAACGCCGAGCTCGCGCGCCAGCGTGCTCGACACCTCGACGATCACCGCCTCCACCAGCAGCTGCGCGCGCGGAATGTCGAGCTTCTTGACCACGCTCTCGACGGACGACCACAGGCCCGGCGGCGCCGACACGATGAGCGCGTTGGTGCCGGCGTCCGCCTGCACGGAGGACGTGCCGCCCGACGGGTCCGTGGCGCCTTGCGCGGCCGGCACCTTCTGCAGGGCATTTATCACGCCCTCGAGCACGACCTTCATGTCCTCCGCGTTGGCGTAGCGCAGGTAAACCACGTGGATGTTGCCGCTGCGGTCGGCCTGCGGCGTATCGAGGTTGGCGACCACCGCCCGCAGCGCCAGGCGCGTGCCCTGGCTGCCACCGATCAAGATGCTGTTGCTGCGCTCGTCGGCCACGAAGGCGCCGCGCGCACTGCCGCCCTCGCCACCGGTCGTGCGCTGCTGCAACGTTTCCAGCACGCGCACCACCTCGCCGGCGCTGGCGTGCTGCAGCGCAATGGTTTCGATGTCGCCGCTCGCCGGCAGGTCCATGCGGCGCACGATCTGCGCCAGCCGCGCCACGTTGGCCGCAGTATCGGTCATGACCAAGGTGTTGCTGGCCGGCGCCGCCGCCAGGTGCGCGTCCTTCGACAACAAGGGTCGCAGCACCGGCACCAGCGCCGCCGCAGGGACGTTGTCCACCTTCACCACCTGCGTCGCCAGACCGTCACCCAGCGACTGTGTGACGGCGCCAAACTCGGCCTCGGTCCGGGCACTGGTGTCCGGCAGGATCTTCACCATGTCGCCGCTCGGCACCGCCACGAAGCCGTTCACCTTCAACACCGACAGGAACACCTGATACAGGGCGTCCTTGTCCAGCGGGCGCGGCGAGATCACGTTCACCGTGCCCTTGACGCGCGGATCGACGATGAAGTTGCGCCCGGTGGCATCCGCCACCAGCTCCACCAGCGCCAGGATGTCGGCGTCCTTGAGGTTCAGCGTTACCGGCTCGGCGGCGCTGGCGATGACGGACACGCCGGCCAGCAGCCAGCCGGCAAGACGCGCGCGCACGGACGATCGACTCATCTGAACCTGCTTGATGGACTGTCAGCGCTGCGGGCGCTGCGCGCCCGCAGCGCTGACGTTTAGCGGAAGCCTCGGCAGCGCGAGCGTCTCGGTCTTGCCATCGCGGCGCAGCAGCACGCGGTCGGCCTCGACACCGACCAGCTCCACGCCGCCGGGCAGGCGCTCACCCACCTTGTACGGGCGCTGCGCCACGCCGGGCTCGCCGATCAGGGCATACACATCCCCGGCCGGCGTGTACCACACACCGCCCAGGACCAGCGCGGCGCGCGTCGGCGGTGGTGCCGCACCCTTGCCGCCCGCTGCCGCAAGCCCGAAAAAATGCCGATCGACAATCGCCGCGACATCCGTGGGCAGCCCCGCGCCAGCAGGCGTAACGCCCTCTGCCGGCGACACGGCAACGGGCGCTTTCACCGTCAGTACCCGCCATACATCCAAGGCCGCCACGCAGCCGAACGCGGCGAGAAGGATGGCGATCAGCCACGGCCCGCGATGCGACACGGTTCCCGCCACTGCGGCCAAGCCGCCGGTGCCGCGCCCAATCATGGCCGATCGATCCTGTCCCACGGCTGCGTCGAGCCAAAGCACGCAATGATGGTCGCGGAATTTGACAGTTCCCTTAAAGGGAGCGGTCACGTGCTTGTCATGGGGCCTTGAACGGAACGTCGCGGCTCGCCGTTCGCCTGTTTACCCTGCCGCGGGCGCTGCCGAGCAGCTCGGGCAATAACCGGTTCGGTCCGCGGACGCGCACTCAAGCAGTTGTACGCCCGCTCGGGGAACCGGCTTGTGTCAAAGCATCCGGCTCCCTGCGGGCGATCACCTCAAGGCAGCGCCTTGACCAGCGCCGGCACGGCCTCGAACAGGTCCGCCACCAGGCCGATGTCCGCCACCTCGAAGATGGGCGCGTCGCCGTCCTTGTTGATGGCGACGATGGTGCCGGCGTCCTTGATGCCGGCGAGGTGCTGGATGGCGCCCGAGATGCCGACGGCGATGTACAGCTCCGGCGCCACCACCTTGCCGGTCTGGCCGACCTGCATGTCGTTCGGCACGAAGCCGGCGTCCACTGCCGCGCGCGAGGCACCGGCGGCCGCGCCGAGCTTGTCGGCCAGCTCGAAGATGAGGCGGAAGTTCTCGTCGCTGCCCACGCCGCGCCCGCCGGACACCACCTTGCTGGCGGCTTGCAGGTCCGGGCGGTCCTTGGAACCGGCGCGCAGTTCGACAAAGCGCGTGTGGGTGGGCAGTTCGGCGCTGCTGGTGGCCGCTTCCACCGGCGCCGGGGACTGCTCGCCCACCGCCTTGTAGGAGGCCACGCGCACGGTGCCGACCACCTTCGCGCCGTCCGGCACGGTTACCGTAAGGATGGCGTTTCCGGCGTAGATGGGCCGCTCGAACTGACGCGGCCCGAGCACTTTCATGATGTCGCTGACCGCCGGCGCGCGCAGCAGCGCCGCCACGCGCGGCATCAGGTCCTTGCCGAAGGTGGTGGACGGTCCGAGCACGGTGTCGTAATCGGCGGCGACTTGCGCGATCTGCGGCGCCAGCACGGCGGCCAGCGGCGCGGCGTTTTCGGCGCGGGCGTTCCTGAGCACCCGGCTCACGCCCGCCAGCGACGCGGCCTGGGCGCAGACGGCGTCCAGCCCGCTGCCCTCGGCGCCGCTGACCAGCAGGTCGACGGCCTGCGCGCCGAGTTCACCGGCGCAGGCCAGCACCTTGGCGGTGCCGGCGTTCAGTTTGGCGCCGTCGTGTTCGGCGACGATGAGTACCTTTGCCATCAGATCAGCCCCCGGCCCTGCAGTTCGGCCACCAGTTCTTCGACGCTCTTGACCTTGATGCCGGCGCCGCGTCCGGCCGGCGCGCGCACCGTGCCCAGCGTCAGGCGCGGCGTGCCGCCCTCGAGCAGGTCACCGACCGGCTTGACGTCGAGCGGCTTTTTCTTGGCCTTCATCATTTCCGGCAGCTTGACGTAGCGCGGTTCGTTCAGGCGCAGGTCGGTGGTGAACACGGCCGGCAGGTCGACCTCGATGACTTCGAGCCCGGCGTCGACCTCGCGCGTGACGCGGGCCGTGCCGCCATCGATCTCGATGGCCGAGGCAAAGGTCGCCTGCGGGCGGCCCCACAGCGCGGCCAGCATCTGGCCGGTCTGGTTGGCGTCGTCGTCGATGGCCTGCTTGCCGAGCAGCACGATCTGCGCCTGCTCCTGCTCGGCCAGCGCCCGGAACACCTGCGCGGCTTCGAGCGGCTGAAGCGCGTCGGTGGTTTCCACGTGGATGGCGCGGTCCATGCCCATGGCCAGCGCCGTGCGCAGCTGCTCCTGCACCGCCTGCGGGCCGATGCTGACGGCCACCAGCTCGGTGGCGTGGCCGCGCTCGCGCAGGCGGATGGCCTCCTCGACGGCGATCTCGTCGAAGGGGTTCATGCTCATCTTGACGCCGTCGGTGAGCACACCGCTGCCGTCGGGTTTGACGCGGATGCGGACGTTGTAGTCCACCACGCGCTTGACGCCCACCAGGACTTTCATGCTTTCTCCTCGGGAAACGACCGCAGCGCGGCCTTACAGATTGACGTAATTGGGACCGGCGCCGCCCTCGGGCGGCACCCAGGTGATGATCTGGTACGGATCCTTGATGTCGCAGGTCTTGCAGTGCACGCAGTTGGCGGCGTTGATCTGCAGGCGCCGCTGGCCGTCCTCTTCCACCATCTCGTAGACGCCCGCCGGGCAGAAGCGCGTGCAGGGGTTGCCGTATTCCTGGGTGCAGCGCCCCAGGCAGATGTTGGTGTCGGCCACCTTGAGGTGCACCGGCTGGTCCTCGTCGTGCTCGGTGGCGGCGAAATATACCGACCCCAGCCGGTCGCGCGGCTCGAGCGTGCGCTCGACGTAATCCTCAGGCGGCTCGCCGGCGGCGAGCGTGTGCAGCGCGCTGTGATCGGCGCGATTGCGCAGCGTCCACGGCGTGCGCCCGCCGACCGCCGTCTCCAGCGCCGCATTGGCAAGGCCCAGCCACAGGCCACCGTGGAAGCCCGGGCGGATGTTGCGCACGCGCTTGAGTTCCCTCGCCGAAGGCGAGGCGCGCCAGCCGGCGTCGAAGCGGTCCGCGGCGTCCGCCACCAGGTGCTCGGCCGCCAGCATGCCGCTGCGCAGCGCCATGTGCGTGCCCTTGATCTTGGGCACGTTGATCTTGCCGGCGGCGTCGCCCACCAGCAGCGCGCCCGGCATGGAAAGCCGCGGCAGCGACTGCAGGCCGCCTTCCACCAGCGCGCGGGCGCCGGTCGAGATGATGCTGCCGCCTTCCAGCAGCGGCTTGACCGCCGGGTGGTGCTTGAACTGCTGGAAGGCCTCGAACGGCGAGAAGTTCGGGTCGCGATAATCGAGCCCGACCACGAAGCCGACGGCGACGCGGTCCTCCGTCAGGTGATAGATGAAACTACCACCGTAGGTATCTGATTTCAGAGGCCATCCGACCGTGTGCTGCACCAGGCCCGGATCGCCACGCCCGGCCGGCAGCTGCCACAGCTCCTTCATGCCGATGCCGTAGGTCTGCGGGTCGATGCCGGCGTCGAGGCCGAAATGCCGGATCAGCTGTTTGGCGAGGCTGCCGCGGCAGCCCTCGGCCAGCACGGTGGTCCGGGCGTGGATGTCGATGCCCTGCGTGTAGCCTTCCTTGGGCTGGCCGGCCTTGTCGACGCCCATGTCGCCGATGCGCACGCCGATCACCCGCTGAGCGGTCTCGTCGAACAGCGGCTCGGCTGCGGCGAAGCCGGGAAACACCTCCACGCCCAGGGCCTCGGCCTGCGGCGCCAGCCAGGCGCACAGCGCGCCCAGCGAGACGATGAAGTTGCCGTGGTTGCGCATCTGCGGCGGCACCAGCGGCGCCTTGATGCGGCGCGTCCTGGTCAGGTACGCGAACTCGTCTTGGCGCACCGGCACGCACACCGGCGGCGGGTTGTCGCGCCAGCCGGGCAGCAGCTCGTCGAGCGGCTGCGGCTCGATCACGGCGCCGGACAGGATCTGCGCGCCGATCTGCGAGGCCTTGTCGATCAGGCACACGCTGGTTTCGGGGCTGAGCTGCTTCAAGCGAATGGCGGTCGCGAGGCCCGACGGGCCGGCGCCGACGATCAGCACGTCGAACTCGATGACGTCGCGCTCGCTCATTGGCGCCTGTGTCCCCTGGTGGTTATCAATGGTTCTGACACTCGCATTCGCGGCGGGGGCGCCGCTCCCACACCTTCTGTTCGGCGTGGGAGGCCCGCCCCCGGGCCGAAGCCCCCCTCAGTTGCGCAGCGGCTTGCCGGTGGCGAGCATGTGCTCCATGCGCGCCTGCGACAGCGGCAGGCGCAGCAATTCGAGGAAATGCTCGCGCTCGAGGCGCAGCAGGTCGTGCTCGGTCACCTCCCCCCCGACGCCGCCGCTCATGACGGCCGCGATGTGGCTCGCCACCACCGCGTCGTGGGCGGTCATTTTACCGGCCTCGACCTGCGGCGCGATGCGCGCCTCGAGCGCCGCCCGCCCGGCCGGCCCCGGCAGGTTCAGCACCGCCGGCCGCGCCGGCGCGTAGGCGCTGACCATGCGCCGGGCGAGCGCCTTGGCGTCCGCCAACACGCGCCGGCGGTGCATGGTGATGGCGCAGTAATCGGTCAGCACGCGCATGGCGCGGGCCTCGGCGGCCGACGTCGACGTGACGGAACCCACGATGAGATCGAAGCCGCGTTCGACGCCGACATCCTGATGGCGCAGCGTCATCTCCTTGGTACCGCCGCCGGCCGGCAGCAGGCCGACGCGCAGCTCCACCAGGCCGGCGTTCAGCTCCGCATGCGCCTGCAGCACGTTGCAGTGCAGCAGCACCTCGCAGCCGCCGCCGAGCGCCAGCCCGCGCGGCGCGCCCACCACCGGGAACGGCGCGTACTTGAAGCCCATCAGGGCGTGCTGAAGGCCCTCGATGAAGCCCTCCAGGAACCCGAAGTCGCCGGCGCGGGCCGCGTCCAGCATGCGCTTGAGGTTGGCGCCGGCGCAGAAATGCGGCGCGTCGGAGCCGATCACCAGCGCCTCGAAGTCGCGCCCGACGCGATCGAGCGTCAGCTCCATGGCCTCGACCGAGTGCTCGTCGAGCGCGTTCATCTTGGTATGGAATTCGAGCAGCGCCACGCCGTCGCCCATGTCCCACAGGCTGGCCGAGGCGTTGCCGAGCAGCGGCTTGCCGGCCCGGCGCAGGTCCGCCACCGCCAGCGTCGCGGTGCTGTGCGGCACGGCGTGGTAGGCGCCGTCGAAGCCCAGGTACTGCGGGCCGTCGACCTCCTCGCGGTAGAACCGCCCGTCGCCGCTGCCCTGCGCCTTGTGCAGCAGCGCCGGCACCGGCTCGCCGGCGGCCACGAGGCGCTGCACGAAGGCCGGAAGACCGATCTCGTCCAGCAGCTCGAACGGCCCCCAGCGCCACGAGTAGCCCTCGCGCATGGCGGTGTCGATCGCCAGCACGTCGCCGGCGATCTCGCCCGCCACGGTGGCGGTGTAGGCCAGCGTGAACCCCAGCGTGTCGGCCGCGAAGCGCGCGCCGGCGTCGTCGGCCGCGAGCAGGTCCTTAGGCCCGCGCGCCCTGGCGCTGGCCAAGTCCACCTTCTGCGCCGGGCGGTATTCCAGTGTTGTGAGGTCCAGCGCCTCGCGCTGCTTGTCCGCGGTCATTCGATAGAAACCGCCGCCCGCCTTGCGGCCGATCCAGCCGCGCTCGAGCAGCGTTTTCAGCAGCGGCGGCAGGTCCAGCAGCGCCTGCGCCGGGTCGCTGGCCGGGAGCTGGCTTTGCATGTTGCGCGCCACGTCGGCCAGCACGTCCAGACCAACCAGATCGATCAGCCCGAACACGCCCGTGCCCGGCCAGCCGATGGGCTTGCCGGCCACCGCATCCGCCTGCTCGACGGTGAGCCCGTGGCGCTGGGCCGCCCGCACGCCGGCCAGCATGGCGAGAATGCCGATGCGGTTGCCGATGAACGACGGCGTATCGCGCGCGTCGACCACTTCCTTGCCGAGCCGGACGGTGCAGAACTCGCGCAGCGTCTGGACCGCCGCCGGACGCGTGGCGGCGCCGGCGACGAGTTCCAGCAGACCCATGTAGCGCGGCGGATTGAAGAAGTGCGTGATCAGGAAATCGGCGCCGAAGCTCGCCGGCAGGCCGGCCGTGATTTCCGACAGGCGAATGCCGGACGTGTTCGAGCTGACGATGGAACCCGGCCGGCGCACGCGCTCGACACGCTCGAACAGCGCCTGCTTGACCGGCAGGCGCTCGACCACCACCTCGACGATCCAGTCGGCCTCGGCCAGGCGTTCCAGATCCTGATCGAAGCCGCCGGTCTCGATCAGATCGGCCGCCGCCGCGCTCATCAGCGGCGCCGGCTTGCGCTTGAACAGGTCCTGCTTGCCGCGCTCGGCGGCCTCGCGGGTGAGGTCCAGCAGCAGCACCGGCACACCGGCGTTGGCCACCTGGCCCGCAATGCCGGCGCCCATGTTGCCGGCGCCCAGCACCGCCACCTTGTTGATCGTCGTGTAATCCGCCACGTGTCGGCCCGCCGTCGATGGTTCTGGAAGGCGCAGGCGTTTTCCGCACTGCAACGTAGCCGCGAACCTTAATGAATGTTGACGGCCGCTGGCAACCCGGCCGGTCAAAGCAAAATCGCCATGCCGATCGGCAGGGTGACGAAGTACAGCAGCGTCGAGCCGACCATCACCGCCGCCAGCAGCTCGGTGTCGAGGCCGAAACGCTCGCTCAGGATCATCGCCGCCATCATGGTCGGCATGCCCATCAGCAGCGTGGTGGCGACGGTCAGCTCACCCGGCCCGGCGATCGCCATTGCAAGGCCATACACGGCCACCGGGACCACCACCAGCTTGATGAGCGCCACGCCGGCGATCGGCCGCCAGTGCAGCAGAAAGTGCCCGAAGGTGAGCGACATGCCCACCGTGAGCAGCATGGCCGGCATGGTGGCGTAGCCGAGCATGCTGGTGGCCTTGTCCAGCCACGGTGGGATCGGTACCGCCAGCACGCTCAACATGAAGCCGATCAGAAACGCCCAGATCGGCGGCAGCCGCATCAGCACGCGCAGGAACTGCCCCGGCGTCTGCAGCTGCTCGCCGTGCGTGCCGCAGCGCACCGCCACCCACAGCGCCAGCGACCAGAACAGCGGATTGATGCCGAGGATGTCGGCATAGATGGCGTAACGCGCGCCGCCCGGCCCGAACAGCGCCTGCACCACCGGAATGCCGAGCGAGATGATGTTCGGCAGCCCGCAGCCGATGACCAGCGCGCCGAGCTGCGCCGGGCCGCTCAGGGCGAAAAAACGCCGCCGGAACAGGCCGAACGCCAGCGCCATGCCGAGCACGATGGCAAACATGGTCAGCAGCGGCGCCAGGATCAGCTCGGCATTGACGTCCGCCCGCACCACGGTGTGAAACGCCAGCGCCGGATAGAACACGTACATCACCAGCGCGCCGATGACGCGCCGCGCGGTCGGCGCGTCGACCCCGCCGGGGCGCAGGCGCCGCCACAGGTACCCCACGCCCATGATGCTGCCGACCGGCAGCAGCGCCTGTTGCAACACCGGGGCAAGACTGACCACGCGGGCTCCCTGACTTCGACTGACGGATGGCCGCGCGCTGGGCCCGGGCTGCGGTATGGTAAACGCCACTCCCCTCACCGCTTTTGCCCATGCACGCCATCCTTGCCGAACCCCGTGGCTTTTGCGCCGGCGTGGTGCGCGCCATCGACATCGTCGAGCGCGCCCTCGAGCTCTACGGCCCGCCCGTCTACGTGCTGCACGAGATCGTCCACAACAAGCACGTGGTGGACGGCCTGCGCGCCCGCGGCGCGGTGTTCGTGGAGACCGTGGACGAGATTCCGCCCAGCGCGCGCGCCATCTTCAGCGCCCACGGCGTGGCCGACAGCGTGGTCGAGGCCGCCGCCGCGCGGGGCCTGAAAAGCATCGACGCCACCTGCCCGCTGGTCAGCAAGGTGCACGGCCAGGCGCAGCGCTACGCGGCGCAGGATTACGACCTGGTGATCGTCGGCCACGCCGGGCATCCGGAGGTCGAGGGCACGCGCGGCAGCGTGCGGGGGCGCGTGCACGTGGTCGGCGAGCCGCACGAAGTCGCCGCGCTCGAGGTCGCCGATCCCGCCCGCGTCGCCTACGTGACGCAGACCACCCTGTCGCTCGACGACACGCGCGACGTGATCGAAGCGCTCAAGGCCCGCTTCCCGGCGGCCCGAGGCCCGGACACCAACGACATCTGCTACGCCACGCAGAACCGCCAGAACGCCGTCAAGGCGCTGCTGCCCGACGTCGACGTGCTGCTGGTGGTGGGGGCCCGCAACAGCTCGAACTCGAACCGCCTGCGCGAGGTCGGCACGCGCGCCGGCATCGCGTCCTTTCTCGTCGACGACGCGGATGGCCTCGACCGCGCCTGGTTCACGCCGCACAGCCGCGTCGGCATCAGCGCCGGTGCCTCCACGCCGCAGCGGCTGGTCGACGGCGTGCTCGAACGCCTGCGCGACTGGGGCCTGACTGCCGTGCGCACGCAGACCGGCGTGGCCGAGGAAACCATCTTTCGCCTGCCGCCCGAGCTCGCCCGGCCGGACCGCGGCCGCCTGCCCGCCGACCTGCGCTGAGCGCCCCCATCACCCGCCGTGGGTGACGCGGTCTCGCAGGTACGTGGGTAGCGCCTGGTCCGCCGGCACGGCCTCGCCGCGCCTGAACGCCGCCACCGCGAGCCGCGCCAGACCGCCGGCCCGCGGCTGTGCGTCCGGATCCACCCGCGTGATGCACGGCCCGAGACGCAAGGCGAGCGCGTCGCCGTGCGCCGCCCAGCCGGGCCCGAGCCCGGCACCGCGCCAGGCCTCGTCCGCCGGCAGCGCGATCGCATCCGGCGGCGCCAGCGCGTCGTCCGCGTCGGCCGTCACGAGATAATCCGCGCCGCGCGTGTAGTAGCCGTAATACACCTCCCCCAGACGCGCATCGAGCGCCACCAGCGTGCGGTCGGCGCCATATGCCTGCGCCAGCGCGGCGAGCGTCGAGACGGGGACCACCGGCCGATCCAAGCCGAGCGCCAGGCCCTGCGCCACCCCGGCCGCGATGCGCAGACCCGTGAACGCGCCCGGCCCACGCCCGAAGGCGATGGCGTCGAGCGCGCGGCGGTCGATGCCGCCCTGCGCCAGCAGGCCGTCGATCATCGGCAGGATCAGCGCCGCGTGCTGCCGCGGCGCCAGGCGGTGGTCCTCGATCAGCTCGTCGCCCACCAGCAGGGCCACCGAGCAGCAGTCGGTGGCGGTTTCGAGCGCCAGCAGGTTCACGCCGGGGCCTCCTGAAAGAAGCGCTGCACGTCGGCCAGCTCGCGGGTGATCGGCATCTCCGGCAGGCTCTGCAGGAACACCTTGCCGTAGCCACGCCCGCGCAAACGGCGATCGCCCACCATCAGCACGCCGCGGTCACCGGCGTCGCGGATCAGCCGCCCAAGGCCCTGCTTGAGGGTGATCACGGCGTGCGGCAGCTGATAGTAGTTGAAGGGGTCCTGCCCGTTCGCGCGCAGGTGGGCGATGCGCCCGGCGACGATGGGCTCGCCCGGCGAGGCGAACGGCAGCTTGTCGACGATGACGCAGGACAGGGCCTCGCCGCGCACGTCCACGCCCTGCCAGAAACTCCCCGTGCCGAGCAGCACCGGCGCCGTGGCGCGGCGAAACTGCGCCAGCAGCTCGCCGTTCGGCCGCTCGCCCTGCACCAGCAGCGTAAAGCCCTCGACGCTGCGCAGGCGCGCCGCCGCCCGGCGCAGCGCGCTGTGGCTGGTGAACAGCATGAAGGCCCGGCCGCGGCTCGCCCGCAGCACCGGCAGCGCCGCCGCCACCAGCGCGTCGGTATAGCCGGGATCGGCCGGCTCGGGCAGGCCGTCCGGCAGGTACAGCAGCGCCCGGTCGCGGTAATCGAAGCCGCCCGGCAGCGCCAGCGTGCGCGCGTCGGCGAGGCCCAGGCGCTGCACGAAGTGCTCGAAGCGCCCCGCCACCGCCAGCGTGCCGGAGGTGAACACGCAGGCGCGCCCGGCGCGTGCGAAGCGCTCGGCGAACAGCGGCGCCACGTCCACCGGACTGGCGTGCAGCGTGCACGAGCGCGCGCGCACATCGATCCAGCGCACCTGATCGGCCTGGTCGTCGGCCAGAAACGGCGCCAGTCGGCCCTGCAGCAGCGCCACGCGCGCGGCGGCGTTGTCGAGATCGGTGCTGCGGCCCTCGAGCGCTTCGAGCGCCGGGCCAAGCCCGGCCAGGGCGTCGCGCACCGCGGCCAGCGCCGCGGCGAAGCGCGCCGGCAGGCGCGCCGGCCAGGGCTCGCGCCGCGCCGGCTCGCCGACCGAGGCCAGCAGCTCGCCCGCCGCCGCGCGCAGCGCCTCGGCCAGCGGCGGCAGGTCCGGCGTGTCACCCAGGGTCGCCGCCTGCGCCAGCAGGTCGCGCGACAGATCGAGCAGTTGCAGGCTGCCGAGACTCACGCCGAAGAACAGCGTCGCCACGTCGGGCAGCAGATGCGCTTCATCGAAGACGAACAGGTCGGCGTCCGGCAGCACCTCGCCGAAGCCGGTTTCCTTCAGCGAGAGATCGGCGAAGAACAGGTGATGGTTCACCACCACCAGGTCCGCCTGCTGCGCGGCGCGGCGGGCCTTGAGCAGGAAGCACTCGCCGATCTGCGGGCAGTCCTGCCCGAGGCAGTTGTCGCCGGTGGAGGTGACGAACGGGCGCAGGCTCGACTGCGGCGACAGGTCGTCGAGGGTGTCGAGATCGCCGTCCGGCGAGCGCTCGGCAAAGCCGCGCACGGCGGCAAGCGCCGGGTGCAGGGTGAGATCGACGCCGAAATCGCCGGCCAGCAGGCGCTCCAGCCGGTGCGGGCACAGGTAATTGGCGCGTCCCTTGAGCAGCGCCGTGTCCACGGCCAACCCGAGCCCGCGCTGCAGGGTCGGCAGGTCGCGGTGGAAGAGCTGATCCTGCAGCGCCCGCGTGCCCGTGGCGATCAGCGCCTTGCGCCCGGACAGCAGCGCCGGCAGCAGATAGGCGAAGGTCTTGCCGGTGCCGGTGCCGGCCTCGACCAGCAGCGTGGCACGCTCGGCGATGACCGCCTCGACGGCCTCGGCCATCGCCAGCTGCGTCGGCCGCGGCGCGAAGCCCGGCAGGGCCTCGGCGAGCGCGCCGTCGGCGCCCAACAGGTCAACCGCACTCACGCCGGCGTCGACTCGGGCAAAAACTGTTCGAGCACGCCGTCCAGCAGTTCGAAGCCGCGCGCCGTGGCGCGGGCGCCGTGGGCATCGAGGCTGATCAGGCCCTGCCCGGCGGCCGTCGCCAGACGCGGGCGGATGCCCATCGGCGACAGACCCGTGCGCTCGGCAAACTGTTGCCAGGTGAAGCCGTCCGTGAGGCGCAGGGCGTTCAGCAAAAACTCGAACGCCCGCTCCGTCGGCGCCACCCAGCGCCGCTCGGCCACGGCGTCGCCTTCCGCGGCATGGCGCAGGTAGGCCGCCGGCTGGCGGTACTTGGCCAGGCGCAGGATGCCGTCGGCCTGCGTCAGCTTGCCGTGCGCGCCGGCACCGATGCCGAGGTAATCGCCGAACTGCCAATAATTGACGTTGTGACGGCATTCCTGCCCCGGCCGGGCGTGAGCCGACACCTCGTAACGGCGGTAGCCCGCGCCGGCCAGCACGGCAAGGCCCGCCGCTTCGATGTCCGCCAGCCCATCCGGCCCCGGCAGCACCGGCGGCTGGCTGTGGAACACCGTGTTCGGCTCGACCGTGAGCTGGTACCAGGACACGTGGCCCGGATCGAAGGCCAGCGCGGCGTCGAGGTCGGCCAGCGCCTGCTGCACGTCCTGGCCCGGCAGGCCGTACATCAGATCGACGTTCACGCGCTCGAAGCCGCTGCAAAGCGCCACCTCCACCGCCCGGCGTGCCGCGGCGGCGTCGTGGATGCGGCCGAGCGCCTTGAGGGCGGCGTCGTCGAAGCTCTGCACGCCGAGCGAGAGCCGGTTCACGCCGGCCTTGGCGAAGCCTTCCAGCCGCGCCGTGTCCAGCGTGCCGGGGTTCGCCTCCAGCGTGATCTCGGCCGCGGCCAGCAGCGGCAGGCGGGCGCGCAGTTCCGACAGCAGGCGATCGATGGCGGCCGGCTCGAACAGGCTCGGCGTGCCGCCGCCGATGAACGCGCCGAGCACCGGCCGGCCCCAGACCAGCGGCAGGTCGGCTTCCAGATCGCGCAGCAGGGCGTCGATGTAGGCGTCCTGCGGCAGGGCGCCGGCCCATGCGTGGGAGTTGAAGTCGCAGTACGGGCACTTGCGCACGCACCACGGCAGGTGCACGTACAGGGACAGCGGCGGGGCGCTGCTAAACTGCGCCGCCGCGCCGTCGCCGGGGCGGTGAAACGTGAGGGTTTTCAAGGTCATGACGATGCGCTGGCGCAGGTTTTGCGCAGGCGGAGTATATCGCCCACGGCTGGCGGCCTTTCTGTTGGCGCTGCTTGCGCCGCTGGCCGTCGCCGACACCGTGCTGGACCCGCCGCGCCCGGTCGAACACCTCGCGCTCGTCGACCAGCACGGCGCCACGTTGACCGCGGACACCCTGGCCGGGCGCTGGACGGTGCTGTTCTTCGGCTTCACCCACTGCCCGGACGTGTGCCCCACCACGCTGGCGCGCCTCGCCGGCGTGCAGCGCCGCCTGCCGGAACACCTGCGCCAGCGGGTGCGCTTCATGCTGGTGTCGGTGGACCCGATGCGCGACACGCCGCAGCGGCTCGCCGAATACATCGGCCAGTTTGGACAGGATTTCGTCGGTGCCACGGCCCCGCTCGGTGAGCTCGCGCCGCTGCTGAAGGAGCTGGGCGTCGCCTACGCCTACACGGCGCAGGAGCACACGGACCATGCAGGGCACGGCGAACACGCCGCGCATGGCACGCCCGCCTATACCGTCACGCACTCGGAAACCCTGTACGTGCTCGACCCCCGAGCGCGCTTGTACGCCGTGTTCACGGACCCCAAGGACGACTACGCCCTGCAGCGGGCGCTCGGCACCTGGGCCGGCGACCCCAAACTGAACGACTGACGCCGCCCGCACCCCCGGGGGGACCTGCTTGGCAAGCCATGGATGGCTTGCGCGCCGATCAAGCGCGCCCGAGCGCTTGATCGGCGGAGGCCAGCGCGGGCACGACCGCGATGCGCCGATCAGAAAAAGGGCAGGAAGCCCTTTTTCTTCATCCCGTCACACCAGAAAACTCAGATTCGGGCTCTGCAGCACCACTTCGTCCATCTGGATGTCGCGCGCCGCCAGGCGCAGCACCCCGCCCTCCTCGCGCAGCCGGTCGTCGCGCCGGCCGGAGAAGAAATACGGCGTGCTCTGCGTGGGCCGCACGCGGAACACCAGCACGTGGCTGGTGACCCGGTAGCTGCCCGGCTGCTCGCCGTCGTAGGCGCGGATGTTGGTCACGAAGTGGCGGGTGACGGTCGGCGGGCTCTCCGCCGTCGTGGTGGCCGGCCGCGACCACAACTCGATGCGCGTCGCCAGGGTGGCGTAGTCGTCGTCGAAGTAGCCGTTCTGGAACGCCGCCGCCGGTGCCTGCCCCTCGTGAAAGCCGCGTCCCGGCATGCGGTAGCGGATGTCCGGCGTGACGCGCTCCAGCCAGCGGCCATAGGCGTGCTGGTCGAACAGTTCGGCCTCGTCGTACAGGAAGTTCAGGATGCGCCGGTAGGTGGCGTCGTCGACTTGAGCGTGCGTGTCCATGTCCTCAGCCCGCCATCAGTTCGCGCCAGCGCAGCAACAGCCCGAACTCGGACATTTCCGAGTAGGTCGAGCGGTAGGCCTCGCCCGGGCCGGGGAAGTCGGCAATGCGTTCGTCCTCCGACGCCAGGATCATCTGGAAACTGCTCATGCGCTCGCGGCCGACCGTGCCGCGGCTGCCGGCATCGATGGCCGCCCAGGCCTCGGCGTCGTCCTGATCGAACGTGCCGGCGGCGGTGAAGGTGCGGATGCCGGCCTTCAGGCTGGCCTGCTTGTACTCGTCCGGCGCCTCGCGGTCGGCAAAGAACCAGTTCCAGATCTCGGTGCGGTCCGGGCCGGTCGGCTGCCAGACGCGCACGTTGAAGAAATTCACCGGCGGCTGGTCGGGGGCAAAGCTGATCGGAAAGTGCACCCAGGACAGGTTGGGGAAGATGGTCATCACCTTGTTGAACAGGTTCTCCTTGAGCTTCAGCTGACCCGGCTGCAGGGTCTTCTGGTACAGCTCGACCATGCCCGGGTGGAACCCGATCCACGGCGGCATGCCGGGCGGCAGGTCGACAAAAATGCAGCCGTGACCGTTGCCGGCGCGCACGGCAGGGCCGGCGATGGCGAGGTCACGCAGCACTTCCAGCGGCAGACCGGCGGCGATCCTTCGCGTGATCGGGCCGTGCGTCTTCAGCGCGTGCGGGCCGTCGGCGGCGAAGTTGACGGCGCCGTACTTCCAGTTCTTGTGCGCCACCCAGCGGATCGGCGCACCCAGCGCCTGGGCGCCCCCCGGCGTGCGCGCGAACAGCATGTCGATGTACCAGCGCGCGTCGCCGAGGTACTCGTCCAGACTCGGCGCCTGCGGGTCGAAGGTGGCGAAGATCAGCCCCGCGTGTGTGCCGACGCGCGCCTGCACCAGATCGAAGGTGGAAAGGTCCACGCGGCCCTTGTACGCCTCCGGCGCATCGGCCATCGCGGTGAGACGGCCGGTGTTGTCGAAGCTCCAGCCGTGGTAGGGGCACACGTAACCCATGGCGTTGCCGCCGTCGGCACGGCACAGCAGGGCGCCGCGGTGCGGGCAGGCGTTCAGGAACACGCGCAGCGTGCCGTCCCGGCCGCGCGTCAGGATCACCGGGTCGTCGCCCATCACGCGGGTGACGTAATCGCCCGCCTTGGGCAACTCGCTGTCGTGGCCGACGAACAGCCAGCTGCGCGCGAAGATGCGCGTCAGTTCCAGCCGGTGGATGTCGGGGTCGGTGAATATCCGGCGGCTGACCAGTCCGGTCTGCGGGTCAACCAGGTGCCCGGGATGTCCCAGGTCGTCGATTTTCATGCCTCGCTCCTCCGTGAACGCAGCCGCGCGGGCTGGCACCTGCCTTGGCCCAAACGCCCGTTAACGATGTCCGATCAGGCGGCGCCCCGCAAGTGGTTGACAGCCGCCCGCCGCGTGTGACCGGCCACTTCGAGCAGCTGGCGCCCCGCCGCGGCGATGCCGGCCGCGTCGAGCCCGAAGTGCGCCAGCTGCGCGGCCGGGTCGCCGTGCTCGACCAGCACGTCCGGCACGGCCAGCAAGCGCGTCGGCACGTGGATGCCCTGCCCCGCCAGCGCCTCCAGCACGGCGCTGCCGAAGCCGCCGGCGAGCGCGTGTTCCTCCACCGTGATCAGCGCACCGCAGCGTGTGGCGAGTTCAGCGATGGCCGGCAGGTCGAGTGGCTTCACGAAGCGGGCGTTGAACACCGCCGCCTCGATGCCCTCCTCGGCCAGCCGCCGGGCGGCGTCGAGCGCCGGCGCCACGCGGCTGCCGAGCGCCACGATGGCGAGATCACTGCCGTCCCGCAGCCGCTCGCCGCGGCCGATGTCGAGCGCGTGGATGTCGGCATCCAGCGCCACGCCGAGGCCGTTGCCGCGCGGGTAGCGCAGCGCCGCCGGGCCCGGGTGCTCGATGGCCGTGCGCAGCATGTGCCGCAGCTCGTTCTCGTCCTTGGGCGCCATCACGACCATGTTCGGCAGGCAGCGCAGGTAGGCGATGTCGTACAGGCCCTGGTGCGTGGCGCCATCGGCGCCGACCAGCCCGGCGCGGTCCAGCGCGAAGGTGACGTCGAGGTTCTGCAGGCACACGTCGTGCACCACCTGATCGAAGCCGCGCTGCAGGAAGGTGGAATAAATGGCCGCCAGCGGTTTCAGGCCCGTGGTGGCGAGCCCGGCGGCAAAGGTCACGGCGTGCTGCTCGGCGATGCCGACGTCGTGAAAGCGCTCCGGCAGCGCCGCGGCGAAGCGGTCGAGCCCGGTGCCGCCGGCCATCGCGGCGGTGATGGCGACGATGCGCGGATCGGCCTTGGCGAGCTGCACGGCGGCGTCGGCGAACACCGAGGTGTACGACGGCACCGTCGCGGTGGACTTGGGGATGTCGCCCGTCACCGCGTCGAAGGCCGTCACGCCGTGGTACTTGAGCGGGTTCTGCTCGGCCGGCGCGTAGCCGGCGCCCTTGCGCGTGATGGCGTGCACCAGCACCGGCCCCTCGCCGCCGGCCATCATGGCGCGGGCGTTGTTCAGGGTCTCCAGCAGCGACGGCAGGTCGTGGCCGGACACCGGGCCGATGTAGCGGAAACCGAACGCCTCGAACAGCGTGCCCGGCGTCAGCAGCGCCCTGGCCGAGCGCTCGGCGCGGCGCGCAAGCTGCAACAGCGGCTGCGGCAGCGGCGCGAGCACGTCCTTGGCCAGCCGGCGCAGGCGCCGCGCCGACGGCGCCGACAGCCGGCGCGACAGGAACGCGCCGAGCGCGCCGACGTTCGGCTCGATCGACATCTCGTTGTCGTTCAGCACCACCAGCAGGTTCGGCTGCTCGAGGTGGCCGGCGTGGTTCAGGGCCTCGAGCGCCATGCCGGCGGTGAGCGCGCCGTCGCCGATCAGCGCCACGGCGAAGGCGTCCTCGCCGGCTTTTTCAAGGCCCCGCGCCATGCCGAGCGCGGCCGAGATGGACGTGCCGGCGTGCCCGGCGCCGAAGTCATCGTAGGGCGACTCAGCGCGGCGCAGGAACTTGGCGGGGCCGCCTTCCTTGCCGATGCGCGCGAAATCCCCCCGCCGGCCGGTCAGCAGCTTGTGCGCGTAGCCCTGGTGGCCGACGTCCAGCACCAGCCGGTCGCGCGGCGTGTCGAACACGTAGTGCAGGGCCGTCAGCAGGTCGACGGCGCCGAGGCTCGAGGCCAGATGCCCGCCGCTGCGCGCCACCTGGTTCACGATGTCCGCGCGCAGCGCGGCGGCCACTTCCGGCAGTGCGCTGGCGGGCAGCGCGCGCAGGTCGGCGGGCGTGTGGATGCTATCGAGCAGCGTGTCGTTCATCGGATCGCTCCTGTGACTGACCTGAACGGGGAACCGGCGCCGGGCGCACGGCGACCGGCTGGGCAAGAAGTGCGTAGCGGCGCTCGCAGTAGGCGGCGTCCTCGATCCACAGGCGGCGCGCGGCGAAACCCATCACCGGCCGCAGCAGCCAGCCGAGCCGGCGCGCCAGCGCGAATCCGCGCCGCGCCGAGTGGGCGAACACCGCCTCGGTGATCTGACAGCGGCCGCCTTCGATCAGCGTGCCGTGGGTTTCCACCACCGAGCCCACGCCCTCGCCGCCGACGATGGTCATGGCGATGCAGCGCGCCTGCGGGCAATGGAAGCGGGCGTCCACTTCCACCGCCAGCGGCCCCAGCACGCGAAAGGCCACGCGCACCGTGATGCTGTCCTCGGCCTGTTCGAGCACCTTGAGCCTTGCGAAGGAATGGCGGTGGAAGTGCGCGCCGTGCCAGGGATCGAGGCGGTTTTCCAACACCTCGCGCGGCGTGCAGCGCGCCGGCAGCGTCATCACGGAGACGAGCGCATCGCGGGGCCGCTCGGGCAGCACCGGGGCGGCCAGCGGCGCCTCGCCCGGCAGCTGCACCCACACCAGGACGCCGTCGTCGTGCGTCGGCAGCAGCGCCGTGCAGGGCGACTGGGCGTCGAGCGCCAGGCCGTGCCAGGGGCACAGGAGCCGTCCATCGGCGATGCGTCCGTCGGACCAGCGCGCGCCCAGATGCGGGCACTGGTCGTCGGCCGCGTGCACGCCGGCGGCGCTGCGCCAGAGCACCAGCTCCCTGCCCTGCACCCGCGCCGCCAGGGGTTTCGCGCGCAGCGAAGACGATGCCGTCACCACGTGCCAGCCGCCCGTGGGCCGCTGCAGTGCCTGCGCCAGCGCGCCGGCAATCCAGCGTGGCTCGGCGGCCTGCCAGTCGGGGCGTGCCGGCGCGGGCAGGTCGCCGAGATCGTCACCGAACAGCCACAGCCGGCGTCCGTGTCCATCCGTCGCGCGGCGCATCAGGCGGCCCTCACGGCAGGCGCCAGCAGGCCACGCTGCGGGCCGGTCCACAGCGGCGCCGGGTCCACCTGCCGCGTGGAGAGCAGCGTGTTGGCGGCCAGGATTCCGGACGCCGTCGCCCGCTCCATGAGCGCGCAGGCAAACGGCAGCCGCACGTGATCGCCCGCCAGCACCAGGGTCGGCTCGGCGGTGGCGACGCCCGGCCGGTCGGCCGCGCTGCCGGGCGGAAAGGCCGGGCAGTCGGCGCGCAGCAGGAATTGCTCGCCGAGCACCCGCGCCGACGCGGTTTCGGGATACACCGCGTGCAGTGCATCCATCAGGCGCCGGCGGATGTCCGCCTCGTCGTCGCTGAGCAACCCGTAGGCGTGCAACTCGAGCACGGCGCCGCGATGGCGCCGCGCCCAGTCGGCGCTGTCGTCGTGAAACGCGCTGTATACGGACACGTTGTCGAGGATGTCGTAACCCGCCGTGCCGGCGAACGGCGCACGCGCGGCATCGACCGGCCGGTCCAGCCACAGGCGCCACACGGCGAACGGCCGGGTGGCCCGCACGCGCTCGAGCGGCGCGCGGACCGCCGCCGCCAGCGTGCCGCTCGCCTCCCGCACCTGCCGCAGGCCCGGTGCGTCGAGCGCCAGCACCAGCGCATCGGCCGCCAGCGGGCCGGACGCGGTGTGCACCTGCCAGTGCTCGCCGGCGCGGGCCACGGCCTGCGCGGGGCAGGCGAGACGCACGTCCACGCCAAGCGTGCGCAGGTGCGTCTCGAACGGCCGCCACAGCCACTCCCCAAACGGCCGGCGGGCGACGTCGAACAGCAGGCCCTCGCGATTGCCGAAGAAGTAGTAGTGGAACAGCATCAGCAGGTCCGCCGCCGAGAACTCGCCGGTCGGGTTGAAGAAGCTGTGCGCGAACACGTCCAGCAGGCGCATGCGGGCGGCCGGCGGAAAGTTCAGGCCACGCAGCCAGTCCTCGGCGCTCAGCGCGTCCCAGCGCGCGGGCGTGCGCTCGGGATGCCAGCTGAGCATGGCGAGCGCGTGGCCGATCCGCACCCGGCGCAGGTCCGCGACGCCCAGACCCACTTGCCGCATCAGCGGCAGCAGCGTGAGCAGCGCATTGGCCGGCAGGTCGGCGAACGACAGCGGCCCGGCGGGCGTCAGGATGGGGTAATCGGTGAGCGGCACGAGGCCATCGAGCGCCGGGTCCACCCGCCGCAGCAGCGCACGCAGGTTGTAGTAGTGGCGAAAGAAGGCGTGAAAGCCGCGATCCATCTCGAACCGTTCGCCGGCCACCTCGACCGGCCAGGCGGCGAGCCGGCCGCCGAGACCTTCATTCGCCTCCAGCAGCGTGACCGCGGCGCCGCGCTCGGCCAGCGTCACCGCCGCGGCTATGCCGGCGAGACCGCCACCCAGCACCGCCACGCGCAGCGGCTCAGCCAGACGCGCGCGCCCGAATCGGGGCTGCATGTACGCCCTCATGCCGGCCGCCGCGCGACGACGGTGTGCACGATCTGCCGCTGCCACAGCCGGCCGGGCACCACTCGCAGCAGCTCGAAGCCGGCGGCCTGCACGCGCGCCGCCAGCGCGTCGCGGCGGTCAAAGTCGAGCACGCTGTCCTCGAGGTACTCGAACAGCTGCGGCGCGCCCGACACCGCGGCGCAGAACGGCCGCACCACCGCCCGGCACATGAAGCGCCACAGGCGCTCCGCGCCCGGCCCGGCGAGGCTGTAATCGTGGATGGCGAGCAGCCCGCCCGGCGCCAGCAGGTCGCGCAGGCCGGCCAGCGCCTGGTCCGGATCGCGCACGTTGCGCAGGCCGTAGGACATCAGCACCCCGCCGAAGGGGCCATTGAGATGACGGGTGGGCATCTGCGCGTCGCCCTGCACGAATTCGATGGGGTCGAGTGCCTTTTGCCGGGCCTGCGCCAGCATGCCGGCCGAGCCGTCCAGCGCGACGATCGGCACGCCCGGGTGCGCGCGGCGCAGCGCCTGCGTCGACAGGCCGCTGCCGCAGCACAGGTCGAGCAGGCGCGGCACGGGCAGCGGCGCCAGCGTGCGGGCGGCGTCCGCCAGCATGGCGAGATACCCCGGATTGAGCCGGCACATCAGGTCGTAGCGCGGCGCCACGGCGTCGAAGGCATCCGGAACGGCGATCTTTTCCATGCTCAGAAGTACCGCATGTCGATGATGACTGGCTGGCCCGGCGTGGGTGTCAAAAGGGCATCCTTGAAGCTCGGCGGGCCGAACAGGATGCGCGGGTTGTTGGACACGCCAAAGCCCTCCTTGGGGATGCCGAAGAACCCGATCGCCATGCGCTTGTCGCCGTCCTCGTCGTGCAGCACTGCGATGGCCAGCGGGCGGTCGTCGGGCAAGCCGGTGAACGTGACACGCACCTCGCTGCCGGTGATCGGCGCCTCCAGGTGAAACGCCGCCTGCTCGCCCTCGCCGGGAAAGCCGGCCGGCTCCGTGAACACCGCAAACAGCGCGCTGCCGTTCTGGTTGCGCAGGCCGCGCGCGATCACTTCGACATCCATGGCATGCCCCCCCGTAGCGACACCGGCAAACAACACCGCACCCAGCATCAGGCGCCGGGCAGGCACAGCTCGGCTCCGAATTCGAGTACCCGCCGGGGCGGCTGGCGGGGGCGACGGCCAAAGCCTCCGCTGATCTGTTCCATTAAAGCGATTGCCACCTGCGCCGCCTTGCCGCGGCCAGACAACCAGGCCCGCCCGGCGAGCGGCTGGTGGCCCTGGCGCGCCAGCGCGGCGCCGATGCCGCGGTAGATGCGCGCCGCCGAGCGCACGGCGAGACCACAGCGCCAGTCGAGCGCCGCGATGCCGCCAAGACCTCGCCGGTAGTGCGCGTCGGCGAGCACCAGCGTCCGGCGCACCTGCGCCGGCAAGCGCGCCGCGAGCGCGGCGTCGATAGGCCGGGTGAGCGCGTCCCGCACCGCCGCCTCGTCGGCGAAGCCGAGTGCCCGGTACGGCAGGTACAGCCGCCCGCGCTGCCAGTCCTCGCCCACATCGCGGCAGATGTTGGTCAGCTGCATGCCCATGCCGAGCCACGCCGCCTGCGGCAGCGCCGCATCGTCGGCCACGCCCATGACGTGGCACATCATCAGCCCCACCACGCCCGCCACGCGGTAGCAGTACAGCGCCAGCTGCGCGTCGTCGGCGTACAGATCCGGCGTCAGGTCCATCGCCATGCCGGCCAGCAGTTCCTGCGGGTAATGGCGCGGCAGGGCGCAGCGCTCGACCAGCTGCGCGAAGGCGATGAGGATCGGATCGTCGCCGGGCTCGCCGCGATAGACGGCGTCGAGCTCGGCCGTGAGCCGGGCCAGGCTCGCCACCGGATCGGCGGCCAGGTCCACCGCGTCGTCGGCGCGCCGGCACCAGGCATACAGCCCCACCACCTGCCCGCGCACCGCTGCCGGCAGCAGGCGCGACGCCAGCGAGAAGCTCTTGGAATGCTGGTGGATGACGGCGGCAACCGGATCGCTCATCGCGGGAAGTCCTCGTCGATCAGCGTCAGGGTCGCCTTGGCGGAATTGATCACGCCCGGCATGCCGGCCCCCGGGTGCGTGCCGGCACCGACCAGATACAGGCCCGGGATGTGCCGGTCGCGGTTGTGCGGGCGCAGATACGCGCTTTGCCAGAGCACCGGCGCCAGCGAGAAACCGTTGCCGTGGTGGGCGCCGAGCTCGCGCTCGAAGTCGCGCGGCGTCATCCAGCGCTTGACCGTGACGTGGGCGCGCAGCCCCGGCATGGCGTGCTGCTCCAGGTAGGCGAGGATGCGCTCGGCGTAGCTGGCGCCGACGCTGTCCCAGTCGATGTCCGCGTTGCCCAGGTGCGGCACCGGCGACAGCGCATAGAAGGTATCCCCGCCCGGCGGGGCGAGGTCGGGGTCGGTCACGCTCGGCGCGTGCAGGTACAGGCTGAAGTCGTCCGGCAGCGTGGCGCCGTGGAAGATCTCCCGCACCAGTTCGCGGTAGCGATGGCCGAACAGGATGGTGTGATGGCGCACCTGGTCGCGGTACTGGCGATCGGTGCCGAAATAGACCACGAACAGCCCCATCGACCAGCGCGAGCGGTCGAGCCGCCGGGCCATGCGCGCGCTGCGCGGGTGGTTGGCGTAGAGCTTGCGGTAGGTGTGCATCACGTCGGCGTTCGACACCACCAGATCGAAGCGGTCCTCGCCGGCTGCGGTGCGCACGCAGTGCGTGCGGCCGTCGAGGCGAACGCCCTCGACCGGCGACGACAGACGCAGTTCGCCGCCGAGATCCTCGAACAGCCGGACCATGGCCCGCACCAGCGCATGCGTGCCGCCGCGCACGAACCACACCCCGTGCGTGCGCTCGAGGTGATTGATCAGCGCGTAGATGGCGGAAGTGGCGAACGGGTCGCCGCCCACGAACAGCGGATGGAACGACAGCGCCTGGCGCAAGTGATCCGAGCGCACGAAGCGCCGCACCGCGCCGTACACCGACCGCTCTGCGCGCAGCGTCACCAGCTTGGGCAACGCGCCCAGCATGCTGCCCACGGTCACGAACGGCGCGCCGGCGAGGTGCTCGTAACCCTCGCGGTAGACCGCCTCGCTGTAGCGGCCGAAGCGCGCGT
The DNA here is from genome assembly GCA_049322795.1 of Pseudomonadota bacterium. Classification (GTDB taxonomy): domain Bacteria; phylum Pseudomonadota; class Gammaproteobacteria; order Immundisolibacterales; family Immundisolibacteraceae; genus Immundisolibacter. Next base: position 182,484 of record JBMOQH010000024.1, on the reverse strand, counting down.
AACCGGCGGCATCGCCCGGCGCGATGCGCTCGATCTCGGCGGCCAGCCGCCCGGCGTCCTCGAAGGCCTCGAAGTGCGTGCCGTCCTCCCATTGCAGGCGGTAGAACGGGTCAAGCGGCAGCAGCTCGACGCGGTCCGCCAGCGTGGCGCCGCCGATGGCGAACAGCTCCTCCAGACACTGCGGCGCCGTCACCAGCGTCGGCCCCATGTCGAACACGTGACCCTGCTCGGCAAACGCGTAGGCCCGCCCGCCGGGCAGATCCCGCGCCTCGAACACGGTGGTGCGGATGCCGCGGGCCTGCAGGCGGATGGCGGCCGCAAGCCCCCCGAAACCGCTGCCGATCACCGCCGCCCGCCACCCGATATTCAGCTCAGCCATACGCGCGCTCCAGTCGTTCGAGGTCAGTCAACACATCCTGCACGGCGGCCGCCGGCAGGCCGCCCTCGCTCAGCAGCACCGCGGCTTCGGTCAGCGCCTTGCGGGGATGGTCGAGCGCATCCGGACCGATCACCTCGGCCAGCTGCGCACACACCGGGCGCCAGTCGCCACCCGCCGCGGCGCGCGCCTGCTGCTGCAAGGCGCGGTAGCTGAATTCGCTGGCCCGCTGCGCGGCAAGCACCCAGGCGAAGGTCGGCCGGCCGGCGCCGATGTCCTCGCCGGCCTTGTCGTGGCGCGCCGGCAGCAGCACGGCGGTGAGGTCGTCCAGCATCTGCAGCGCCACGCCGACCTGCTCGCCGAAGTGTTGCAGCAACGCCACGCACCCGGGCCGCGCCCCGGCGGCGATCGCGCCGAGCCCGACACACATGGCCGTCAGACGGCCGGTCTTGAGGCGGCTTTGCTCGGCCACCAGTGCCGGCAAGGCGTCCTGCGGCAGCGTCCAGATCTCCCCGCCAAGATCCAGCGCCTGCCCGCGGTGACAGTCGAGCAGCGTGGCGGTGATCAGGTCTGCACAGGCGCGCCGGCGCGGGGTCGACAGGCGCAGCTCGTCGAGCAGCCGGTTGGGCCAGAAATACAGCCAGTTGGCGGCGTTCAGGGCCCGCTCGGGGCCGATCATCCGGTGCAGCGCCGGGCCGCCGCGGCGCGCGACCGCCCCGTCCTGAATGTCGTCGACGATCAGCGAGGCGCTGTGCAGGATCTCCGGCAGCAGGCACAGCGTTTCCGGTGGCTCGCCACGCGCGCCGGACAGCTGCCAGCCGTGGCGCACCAGCCGCGCCCGCAGCAGCTTGCCGGGGCGGCCCAGAAACTCGGCCAACGGCGCGTACAGCGTGTCCTGCCAGACGCCTTCGCACACGTCGGCCGCAGGCGGCAGTTGGCCGACCCGCCGCTTGAAAAACGCGGCCAGATCGGGCGCCGCAGGCGGCTCCACCGCCGGCCGCGACGAAGGCCCTGCAAATGCGCCGTCGTGCCGCAACCGGGGCCCCGCGGCCAAAACGGTCTGTGCCTTCATGATCCAGCCTCCGGTGAAGGGCGCCCTGGCAACCAGGCGCTGCCGAAACCCCGCGGCGGGCGCCCGAGCAGCAGGCGCGCCACGTCCGATGCAGTGCTTTCCAGTCGGTAGAAACGGCCGATGGTGGCGAGCGGCAGTCGGTAAAAGCGCGCGAACGGCTGCCACATGAGGTCTGGCCGAAAGCCGAGAAACGCGAGTCGGTTCAGCAGCAGCCCCAGCCGGAACTGCCGCCGATGGCGGCGCCACTCGGCCGTCAGCGCCGGCAGCGGGTCGCGCCAATGCCGCGCCAGCAGCGTGGCCAGCCGCAGTGCGCAGGGTGCTGAATAGCCGGTCGCCGGGTGGAACCAACCGCCGGCATACCCAACGGTGAGCGGCAAGGCCGGCGCGGACACCGACGCCTGCCAGGGCATCGGCAACACGCCGGATTCCTCCCTCAGCACGGCGCGGATGGCCCAGCCCTGGGCGGCCGCGTAATCGACTATCGCCGCCCGCCGGGCGGCGAGGTCCAGCTGCGGCGTGCGCGCGAAGGCGGTGTCCTCGATCAGCAGGCGTCGGGCCGCCAGCGGCAGCACGTACATGAATCGGAACTGCGGCCCCTGCGCCACGCGGGCGTCCATCAGCAGCGGCCGATCGAGCCCGCAGTCGGCGGCGAGCTCCACTTCAAGACCCAGGAACTTCTGATACCCGGTCGCGCCGACAGTACTGCCACCCCGCGCGTCGATCACCAGCGATGCCCGCAGCTCCCGGCCGCCCGCGAGACGCACCGTGTGCTCGCCGACCGCATCGACCGCCTGATCCGTCATGAGCGTGGCCGTATCCCGGCCGGCGAAGGCATCCCGCAGCGCCTTGGCCAGACCATCGGCCGTCAGGCAGCAGTAGGGCAGGTCCACCGCCCGCTCCAGAGCGGGAAACGCCACCCGGTACCCCGGCCAGGTGGTCAGCGGCAGGCGCGCGAACCACGCCCCCACGTCCGCCGGCACGTCGCCGCGGTGAAAGCACCAGGTGTGGTTGCCGGCTGGCTGGGCGTCGCGCTCGATCAGCGCCAGGCGCAGCGCCGGGTCGGCGTCCAGCAGCGCCAGGGCGATCAGCCCGCCGTGCAGACCGGCGCCCACGATGAGCACATCGAACGGCGTCTTCGCGGCGCCGGCATCCGGCTCGTCAGCAGCGTGCATCGTCAAAGCCATTGATTTGAATCACCCGACGGGCGAGGGCCTCCCCAGCGCTCGCGCCATTTTGTCCTAGACAAATATGAAATTCGCGCTAAAAATTAGGCGGCGATTTTCGAATTGTCAACTGTTTGCCTTAGACAAATGGAAAAAACACATCTCTCGATCGCAGCCCTCGCGCTCGAAACCGGCATCGCCAAAGATACGCTGCGCATGTGGGAGCGGCGCTACGGCTTTCCGCAGCCCGTACGCAGCCCTCGCGGCGAGCGCCGCTACCCGGCGCAGCAGGTGACACGCCTGCGCCAGATGCGCCGCCTGCTGGACCAGGGCATGCGTCCGGGCCAGGTGCTGACCTTGAGCGCCGAGGAGCTGGAACAGACAGCCGCCGGGCACGCCGGGCCCAACGGCGCCGAACAGGCGCTGATCGAACTGATCAAGCGCCACGACGACAACGGACTGCGGCTGGAACTGCGCACCCGGGTGCTGCGCGACGGGCTGCGGCGCTTCGTGTGTGAAACGGCGGCTGCCATGCTGGAGCGCGTCGGCGACGGCTGGGCCCGGGGCGAACTCGAGGTGTTCGAGGAACACCATTTCTCGGCGCAGCTCGACAGCGTGCTGCGCGAAACCACCGCCCAGTTGCCGCCCGGCGCCGAGACCCCGCGGGTGCTGCTGACCACCCTGACCGGCGAGCCGCACACGCTGGGGCTCATGCTGGCGCAGGCACTGCTGCGGCTGGAAGGCGCAGCCTGCATTCTGCTCGGCGCACAGACGCCGCAGAGCCAGATCGTCGCCGCGGCACGCGCCTTCGAGGCCGACGTCGTCGCGTTGTCGTTCTCGGAATACTTCGACCCCGGTGCCGTACGCATCGGCGTGCGCCAGCTGCGTGTCGACCTGCCCGCCGACGTCGAGCTGTGGTGCGGCGGCCGCGCCGCGCAACGCCTGAAGCGCCCGCCGGCCGGCGTCACCGTCCTCGCCAGCCTGGACCAACTGCCGCAGGCGCTGTTGGCCCGAACCGGGCTGCCGCCGGACAACTGAGCGGCTCGCCGATCACCCGATCACCACCAACCCCGCTTGAACGGCCCGCCCGGAGCGCTCCGTGGATGCGCGGGCGCGAGCCAAAGCCGAACCTGACCCAGCGCACGCCAAAGCGCCCGTTTTCGATGCGGTCCAACCGTCCCGGCCGGCCAAAACCCGCACGCTACAATGCCGCCCCCGCCGCCGGACCCCGCCGCCATGACCGACCGCACCGCCCTGCTCCACCGCCAGCTGGCCGAGCGCATCCTGCTGCTGGATGGCGCCATGGGCACCATGATCCAGCGCCACGGCCTGACCGAGGCCGACTACCGCGGCGCGCGCTTTGCGGATTTCGGCCGTGAGCTCAAGGGCAACAACGACCTGCTGACGCTGACGCGGCCGGACGTGATCGCCGGCATCCACCGCGCGTACCTGGAAGCCGGCTCGGACATCCTGGAGACCAACACCTTCAACTCGACCGCCGTCTCGCAGGCCGACTATGGCCTGGAGGCGCTGGTCTACGAGCTGAACTTCGAAGGCGCGCGCCTGGCCCGCAACGCCGCCGATGCTCTAAGCACGCCCGAGCGGCCGCGCTTCGTGGCCGGCGTGCTGGGGCCGACCAGCCGCACCGCGTCCGTATCGCCGGACGTGAACGACCCCGGCTTTCGGAACGTCACCTTCGCCGAGCTGGTCGAGAACTACACCGAGGCGCTGCGCGGCCTGATCGACGGCGGCGCCGACATCCTGCTGGTCGAGACCGTCTTCGACACGCTGAACTGCAAGGCGGCGCTGTACGCCATCGAGACCCACTTCGCCGCCGGCCACGCGCGTTTGCCGGTGATGATCTCCGGCACCATCACGGACGCCTCCGGCCGCACCCTTTCCGGCCAGACGCCGGCGGCGTTCTATGCGTCCGTGGCGCACGCCCAGCCGCTGTCGGTGGGCCTGAACTGCGCGCTCGGCGTGGAGCTGCTGCGCCCCTACGTGCACGAGCTGGCGCAGGTCGCCGAGTGCCGCGTCAGCGCCCACCCCAACGCCGGCCTGCCGAACGCGTTCGGCGGCTACGACGAGACGCCCGAGTTCATGGCCGGGCATCTCAAGCAATGGGCGCAGGACGGGATGCTCAACATCGTCGGCGGCTGCTGCGGCACCACGCCCGAACACATCCGCGCCATTGCCGATGCCGTGGCCGGCATCGCCCCGCGTCCGCTGCCGGAACCGCGCCACGTGCTGCGCCTGGCCGGGCTCGAACCGCTCGACATCCGGGACGACAGCCTGTTCGTGAACGTCGGCGAGCGCACCAACGTCACGGGCTCGAAGCGCTTCGCCAACCTGATCAAGGCGGGCGATTACGAAACGGCGCTGGACGTCGCCCGCCAGCAGGTGGAAAGCGGTGCCCAGATCATCGACATCAACATGGACGAGGGCATGCTCGATGCCCGCGCGGCGATGGTGCGGTTCCTGAACCTGATCGCCAGCGAACCCGACATCAGCCGCGTGCCGGTGATGATCGACTCGTCCAAATGGGAAGTGATCGAGGCCGGCCTGCAGTGCGTGCAGGGCAAGGGCATCGTCAACTCCATCAGCCTCAAGGAGGGCGAGGCGGCGTTCCTGGCACAGGCCCGTCAGGTGCGCCGCTACGGCGCCGCCATGGTGGTGATGGCCTTCGACGAGCAGGGCCAGGCCGACACCTGCGCGCGCAAGGTGGAAATCTGCGGGCGCGCCTACCGGCTGCTGACCGAGCAGGCCGGCGTGCCGCCCGAGGACATCATCTTCGACCCCAACATCTTTGCGATTGCCACCGGCATCGAGGAACACGACAACTACGCGGTCGACTTCATCGAGGCGACGGCGCAGATCAAGCAGCGCCTGCCGCACGCCAGCATCAGCGGCGGCGTCAGCAACGTGTCGTTCTCGTTTCGCGGCAACGAGCCGGTGCGCGAGGCCATCCACACCGTGTTCCTGTACCACGCCATCCAGGCCGGCATGGACATGGGCATCGTCAACGCCGGCCAGCTCGGCGTGTACGACGACATCGACGCGGACCTGCGCGAGCGGGTCGAGGATGTGGTGCTGAACCGCCGCCCCAAGGGCTCCGACCAGACCGCCACCGAACGGTTACTGGACATCGCCGAGCGCTACCGCGGCGGCGCGGCGTCCGCCGGCCCGGCACAGGATCTCGCCTGGCGTGAGGAGCCGGTCGCCAAGCGTCTGGAGCACGCCCTGGTGCGCGGCATCACCGACTACGTGGACCAGGACGTCGAGGAGGCACGCCACGCCTTCGCGCGACCGATCGAGGTCATCGAAGGCCCGCTGATGGACGGCATGAACGTGGTCGGCGACCTGTTCGGCGCCGGCAAGATGTTCCTGCCGCAGGTGGTCAAGAGCGCGCGGGTGATGAAAAAGGCCGTCGCGTATCTGCTGCCCTACATCGAGGCCCAAAAGGACGACAACGCTCGCGCCCAGGCGCGCATCCTGATGGCCACCGTCAAGGGCGACGTGCACGACATCGGCAAGAACATCGTCGGCGTGGTGCTGCAGTGCAACAACTTCGAGGTCATCGATCTCGGCGTCATGGTGCCCTGCGACAAGATCCTGCGCACCGCGCGCGAGCAGCAGGTGGACATCATCGGCCTGTCCGGCCTCATCACGCCGTCACTGGACGAGATGGTGCACGTGGCGAGCGAGATGCAGCGCGAGGGGCTCGACATCCCGCTGCTCATCGGCGGCGCCACCACCTCGCGCGCCCACACCGCGGTGAAGATCGCCCCCGCCTTCGAAGGCGCCACCGTCTACGTCAAGGACGCCTCGCGCGCCGTGGGCGTGGCGCAGAGCCTGATCTCGCCGGACCTGCGCGCCGCCTTCGTGCAGCAGACGCGCGAGGACTACGTCCAGCTGCGCCAACGCCACGCCGCCAAGGGCCAGCGCAGCGCCCTGCTGTCCATCGAAAAGGCCCGCGCCAACGCGTTTGCCACCGACTGGGCCGACTACCGGCCGGTGGCGCCGCAGCGCCCGGGCCTGACCGTGTTCGAGGACTACCCGCTCGCGGAGCTGGTCGACACCATCGACTGGACGCCATTCTTCCAAGCCTGGGAACTCGCCGGCCGCTACCCGAAGATCCTCGACGACGCCGTGGTCGGCGAACAGGCGCGCCAGCTCTTTGCCGACGCCCGGGCCATGCTCGCGCGCATCGTGGACGAACGCTGGCTGCGCGCGCGGGCGGTGGTCGGTCTTTTCCCGGCCAATGGCGACGGCGACGACATCACGCTCTATACCGACGCCGGCCGCGGCACGCCGCTCGCCACCCTGCACCACCTTCGCCAGCAGCAGCAAAAACCGGACGGCGTGCCCAACCTGTGCCTGGCCGACTACGTCGCCCCGCACGATAGCGGCGTCGCCGACTGGCTGGGCGCGTTTGCCTGCACCGCCGGCATCGGCATCGACGAGCACGTGGCGCGCTTCGAGGCGGCGCACGACGACTACAGCGCCATCCTGCTCAAGGCCCTGGCCGACCGCTTGGCCGAGGCGCTCGCCGAACGCCTGCACCAACGCGTGCGCACCGAAATCTGGGCCTACGCGCCCGACGAGACCCTCGACAATCAAGCCCTCATCGACGAGCAGTACCAGGGCATCCGCCCCGCGCCGGGCTACCCCGCCTGCCCCGACCACACGGAGAAAGGCACGCTCTGGTCACTGCTGGACGCCGAGCGCAACGCCGGCATGACGCTGACCGAGCACTACGCCATGCTGCCGACGGCGGCCGTCAGCGGCTGGTACATCGCGCATCCTCGGGCACGCTACTTCGGCGTCGGCGACATCGACCGCGACCAGGTCGAGGACTACGCCCGCCGCAAGGGCTGGACCCAAGCGCAGGCCGAACGCTGGCTGGCGCCGAATCTGGGATATGAGAGCTGAGGCTGACGGCGAAGGCGCAGCCTTGGGATGTGCCGGGGAAGGGGGCGCATCATTCGCGGGAAGCGTTGATCGATGCGGTTCGTGCCTCACCGCACCCTTATCGTAGGCTGTAACATTGCTGCGGCGGGAAGAGTTGCCTTGCAGATTTTTCCCTCGCATTACTTATTTCGAACAACAAGGCTCAGGGAGCAAAAATGAAAAAAGCCCTTTCGCTGGCAACACTTCTTTCGCTTGCCGGATGTGCGACCATTATCAACGATCCAACCATTCCACTCACAGTCACCTTCTCGGACGGCTCTGCCGGTGAATGCACTTTCAGAAACAAACGCGGAGCATGGACTGCACAGATTCCAACATCAAGCGTCATGATTCGTCGATCGGACGACGCATTACTCTATGAATGCACAACTGCCGACGACCGCCGATCAACTGGCGCAATTCGCAGCGAGATGGAGGGCGGAAAATTAGCGGCCAGCGTTGTATTTTGGGATCTTGGAATAACCGATTCCATTACTGACAAGCACAGAACCTATCAGGGCAATTTCGTAATCCCGATTCGACCGAGGGAATCGGCTACCGAGAGAGTCGGCGAGTCGCAAGCGTTGACTCCGCTTCATCAACCTCGACAAAATCCTTCAGGAATGGGACGAGTCGAACGGGGCTACTGATTCCACATCCAAGCCCACGTAGATACTGTTATCCGGCCTTGCATTCGGTGGCCGGATAACAGCTTAGCCTCAAGAACCAAGTGCAACACTCCTGTGAGGATAAGGTGTTGCGATGGACAAGAACGGCTATGAGCATCTTTCATCCGAGGAGCGCGCAGTGATCATGGTGGAGCGGGGACGCGGCAGTAGCGTTCGCGCGATCGCGGCACTGCTCGATCGTGCGCCCTCGACGGTGTCGCGAGAGGTGGCGCGCAACGCGGCGGTGGCGGCTGGGGCGCGCTACGACGCCACGGCGGCGGCGGTGGCTTACCGGGTACGCAGACGGCGCTGTGTGCGACACCGCAAGCTCGAAGACGGCACGCGGTTGCACCGCCTGGTGAGCGACCGGCTGATCTACTGGCGCTGGTCGCCGCAGCAGATTGCCGCCAGACTGCGCAGGATGCACCCGGAAGATCCCCGCTTGCACGTCAGTCACGAGACCATCTACGCGGCGATCTACGCCCACCCCAGGGGGGCGCTCAAGAAAGCCATGGTCGACGCCCTGCGCCAGCACAAGCCGCAGCGCGGACGCCGGCGGCGCACCGCTGCCAGTGCCGGTGGCGTGGTCATTCCCGAGGATCTGCGGATCAGGCACCGCCCCGAAGACGTCGCCGAGCGCCTACTGCCCGGGCATTGGGAAGGTGACTGCATCAAAGGCGCCTACAACCGCTCGGCCGTCGGCACGCTGGTCGAGCGCAAGACCCGCTTCGTGGTGCTGTGCAAGATGGACGGCTGCGGCGCCGAGGCGGCGCTGACGGGCTTCACCCGGCAGATGAAGAAGCTGCCCGCCTTCCTGCGCGAATCCCTGACCTATGACCGCGGCAGCGAGATGGCGCAGCATGAGGAGCTGGCCCGGCGGCTGAAGCTCGATATCTGGTTCGCTGACCCGTACGCCCCCTGGCAGCGCGGCAGCAACGAGAACACCAACGGCCTGCTGCGCCAGTTCCTGCCCAAAGGCACCGACCTGTCCCAAGTCAGTCAGACCCAGCTCAACGACATCGCCCGACTGCTCAATGGCCGCCCCCGCCAAACGTTGGACTGGCAAACGCCAGAAGAAGCCATGGCAGAAGAGATCAGACAATTTCGTCAACGTGGTGCACTTGACTCTTGAGAGCAGCCAGTATCTACGCGGGCTACGCGGGCTCATGGCCTCTCTTGCCTCGGATGATGTTCAAGTTCCTTTTGTAGCGCCCTATATAAAGCGAGAACCTCGTCGCAAAGGAGCGTAACTTTCGCTGTGCGGTTAATAAATTTAACCGACTTTCCCAGATCGCCGCCCCGCTCACCGGTTCCTTTCATTTCACAATCGTCGGCATCAAGGATTAATGAAACCTTGCCATCTTTGTCACGTTCGAATGAGAACGACGCCTTGCCAGAAACGCGCGCTCTCCGACCACGGTTGGTTTTGTTGTACTCATCAAATGCATGAATGTTGACTAGCATCTTCCTCCTCGCCTATTTGGTCAAAATTTTAAATTCACTGGCCTGCGCGACTTTTCGCGCAGGTCCGGCGGAATGATGGGTTAAGCGGCAACTACGCATGGTTGTTGACCGCTTCCCAAAGGTCGGAGACTGCGCGGTCGTTCATGCCCAAGGCAGAGAGTTTGTCCGCGATGCCATTGACGTAGAACAAGCATGTGCCGCAAGTACCTGATGCCGCCAACACCATTGCGGCCAACTCTTCGGGAGTGTTTCCTTCAATGACATTCGTGCCGTTGTAAAGCGGCACAAGGGCCGACACTTCGGATTGGCCCTCAAGCCATACCACGACCTCATGAAGCGGGAATGCCTTTCCCTCTCGCTCTTCAAGGTAGGACAGAACTTTCATCTTCTGCGCATCTGGGAATTGAAATGCGATGCCTCGACAAACGCCGGTATCAAACTGCGAGAGATTGAGAGTTGGACAAGGAGCAGCTTTCGTTCCCCAATTTCGCACGGATGCTTTGTTGAACCTGCGGCGGTACCCAGGGAGGTCGGCGACGACTCGACGAATACAGCCGTGATTGGTTTCCCAGTTATCCCACATAAGCGAGCCGTACCCAAACACCCACATCACCAATTCCTCGGAAACCCGTTTAGGTTGGGCTGACACAGGGAGCCCAACGTGTTCTCCGCGCCACGACCGGCCGTTGGCCAGAATGCCGCATTGTGCGTTGGGTGACAAGGCCGCTGCTGGAAAAGTTTGCAAGCCGCCGAAAAAATGGCGTTTTGCTGAGCCCGCGTAGCCCGCGTAGGTTGGGCTGACGCAGGAAGCCCAACATCAAGGTGACGCGAGAAAGCCATGCGCTACCGGCGGTCCAATACGACGGGTGGAACCTATTTCTTCACGGTCAACCTGGCCGAACGGAATGCCGACACGCTGGTGCGGCACATCGCCGACTTTCGAGACGTGTTGAACAAGGTCAAGGCCGCGCATCCGTTTACGGTGGTGGCAATGGTGGTACTGCCCGAGCACCTGCACGCCATCTGGCGCCTACCGGCGGGTGACGCGGGTTATTCGACGCGGTGGTCATTGCTCAAGGCTGGCTTTTCCAGGCGCCTGAACAAGACGGAACGCCTGCGGCCGAGCCGCGTGGCAAAACGCGAGCGCGGCATTTGGCAGCGGCGCTACTGGGAGCACCAGATTCGGGATACGCAAGACCTGGAGCGGCACGTTGCGTACATCCATTTCAACCCGGTGAAGCATGGCTGGGTGAAGCGCCCTGTGGATTGGCCGCACTCCACGCTGCACGCGTACATCGCCCGAGGCATGGCGGCGCCTGATTGGGGTGGATGCACGCCCGATGACGCTGGCGGGTATGGTGAGTGATGAGGTGTTGGGCTTCCTGCGTCAGCCCAACCTACACGAGCTGCCGCCTGAACACGTAAGGCGGATCACGCTTCGCTGATCTGCCTTGCGCGGGTAGCGTCGATGTCGAATGACCGGAGCGCGGACGCCTACCCTCCCCCTTCCAGCGCCCGCCGCAGCGCCGCGTAGTCCGCTAGACCCAACGGCGCCGCAATCTCCGCAGCCAGGCTTCGTCCAGCGCCGCGCGCACAACATCGCTCAGCACCGCCTCATGTCCGCCGGCCTTGTCGCTGCGCACCTTGTGGCCGCCGCTGTCGCTGGGTGGCAGGTGTTCGAATGACCAGCCATAGCAGCGGGATGTCAGCTTTTTTTACAATTTGAAACGCTGTCCACGGCGTGGAAGCAAGGTCACGGACAGCCGCTGCCAGGGTGAACGCGGTGGGCAAACACCGGCAGTCGTTGACGCCTTCATCGTGCAGGCCACAAGCCGTGTAGTCAGGCGCCCGGGCGCCTGAGAGGCGGTAGCGCAAGCCCCTGTCGATGATGCTCCTGGGCAACTGTCGCTTGACGCTGCTGGGTCCGGCCGGGGTTTGCGTTCGCGTAGGTTGGTCGGATAAACAGCCCGGCCAAGCCCCAACCTTGGTTTGCCGACAGGCTGCGAAGCGAGGTGTGGCCAGGATATTCGTCAGATTTTTTTACATTTCCGCATCGAGGAGTCGGCATATTGCCGGGGAAAATAAACTAACATCCTGTTATATATATAAAAAAATAAATATGGCACGCCCATTGCTTTATTTCGATTAGCCGGTGCCCAGAGGGTAACGGTTGCAGCATCCCAACCACTACCCTAGGAAATGCGTTTATGAAACACCAACTCAAATCAGCCGGCTCGGCGCTTCTGCTGGGCGTTTCGCTCGCTTTGGGCAGTGCCTCGGCCAGCGCGGGCGTCGTGACGGTATGGGGCGAGCGGTTCGACCTGAATCCGATTAACAACTTCTACAACGGCCTGACCGGGCACTCCTCTTCAATCGCCGCCGGCACGCTGGATACCGTCAATCTCTCCGGGGTGAACCTGCTGTGGGCCGTTCAACCCGCGGATGCTTATACCGCGTCGGAACTGACGACCATGGCCAATTTCCTGTCGGGCGGTGGGCGCATCGCCTTCATGGGCGAGCACGGAGGCTTTGCTCCAGCTGAAAATGCCCGTATCAATACAGCACTCGCTTTCTTGGGCAGCACGATCAGCATCAACGCCAACGACGTCTTGGATGGCGGCTTTCGCAGCGCCGGTGTTCTGGACGGCCAAATCCTGAGTCACCCGCTCACTACCGGCGTCGATACTTACGAGTACGCGGCGTTTGCGCCTCTCAACATCAGTGGCACGGCGCAGGCACTGATGCTCGGTGAAGAGCAGTTCAACGGCAATCCGAGCATCATGATGGCTTATCAGAACATCGGACCCGGCAGCATCTTCCTCATCACCGACCAGAACGTTTGGGATAACGGCCCACTGTGGGGAAGCTTCGACAACGAGCGGATGTTCGAAAATCTCTTGTCCGGCAACACCGGAGCGCCGCCGGTCGGTGGCACGGTTCCGGCCCCCGCCACGTTGGCGCTGCTGGGCGCTGGCCTGCTGGGTCTGGCGGGCCTGCGTCGCCGTCAAGCGGCCTGATCTGGCCAAGGTTGTGCCCCCCACGGGGGGCACAACCCGGCTGTCAGCCCGCAAAGAATGCAGTGGGACACAAACCGCATCAACCAAAAGCCAAGCACTGGAAAGCGAAGCGTCGATCAGGCTTAGCTGCCCGGCGACTCCGCGCCTTCCGTCCTCACCGCCAGTCGGCCAGCGGCTGACTGCCGCCGCTGCCAAACCACCGGTCAGGACGACTTCACCTCGATCTTCTTGACCTTGCCGTTCGCCTCGGCGGTCCTGGGCACGCTCACGGTCAGCACGCCCTTGGCGAAGCTGGCGTTGGCCTGAGCGGCGTCGGCATCCGGCGGCAGGCGGAAGCTGCGCGTGAAGCTGCCGTAGCTGCGCTCGGTGAGGTGATAGCCCTTGTCCTTTTCCTCGCGCTCGGCGCGCTTCTCGCCGTGCAGCGTGAGCAGGTCGTCGTGGACCTCGACGGTGACGTCCTTGTCTTCCATGCCGGGCAGTTCGGCGGTGATCAGGTAGGCGTGATCCTGCTCCTTGATGTCTACCGCCGGCATCAGGTCGCCACCGGTCAGCCGGCGCAGCGGCTCGATGTCGAACGGCCGGCGCAGCGCCGGCCAACGCGGAAAATCTGCGAAAAAGTCATCGAACAGATGGTCCCAGCGCTCGCGCAGCTGGCCTAGCGAGCGGCCGGCAGGAGCCGCCGGGGTGGTTTTCTTGACGTCGATCGGGGTGTCTTTTTCAGCCATGGCACTACTCCGTCAGTGGGTGCGGGCGTCACCGCCCGAGGCGATGGCAGCGTAGTGCGGCGGCGGCGACGCAAGGCTGATCGTGCTCAAAGAACCGTGGCGGGATTTGCCGAGCCAGCGCGGGCGGACTTCGGCGCACCTCGAACACCCGCTTGTCGCGGACGGCGGGATTGGATTAACCCGTCCGTGCCGGGACTTCGAACAGGGTCATGGTTCCCGCGGTGGTGATGACGCGCGCGCCGATGGACCATGCGAGCTGGAGGCGCACCGCTTCAATGAGGTGCAGGAGCAAAGCCAGCCCCGCCGGCGACGGGCGCCACTGCGTCGGCCGCGACGCGGCGCGCCTATGAAGCGCCGGCCAACTCGCGCAGCCGTGCCGCCACCCCGGTGCCCACGTGTTGCAGGTGCCGCGTCATCGCCGCCTGTGCGGCGTCGGCATTGCCCGCGGCAATGGCATCACCCACCGCCGTATGCGCGGCACGCACACGCGGCGAGAAATGCAGCGACCCGAACGCCGCCTTGATGAGGAAATCGCTGCGGTCCCACAGCGCGGCGGCGATATCGCCGGCCGCCGGGGCCCGCGCCATGGCGTGTATGGCGCCGTGAAAATCGCGGTTCAGGCGCCGGTATCGCGGGTCCCGGTCCTGCGGCCCGCCGGCGCCGCTCAGCGCCTGCTCGATACGCGCCAGCGTCTGCCGAAAGGCCGTCAGATCGGCATCGGTTCGGCGCTGCGCGGCAAGGCTGGCCACGGCACCCTCGACCGCGGCGAAGGCGGCGAAGAAATCCGCCACGTCGTCGGCCTTCGGCACCGCCACCTGGCAGCCCACCTGCGGCACGATGTCGACCAGACCGTCGGTCTGCAGGCGCTTGAGCGCCTCCATCACCGGCACCCGGCTGCAGGCGAGCGCCTGCGCCAGCGCTTGCACCGACAGCCGATCGCCCGGTTCCAGATCGCCTTCCAGAATGCGCGCCTTCAAGTGCTCGTAGGCATGGCCGGCGAGCGGCGCCCGACCCGGACGGGGTGCTGATGGGCTTGAGGGTGCGGCTAACATATTAGTATTCTAGGCGAACGATCGATAATCTGTTCTGCACTGCCCAACCACCGCCGGGCGGGCTGACGAGGAGAAAACCACGTGACCGACAAACTCAGGCTGGGCGCGTTTCTGCTGCCCAGCGCCGGCGCCAGCATCGCCCAGTACGAACAGGGTTTCGCCGGCCAGAACCCGAACTTCTACCAGAACACGCTGCGCGACAGCGCGCGGCTGATCCGCCAGCTGGACGACATCGGTTTCGATTTCGTCGCGTTTTCCGAGCACCACTTCCACCTGGAAGGGCTGGAGGTGTCGAACAACCCCATCCTGCTCGGCAGCTGGGCGGCGGGCCTGACGCGCAAGCTGCGCATCGGCCAGATGGGCAACGTGCTGCCGGCGCGCAATCCGCTGCTGATGGCCGAGGACCTGGCCATGCTGGACCACTTCTCGGAAGGGCGCATGATGGCCGGCTTCGCGCGCGGCTATCAGGCCCGCCACGTGGCCACCATCGGCCAGAAATACAACGCCTGGTCCACGGCCGCCAACGACCCGCAGTTCAAGGAACACGACCGCACCAACCGCGAGCTGTTCGCCGAGCACTACGCGATCATCCGCCGCGCCTGGGGCGAATCGCTGTTCCGGCACGAGGGCCAGCACTGGCAGCTGCCGCCGCCGGGCATTCCGTGGCAGCACCCGGCCACGCTCGCCATGGCGCCCGGCATGGTGGGTCCGGACGGCATGCTCCAGCAGGTCGGCATCGCGCCGATGACGCTGCAGGACCCGGCCACCATCGAGAGCTACATCCCGTTCACCATGAGCACGGCCACCCTGCAATGGGCGGCCCAGAACAAGGTCATCCCGATCCTGTTCACGCCCATCGACGAGCTGGTGCGCGGCTGCATCGACGCCTTCCATCAGGCCGCCGCCGAGGCCGGACGCCCGCTTGAGTGGGGCCGGGGCCTCGGGCACTTCCGGGAAATCCTGATCGCCGACACGGACGAGGAAGCCATCGCGCTGATGGAGAACGGCCTCGGCTACGTGTGGCCGCGCTGGCACCACTGGTTCGGCTTCAACGAGGCGCTGCGCAATCCCGGCGAGCAGGGCGAGATCGCCAACACCGCCGCCACCGTGCGCGAGCGCGGCTACTCGCTGTGCGGCTCGGTCGAGACGGTCACGCGCCTGCTGGGGCAGATGATCGAGACCCTCAACACCGACCTCATCGTGCCGTGGATCTCGGTCGGCCCGATGCCGATCGACGCGCTCCTCAAGAGCAACGAGCTGCTGGTGGACAAGGTGCTGCCACGCCTGGGCATCACGCTCGACCGCTACCAGCCGACGCTGCGCCGGGAGTTCACCGGCACTCTCTGGCGCGACGGCGCGCCGTACTGATCGCACGAGGACGACACGATGAGCATTCGAACCGGCGCGCAATTCATCGCGGGCCTGAAGGACGACCGCGAGGTCTGGTACGACGGGCAGCGCGTGGCGGACGTCACCAGCTTCGAGCCGTTCGCTGCCTCGGTGCGCTCGCTGGCCACGCTGTACGACATGCAGCACGACCCGCAGCACCGCGACATCCTGAGCGTGGACTGCCCGGAGTTCGGCGAGCGCATCGCCCGGCCGTTCGAGCTGCCGCGCACGCCCGAACAGCTGCGCCTGAAGCGCGAGGCCTATCGCCTTTGGGCCGAGGCCACCTGCGGCATGATGGGCCGCAGCCCGGATTTCCTGAACGTGATGATGGCGTCGCTGGCCGCCAAGCGCAGCTTCTTTGCCGAGTTCTCGGCCGAGCGCGCCGACGCCATCGTCGCTTACTACCGCCACGTCGCCCGGAACGACCTGTTCCTGACGCACGCCCTGCTCGACCCGCAGCTCGACAAGGGCAGGCTGCGCCACCAGCAGGCCGACCCGACCATCACGCTGCATGTGAAGGAGCGCACCCGGGAAGGCCTCATCGTGCACGGCGCCAAGCGCATCGCCACCGCCGCGCCCTACGCCGACGAGCTGCTGGTGTGGCCGTTCCCGCCCACCTTCCAGCCGGGCGAGGAGCCGTACGCCAACGTGTTCGCGGTGCCCATGAACACGCCGGGCCTGAAGACCATCTGCCGGCCGTCGTTCGCCCACCCGGGCCGCGGCCGGGACTACCCGCTGTCGGCGCGTTTCGACGAGATGGACGCCACGGTGGTGTTCGACCACGTGCTGGTGCCCTGGAAGCGGGTGTTCCTGCACGAGGACATCGGCCTGCTGAACCGCATGTACCGCGACACGCGCATGCGCGAGCTGACCGCCCACCAGACCAACGTGCGCCTGGAGACCAAGCTCGGCTTCGTCTATGCGGTGCTGCTGCGCGTGGCGCAGGCGGCCGGCATCGACACCCGCGCGGACGTGATGCAGATGCTGGGCGAGGCCATCACCAACCTCGAGGCCATCCGCAACACCACCCGCTCGGCCGAGCTGCAGGCCGGCATCGATCCCGACAACGGCGTGCTGTACCCGGACCTGCCGGCGCTGCAATGCGGCCGGGCGCTCGGGCCCACCGTGTACCCGCGGGCGGTGCAGATGATCCGCCGCGTGGCCGGTGGCGGTCTGGTGCAGTTGCCGAACTCCATGCACGAGTTCGACTCGCCGATCGGCGCCGACCTCGAAGGGGCGCTCCGCGGTGCCGGCATCGGCGGCCGGGACAAGGCGCAGCTGCTGCGTCTGGCCTGGGACATCTGCGGCAGCGAGTTCGGCGCCCGTCACGAGCTGTACGAGATGAACTACGCCGGCGACTACGGCGCGCTGCTGGCCGGCATCCAGCGCGAGTACCT
This sequence comes from Pseudomonadota bacterium, assembly GCA_049322795.1. Taxonomy (GTDB): domain Bacteria; phylum Pseudomonadota; class Gammaproteobacteria; order Immundisolibacterales; family Immundisolibacteraceae; genus Immundisolibacter. The sequence continues at coordinate 165,211 of JBMOQH010000024.1, read as the reverse complement.
GCGCAAGTCCTACTATCTGAACCACCTCGACCGCTTCATGGAGAGCCTGTGAGCACGCACCACAGCTTCTGGGCCGACCTGCGCGCCGGCAGCTTCAGCCAGGGTTACCTCGACGCCGCCGGCATCCGCACGCGCTTCCTGCACGCCGGCACGCGCGGCAAGCCGCCGCTGATCCTGCTGCACGGCACGGGCGGCCACGCCGAGGCCTACACGCGAAACCTCGTCGCCCACGGCGAGCATTTCGACACCTACGCGATTGATCTGGTCGGCCACGGCTGGAGCGACAAGCCGCTCGCGCCCTACGAGATCGGCGCCTACGTGAACCACCTGCGCGCGGTGCTGGACGCGCTCGGTTTCGAGCGTGCGCACCTGTCGGGCGAGTCGCTGGGCGGCTGGGTGGCGGCGCGCTTTGCGCTGGAGCACCCGCAGCGCGTGGACCGGCTGGTGCTCAACACCACCGGCGGCGCCACGCTCGATCCGGCCGTCATGGAGCGCATCAAGACGCTGAGCACCGCGGCGGTCGAGAACCCGAGCTGGGACACCATCAAGGCGCGGCTCGAATGGCTGATGGCCGATCCCGCCGTGGTCACCGACGACCTGATCGCCTGCCGCCAGGCCATCTACGCGCAGCCGGCCATGCGCGCCGCCATGCCGCACATCCTGTGCCTGCAGGAGCCGGACATCCGCCGCCGCAACAACCTCACCGACGCGCAGTGGGCGGCCATCCGCGCACCGACCCTGGTGCTGTGGACCGACAAGGACCCGACCGGCGCGGTGAGCGTGGGCGAGCGCATCGCCAGCCTGATTCCCGGCGCCCGGCTGCACGTGATGGAGCGTTGCGGCCACTGGCCGCAGTTCGAGGACGCGCCGCGCTTCAACGCCCTGCACATCGGCTTTCTGACGGGCGGCTGACGCGCCATGCCGCTCGCCGCGCTGTTCGCCTCCCACACGCCGCTCAAGGACTACCTCGACCCGGGTCCCGGCATCGCGGCCGAAGTGGACGCGGCGCTTAAGCAGGCGCGGGACTTCGTGCGGGCGTTTGCGCCGGAAGTGGTGATCGAGTTCGCGCCGGACCACTTCAACGGCTTTTTCTACCGGCTGATGCCGAGCTTTTGTGTGGGCGCCGCGGCCGAGTCCATCGGCGACTGGAAGACCGCACCCGGGCCGCTGGCGGTGGACGGCGCATTGGCGCAGCAGCTGGTGCAGGCCGCGCACGCGGACGGCGTGGACGCGGCCCTGTCGCACCGCATGGAGGTGGACCACGGCTTCACGCAGTTGCTGGAAATCCTGTTCGGCGCCGGCGGCGCGCCGCCGCTGGTGCCGGTGTTCATCAACTGCGCCGCCCCGCCGCGACCGCCGATGGCGCGCGTGCACGCGCTCGGCGAAAGCATCGGGCGCGTGGCCGCCGGGCTCGACCGCCGCGTGCTGCTGCTCGCCTCGGGCGGCCTGTCGCACGACCCGCCGGTGCCGCTGCTCGACGGCGCACCCGCGCCGGTGCGCGAGCGGATCATCGCCGGCGGCGCGCTGACGCCCGAGGCGCGCGCCGCGCGCGAGGACAACGTGCTGCGCGAGGGCCGGCGCTTCGCCGACGCCAGCAGCGAGCGCACGCCGCTCAACCCCGAATGGGACCTGGCCTTCCTTGACGCTCTCGAGACCAGGCAGCTCGATGCGTTGAGCCAACTCCGCGACGCGGACATCACCCGTGCCGCCGGCGCCGGCGGGCACGAGGTGCGCACCTGGCTCGCCGCCGCCGCGGCGCTCTCCGCCGCCGCCGGGCCGTACCGTGCGCGGCGTCTCTACTACCGGCCGATCGACCCGTGGATCGCCGGCTTCGGCGTGGTGACGGCGCAGCCGGCCTGAGCCGCCGGCCCGGATGGGACGCCGGTACCGGGCGGTCGCTTGCGCGCGGCGCCCGCTTTGGCGAAGATGCCGTCATCTGAACGGTCGTTCTGAACCCACATCGTGGGTCGATCTGGCGCCCCCAGGCCGGCCAACAAAATTCCCCCCGAAACGGACTTTAGGAGGAGACGCAGATGCGCATTGAACAAGGATGGCAACCGTCCGAGATCGAGCGCCTGGTGGACATCGAAAACGCCACCGCCAGCCGCCTGATCTTCACCGACGAGACACTGTTCCGCCTGGAACTGCAGCGCATCTTCACGCGCACGTGGCTCTACATCGGCCACGAGTCGGAAATCCGGAACAAGGGCGACTACGTCACCCGCAAGATGGGCAACGACCCGGTCATCCTGGTGCGCGACCAGGCCGGCCGCGTGCGCGTGCTGCTGAACAGCTGCTCCCACCGAGGCACGACGGTGTGCCGCGGCGACGCCGGCAACTCGCGCGGCTTCACCTGTGCCTATCACGGCTGGGTATTCGGCAGCGACGGCGCGCTGGTGGCCACCGCCGAGGACCAGACCTACGGCGGCAAGGTCAACTTCCGAAACCTCGACCTGCCCCAGGCGCGCGTCGGCACCTATGCCGGCATGGTGTTCGCCACCTGGAACCACGACGCGCCATCGCTTGACGAGCACCTTGGGGACGCGCGCTGGTACCTCGACATCATGTTCGGCCACACGCCCAAGGGCATGACCGTGCTCGGTCTGCCGCACCGCTGGTCGCCGACCAACAACTGGAAGCTCGGCCCGCTGAACTTCGGCGCCGACGGCCCGCACGCAGTCAAGGTGCACGGCCCGATCGTGGATGCGGCACTCGCCGGCGGCTTGCCGGGCTCACGCGCCATGATCCACTCGGCCTTGCTCGACAGTCCGTCGGTTACCGCCGGTCCGTACAACGGCATCTGGACCCAGGGCCCGGCTGAAATGCCGGCCTGGATGGGGCATGACCCCGACATGGTGGCCTTGTACGAGCGCGCCCTGAAACCCGATCAACTGGCCTTGTTCCAGCGCTGCATCGCCTCGGTCGGCACGGTGTTCCCCAACTTCTCCTGGGTGTTCGGGCCGATCAGCTTCGACATGCAGGCCGATCCCATCACCAACTTCTTCGCCATCCGCGTCTGGCAGCCGGTGGCCGTGGGCCGCACTGAAATCTGGAACTGGTTCCTGGTGGAAGAGGAAGCCAGTGAGGAATTCAAACGGCGCGCCATGCTCGCCGGCGTGCGCACCTTCACCGCCGGCGGCACCTTCGACCAGGACGACGCCGAGGCCTGGCACGGCATCCAGCGCGGCTGCGAGGGCGAGATTTCCAGCACCCAGGACGTCAACTTCCAGGTCGCCCTGAACTACCGGGACCGGCCGATTGCCGACTGGGTCGGGCCCGGCGTGGCCTACCCGTCCAATTACTGCGAAGTGACGGAGTTCAACAATCTGGTGCAGTGGCGCGCCTACATGACCGGCGCCCGCTGAGCCTTGCATCGCCATTGGCCACCTTACGCGGGTGGCCGGCACCCCGTTTTCCGGAGACTGCCCGTGACCACCGAAACCGCTGCGCGCGTCGTTGACGACGCGCTCTACCGCCGCGTGTGCGAGTTCTACTACGACGAAGCCGACCTGCTGGCCCAGCGCCAGCTTGCCCAGTGGTTCGCGCTGCTGGCCGAAGACATCCACTACCGCGTCGGCTTTCCGGAGTTCTACGAGCACGGCGCCCGCCGCCAGGTCGGCATGGGCAATCCATATTTCGACGATGACTATCGGAGCCTGAAAGTGCGCGTGCAGTTGCTCGGCAACCCGACCACGACCACCGCCGAGCAGCCACCGAGCGTCTACAACTACTTCGTCACCAACATCCGCGCGCGAAGCGCTGTCGACCAGCCCGGTGAACTCGATGTCGACACGCGGCTGCTGATTTATCGCGTGCGTGCCAGCGAGCCCGTGCCCTATATCCTGGGAGCTCGCCGCAAGGACCGGCTGCGCCTGGTCGACGGCGGTTTTCGCATCGCCCGACGGGAAGCCAGCATCGACCAGGCCATCATTCAGGCGCCGAACCTGAGCTTCCTGATCTGATCGAAGACTGAAAAATTCCGTCCATGGAATTTTTCAGTTCGTCCGCCGCGGTACATGCCCGCGTCGGGCGCCGCAGATCAGGCTCTTGGCGCGCCTGATCTGCGTGTAAGCCATCCATGGCTTGCCCCGCGACATCGCGTCGCCGGGCAGCGGATCAGTCGCTGCTGCCGTACTTGCCGAGCAGCACGTGGTGCAGGGTGGCGGTGACCGGCACCTCGATGCCGAGCAGCGCCGCCCGGCGCAGCACGGCGCCGGTGATGCCGTCGAGCTCCAGGGGTTTGCCGCGCTCGGCGTCGGCCTGCATGGACGGCTTGATCGGCGTGATGCCCTTGATCCACTGGAACACGGCTTCGAGCTCGTGCGGGCTGAATTCCACTTCGTCGGCGGCCGCCGCGGCGCCGGCCTCGCGCATCAGGTTTCGCATCACCCAGGCCAGATCGGGGTCATTCGCCATGTGCTGGGTGTCGAGAAAGGTCACCGCCGCCAGCGGGTTGCAGCCGTTGTTCAGGATCAGCTTGCGCCACAGCTCGCGGCGGATGTCTTCGCTCGCGAACACCGTCACGCCGGCCGTGCGCAGGCGCTCGATCATGTCGTTGGCATCGGCGCCGCAGCCGGTCGGGTAGTCGCCCAGCACCGCCTCGAGCGTGCCGCGGACTTCCACTTCGCCGGGCGTCGTGATGTGGGCGAAGAACTTGCGCATGAGGCCGCCCAGCACCGGCCGGCCGAAGATCTCGGCCAGCATCGGCTCGTTGTCGACGCCGTTCTGCAGTGACCACAGCCGGCACTGCGCACCGACGTGGGGCTTCAGATGTTCGGCCAGACGCCGCGTGTGCTGGCTCTTGCAGGCGAACAGCAGCCAGTCGCAGTCCGCCAGCTGGCCGAGCGCCGCCTCGTCGGCGGTGTCGATGACCGGCAGGCGGTGCGTCTCGACCTCGCCGTTGAAATCGAGCGTGAGACCATCCCGTGCCAGGCGCGCGGCATGCTCGCCGCGTGCCAGCAGCACCACCTCGGCCTGCCCTGCCGAGGCCAGGCGCGCCCCGACCAGGCAGCCGATGCCACCGGCACCGGCAATCGCGATACGCACGCCCTACTCTTCCAGCAGCTTGCGCTTGTCCGGCACGCCGGCCCACTGGTCGGCGCCTTCGGGCGCGTCCCGGCGCTGGGTGATCGGCGGCCACTGCTGCGACAGGCGGGCGTTCAGCTCGATGAACTCCTGCTGGCCGGCGGGGATTTCCTCCTCGTCGACGATGGCCTCGACCGGACACTCGGCCACGCACAGCGTGCAGTCGATGCACTCGTCGGGGTCGATCACCAGCATGTTCGGCCCTTCGCGGAAGCAGTCCACCGGACACACTTCCACGCAGTCGGTGTACTTGCACTTGATGCAGGCTTCGGTGACGACGAAGGCCATGGCCGTTCTCCGGGGCGAAAAAAGCGCCGAATTATAGCGAGCGGGCGAAGCGCGGCTGGACTCTGGCCCGCCGGACCACTGTGGGAGCGGCGCCCTCGCCGCGAATCTTCCCGCACAAACCATTCGGCCCGGGGCGGGCCTCCCACAAACCACAGAAAGCCACTGTGGGAGCGGCGCCCCCGCCGCGAACCCTTGCACACAAACCATTCGGCGCGGGGGCGGGCCTCCCACAAACCATGGAAAGGCACTGTGGGAGCGGCGCCCTCGCCGCGAACGATCGGCCCGCCTCAACCGCTGCCCTTGCCCGCCGCCAGCGCGCGCAGCTCGTAAAGCAGGTCGAGCGCCGCGCGCGGGGCAAGCTCATCGGGGTCGATCTGCGCCAGGCGATCCAGCAGCGCCTGCCCGGGCTGCGGCTCGAACAGGCCGAGTTGCCTCTGAGGCGGCGCGGCCGGCGCCGCTGCCGCCGGCATCTCGCCGAACACCGCCAGGCGCTCGCCGGCCAGCTTGAGCACCGCCGCCGGCACGCCGGCCAGCGCCGCCACCTGCAGGCCGTAGCTGCGGCTGGCCGGCCCCGGCTGCACGCGATGCAGGAACACGATGCCGCCGGCGTGCTCGGCGGCGTCGAGGTGCACGTTGTCGACGCCGTCGAGCTCCTGCGCCAGTGCGGTCAGCTCGAAGTAATGCGTCGCGAACAGCGTGAACGCCCGCACCCGCTGCGCCAGATGCGTCAGGCACGCCCAGGCCAGCGCCAGGCCGTCGTAGGTGCTGGTGCCGCGCCCGACCTCGTCCAGCAGCACCAGGCTGCGGTCGGTGGCGTTGTGCAGGATGTTGGCCGTCTCGGTCATCTCCACCATGAAGGTGGAGCGCCCGCCGGCCACGTCGTCCGCCGCGCCGATGCGCGTGAAGATGCGGTCCACCGGCCCGATGCGCGCGCTTTTTGCCGGCACGTAACTGCCGGCGTGCGCCAGCAGCACGATCAGCGCCACCTGGCGCATGTAGGTGGACTTGCCGCCCATGTTGGGGCCGGTGACCAGCAGGATGCGGCGGTGCTCGTCGAGCTTGAGGTCGTTGTCCACGAACTGGCCGTCGACCAGCTGCTCGACCACCGGGTGGCGGCCGCCGTCGATGTCGATGCCGGGCGCATCGTCGAGCTGCGGCTCGACGTAGCCGAAGCGCTCGGCCCGCTCGGCGAGACACGCCAGCGCGTCGAGCTGCGCGATGGCACCGGCCGCCGTCTGCAGCGGCGCGAGCTCCGCGGTGATGGCGTCCAGGAGCTGCTCGAACAACTCCCGCTCGCGGGCCAGCGCGCGCTCGCGGGCGCCGAGCGCCTTGTCCTCGAAGGCCTTCAGCTCCGGCGTCAGATACCGCTCGGCGTTCTTTAGCGTCTGTCGGCGCGTGTAGTCGGCCGGCAGCGCGCCGGTCTGGGCGCGGCCGATCTCGATGTAGTAGCCATGCACGCGGTTGTAGGCCACCTTGAGCGTGGCGATGCCGGTGCGCTCGCGCTCGCGCCGTTCGAGATCCAGCAAATAACTGCCGGCGTCCTCGCCAATGGTGCGAAGCTCGTCGAGGTCGGCGTCGAAGCCCGGGCCGATCACGCCGCCCTCGCGCAGCAGCGCCGGCGGACTCTCCGCCAGCGCGCGCGTGAGCAGCTCGTGCAGCGGCGTGAACAGCGGCAGCGCGGCGCGCAGGTCCTGCAGCAGCGGGGCGTCGAGGCTGGACAGCAGCGTCGCCAGCGCCGGCAGGCGCGCGAGACCCTCGCGCAGCGCCGCCAGATCCCGCGGCCGCGCCGAGCGCAGCGCGACGCGCCCCAAGATGCGTTCGATGTCGGCGATACCGCCCAGCGCGTCTTGCAGCGGGGCGTAGCCGCGCTCCCCGAGCAGCACCGCGATCGCCCCATGCCGGCGGCGCAGCTCGGCGCGGTCGCGGATCGGCCCGAGCAGCCAGCGGCGCAGCTGGCGGCTGCCCATGGCGCCGCTGCACGCATCGAGCACGCCGAGCAAGGTCGCGCGCTCGTCGCCCGACAGGCTGCGGTCGAGTTCGAGATTGCGCCGCGTGGCCGGGTCGAGCACCAGCACCGCGTCGGGCGCCTGCACGCGCAGCCCGCGCAGGTGCGGCAGCGCGGCGAGCTGGGTGTCCTGCGCGTACTGCAGCAGCGCCCCGGCGGCGCCGACGGCGAGCGGCATGTCGGCACAGCCGAAGCCGGACAGATCACGCACCGCGAACTGCTCGCACAGGCGCCGCTGCGCGCTCGCCACCTCGAACTGCCACGGCGGCCGCGGCGTCACGCTCCAGCCGCCGTCGGGCAGCACCGTGCCGTCGTCCGGCGCCAGCAGCTCGGCCGGCGCCAGGCGCGCGAGCTCCGCCGCCAGCGCCGCCTCGCCGTCGAGTTCGCACACCGTGAAGCGCCCGCTGGCCAGCTCCAGCACCGCCAATCCCGCCCGCTCGCCGGCACGCAGCACGCCGGCGATCAGGTTGTCGCGGCGCTGGTCGAGCAGCGCCTCGTCGGTGAGCGTGCCGGGCGTGACCACGCGCGTGAGCTCGCGCCGCATCGGCCCGCGCCCGTCCGGCACGCCGATCTGCTCGCAGATGGCGACCGTGCGCCCGCGCCGCACCAGCCGCGCGAGGTAGTTCTCGAGCGCATGCGCCGGCACGCCGGCCATTGGAATCTTCTGCCCGGCCGACTCGCCGCGGCTGGTCAGCGTGATGTCCAGCAGACGCGCCGCCTCGACCGCATCGTCGAAGAACAGCTCGTAGAAATCGCCCATGCGGTACAGAAGCAGCGCCTGCGGCCGCTCGGCCTTCAGGCGCAGGTAGTGCTGCATGGCCGGCGTGTGGCCGGCCAGCGGATCGGCGGGCGGCTGCGTCAAACCGGCACCGCCTTCAAGGGGTTTGGCGCGGCGCCCGCTCGCCCAGGCACAGCAGCACGCCCAGGCCGATCAGCGCGCTACCGGCCCAGATCCACTGCACGAGTGGGTTCACGTAGGCGCTGATGGTGTGGCGGCCGTCGCGGGTCTCGCCGAGCACCACGTAGACGTCGCGCAGCGGGGTCGAATGGATGCCGGACTCGGTGGTCGGCATGCGACTGGCGTGGTAGATGCGACGCTCGGAGCGCACCTCGATGGCCCCGTCCAGGCGGAACGTGGCCCGCTCGGCGTCGTAGTTCGGACCGCGTGCCGGCGCAAACGAAACCAGCTCGACGCGATGACCGCCGACCTCCAGCGCGTCGCCTGTCGCCAGGCTGACCATCACGTGCTCGCGAAACAGCCCGGCCGCCGCCAGGCCGATGGTCGCCACCGCCACGCCGACATGCGCCAGCAGCGCGCCGTAGTGGCGCCGCGCGCGCCAGGCGTTGACCAGCACCGCGCCGGGCAGGGAACGACGCTCGGCCAGCGCGAAACTGCGCCCGCCGCGCAGCAGGTCCGCCAGCACCGTCGCCATGGCGAACACCGCAAAACCGACCGATGCCGCCGCGAGCCCACTCAGCGGCCGCGCCAGCGCCATCGTCAGCACGCCCGCCGCAACACCGGCCAGCGTCGGCCATCGCAGGCGCGCCCACAGGGCCTTCGGCTCGGCACGGCGCCACGGCAGGCTGGGCGTGAGCCCCATCAGCAGCACCAGCGCCAGCATCTGCGGCACCACCACGGAGTTGAAATACGGCGCGGCGACGGTGATCTTCTGCTCCGCCGTCACGTCCAGGAACAGTGGGTACAGCGTGCCGAGAAACACGCACGCGCCGGCCACCGTGAACAGCACGTTGTTGGCGAGCAGCAGCGACTCGCGCGACAGCCAGGCGGTCGGTCGCGGGTTCGACTGCGCCTGCCCGCCGCGCCACAGGAACACGCCGAACGCCCCGCCCACCACCACCGCCAGGAAGGCCAGGATGTAGGCCCCACGCCCGGGATCGACGGCAAAGGCGTGCACCGACGACAGCACGCCCGAGCGCACCAGGAAGGTGCCGAGCAGCGACAGCGAGAAGGTCAGGATGGCCAGGAACAGGTTCCAGCTCGCCAGCAGGCGCCGCTGCTCCTGCACCATGAGCGAGTGCACCAGTGCGGCGCCGGTGAGCCAGGGCATGAACGAGGCATTCTCGACCGGATCCCAGGCCCAGTAGCCGCCCCAGCCGAGCTCGTAGTAGGCCCAGGCGCCGCCGAGCACGATGCCGACGGTGAGAAAGCCGAACGCCGACAGCGCCCAGCGGCGCACGGTCGGCAGCCAGTCCTCGGCCGGCCAACGGGTGAGCAGCGCCGTCAGCACCAGCGCGAAGGGAATCGAGAACCCCACGTAGCCCATGTACAGCATGGGTGGATGGATGGCCATGCCGGGGTCCTGCAACAGCGGGTTCAGGTCGCGCCCGTCGGCCGGAATCGGCAGCAGGCGCGCGAACGGGTTCGACAGGAACAGGATCAGCCCCAGAAAACCCACGCACAGCGCGCCCTGCACGGCGAGCGCCACCGGCAGGCGCTCGGCCATGCTGCGCCGCCCGGCCCAGGCGAGCGCCGCCGACCAACCGGCCAGGATCACGTACCACAGATACAGCGAACCCTCGTGGCCGCCCCACACGGCGGTGATCTTGTAGATCAGCGGCAGCGCGCTGTTGGAGTTCTGCGCCACGTACCAGACCGAGAAGTTGTCGGTCACGAAGGCCTGCGTGAGCGCGACCCAGCCGATCAGCGCCAGCGCGAGTTGCAGCCAGGCGCCGCGCACGGCGACGGTCGCCAGCTCCGGTCGACGCAGGGCGCGCGCCAGCAGCGGCGCCAGCGCCTGCAACAGGGCGACCGGCAGCGCCAGCATGACCGCGAAATGGCCAAGCTCGATCAGGTGTTGACTCGGGGTCATATAGAAGCGGTGTCCCGGGTTCCGCCGCGACGGCGGCTCAGACGGTGCGACAATGCGCGGCGCCTGACTTCAGTCAGGCGGGCTCATCGCGGGCCGGCAGTTTAATGCCCCCTCCCCGCCCTCACCAGCACATCAGCGCTCGCCGCCGGACCCTGCCCGCCCCATGCTCGAACTGCGCGACCTCGCCGCGGTGCGGTCCAACACGGTGCTGTTCCGCCGCCTGAACTGGCTGTTGCACGCGGGCGAGGCGCTGCGCGTGGCCGGCCCCAACGGCGCCGGCAAGACCACACTGCTGCGCATCCTGTGCGGGCTCACCGAGCCGGCTCGCGGCGCGGTGTGCTGGGACGGCACGCCGATAGCCGACCTCGGCGACGACTACCGGGCGCGTCTGGGCTTTCTCGGCCATCAGGAAGGTCACTTCGGCGACCTGACCGCCCACGAGAACCTCGCGCTGGCCGGCGCACCGGTCACGGCGGCCGACATCACCGCCGTGCTGCATCGGGTGGGACTGTCGGCGCTGGCCCGGCAACCTGCGCGCCAGCTCTCGCAAGGCCAGCGCCGCCGACTGGGCCTCGGCCGACTGCTGCTGCGCCCAAGCACGCTGTGGGTACTGGACGAACCTTTGACCGGCCTCGACCGCGCGGGCGTCGAGCTGGTGTCGCACCTGCTGGCGGAACACCTGGCGGACGGGGGACTCGCCGTGCTCACGACGCACCAGGACCTGCCCGGCCTCGGCGGCGTGCTGCGCGAACTCGACCTCGGCGCGCCGGCATGATCGGGCAGGTGTTCCGCCGCGAGCTGCTGTTGGCCTGGCGCCGCCCGGGCGACACCCTGCTGCCGCTGACGTTTTTCGTCATCGTCGGCAGCCTGTTCCCGCTCGGCGTGGGGGCCGAACCGGCGCTCCTGCGCGCCATCGGCCCCGGTGTGGTGTGGATCGCCGCGGTGCTCGCCACCCTGCTCGGCCTGCCGCGCCTGTTCGCCGCCGACCAGCATGGCGGCGCGCTCGAACAACTGCTGCTCAGCCCGGCGCCGCTGACGGCGCTGGTGGCAGCCAAGATTGCCGCCCAGTGGCTGACCTGCGGCCTGCCGCTGGCCTTTGCCGCGCCCGTGCTGGCCCTGGGCTTCGGGTTAAACTGGGCCGACCTTGGCGTGCTGCTGGCCGGCCTGCTGCTCGGCACTCCCCTGCTGCATCTGCTCGGCGCCATCAGCGCCGCGCTGACGCTCGGTCTTCGCGGGGGTGGCGCCCTGCTCGGCCTGCTGGTGCTGCCGCTGTACGTGCCGGTGCTCATCTTCGGCAGCGGCGCCGTGCAGGCGGCGGCAATCGGCTTCGGTGCCGGCGCCAACCTATCGCTGCTGGCCGCCATGCTGGTGCTGGCGGCCGTGTTCGCGCCCTGGGCCACCGCCGCGGCGCTGCGCATTTCCCTGGACTGACCGCCCATGTTCGGCCCGACGCTCGACCGCCTCGCCGTCCCCAAGTTCTTCTATCCCTTCGCCGGGCGGCTGCTGCCGTGGCTCGGCACACTCGCCGCCGCGCTGCTGCTGATCGGCGCTGTATGGGGTCTGGCCGTGGCACCGGCCGACTACCAGCAGGGCGACAGCTACCGGATCATTTTCATCCACGTGCCGGCGGCCTGGCTGTCCATGCTCACCTACATGGTGATGGCCAGCGGCGCGTTCGTATTCCTGGTCTGGCGCATCAAGCTGGCCGACATGCTGGCCAAGTGCTGCGCGCCGCTCGGCGCCGCCTTCACGGCGCTGACGCTGGTGACGGGCTCGCTGTGGGGCAAGCCCATGTGGGGCACCTGGTGGGCCTGGGACGCACGTCTGACCTCCGAACTGGTGCTGCTGTTTTTGTATCTGGGGCTGATCGCGCTGCGCGGCGCCATCGACGAGCCGCAGCGCGCCGGGCGGGCAACGGCGCTGCTGGCGCTGGTCGGCGTGGTCAACATCCCGATCATCCATTTCTCGGTCGACTGGTGGAACACGCTGCACCAGCCGGCCTCGCTCACGCGCATGGACGGCCCGGCCATCCACCCGGCCATGCTGACGCCGCTGCTGCTGATGATCGCCGGCTTCACGGTGTACTTCGCGGCGGTGCTGCTGCAGCGCATGCGCTGCGAGGTCCTGGAGCGCGAACGCGACGCCCGCTGGCTGCTGGAGCTCGACACGCCATGAAGGAATTCCTCGCCATGGGCGGCTATGGCGCCTACGTTTGGCCGAGCTACGCCCTCGCCCTGCTGGTGCTGGGGCTGAACGCCTGGCTGCCCTGGCGCCACCACCGCAAGCTGCAACGCCAGCGTCAAGCCGACTCCACCTCATGAAAACCCGTCACAAACGCCTGCTGTTCATCTCCGTGGCCGTGATCGCCCTGGTGGCCGCCGTGCTGCTGGTGATGAACGCCTTTCGCGACAACCTGGTGTTCTTCTTCAGCCCGACCGAGGTCGCCGCCGGCAAGGCACCGGCCGACGGCACCTTCCGCATCGGCGGACTGGTAAAGCAGGGCTCGGTGCAAAAAGGGCCCGAACCGCTCGAACTGCGCTTCACGGTCACCGATCTCGCCAAGGAAATGCACGTGCGTTACGTCGGTCCGCTGCCGGACCTGTTCCGCGAAGGCCAGGGTGTGGTGGCTGAGGGCCGCCTCGGTTCGAACGGCGACTTCGAGGCCGCCAAGGTGCTCGCCAAGCACGACGAGAACTACATGCCGCCCGAGGTCGCCCAGGCGCTCGAAAAATCCGGCGCCTACAAGGCCGGGCACCCGGCAGGCAAACCATGACCCCCGGCATGTTGCCGCCGGAGTGGGCACCGCAGGCGGCGGTGCTGCTGACCTGGCCGCATGCACACGGCGACTGGGCCGAAACGCTAACCAGCACCGAGGCCGAGTTCGCCGGCTTCGCCGCCGCCATCGCCGCACGTGAGCCGATCGTCGTTGCCTGTAGCGACGCCGCGCATCGCCGCCACGTTGCCGCACGCCTGACACACGCCGGGGTGCCGCAGGCGCGGGTCACGCTGGCGCTGGCGCCGTCCAACGATGTCTGGGTGCGCGATCACGGCCCGCTCACGGTGCTGCGCGGCGGCAACCGGGTGGCGCTCGACTTCCGCTTCAATGGCTGGGGCGGCAAGTACGCGAGCGGGCTCGACGACACCGTCACCGTCGTGCTCGCCAGCCAGGGCGCGCTCGGCACGCTGGGGCTCGAGTCCCTGCCCTGGGTGCTCGAGGGCGGCAACATCGAGGTGGACGGCGAGGGCACGCTCCTGGCCACCCGCCCGTGCCTGATGAGCGCCACGCGCAACGACCCCGCCGCCGCGCAGGCCCTGCTGGACGCGCTGCCCACGCTGCTGGGCGTCCAGCGCCTGCTGTGGGTGGACCGCGGCGACGTGCTGGGCGACGACACCGACGGCCACATCGACACCCTGGCGCGCTTTTGCGATCCGGCCACGCTGGCCTACACCTGCGCCGACCCGGCCGACCGCGAGCAGCACGCCGCACTCGACGGCCTCGAGACGCAGCTGGCCGCGCTGCGCCGCGCCGACGGCTCGCCCTACCGGCTGGTGCCGCTGCCCGTGCCGGCGCCGCTGTACGCCGCCGACGGCCGCCGCCTGCCGGCCAATTACGCCAATTTCCTCATCATCAACGGCGCCGTGCTGGTGCCGACTTACGGCGACCCCAACGACGCCGTGGCGCTGGATCGCCTGGCCGGCTGCTTCCCGGGGCGCGACATCGTGCCGGTGCCGGCGCGCGCCATCGTCGGCCAGAACGGCAGCCTGCACTGCGCCTCCATGCAGATTCCGGCCACGCCATGAGCACGCTCACCGTCGCCTGCGTGCAGCACGCCTGCACGGACGATCCGGCCGCCAACCTCGCCGCCAGCGCGGCCGGCATCCGCGCCGCCGCCGCGCAGGGCGCGCAGCTGGTGCTGCTGCAGGAACTGCACCGCACGCCCTATTTCTGCCAGGTGCAGGACCCGGCGCTGTGCGATCTCGCCGAGCCCGTCCCCGGCCCGACCAGCGCGTACCTCGGCGATCTGGCGCGGGAGCTCGGCATCGTGATCGTCGGCTCGGTGTTCGAGCGCCGCCTGAGCGGCGTCTATCACAACACCGCCGTGGTGCTGGAGCGCGACGGAACGCTCGCCGGCATCTACCGCAAGATGCACATCCCGGACGACCCGGGCTATCTCGAGAAGTTCTACTTCACCCCCGGCGACGGCCCATTCGCGCCCATCGACACCTCGGTCGGGCGCCTCGGCGTGCTGGTGTGCTGGGACCAGTGGTACCCCGAGGCCGCACGCCTTATGACGCTGGCCGGCGCCGACCTGCTGCTCTACCCCACCGCCATCGGCTGGGAGCCGGGCGACACGCCGGCCGAGCAGGCCCGCCAGCGCGAGGCCTGGCTCACCATCCAGCGCGCGCACGCCATCGCCAACGGCCTGCCCGTGCTGGCGGCCAACCGGGTCGGCCTCGAACTCATGCCGGGTGGCCCGGCCGCCGGCAGCCTGTTCTGGGGCAGCAGTTTCATCGCCGGCCCGCAGGGCGAGTACCTGGCGCAGGCGCCGACGGATGCGCCGGCCGTCATCTGCGCCGACATCGACCCTGCCCGCGGCGAGCAGGTGCGGCGCATCTGGCCCTTCCTGCGCGACCGGCGGATCGACGCCTATCAGGACCTGACGCGCCGCGTGCGCGATTGAGGCGACTGGCGTCAGACTTCAGTTCGCCGGGGCCGGCTCGGCCGTGTTCGACTGCACGGCGGGCGCCGGCGGCAAACTTGCGATCAAGGCGCTGCGCCCGCGCTTTAGCTGGCGCTCCACCAGGACGGTGAAGCGCTGCGGGTCGGCTTGCAGCTCGAGCGCATCCTTGCCGGACGGCAGACGGACCTGACCGTAAGGCTCGCGCGTGACCAGATCGCGCCCCAGATTGAATACGTGGACCGCATCGGGTGGCGTGTCGTCGCCCGACGCGGGTTCGACCACCGCCAGATGACTGCCCGCCGCCATCGCCAGGCGCGTTTCCAGCCGCCGCGGCTGATCGGTGCCGTCCTCGCCGCGCAGGCGCGCGAAATCGACATACCACACGCCGATCGCGTAACTCACGCCGGGCTTGCGTCCACCGACCGCTTGCGCCAACGCTGCGCGCGTCTCGCCCAGCGCCGCGTCACTGCCGGGCTGCAAGGCCTCCGGCGCCTGCGCCAGCGGCGTACCGCTCGGTGCGAAGTACAGGTAGTCGCCAGCGCGCGCCGGCGCCGGCAGGCTGCCCGTGCGCGACACCGGTTCGCTCAGCTCAGGGTTCAACACCTCGAAGCCGGCCCCCGCCAGGTCCTGCAGCAGCGCCTGATAGGCGGCATCGGTGATGGCCTGCATGGTGGTCAGCGGCACCCCACCCAGCTCCAGGCCGGGAGCGCCGGCGGCGCCGTCCGCGTCGGCGCTGGTGCGAAACGCCAGGCGAAAATCGAGCACGAACAGCGGCCCGCGCGGCGACGCGGCCGGTTCCGCCGGCGGGGGCGACTTGGCCGCAGCCTTGTCGACCGCGGCGGGTTGCGGCGACGCGGCCTCAGCCGGCTTCGCTTCGACGACCGACTCAGCCTCGCCCGCGATCGCCGAAGGCGTGCCGGCTTCGGGAGGCAGCGCCGCGTCGGGCGCCGGGGCGGTGGTCTGCGGCTCCGCTGGCTTGTTCGCCGACGCGTCTGGCGCTTCGACCACCGGGGTAGCAGCGGATGGCGCCGGGCTGCCCGCTTCCGACACCGGCTTGGCCTGCGCCTGCGTCACGTCCGCCATGCGGCAGCCGCGCTTGAGAAACATGTCGACCAGGTATTCCTTGCGCGCCCGCGCCGACACCAGCCTGGCCTCGGCCTCGCGGCCCCGCCGGCCGAGCACGTCCTTGGCGATATCGCCGAACACGCTGCCGAACGGCAACACCTTGGCGACGCCGGCCACCACCTCGCCCGTGCGCGAGCGTGTGGCGCTCTCGGTCGCCCCCCGCACGGCGCCCTTGTCGCCGCTGTGCGGCGCCAGGATGGCGTCGAGGTCCTCGACCTGCCGGGCGATCTGCACGCAATCGAGCTCGTTGTCGCCCATCTGCACGCGGTCAATGACGCCCGCGTCCTGGGCTGCCACCGAGCCGGACAGCAGCCACAGCGCCAAGGAACAAAGGACAGCGGGAACACGCATGGGATAAGGCTGGAAGAGAGAGAACAACGAAAGTCGCGGGGCGCCGCGGATCGCACCCATAAGGCCCTGCCCGGCCGGTCCCACCGCGGCGCCGGCCGCAAGTTTCTCAGAACCAGCCGCCGCCCGGCGGCGAAGACCTTGACCGGTATCCCGAGGGAGGAAGCGCCGGAACCGCCGGACGCCCCCCAAGGACAGCGGCGTCGTCAACCCTCGCCGCGCGCGCGAAAGGCCGAACGCCGGAGCGCGCGATCTACTTGCCGGCGCCCGCCAGAGTGAAATAGCTCGTCATCAGGTTGCGGTAGTTGGGAATGTGGGCCGAGAACAGGGCGCCCAGGCCCTCGACGTCGTTGCGCCAATCCCGGTGCAGCTCGCACGCCAGGCCAAACCAGTTGATCAGCTGCGCGCCGGCCGCCTGCATGCGCAGCCAGGCGCCGTGGCGGGTGACCTCGTTGAACGTCCCGGACGCATCCGTGACGACCCACACGTCGTAGCCCTCCTGCAGCGCCGACAGGGCCGGAAACGCCACGCACACTTCGGTCACCACGCCGGCGATGATCAGCTGGCGCTTGCCGGTGGCCTTCACCGCGGCCACGAAATCCGGGTTGTCCCACGCGTTGATGTTGCCCGGGCGGGCGATATAGGGCGCGTCGGGGAACAGGTCCTTCAGTTCCGGCACCAGGGGCCCGTTGGGGCCGGCCTCGAAACTGGTCGTGAGAATCGTCGGCAGGTCAAAATATTTGCCGCAGGCGGCAACCGCGAGCACGTTGTTCTTGAATTCGTTGGGCCCGAAGTCCTGCACCAGCGAAATCAGGCCGGCCTGATGGTCGACGAGAAGCAACGCAGCATCGTTCTTGTCCAGGCGTTTGTAGGTGAAAGCAGCCATGGCGCACTCTCCGTTGGAAACGGCAAGGGGCGGCCGAGTGTGCTCGCCGCCCACGTCGCTGTCATTACGTTCCGGGCCGCGACGCCAGCAGGCCATCATTTAACCGGCGGCAAGCGAAGCGGTGCATCCTGAAGCACGAGCAGGGAGCCTTGAGCGCAGAAACGCGTCATGTCGACGACCCTGAACGTGCTTGGCCTGGGCGACAGCCTGCGCCGGAATTCCTACGACCGGGCCGTCCTGCGGGCCGCCCAGGGGCGGGGGCCCGCCGCCCGAATGCAGATCGAGCCCGCTGACACCGCCGTGAACCCAACCCGAGGAACAACGCCATGAGCGACCAGGAACGCGATTGCCGCCCGTCCGCCTCCCGCGATTGCCCGGCCGCCCCCGGCGGCCCGGCGCTGGAGCGCATCGCCGCGCGGTCGTCGGTCATCGGCGAGGACTTCACCATCCGCCGTGCGCTGCCCAGCCGGCAGCGGCGCATGGTCGGCGCGTGGTGCTTTCTGGACCACGCCGGACCGGTCGCCCAGGGTTCTGGCCTGCACGTGGGGCCGCACCCGCACATCGGCCTGCAGACCTTCACCTGGATGATCGAGGGCGAAATCCTGCACCGCGACAGCCTGGGGTCCGAGCAGGTCATCCGCCCCGGCGAAGTGAACCTGATGACCGCCGGGCGCGGCATCGTTCACGCCGAGGATTCGGTCGGCGGCGCCACCGGTGCCTTGCACGCCGCGCAGCTGTGGATTGCGCTGCCGGACACCGAGCGCCACCGCGAACCGGCCTTCGCGCACTACCCCAGCCTGCCGGTGGTGGCTTCGGACGCCTTTACCGTCACCGTGCTGGCGGGCACCGCGCTCGGAAGCACTGCACCGGCGCAGATCTTCTCGCCGCTGGTCGGCATGGACCTGACCTGCGCCGGGGCGGCCCAAACCCGGCTGCCGCTCGATCCGGCGTTCGAGCATGCGGTGCTGGTGCTCAGCGGCACGCTGGAGGTGGCCGGCGAAATCCTCGAGCCGGGCACGCTGCTGTATCTCGGTCAGGCGCGGCGGGAAATCGCGCTGCGCAGCCAGGCGGCGGCGCGTGCTCTCGTTATCGGCGGGGAGCCGTTCGAGGAGGAGATCCTGCTGTGGTGGAACTTCGTCGCCCGCACGCACGAGGAAATGGTCGCGGCCACCGCGGACTGGAACGCCGGCACCCGGTTCGGCACGGTCGAGGGCAGTCCCTCGCCGCGCCTGGTGGCGCCCGACCTTGCCGGCCTGAATCTCGGGCGCCGCCAGCCCTGACCGCCGTGGTCAGTCGCCCAAAAACGACAGCCTGGGCGGCTGGTCGCCCTCGGGGCCGAATTCCTCGCGCCGGGGCACGAACACGCTGACCAGCACCACCTCGTCGGTGAGGAATTCGCCGAGGTGTTCCTTGAAGGCCGGGATCAGGATGGTGTCGCCGGCGCGCAGGACGATGTCCTCGCCGTCGATGCGCAGCCGGCACTCGCCGGACAGCATGATGGTGACCTCCTCCTCGTGGCAGTTGAGCTGGGTCGGGATGTCCGCCGCCGAGCGCATCTTGTACAGCGCCACCGAGCAGCCCTGCCCGTGCAGGTGCTTGAACTCGAACTGGCCGGGAATCACCGCCTGCAGGCGCTCGTCATCGTGGCGCAGCACGCGTGCGCGGTCGCTACATGGTCTCCTCCGGTTTGGGGCACGTCGCTGAACGCCTGTTTACCACAGGCGCCGGGTGGTATCGTGCCAGCCCGCCCGGCCCGACACGACGAGGAGCAACGCCATGGTCCCCTACACCCGCAGCGAAGCCAAAGCCTGGGCGCGCGCCCACATGATCAAGTCCACCAACGCGGTGCCGACGCCGTTTCGGGACGACTTCAGCCTCGACCTGCCGCGCCTGGCCAGTCACGTCGACCGCTGGGCGAGCGACGGCCTGTACGGCCTCATGACCGGCGGCAACACCGCCGAGGCCTGGAACATGACGCCCGCCGAGTGGTGGCAGTACAGCGAGACCGTCGCCACGGCCAACCGGGGGCGCATGAAGCTGACGTCGGTGATCCTCGATCCCTCGCCGTTCACGGTGCTCGAAAAGGCCCATCGCCTGGCCGAACTCGGCTTCCACTTCATCGAGGTAATCAACCCGGTCATCCAGCTGCGCTCGGATGCCGACCTGTACGGTTTCTACAAGTATTTGTCGGACCACAGCCCGCTCGGCATCGTGCTGTACAACACGCCGACCGCCGGCATCACGCTGAACCACGGCCTGCTGAACCGCCTGGCGGATCTTGAAATGGTGGTCGGCATCAAGAACGGCCTGCTGAACCCGGCCGACACCATCGCGCTGCGCAAGCTGACCGGGGACCGCATGGTGGTCACCGAGCCGATGGAGTCGTTCTATCTGTGGGATGCCATCGTGCACGGCGGGCAGGCGCTGTTCGGCACCTGCGAGTACGTGATGTTCGGCAAGCACCGCGACACGCTGGTCAGGTGCATGGAGCTGGCCGAGGCCGGCCGGTTCGACGCGGCGCTGCCGCTGTACCGGCAGCTCGAGCCGATCCGCGACCTGCTGAACGACGTGTTCGTATGGAACATCGTGCGCAAGAACCAGTACTCGCTGGCGCCGATCAAGTACTGGTTCGAGCTGCTCGGCATGCCGATGGGCCCGTGCCGGCCGCCGCTGGAGCCCTACGCCGACGAGGCGATGAAAAAGACCATCCGCGAGGGCCTGCTGAACGCCGGCGTGATCGACACGCTGGCCGCGGCCGCCGCGGCCTGAGGCCTTCCTTGACCATCGCCGCCGCGTCGTCCTGGCGCGGCGGCCCAGCTCGCGCGAGTTACCCATGCCCGGAGTGTGCGACCCCATCCTGAGCCCCGAGCGCATCGCGGCCATGACCGCCGCCGGCCTGTGGCGGAACGAACTGCTCACCGACCGGCTGGACGCGCTGGCCGAAACCCACCCGGACCGTCTCGCGGTGGCCGACCACAACAGCACCACCGGCGTCGCCACGCGCCTGTCGTATCTGCAGCTGCGCCACCGCGTGGACCGCATGGCGCTGGGGCTGGTCGGCCTTGGCGTTCAGCCGGGCGACGTGGTCGCCTTTCAGCTGCCCAACTGGTGGCAGTTCATCGCGCTGCATCTGGCCTGTCTTCGCATCGGTGCGGTCAGCAATCCGCTGATGCCGATCTTTCGCGAGCGCGAGCTCGAGTTCATGCTCGGCTTTGCCGGGGCGCGCCTGCTGGTGGTGCCGCAGCGCTATCGCGGCCACGACTACCCGGCCATGATCGCCGGCCTGCGCGGTGCCCTGCCGGCATTGGAGCGCGTGCTGGTGATTGGTGACGATGGCGAGCAGAGCTTCGAGCGCACGCTGCTGGACCGGCGCTGGGAAGACGACTTTGACGCCGAGGCCGAGTTCGCGCGCCGCCGGCCGGACCCGAACGACGTCATCCAGCTGCTCTACACCTCCGGCACCACCGGCCGGCCGAAGGGCGTGATGCAAACCTCGAACACGCTGCTGGCCGGCGTGCGTGCCTATGCGGACGGCCTGCGCCTGTCGGCGTCGGACGTGTGTTTCATGGCCTCGCCGTTGGCGCACCAGACCGGCTTCATGTACGGCCTGATGCTGCCCATCGTGCTGGGCACGCGCGTGATCCTGCAGGACGTGTGGGACGCCGCGCGCGCCTGGGACACGGTCCAGGCCGAACGCGTCACGTTTTCCATGGGCGCGACGCCGTTTCTGGCCGATCTGGTCAACGCCCCGAACGCACCCGCGCCGGCCGACTGCCGCCTGAGGCAGTTCGTCTGCGCCGGCGCGCCCATCCCGCGCGTGCTGGTGCAGGCCGCCATCGAGAAGCTCGGCGTCGGCATCAACTCCGCCTGGGGCATGAGCGAGTGCGGCGTGGTCACCATGACGGGTCCGGACGACGCGGCGGATGCGGTGTTCAACAGCGACGGTCGGGCGCTGGACGGCATGGCCGTGCAGGTGGTGGACGGCGCCGGCCAGCCCGTGCCAGCGGGCACCGAGGGCAAGCTCAAGGCGCAGGGCAGCTGCCTGTTCGTGGGTTATTTGAAACGCCCGGAGGCGTACGACGTGGACGCGGGCGGCTGGTTCGACACCGGCGATCTGGCGCGCATGGACCCGGATGGCTACATCCGCATCACCGGCCGCGCCAAGGACATCATCATCCGCGGCGGCGAGAACATCCCGGTGGCCGAGGTCGAGGAGCTGCTGTACCGCCACCCGGCGGTGCAGGACGCCGCCATCGTCGCCATGCCGGACGCGCGCCTGGGCGAGCGGGCCTGCGCCTTCGTAACACTGAAGCCCGGCACGGCCTTCGACCTTGACTCGCTGACCAGCTGGCTCGCGACGGCCGGCATGGCCCGCACCTACTGGCCGGAACGGCTCGAAATCGTCCCCGAACTGCCGCGCACGGCCAGCGGCAAGATCCAGAAATTCGAGTTACGCGAGCGGGCCAAGGGGTTTATGTAAACGTCGCCGCTTGCGTCGGACGGGATGTGCGGCTGCAATTATTTCAAGCAACGCCAAAGTCGTTTCCGGCCCTGCCGATCACGAAACCCTATGGTATAAAACCTAAAGACTGGCAGCGGGAGGTCGATAATGCTTACGGAGCAAGACGAGCTCAACGCTCGTGGACCGCGGCTTAACCCTTCGGTGTTCGCTTGATTCGTAACATTTTTCGACAGCCGGTCCCGCCTCTGCTAGGCGTCGATCTGAGCACTTCATCAGTTCGGCTTCTAGCCCTTGCCGAGGTTTCGTCGGGGTATCAGGTCGAGACCTGTGTGGAAGGTCGCCTGCCCTCTGGCGCAGTCTTGGACGGTGCCACCGGCATGATCGAGCCGGTGTCGGAAGTCATTGCCACCGTATTGCGACGCTCCGGCAGCAAGCGCGGCCACGCGGCAGTCGCGGTCCCTGGTTCGCAGGTGATCAGCCGGCAGATCAGCATGCCGGTCACGTTCACCGACGCCGACATCGAGCAACAGATCACACTCGAATCGGATCAATTCATTCCGTATCCGCTCGATGACGTGTACTTCGACTTCGTGGTGCTCGGACCGAATGTCCGTAATCCACAGACGGCCGATGTTCTGCTGATCGTCGCACGCAACGAAATCGTGGACCGCCGCGTTGACGCGCTGGCGGCCGCCGGGCTTGCTGCCGCAGTGGTTGACGTGGAGGCGTATGCGCTGGAGTCGGCTTTCCCGTTGATCGCCCCGGGCCTGCCGCGCGCGGCTCGCGACGGGATCACGGCAATGGTCGACGTTGGTGGGGCATCAACAACCCTGAATGTCCTGCAGAAAGGCTCAACCGTCTTCACCCGGGAGCAGTCATTCGGCGGCGAGCAACTCCTGCAGCAGCTCCAGGATCGCTATGAAATGACCGCCGCTGATGCGCTGGCCGCGCTCGAGTCTCGCAATCTGCCGGCCGACGGCGAGGCGATGGTGGTTGCCCCATTCATCGATTCCCTGGCCAGTCAGGTTGGGCGCTTGCTGCAAGTGTTCTTCTCAGCCACCGGCGCGACCACACTCGACCAGGTAGTCCTCAGCGGTGGGTGTGCCGGGCTGCCCGGCGTAGCCGATGCGGTGGCGCAATATCTCGGCATCGATACCCAGGTCGGCAATCCCTTGGTTGGCCTGCAGTTTGCGTCTGGACTCGATGCGGCGCGCCTCAGGTCCACCGGGCACGCCTGGATGATTGCCGCCGGTCTGGCCATGCGGAGTATGAGCGATGTCTCGCGTTAACCTGCTGCCGTGGCGACGCGCCCGGCGCCAACGACGGCAGCGTGAATTTCTGAGCATGCTCGGCGCCGGCGCCATTGGCGCCGTGGTGCTCGTCGCCGCAGGCGAGTTGATTGCAACACGCTTTGTCAACAGCCAGGAAGCCAGAAACGAACTTCTGCGTTCCGAGATTGCGATCCTCGACGTAAAAATCCGCGAGATTCGAGACATCCAGGCGCAGAAAACGAAACTTCAGGCGCGCATGGATGTAATTCAGGAGCTGCAGATCCTGCGCCCCATGCCGGTACGTTTGTTCGACGCGCTGGCCCGCAGCACGCCGCAAGGTGTATTCCTGACAAATTTCGCGCAAACAGAGAACACCTTGAGCCTGCAGGGGTGGGCGCAGTCGAATGCTCGCGTTTCCTCATATATGCACGAGCTTGACGGCTCCGACCAGTTCAACCCATCCACCCTGCGCGTCGCACGTGCCGGGGAATATCGCAACATGCACGCCAGCCAGTTCGATCTGCTAGTGCCCCAGCACATTGCCAAACCAGAGCAGCCGAAATGACACTGGACGACCTCCGCAACATCGACTTGCGCAGCATCAACCTGCGCGACATCGACCTCAACGCCGCCGGAGAATGGCCAGCAGTCGGCAAGGCGTTCGCCATTCTCCTGGTGGGCATCCTGTTGCTGGTGGCTGGCTATTACTTCGTGATCAGCAAAACCCTGGAGGACCTTGAAGGTCGCCAACAGGCCGAACGGCAGCTGCGCCAGGAATTCGTCACCAAGTACCGTCAGGCGGTCAACCTCGAGGCGTATCGCGAACAGTTGGCGCAACTCAAGGAAAGTTTCGAGGCCATGCGTCGGCAGCTGCCAGACAGCAACGAGATTGCCAACCTGTTGGTGGAAATCACGCAGGCGGGACTGGGGCGCGGCCTGGAGTTCAAGCTGTTCCAACCGGGCGAGGCAAAGCCGTCCGGCTTCTATGCGGAACTGCCCATTTCCATCGAGGTCACCGGCACTTACCACCAGATTGGGGAGTTCGCCAGCGACGTGGCGGGTTTCCCGCGCATCGTCACCTTGCACAATTTGAACATGGTCCCGATGGGCAAGGACACCGACCTTCTGGTGATGAAAGGCATCGCAAAGACCTATCAGTACCTCGAGGAGGACCAGCCTTGAGCGGGCGACGCGCCACAGTGCTTGGGCTGGCCTGTCTGGCGCTTGCCGGCTGCGGCTCGAAAGACGCCGAACTGAAGGCCTGGCTGGATCAGGTCCGCGCCGAGGAGAAGGTCACCATCGAGCCTCTGCCGGTGCTGAGACCCTACGAGGCGTTTGTCTACAAGCGCGACGACCTCAAAGACCCCTTCCTCGACACCTTGACCGAGCAAAAAACGGAAACTCTCGCGGATGCCAGCCAGGGGGGGATCCGACCCGATTTGAATCGGCGCAAGGAAGCGTTGGAAGCCTACCCTATCGATGCCTTGCGCATGGTTGGAACGCTCGCACGCGGCGGCAGCCTGTGGGCGCTGATCCAGGCGCCGGACCAGACAATCAGTCGTGTCTCCGTTGGCAACTATCTGGGCGAAAACTACGGGCGGGTCACCGATATCGGGGACAACCGCGTGAATTTGGTGGAAATCATTCCTAACGGCACCGGCGGCTGGATAGAACGGCCAGCGGCGGTCGAGATTGTGGAGCAGTAGCGGCATGACGATGGCCAGGGAGAATCCGGAAATGAAACCTCGCCACAAGCCCGCTGCGCGCTGGGTCATGGCCCTGGCGCTAGGCACGCTGGCAGCCCTGCTTGCCCCGGTGAATGCGCGCGCGGTAGCGCTGACGGGGATTGAATTCGCCGCAACCCCGGCGGGCGGAGTGCAACTACAGGTGCAGGCCGATGGAACGCTGACGCCGGGCAGGGCTTTTCTCATCAACGATCCGCCGCGTCTGGTCATCGATCTTCCGGCCACCGACGCCGCATTAACCGACCGCACCAAGCAAATTGATACCGGACCCGTCGGCACGGTGGTGGTGGTCCCCGGCGAAGGGCGCACGCGTCTGGTGGTCAACCTCGTCGAAACCGTAAAGTGGTCGATGACCAGCGCCGGCAACCGACTGTTGGTGATGCTGGATGCTCCGGGCGTGCCGCCCGCGGTGGCGCGAAACAGCGCTTCGACCACTGCCCCGATGGCCGCGCCAGCGGCAGGCCCGATCGGCCCGCGGGTGAGCAGTGTCGATTTCCGTCGCGGCGAGCGCGGCGAAGGACGCGTGGTCGTGGGCCTGTCTTCCGCGGACATTCAGGTCAACACGCGCCCGCAGGGTGGCCGAGTGGTGGTCGAGTTCAGTGGCGTAAGCCTGCCGGCCGAACTCAGCCGCCGTCTGGACGTGACCGATTTCGCGACACCCGTCACGCGCGTGGAAACCCGTCAGTACGCCGGCGGTGTGCGCATGGAGGTGGCGACCGGCGCGGCCTTCGAACACCTCGCCTACCAGGCCAATGGGCAATACACGCTGGAGATTTCGCCGGTGCGCGACGACCCAGCCGCCCGGCGCAACATGAAGAAGGCGTATTCCGGCGAGCCGATCTCGCTGAACTTCCAGAGCATCGAGGTGCGGGCGGTCCTGCAGCTGCTGGCCGACTTCACCGGCAAGAACCTGGTGGCGGCGGACACGGTGGCCGGCAACATCACGCTGCGCCTGCAGAACGTGCCCTGGGATCAGGCGCTCGACATCATCCTCACCACCAAGGGCCTGGGCAAACGAGAGGATGGCAATGTCATGTGGATCGCGCCGGCCGAGGAAATCGCGGCGCGCGAGCAGGCCGAATTCGAAGCCAGGCAGAAACTCGAAGAGCTGGTGCCGCTCTACACGGAGTTCATGCCGGTCAACTTTGCCAAGGCGAGCGACGTGGCGGCGCTGCTCAAGAACGAAGACCGCAAGGTGCTGACCGAGCGCGGCAACGTGACGGTCGACGAGCGCACCAACACGCTGATCGTGAACGACACCGAGCGCAAGCTGGCGGAAATCCGCGACCTGATGAAGGCGCTCGACGTGCCGGTGCGGCAGGTGCTGATCGAGTCGCGAATCGTGAACGCCTCGACCAATTTCGGCAAGAATCTTGGCGTGCGGTTTGGGATGAGCGACACCCGCAACATCGCAGGCGGGACGACAGCGATATCAGGCAATCTGGGTGCTACCCAGACCAGCGTTAACACTGGGTTACCTATTAACAATTTAACTACCCCGGTGTTACCGGACCGCCTGAACGTCAACATGCCCGCTCAGCGCTTGCAGGGTGTCCCCTTCACCCCGTCATCCATCGGTCTTGCCATCGCCAAGCTGCCGTTCGGACGCCTGCTGGAGCTCGAACTGTCCGCCCTGCAGGCCGAGGGCGAGGGCGAGATCATCTCGAACCCGCGCGTGGTGACCTCCAACCAGAAGGAGGCCATCATCTCGCAGGGCACCGAGTTCCCGTACCAGGAAGCCTCCGCCAGCGGCGCGACGAACACCGAGTTCAAGCCGGCCCTGCTGCAACTGAAGGTCACGCCGCAGATCACGCCGGATGACCACATCATCATGGACATCGCAGTCAGCAAGGACGCGCTCAACCCGACGGCCACCAACAACAACGGCGAGCCGGCCATCGACACCCAGAAGGTGGAGTCGCAGGTGCTGGTCAACGACGGCGAGACCATCGTGATCGGTGGCATCTACGAACAGACCAAGGCCAACACCGCCGTTCGCACGCCGTTCTTCGGCGATCTGCCTTACGTCGGCAGGCTGTTCCAGAACAAGAGCGCCAGCAACCAGAAGAAGGAGTTGCTGATCTTCGTGACGCCCAAGATCATCCGCGACGGAGTTGCGGTCGCCACCCCCTGAGCATCTGCTGTTCATGGCGCGACGCAGCGTCTTTCTGGTGGGGCCGATGGGGGCCGGCAAGACCACGGTCGGCCGGCGACTGGCACAGAGCCTCGGGCTCGATTTCCTCGACAGCGACGAAGAACTCGAACGGCGCACCGGCACCACCATCCCGATCATTTTCGAGATCGAGGGCGAGGCCGGCTTCCGGCGGCGCGAACACAAGGTTCTGTCCGATCTGACGGCGCTGCCCGGCCTGGTGCTGGCCACCGGCGGTGGTGCGGTGCTGCTGCCCGAGAATCGTGAACTGCTGCGCAGCCGCGGGACGGTGGTGTACCTGCGGACCTCGGTTTCGGAGCAGATGCGGCGCACACGCAATTCCACCCACCGCCCGCTGCTGGCGACGCCTGACCCCGAAGAGCGCCTGCGGCAGCTCGCGCTGGAACGCGAGCCCCTCTACGAGGCGGTGGCGGACATCACAGTCGATTCGCCTGGGCGTAAAGTGACGGCCACCGTGGCCGAGGTACTGGAACGTTTGGCGGATGCGCACTTTACAAGTCGACCTGGCTGACCGCAGCTATCGAATCCACATCGGCTCGCGCCTGACCGCGGAACCGGGCCTGTACCGGCCCCATATCCGCGGGCGGCGAGTGGTCGTCATCAGCGACAGCCACGTGGCGGCGCTTTATGGTCCCGCCGTGTGCGCGGCGCTGGCGGACTTCGAGCCCCGCGTGCTGGAGTTCCCACCCGGCGAGCAGTCGAAAACCCTCGACACCTACGCCGCGCTTGCCGACGAGCTGATCGCCGGCCGTTTCGACCGGAAGGTCACGCTGATCGCGCTCGGCGGCGGCGTGGTCGGCGACATGACGGGCTTTCTGGCCGCCACCTACCAGCGCGGCGTCGACTTCATCCAGGTGCCGACCACGCTGCTGGCGCAGGTGGACTCCTCTGTCGGCGGCAAGACGGGTGTCAATCGCCCGAGCGGCAAGAATCTGCTCGGCGCCTTTCACCAGCCGCGTTGCGTGCTGGTGGATACGGCCACCCTGGCCACCCTGCCCCGCCGCGAACTGGTGGCGGGTCTCGCGGAGGTCATCAAGTACGGCCTGATTGCCGATGAGCCCTTCCTGACGTGGATCGAACAGTCCCTGCCAGCCCTGTTGGCAGGCGACGAGGAGGCCCTGCAACACGCCATCCACCGGTCGTGCGAGATCAAGGCTGCCATCGTCGCCGCCGACGAACGCGAAGCGGGGCAACGCGCGCTTCTGAACCTGGGCCACACCTTCGGCCACGCCATCGAAGCGGCGACCGGCTACGGCGCCTGGCTGCATGGCGAGGCGGTGGGGCTTGGCATGCTGATGGCGACCGGCCTGTCGATCCGGCTGGGGCGCCTGCCGCCGTCGGCCCACGGGCGTGTGGCCAGACTGCTTGAGCGAGCAGGCCTGCCCACCGCCCTGCCCGCCGAGATCGACACCGATACCCTGCTCGGCTTCATGGCAGGCGACAAGAAGGTGCTCGATGGCCAGCTGCGGCTGGTTGCGCTCGACGCCATTGGCCGCGGCGTGGTCGTGAGCGGCATCGCACCGGCCCTGCTGGCTGAGGTGATCGACGCCGTGCGTGCGCCGGAGGCTGCCTGATGCCATTGGCCGCCTACGCGGCCAGTGACGACAACTGCCGCGGCCGGCGCCACCCCGAATCGCCCCCAGGCGACCGCACGCAGCACCAGCGCGACCGCGACCGCATCATCCATTGCGGCGCCTTTCGCCGCCTCGAGTACAAGACGCAGGTCTTCGTCAACCACGAAGGCGACATGTTCCGCACACGCCTTACCCACACGCTGGAAGTGGCGCAAATCTGCCGCTCGCTGGCGCGATCGCTGGGCCTGAACGAAGCCCTGGCCGAAGCCATCTCGCTGGCGCACGATCTTGGCCACACGCCGTTTGGCCACGCCGGTCAGGATGCCCTGAACGCCTGCATGGCCGAGTTCGGCGGGTTCGAGCACAACGTGCAGTCGCTGCGCACCGTGGACGTGCTCGAACAGCGCTACCCGGGCTTTCCCGGCATCAACCTCACCTTCGAGACGCGCGAAGGCATCCTCAAGCACTGCACGCGCGAGATCGCCGCCAAGCTCGGCGACGTCGGCGAGCGCTTCCTGACTGGCGGTCAGCCAACACTTGAGGCGCAGTTGACCAACCTCGCCGACGAGATTGCCTACAACTCGCATGACCTCGACGACGGCCTGCGGGCCGGCATGCTGAGCTTCGAGCTGCTGTGCGACGAGTCGGTCTTTTTCCGCGACCACCACGACGCCGTGCGGCACGAGTTCGGCGAACTGCCCGGGCGCGTCGGGCAGCACGAGATCATCCGCCGCATCATCAAGGCGCAGATTGCCGACCTGCGCGGCACCAGCGCCGAGCGGCTGGCAGCGGCCGACGTGCGCAGCCTGGATGAGGTGCGCTGCGCCAGCGGGCCGCTGATCGCCTTCAGCGACGGCATGCGGGCCGGCAACGACACGCTCAAGGCGCTGCTGAACCATCGGGTCTACCAGCATTACCGCGTGCGGCGCATGACCAGCCGCGCCCGACGCGTGGTCACTGACCTGTTCGGGGCGTTTCTGGGCGACCCCCTGCTGCTGCCGCCCGACACACTGGCGCGCGTCGAGCACCACGAAGCGCAGCGTGGCCTGCGCGGGCGGGCCCGTGCGGTGGCCGATTACGTGGCCGGGATGACGGATCGCTACGCGCTGGCGCAGCATGCCGCGCTGTTCGGCAGCGTGCCGGAGGCGTAAGCCCGCGGCGTGGCCGCCACCACAAAATCGGCACATCGCATCCATGGAGATGCACGATAAGGACGACAGCCGAGGAGAAACCCCATGCGCGTACTGATCACCGGCGGCACCGGCTTCATCGGCGCCGAAGTCGTGCGCCAGCTGGTGGCCGAAGGCGGACACGCCGTCACCGTCTTTCACGTCAGCGGCTCGCAGCGGCGGCTGGCCGACGTGGCCGACCAGGTGGCGCTGATCCGCGGCGACGTCGGCAACTTCAGCCACGTGCTCGACGCGGTGAAGACGGCTCGGCCGGAGGCGATCTTTCACCTGGGGGCCATCCTGTCGACGGCGTCCGACCTCGATCCGTCGGCGGCCATGCACGCCAACGTCAACGGCACCTTCAACGTGCTGGAGGCGGCGCGGCTGCTCGACGTACCGCAGGTGCTGTTCGCGAGCAGCATCGGCACCTACGGCCTTGGCATGACCGGCGAGCACATCGACGACCTCACCCTGCAACGCCCGCTGTCGTTCTACGGCACGGCCAAGCTGTTCGGCGAGAACGCTGGCAACTTCTACCGCCACCGGTACGGGCTCGATTTTCGCGGCATCCGCTTTCCGGGCATCTGCGGCCCGGGCGTGCGCACGCCGGGCGCGGCGCAGTTTCATTCCTGGGTGGTGGAGGACTGCGCCAAGGGCCGGCCGTACACCATCGAGGTGGCGCCCCACACCCGCGTGCCCATCGTCTACGTGAAGGACGCCGCCGCCGGCGTGCTGGCCTTGTCGCGCGCGCCGCGCGAGCGCCTGACGCAATTCAACTACCTGATCAACGGCGTGCCGCCGACGCCGAGCGCCGAGGCACTGGCTGATCTGGTGCGCGCCCGGGTGCCCGGCGCGCGCATCGATTTCAAGGTAGACGCCAGGCGGCAGGCCTTCGTCGACCGGCTGATGAAGCCCGTCGACGACCGCTTCGCGCGCGAGGAATGGGGCTGGAATCCGGCCTACGACACTGCCGCCATGCTGGACGACTTTCTGGCCGACCTGCGCGCCCACCCGGAGCGCTACCCGGACTGACGACGGACCGTCCGCGTGCCGCCACGCGGCACGCCGCGTGCGATACGATGCGCCGCCCATCGGCCGGGCATGCGGCAACTCAGGGAGGAGACAAAGCGATGGATTACCTGCGGTATTACCTGAACACGGTTCTGGTGCTGACCGGCATCGCCGGCTTCGCGCTCGGCGGGCCGTGGGTGTGGGCCGGAGCGGCCAGCTTCGTGCCACTGTTCGCGGCCGACCTGCTGCTCGGCAACGACTATCGGCCCCGGCGCATGCCGACGCCGTGGCTCGCGGACCTGGTGCTTTATCTGCACGTGGCGCTGATGGTGGTGCTCTACGCCACCTTCGTCTGGCGCATGCAGGCGGGTCTCAGCGGCAGTGGCGCGCCCGCAAACGGCTGGCACGTGGTCGGCGCGGTGATCAGCCTGATGTGGCTGCACCTGCTGCCCAACGGCGGCATCGGCCACGAGCTGGCGCACCGGCGCAGCCGCTTCTCGCGTTTCGTCGGCCTCAGCATGGGCGCGCTGGTCGGCGACCCGTGCCGGGACATCGCCCACAACAACACGCATCACCTGTACTTCGACACGCCGCGCGACACCGACACCGCCCACCGCGGCGAGAACGTGTACGGCTTCATGCTGCGCGCCACGCTGGGCTCGTTTCGCGACACCTGGGAGAGCGAGCGGCGCCGCGCCGAAAACGCCGGCTACAGCGTCTGGTCCCCGCGCAGCCGGGTGACGCAGGGGCTGGCGTTTCTGGTCGGCTTTCCGCTCGGCATCGGCCTGCTGGCCGGGCCGCTCGCCGCCGGCATCGTGATCGCCGCGCTGGTGCTGGCCAAGTTCGTGCTGGAGGCGCTCAACTACCTGCAGCACTACGGCCTGGTGCGGGACACGCAGGCGCCGGTCGGCGAGCACCACACCTGGAACCACCTGTCGACGGTGATCCGCATCATCGGCACGGAAATCACCAACCACGTGGATCACCACCGCGACGCCTACGTGCCTTACTACCAGCTGGTGCCACGCCCCGGCGGCGCCTGCATGCCGAGCATCTTTCTGTGTTTTCTGATGTCCTTCGTGCCGCCGCTGTGGTTCCGCTTCGTCAAGCGCAAGCTCTACGAGTGGGACACCACCTTCGCCTCCCCCACCGAACGCCGCCTGGCGATGGAGGCCAACCGGCGCGCCGGCTGGCCGCTGTGGCTGGATGATGAAGGGGTAACGGCCCGCCCTGCCTGAGCCCAGGTCGAGCAGTCGGCGCGATTCCGCGCCGACTGCTGCCTCTGTGCCGCGTATCAGATCAGACCCGCACCGTCCAGGCGCTCCAGCTTGACCACCTCGCTCAGCGGCTTGCGGTAGCCGCGCGGCATGGCCGGCGGCGTGCCGCGGCCCATCACGATCAGCATGGCCGGCACGAAGTTGTCGGTGAGGCCGGCCACCTCGGCCACCGCCTGCGGGTTGAAGCCGATCATGGCGCCGGTCTCGAAACCGCGCGCCTTGGCGGCGTACATCAGCGTCATCGAGGCGAGACTCGCGCCGCGGATGGCCTCGTCGCGCGCGAACTGGGCATTGCCGCCGTACATCTGCGTCGTCATGCCGATCATGCGCTCGCGCATCGGCTCGGGCGCCTGCGCGAACACGGTGGGCGCGTCCGCGTGCGCGTCGAGCTTGGCGCAGACCACGATCGCCGCCGCGCAGTTCTCCACCTGCGCCTGGTCCATGGCGGCCGCGCGCAGGCGCTTTTTCTGATCCGCCTCGCGCACCACGACGAAGGCCCACTGCTGCAGGTTGAAGGCGCTGGGGGACAGGATCACGTCCGCGAAAATGGCCTTCAGGTCCACGTCCGTCACCGGCTGCGAGAGGTCGTACTCGCGCACGCTGCGCCGGGCCTGGACCAGTTCGGAGAAATTCATCGTGTGCTCCTCGTCAGGATTGAAAAGACTGTGAATCCGCCGGCGGCACCGGCCGGCGCGCCAGCAGGTAGAAGCTGGCCGAGCCAAGATAGCCGGCCGCGATCACGCCATAAATGACGCCGTAGGACTGGAAGGCATCGTACAGGGCGGACGCGATGACCGGACCGAGCCCCAGCGCCACCAGTTGAAAGCTGGCCATCAGGCCGGCGATGCGGCCGAAGGCGAACCGCCCGAAATAGTCGGAAAGAATGAGGCCGGTCAGCGAACCCTCGCCCCGTACCAGCAGACCGAGCACCGCCGACAGCACCAGGGCGCCGGTGGTGGTGTCCACGGTCAGCATCAGCAGAATGCCGCCGGCCGCCAGCAGCTGCGACACGATGGCCAGGCGCCGCTCGGAAAAGAACTCCGACAGATACCCCCACACCACATTGGCGAGCGCGCCGGTCAGCGCGAGGATGCTGACCGCCGTGACCGCCTGCACCTGCGACACGCCCCGGCTGACCAGGTAAATCACGTGGTAGAACACCACCGTGCCGTTGGCGGCGATGGCCACCACCGCGGCCGCCATCAGCAGGCGCAGTGCGCGCGTGCGCAGCGCCTGCGGCAGCGTCCATGGGTACTCGTCGCCGGTGCGTCGCGGCCGCCGGCCGGGCTTGGTCTCGCGCAGCGCGACAGGCCCGCCGTCCGGCAGCAGACCGATCGCCTCGGGACTGCGGCGCAGCAGCACCCACGCCGCCGGCACCACCGTCAGCACGCTGAGCACGCCCATGGCCACGAACAGCTCGCGCCAGTCCCAGCCGTGTCGCTGCGCCCAGGCCCCGGCGAACGCCATGGCCGCCCCGCCCAGCGGCACCGACATCGAGGCGATGCCGAGCGCCCGCCCCCGGTAATGCAGGAACCAGTGCACGGCAATCGCCCGCTGCGCGGCGCCGCCGAGCGCCCCCTGCGCCGCCCCGCGGGCCAGCATGTAGCCCAGAAAGAACACCGCGAGCGACGGACTCCAGCCCATCAGCGCAAAGCCGGCCGCCATCACCACCGCCGCGGCGCCCATCAACAGACGCGGGCCGCGGCGGTCCACCCACGCGCCGGCGAGCGGCGAGACCAGCCCGCCGGTGACGGTGCCGGCCAGCAGGGCGCTCGAAATGGCGGTATGTGTCCAGCCGGTGTCCTGCGTGATGGCCAGCAGCACGGAGCCGATATACATCTGGCTGCTGCCGGCGGAGATGAAGCCGCCGAACGAAGCGACGGCCAGCACCACCCAGCCGTAATAGAACCGCCCGCCGAGACGGGCCACGAGACGATCGGACACAGAGTTCCCTGTGGATGCCGCAACGGCCACGCCGCCGCGAGCCGCATTTATGCCCTGCCCGGCCAGTGCAAGCCTAGGCCGAGAGACGACGGGCTGCCCTGTCAGCTCAGATACGCGTCCAGGGTCTTGATGATCCGGTACGCCGCCGTCAGCGTCGGCACCGGCACGCCCAGTTCCTTGCCCTTGTCGATGAAGGGCTTGATGATCCAGTCGACCTCGGTCTTCTTGCCGCGGCGGACGTCCTCGTGCATGGAGGTGCTGCCGCGGTAGCCCTGCGCCTGCATGCCGCGACCGAGTTCCATCATCATCTCGACGGCGGCGTCGAAGTCGGTGGCCGCGTCCAGTTCCTTGAGCTTGGACACTGGCGCGTAGAAGTTCTGCGGCGTGTAGCCCATGGCCTTGTACACGGCCAGCGCGTCGCGGCCCACCTGCACGTAGTGGGCGGCGCCTTCGGGCACCACCAGACCGTCCGGGTAGCCGAGATCCTTGCCGCCGGCGAGACAGCTCACCGACCAGGCCGCGGCGCCGCAGATCTGCGTGAGTTTTTCCCACAGCACCTGGCGGATGTTGGTGACGGCCCTGGTGCCCATGCCGGCGCGGTTGAAGGCGTCCGCCAGCGCCTCGACGCGTGGCGTGAGCGTGCCGTCCATCTCGCCGACGTAGTTGGTGGTGGGGATGGTGAGACCGTTGTGCACGTGGCCGGGCTCGACCAGGTGGCCGGCCTCGATGGTGGAGAAGCCGATCACGCGGGCGGGATCGCCGAGCCAGCGGGCGAGGATTTCCTCCTTCACCACGTTGTTCTGGAACGACAGCGCGGTCTTGATGCGGTCCTTGAGGCAGTTGGCGCCTTCGAGCGCGGCGTCGGTGTCCTTGCCCTTGACGCCGACGATCAGGTAGTCGAACTCACCCTGCGCGTCGCGGGGGTCGTCCACGGCGGTGAGCGGCTCGCGGATGATGTGCTCGCCGCGGATGCCGGTGAGTTTGAGGCCATTCTTGCGGATGGCCTGCGCATGCGCCGGGCGGGCGATGAGCGTCACTTCCACGCCGGCCAGCGCCAGCGCGGCGCCGAAGACCGAGCCCAGCCCCCCGGCGCCCAGAATTGCCACACGCATCGTTTGCTCCTTGTGTTGGGTGTGGAGGAATCGGCGTTCAGCCCGGCTCGCCGAGACGCTGGCCGAGGTTCTCGGTGAATTCCCGCAGCACCTGCTCGGTCTTCTTGCGCACCACCGGCTGCCCGAACTCGCCGAGCTTGCCCAGGATGTGGGTATCGCTGTGCAGGTACAGCTCGCTGCCGCCGTCCACGTGCTCGCTCACGATCAGCGTGGCGCGGCTCTTGATCTGCCCCGGCACGCGGCGGTCCTTGGCCTCGCCGAGAAAGCGCAGCGTGCGCGTGGTGGCATCCAGCAACTCGACCGTGACCAGGCCACCGAGTTCGAGCGCGATCGGCCCGACCTTGATGCGCAGCGCGCCGGCGTAGCGGTCATCTTCCTCGCGCGCCACGCGCACCACGCCCGGTATGCACAGGGCGACGCGCTCGATGTCCTCGAGCGCTGCCCAGACGGCATCGACCGCCGCCGGCAGAGTGGATCTGAATTCGAATTCCATGCAGGAGGTCCGGGTGGTCGATCAGGCGTGCCGGGCGCGGGCGGCAGCCTCGGCCAGCGCGCGGCGGGTGAACACGACGGCCATGTCGCGCTTGTAGGCGGCGCTGCCGCGCAGGTCATCGAGCGGGTCGACCGCGTCGCGCGCCAGTTCCGCCGCCGCGGCGATGGCCTCGGGCGTGGGTGACTGGCCGATCAGCGCCGCGCCGACGGCATCCGCCAGAATGGGAATCGGCGCCGCCGAGCCGATGCCGACGCGGGCCTGGCTGACGTGACCGTTCCCGTCCAGCGCCAGCAGGGCGGCGACCGACACGGCGGCGTAGTCGTCGGCGCTGCGCGGCAGGAATTTCTGATACGACCAGCCGGCGCCGGCCGGTGGCAGCGGGGCGGTGACTTCGGTGAGCACCTCCTCGGGCGCCAACGCGGTGGTGTAGAAGTCCTCGAAGAAGTCGTCCGCCGCAATCTGCCGCGTCCCGCTGGCCGAGCGCGCGTGCACGGTGGCGCCGAGCACCTTCCACACGGCCGGGGCGTCCATTGCCGGGTCGGCATGGGCAAGCCCGCCGCCGACGGTGGCGGACATGCGGATGCGCACCGTCGCCACGTGGCCGTAGGCAGCGGCCAGCAGCGGCACGCCGCGCTGCACGGCGGCGTCGGTTTCCATCTGCCGGTGGCGCACGAAGGCGCCGGCGCGAACGCCCTCACTGTCCACCGTAAGCGCTGCGAGATCCGGCACGCGCTGCAGGCTGACCAGCACGGCCGGCTGCACCAGCTCCTGCTTCATCAGGTTCAGCAGGCCGGTGCCGCCAGCCAGCAGCTTGGCGTCGCTGCCATATTCGGTCAGCAGCTCGCACACGCCGTCCAGGCTGTCCGGTGCCCTGAAGTCGAAGCCCCTCACGAGGTTTCTCCAGCGGCGGCGGCCTCGATGGAGCGCACGATGCCGTAGTAGCCGGTGCAGCGGCACAGGTTGCTCATCATCCAGCCGCGGATGGCGGCCTCGTCCGGCTGCGGGTCGGTTTCCAGCAACGCCTGCGCGGCCAGCAGCTGGCCCGGCGTGCAGATGCCGCACTGAAAGCCGCCGTGCTCGATGAATGCGCGCTGGATGGGCTTCAGATCCTCGCGCCCGGCCAGGCCCTCGACGGTGGTGACTTCGGTGCCGTCGGCCATCGCCGCCAGCGTGAGACAGGAGCTCACCAGCCGGCCGTCGAGCCGCACCGTGCAGGCGCCGCACACCCCAACGCTGCATCCTTCCTTGGTGCCGGTGAGGCCCACGTCGTAGCGCAGAAAGTCCACCAACAAGCGGCTGGCGGGAACCTCGCCCTGCCAAGGCGTGCCATTGATGCGCAGTGACAGGGGCACCGTGGGCTCGGACATTCGGCCTCCTCCTTGCTGATCGTTTGGTCGACTGTGGGCCATGATAATGTCCCGAACCGTCAGCCGGCACCCCGACCGGGCGATTGATATCCGACGCGAGGAGAGGAAAGTCCATGGCGCACAAATTCGTCGGCCAGCGCACCGCCCGCATGGAAGGTCCGGACAAGGTGACCGGTGCCGCCCGTTACGCCGCCGATTACGTGCTGCCCGGCATGGCTTGGGGGCGCATCCTGCGCAGCCCCTATGCGCACGCGCGCATTGTCAGCATCGACACCGCGGCAGCGCGGGCGCTGCCCGGCGTGTACGCGGTGGTCACGGGCAAGGATTTCCCCTACTACACGGGCCGCGCCATCCGCGACCACGCCGTGCTGGCGGTGGACACGGTGCGCTTCGTCGGCGACCGCGTGGCGGCGGTGGCGGCGCAGACGCGCGACATCGCCGAGCAGGCGCTGTCGCTGATCGAGGTGGAGTACGAGGAACTGCCGGCGGTGTTCGACGTGGGCGCCGCGCTGGCGCCGGACGCCCCGCGCGTGCACGCCGATCCGAAGTCCTACGCCGGCGCTTTCACCCACCCGCAGGAACCCCAGCTGCCGAACGTATGTGCCTACATGCGCTGGCAGCACGGTGATCTCGACGCCGGGTTTGCGGGCGCCGAGCAGGTGTTCGAGCACACCTTCCACACGCCCACCGAGCACCACGGCTACCTCGAGCCGCACGCCGTGCTGGCGAACGTGCAGGCGGACGGCCGGGCCGAGGTGTGGGCCTCCAACAAGAGCCCGTACATGCTGCGCGCGCAGCTGGCGGCCTGTTTCGGCGTGGAGCCGGCCAGCATCCGGCTGCACAACCTGCACATCGGCGGCGACTTCGGCGGCAAGGGCTCGCAGATGGAAGCGCCGGTCGCGTATCTCCTCTCACGCGAGGCCGGCCGGCCGGTGAAGCTGGTGATGAGCTACACCGAGGAGCTGATGGCCGCCAACGCGCGTCACGCTGCGCGTATCGACATCAAGACCGGCGTGCGCCGCGACGGCACGATCACCGCCATGCACGTCGACATCAAGTTCAACGGTGGTGCCTACGGTGCCTACAAGCCGCTGCCGAACCTGAACCTGCACGGCGCCGACCAGGCCGCCAGTTGCTACCGCGTGCCGGCCATCGACATCCACAGCACGGTGGTCTACACCAACACCATCCCCGGCGGACACATGCGCAGCCCCGGCTGCCCGCAGACCATGTTCGCGGTGGAGGCGCAGTTCGACCTGATCGCGCGCGCGCTCGGCATGGACCCGGCCGAATTCCGCCGCCGCAACGTGCTGCGGCCGGGCGATGCCTCGCCGACCGGCGTCGCGTGGCCGACCGTGCGCGCGGCCGAGACGCTGGAGGCGGCGCTGCGCGAATCGGGCTACTTCGAGCGGCGCGGCAAGGAGCCGAACGTCGGCTTTGGCATCGCCATGTACGAGCGCGGCGTGGTGGGCGGCGATTCCAGCTGTGCGCTCGAGCTGACGCCCGCCGGCGAGGTGACCGTGGTGCTGCCCATCGGCGACCCGGGGCAGGGCACCTTCACCGCCGTGCAGCAGTTCGTCGGCGAGGCGCTCGACATCCCGCCGGCCGCGGTGCGCATCCATATCGCCAATACCGACGAGCTGCCGTTCGATTTCGGCGTCGGCGGCTGCCGCACCACCTACGCCGTCGGCCAGACGGTGATGAACGCCGTCGCGGCGCTGCGCGAGAAGTTGGCGCCGATTGCCGCGCAGGCGCTCGGTTGCGCGCCGGACGTGCTCGCCTGGGAGGGCGGGCGCGTCAGCGCGGGCGGGCGGGAGCTCACGCTGGCCGATCTCGCCCGGGAGGCCGGCGAGCCGGTGCGGGCGCAGGTGTATCAGAAGATCGGCCTGTTCCCGGAGCAGCCGGACACCAACTTCACTGCCCAGGTGGCGGAAGTGGCGGTCGACCCCGAAACCGGCCAGGTGACCGTGCGTCGCATCACCAGCGCGCATGATGTCGGCACCGTCGTGAACCCGGTGGCGCACCAGGGGCAGATCGAGGGTGGGCTGATGATGGGTCTCGGTTTCGCGCTGATGTCCGAGCACCGCATGCAGGATGGCCAGCCGCTGGCGCTGCACCTCGGCGACTACAAGATTCCCTGCATCGCCGACATGCCCGCACTGAACACCGTGCTGCTGGAGCGCCCCGAAGGCCCGGGGCCGTTCAACTGCGGGCCGATCGCCGAGGCCGCCAACGTGCCGGCGCCGGCCGCCATCGCCAATGCGGTGGCCGACGCCATCGGCGCCCCCGTCATGCAGCTGCCGGTCAGCGCAGAACGCGTCTACGACCTCGTGCAGCAAACCCGCCGCCCCCGGGCGGCCTGAGAGCAGGAGCACAACCATGGCCGTAATCATGATTGCCACCCAGCGCGTGAAAGACTGGGATCTGCTGGCCGAGTACCGCAAGGGCGCGGCTCCGGTCGTGCGGCGCCACGGCGGCGAGCTGATCGGCCGCAGCAACGCGCCCGAATGCCTGCACGGCGAGGGCACCGACTCGGTGGTGGTGTTTCGTTTTCCGGATCGGGCGGCGGTGGATGCGTGGCTGGCCGATCCCGACTACCAGCCGCTCAAGCGCATTCGTGACCAGGCGATCGACATGAACCTGGTTCTCATCGATGCCCTGTAATTGACTGTTATCAAATCTTGAGGTGACCCATGACGAGCAAACTTCCGTTCACCAAGTCCGAGGCCAAGGCCTGGGCCAAGGCGACCATCCGCGACTGGTACGACTGCCCGTGCACGCCGTTCAAGGCCGACGACAGCCTGGATGAGGACGGCCTGCGGCGCAACGTCGAGCACCTGATCGACATCGGCGAGAGCGGACTCGTCATGGGCGGCTTCGTTGCCGAGTGTTGGAACACCTCGGTGACTGAGTGGAAGCGCTATCACGAGGTGGTGGCCGAGGCGGCCGGCGGGCGCATTCCGCTGCACACCATCATCTTCGACCAGAGCGTCCATCAGGCGATGGAGAAGCTCAACTACGTCGAGTCGCTGGGCTATGTGGCGGCCGAGGTGGTCACGCCCATCGTGCAGCTGCGCTCGGACCAGGAAATCTACGACTACTTCAAGTACTTGGCGGATCACTCGAACCTGGCGCTGCTGTTCTACCGCTCGATGGTGTCCGGGCACCTGATCAGCCTGGACCTGTCGCGGCGGCTGGCGGAGATTCCGAGCTACGTCGGCATGAAGCAGGGCAGCCTGAACCACGACGACAGCCTGAAGCTGCGGCGCATGGTGGGCGAGGACTTCATCGTCTCGGACCCCTTCGAGCACCACTGGCTGAGCGACCTTCGTGCCGGCGGACAGGTGATCTACGGCGCCTTCGCCCACATCCTGTACGGCAAGAAGCGCGGCCTGCTGGAGCAGTACACCGCGCTGGCGCGCGCCGGGAAGTGGGACGAGGCGTATGCCATCTCCCAGCAACTTCAGCCCGTTCGGGATTTCTACGACGAGATCATGTTCGCGCCGCTGTCCGGCAACTTCACCTACGCCACCACGCTCGGCAACCTCAAGGTCTGCTACGAGGCGCTTGGCATGGCCGGCGGCGTGATGCGTTCGCCGATTCGCCAGGTGGCACCGGAAAAGCGCGAGTGGATTCGCGGCCGCATCAAGGAACTCGGCATCGCCTGAGTCCGGGCAAGGGACGGGTGCGCCCTCGCGGCGCGCCCGTCGGCCGGACGCCGATTTGTCCGGCGCCTCCTTCAGCTCACTTCGAGCAGCAGCAGCGTGTTGGTGTGCCCCGACCCGGGGCGGTCGCCCTTGGTGACCAGCACCCGCGTGCCCTTGGTCAGCAGGCCACCCTCCTTCAGCTGCGCCAGCGCGTCGCGCGCCACTTCGTAATAGGGCTGCGCGCCGCGGTCGAACTCGACGGCGGTGACGCCGCGCAGCAGCGCCAGCCGGCGACGGGTGCGGGCGTGCTCGGTCATGGCGAAGATCGGCACGCCGTGCAGCAGGCGCGACAGCAGCAGGGCCGTGTGACCGGAGTCGGTGAGCGCAACCGCGGCGCTGATCGGCGCGTTGCGCGCGATGTAGCTGGCGGCCATGGCGATGGTCTCGTCCGAGCGATCGAAGTGGCTGGCAAAACGGCGCACGGACCGCTCGGTCACCGGGTAGCGTTCGGCGCCCAGACAGATGCGCGCCACCGTTTCCACCACCCGCACCGGGTAGGCACCGACCGAGGTTTCGGCCGACAGCATCACCGCGTCGGTGCCGTCCATGACGGCGTTGGCGACGTCGAGCACCTCGGCGCGCGTCGGCACCGGGTTCTCGATCATCGACTCCATCATCTGCGTGGCCGTGATGCACGGCCGGTTCATCTCGCGCGCCGTGGCGATGATGCGTTTCTGCACGCCGGGCAACTCGGCATCACCGATTTCGACGCCCAGATCACCGCGCGCCACCATGACCGCGTCGGTCGCCTCGATGATGCTGTCGAGCGCCGCCACCGCCTCGCTGCGCTCGATCTTGGCGACGATGCGCCCGTGCCCGCCGGCGCCGCGCAGCAGCTCGCGCGTGAGTTCGATGTCGAGCGCCCGGCGCACGAAGGACACGGCGAGGTAATCCACCTCCAGCGCCGCCGCGGTGACGATGTCCTCGCGATCCTTGGCGGTCAGCGCGCCGGCTGACAGGCCCCCACCCTGCTTGTTGATGCCCTTGTGGTTGGAAAGCACCCCGCCGGCCTCCACCTCGCAGTGCACCGCCTCCCCCTGCACTTCCAGCACGCGCAGCTGGATCAGGCCGTCGTTCAGCAGCAGCCGGTCGCCCGGCTGCACGTCGCGGGCGAGCTCCGGGTAATCCGTGCCGACGGCGCTCAAGTCGCCGTCGTGCTCGCCGAGCGCGCCATCGATGCAGAAGCGCGCACCCTGCGCCAGCGTGACTGGACCGTCACGAAAGCTGCGCACGCGCACCTTGGGACCGGCCAGGTCGGCCAGCACCGCCACGTCCACGCCG
Organism: Pseudomonadota bacterium; assembly: GCA_049322795.1. Lineage (GTDB taxonomy): Bacteria > Pseudomonadota > Gammaproteobacteria > Immundisolibacterales > Immundisolibacteraceae > Immundisolibacter. The sequence continues at coordinate 123,375 of JBMOQH010000024.1, read as the reverse complement.
AGGTCCGATGCGGCGGCGCGCAGGGCCGCGATACGGCGCTCGTGATCGTCGCGCTTGCCGTGCGAGAAGTTGATGCGTGCGACGTTCAGCCCGGCCCGCAGCAGCTCATGCAATACACCCGGGGCATCGGTGGCAGGACCGAGCGTGGCGACGATGCGCGTCTGGCGTTGGCGGTTCATGGGGCCTCCACGGCTTGGGCAAGGCCAGCGAGGTCGGCCGGCGTGTTGACGTTGCAGAACGCATGCGCATTGCATGCAGCAAAATTCACGCCCAGCCAGCCGATTTCGGCCAGCAGATCGCGCACGCTGTGTCGCCCTGCGTCGAGCGCGGCGGTTACCGGCACCAGCGCGCTTCTTGGCACCAGCAGGCACGCGTAATGGTGGCGCTGCCCGTCGAACGGCACCCGCGCCCGCGGGTCGTCCGGGCCGGCGGCGCGCCACAGGCGCGTGCAAAGATCGTGCGGCAGCAGCGGCATGTCGCAGGGCACCGCCAATAACCACGGCGTGGCGCACGCGGCGAGCCCCGCGCGCAGCCCGGCCAGCGGTCCCGCGTCCTGATACGCGCCATCGGCCAGCGGTTCGAAACCGAGTGCCCGGTAGCGATCGACGTGACGGTTCGCGCTCAAGCGCAGCGTGGCAACCTGGCCGGCGAGGCGACCGGCGATGTGCTGCACCAGCGGCTGCCCGGCCAGTTCGAGCAGGCCCTTGTCGAGCCCTCCAAACCGGCTGCCCCGGCCGCCGGCCAGGATCAGGCCGGTGACGGCCGCGGGCGGCTCGATCGGCAACGCAGTGGCAACGGGATGACCGGGCATGGGACGGCGCGCTATGCTTTTGGCGCTCCAATGCTTGAACCGGAAGCGGCTTGAGGCGACATCCGCTCACTCACCGGAAAAGCTCAGGAACCTTCCAACATCAACGAGTTGACCGACTCAATGGCGACGGATCGCACGAGCTGCGGACGAGCCGCCGGACCCCTGCCCGCTCGAAGCCGCCGTCGCGGGTCGGAAATCACAGCCGGCGCGTTGTGCCGCCAGCTCAAACCGCGATCATCATGGCCCATCATACGCTCGACGCCCGCTTCCTCCTGTGCCCGCTGCCGGTGCTGCGCACGCAGGCCAAGATTCGCGACTTGCTGCCGGGCGACGTGCTGGAAGTGCAGTGCACCGACCACGGCGTGCTGGCGGACATCCCGGCCTGGTGCCGCATCAACGGCCACCGGCACATCGACAGCTACGAGCGCGACGGCGTGGTAACCATCCTTCTCGAGGTGGGCGGCGATGCCGGCTGAAAACCCGCCGCTGGACGCTGCACGCCGTTACGAGGCCGGCCGCCGGGTGACGCTGATCGCGGCCGGCATCAACCTGTTTCTGGCGACGATCAAGTTCGCGGGCGGCGTGTTCGCCCACTCCCAGGCGCTGATCGCCGACGCCATCGACTCAACGGCGGACCTGTTCAGCGACATGGCGGTGTTGTACGGCGCCCGACAGGGCAGCCGTGCCCCGGACTCCAAACACCCCTACGGCCACGGCCGCGTCGAGACGCTGGTGTCGGTGTTCCTGGGCGCGGTTTTGCTGGCCACCGCTGCCGGCATCAGCTTGAGCGCCGCCCAGCGACTGCTCGATCCTGCCGACATCGTGCCGCCCGGTCCGGCGGCACTGGCCGTGGCGGTGACCGCCATCGCGCTCAAGGAGTGGATTTATCGCTATACGCTGCGCGTGGGCCGCGAGACCCGCTCGCGCATGCTGGAGGCCAACGCCTGGCACCAGCGTACGGATTCGATTTCGTCGCTGGTGGTGCTGCTCGGCGTCGGCGGCAGCCTGCTGGGCATGCCGTATCTCGACCCGGTGGCGGCCATCGGCGTGTCGGTGCTCATTGCCCGTGTCGGCTGGGAGCTGCTTTGGCAATCGGTGACCGAACTGACCGACGCGTCGCTGTCACGCGACCGGGTGGCGGCCATCCGCCAGGCCATCCGCGGCATCGAAGGCGTGCAGGATCTGCACCTGCTGCGCACGCGCCGCGCCGGTCCGGACGCGCTGGTCGACGTGCACGTGCAGGTCAACCCCCTCATCAGCGTATCCGAAGGGCACCGCATCGCCGAGCACATCCGCGAGCGCCTGATCCGGGACCTCGACGAGGTCAGCGACGTGCTGGTGCACATCGACACCGAGGACGACCAGAACTTCGAGCGCGGCCGCACGCTGCCGCTGCGCGCCGACGTCGAGGCGCAGATTCGCGCCGCGCTGGTCGACGTGGCGGGAGCGGAGCCCTTGAGGAGCGTGCTGCTGCACTACGACGCCGACCGCATCGGCGTGGAACTGCACCTGCCGCTGGCTGCCGCGCCCGATGCGGCCGCCGCGCAGGCGCTGGCCGGGCGCCTGCGCGAGGCGGTGCTGCGCGTGCAGCACGTGGCAAGCGTCGCAGTGCATTTCGTCAGCTGATCCGCCCAACGAGATTCCGCATGTCCGGCAACACCTTCGGCCGTCTGTTCACGGTCACCACCTTCGGCGAGAGCCACGGCGCGGCGCTGGGTGCCGTCATCGACGGCTGCCCGCCGGGCCTGCCGCTGACCGAGGCCGACATCCAGCCCGATCTGGACCGTCGCCGGCCGGGCACGTCCCGGTTCACCACGCAGCGCCAGGAAGCGGACCAGGTCGAGATCCTGTCCGGCGTGTTCGAGGGCCTGACCACCGGCACACCGATCGGCCTGCTGATCCGTAACACCGACCAGCGCTCGCGCGATTACGCGGCCATCAAGGACAAGTTCCGGCCCGGCCATGCCGACTACACCTATCAGCACAAGTTCGGCCGGCGCGACTACCGCGGCGGCGGACGCTCGTCGGCGCGCGAGACGGCGGCGCGCGTGGCGGCCGGCGCCGTGGCGCGCAAGTATCTGGCCACGCGTGGTGTCACGATCCGCGGCTATCTGGCGCAGATGGGGGAAATCGCACTTGACCTGCGCGACTGGGCGGCGGTGAACGACAACCCGTTCTTCTGCCCGGACCCTGCCAGCGTGGCGGATCTGGAGGCGCTCATCACGCAGCTGCGCCGCGACGGTGACTCGATCGGCGCACGCGTCACGGTGCTGGCCCACGGTGTCCCACCGGGCCTGGGCGAACCGGTGTTCGATCGCCTGGATGCCGACATCGCCCACGCCATGATGGGCATCAATGCCGTCAAGGGCGTGGAGATCGGCGCCGGGTTCGACGTGGTCACGCAACGGGGCAGCGAGCACCGCGACGAGATCACCTCGACCGGGTTTCTGTCCAACCGCGCCGGCGGCGTGCTGGGCGGCATCTCGAGCGGTCAGGACGTCGTGGTCAGCCTGGCGCTGAAGCCGACCTCCAGCATCCGCCTGCCCGGTCGCACGGTGGACGTTCACGGCGCCGACACCGACATCGTCACCACCGGCCGCCACGATCCGTGCGTGGGCATCCGCGCGGTGCCGATCGCCGAGGCCATGCTGGCGCTGGTGCTGATGGACCACCTGCTGCGCCAGCAGGCGCAGAACGCCGGCATCGATCCGGTCACGCCCGTCATCCCCGGCGCCGTTGACGACTGAGGCCGGGGCGCGGCTGCCTTACTGGCGGCTGTCGGCCTTCTATCTGAGTTACTTCGCCATTCTCGGCGCCATGGTGCCGTACTGGACGGTGTTCCTGCGCGCGCGCGGCATGACGGCGCTCGAGATCGGCCAGCTGATGGCAGTCGGCACGCTGACGCGCATCCTCGCCCCGTGGGCCAGCGCCTGGGTGGGCGACCGCATGCCGCGGCGCATCGTGGTGGTGCGCGTGTGCGCGCTGCTGATGACGCTGATCTTCTGCGGCATGTTCGTGGCGCGCGGCTTCTGGCCGGTGGCGCTGGTGACGGCGGCGTTCGGCTTTTTCTGGAACGCCGCCCTGCCGCAGTTCGAGATCGTCACCCTGCGCCATCTGGGCGGCGCCGGGAATCTCTACGGCCGCATCCGGTTGTGGGGATCGGTCGGCTTCATCGGCGTGGTGCTCGGCGGCGGCTGGCTGCTGGAGCGAGCCGGCATCGAGCTGCTGCTGGCGGTGCTGCTGGCGACCATGACGGGCACGCTGCTCAGCAGCCTGCTGGTGCCGGACCGGCCGGCGCCGCCCGCAGCGCACGCCAAGGCCTCGCTGCGCGGCGCGCTGCGCAGCCCGGCAGCGCTGGGCTTTCTGGCCGCGGCGTTCCTGATGCAGGCCAGCCACGGGCCCTACTACGGCTTCTTCTCGATCCTGCTCGAAGACCTCGGTTACACGCGCAGCACGGTGGGCGCGCTGTGGGCGCTCGGGGTCGTGGCCGAGGTGGGCATTTTCCTTGCGCTGGCGCGCCTGCTGCCCCGCATCGGCGCCGCCCGGGTGTTTCTCGGCAGCCTGCTGCTGGCGGCGCTGCGCTGGCTGATCATCGGCCACGGGGCGACCAGCATGCCCTGGCTGCTGGCGGCGCAGGTGCTGCACGCAGCGACGTTCGGTGCCTTTCACGTGGCGGCGCTGGCGCAGGTGCAGCGGTTCTTCCCGGCCGCCCTGCAGGGCCGCGGCCAGGCGCTTTACAGCGGGCTGTGCATGGGCGGCGGCGGCGCACTCGGCGGCGTCGCGAGCGGTTATCTGTGGGATGCGGCCGGTGCGGCGCGGGTGTTCGAATTGGCAGCGGCAACGGCGCTGGTCGCAGCCGCCGTCTGGGGGCTGCTCAACCGGCCTGGCGAAGAGACCGCGAAGCCGGCAGCCTGATGATCTCGCAGGTGCTCGATGCGGCCACCGTCCGTTGCGCCGATGGCAAGGCAAACGCGGCGCGGACGGCCAGGTCGACGGCGTCCAGCAGACGCACCGTGTGCAAGTCGGTCGCGGGCTCCTCGAGTACCTTTTCTCGCAACGGCTGTAGCGCTGCGAGCGTGTTCTGGGCCGAGAGCCGGGCCCGGATGTGATAGCATCGATTGCTTTTATACACTGCCGTCAACAGCTCTTTCAGCAACCTGTCGTGCAGGCCAGTGGCGAGCAGCAGGTCGGCCGGTTCCTTGGCATCGCGGTTCACCAGCAGGTGGCAGGTGCCGAGGCGGTTTTCGAGCCAGATGGCCAGTTCACGAAAGGTCATGTCGGTGCTTCGGCGGCGCGGTGACTCGCTCGGGGGGACTTTCCGGCGGCGCTATTTTTAGAGCCGTCTTGTGCCCTTGTCGAGCCGGCAGCGGTCATCGGGCGCTCGCCGAGGCTGGCGACGGCATGGATTTTCGACTCACGCTCACACGGTGCATGTAATGGCCGGCAAGACGCTCTACGACAAACTGTGGGATGCCCACGTCGTGCACACCGAGCCGGACGGCTCGGTGCTGCTGTATATCGACCGGCACCTGATCCATGAGGTCACCTCGCCGCAAGCCTTCGAGGGCCTGGCGCTGTCTGGCCGCCGGCCGTGGCGCACGGTGGCGAATCTCGCCGTGGCCGACCACAACGTGCCGACCACCGACCGCAGCGTCGGCATCGCCGATCCGGTGTCGGCCGAGCAGGTCGCGACGCTCGACCGCAACTGCGAGCAGTTCGGCATTAACGAGTTCAGGATGAATGATCCGCGCCAGGGCGTGGTGCACATCATCGGCCCCGAACAGGGCGCCACGCTGCCCGGCATGACCGTGGTGTGCGGCGACTCGCACACCGCCACGCACGGCGCCTTCGCCGCGCTGGCCTATGGCATCGGCACGTCCGAGGTCGAGCACACGCTCGCCACGCAGACGCTGCCGCAGCGCAAGTCGAAGAACATGCTGATCCGCGTCGACGGGCGCCTGCAGGCCGGCGTGTATGCCAAGGATCTGATCCTGGCCATCATCGGCGCCATCGGCACCGCTGGCGGCACCGGCTACGCCATCGAGTTCGGCGGCGAGGCGGTGCGCGCGCTGTCCATGGAAGGGCGCATGACGCTGTGCAACATGGCCATCGAGGCCGGCGCTCGCGTCGGCCTGGTTGCCGTGGACGACACAACGATCGACTACGTCCGTGGCCGGCCGTTCGCCCCGCAGGCGGATGTCTTCGAACGTGCCGCCGCGGCCTGGCGGGAGCTGGTGTCTGATCCGGACGCCCTGTTCGACCGCGTGATTGGGATCGACGCCGCCAGCCTCACGCCGCAGGTGACCTGGGGCACGTCGCCCGAGATGGTGCTGCCGGTTGACGGCCGCGTGCCCGATCCGGCCGCCGAGACCGACCCGGCACGGGCCGAGGGCATGCGCCGGGCGCTTCAGTACATGGACCTCGAGCCGGGCACGGCGCTGAGCGACGTGCGCATCGACAAGGTGTTCATCGGTTCGTGCACCAACGGCCGCATCGAGGATTTCCGTGTCGCCGCGGCGGTGCTGAAAGGCCGCAAGGTGGCGGCCAACGTGCGCCTGGCGCTGGCCGTGCCCGGTTCAGGACTGGTCAAGCGGCAGGCGGAGGCCGAGGGCCTCGACGCCATCTTCCGCGCCGCCGGTTTCGAGTGGCGCGAGGCGGGGTGTTCCATGTGCCTGGCCATGAACGCCGATCGCCTCGAGCCGGGCGAGCGCTGCGCGTCCACCTCCAACCGCAACTTCGAGGGCCGGCAGGGGCAAGGCGGGCGCACCCATTTGGTCAGTCCAGCCATGGCCGCCGCGGCGGCTGTCGCAGGACATTTTGTCGACGTGCGTCAACTGTGAGGGTTAAGCAATGCGTGGTCTGAAGCTGCTGGTCGCTGCCGGGGTTCTGCTGACGCTCGGCGCCTGCAACACCATCGCCGGTATCGGCAAGGATGTGCAGAAGGGTGGTGAGGCCATCGAGAAGTCGACCAGGTAGAACATGGACAAGTTCGAAACACTGTCGGGCCTGGTGCTGCCGGTTGACCGCGCCAACATCGACACTGACGCCATCATCCCCAAGCAGTTCCTGAAGTCGGTCAAGCGCAGCGGCTTCGGTCCGAACCTGTTCGACGAGTGGCGTTATCTGGATCACGGCGAGCCGGGTCAGGACTGCTCGGGCCGGCCGCTGAACCCGGATTTCGTGCTGAATCAACCGCGCTACGCGGGTGCGCAGGTGCTGCTGGCACGGCGCAACTTCGGCTGTGGCTCGAGCCGCGAGCACGCCGTGTGGGCGCTGGTGGGCTACGGCATCCGCGCCGTGATCGCGCCGAGCTTCGCCGAGATCTTCTACAACAACAGCTTCAAGAACGGCCTGTTGCCGGTGACGCTGCCGGAAGACGTGGTCGATCGGCTGTTCGCCGAAGTGGCGGCGACCGAGGGCTACCGCCTGACGGTAGACCTCGAGGCGCAGGAAGTGCGCACGCCATCGGGCGAGGCCTTCGCCTTTTCGATCGACGCCGACCGTCGCCACCGGCTGCTGAACGGCCTCGACGACATCGGGCTCACGCTGCAGCACGCCGATGCCATCCGCGCCTACGAGGCGCGCCGCGCCGCCGAGGCGCCGTGGCTGTTCCCCGATCGCGCTGGAGCGAACGCATGAGTCACACCATCCTGCTGCTGCCCGGCGACGGCATCGGCCCCGAGATCGTCGCCGAGGCGGAAAAGCTGCTTCTGGCGGTAGGCGAGAAATTCGGTCTCGATTTCACCTTCACCCGCGGACTGCTCGGCGGCTGCGCCATCGACGCCACCGGCGTGCCGCTGCCGGACGAGACCCTCGCGCTGGCCCGCCAGGCCGACGCCGTGCTGCTGGGCGCGGTCGGCGGCGAGAAGTGGGACCGCGGCCCGGCGCAGCTGCGCCCGGAGCGCGGCCTGCTCGGCATCCGCAAGGCGCTCGGCCTGTACGCCAACCTGCGCCCGGCGCTGCTGTTTCCGGAACTGGCCGGCGCCTCGACGCTCAAGCCCGACGTGGTGACGGGGCTCGACATCGTCATCATCCGCGAGCTGACCGGCGGCATTTACTTCGGCGAACCGCGCGGCGTTGAGACGCTGGCCGACGGCAGCCGCGAGGGCCGCAACACCATGGTCTACGGCGAGGCCGAGATCGAGCGCATCGGGCGCACCGGCTTCGACATCGCCCGCCGGCGCGGCCGGCGCCTGTGCTCGGTCGACAAGGCCAACGTGCTGGAAACGAGCCAGCTATGGCGCGAGGTGATGATGCGGATCGCGGCCGACTATCCGGACGTGGAACTGAGCCACATGTACGTGGACAACGCCGCCATGCAGCTGGTGCGGGCGCCCAAGCAGTTCGACGTGGTGGTCACCGAGAACCTGTTCGGCGACATCCTGTCCGACTGCGCCGCCATGCTGACCGGCTCCATCGGCATGCTGCCGTCGGCGTCGCTGAACGAGACCGGCTTTGGCATGTACGAGCCGGTGCATGGCTCGGCGCCGGACATCGCCGGCCAGCAGAAGGCCAATCCGCTGGCGACCCTGCTGTCGGTGGCCATGCTGCTGCGCTACAGCCTGGGTCAGGCGGCAGCCGCCGACGGCGTGGAGCAGGCGGTGGCGAGCGTGCTGCGTCAGGGTCTTCGTACCGGCGACATCGCGCTGCCGGGCGAGCGGGTGCTCGGCACCGCACAGATGGGCGATGCCGTGGTCGAGGCCTTGAAGGCCAGCGTGTAAGGACGGGTGGTGTGATGAGTCGCAAGTTCAATGTGGCCGTGGTCGGCGCCACCGGGGCGGTCGGCGAGACCATGCTCGAGGTGCTGGCCGAGCGGCAGTTCCCGATCGGCGAGCTGTACGCGCTGGCCAGCGAACGCTCGGCGGGCAAGGAGGTGCGCTGCGGCGATCGGCGCCTGAAGGTGCAGGATCTCGCGACCTTTGATTTCTCCAAGGCCGAGATCGGGCTGTTCTCCGCCGGCGGCTCGGTGTCGGCCGAGTACGCGCCGCGTGCCGCCGAGGCCGGCTGCGTGGTGATCGACAACACCTCGCATTTCCGGAACGAGCCGGACATCCCGCTGGTGGTGCCGGAGGTCAACCCGCACGACATCGCCGACTACCGCAACCGCGGCATCATCGCCAACCCGAACTGCTCCACCATCCAGATGGTGGTGGCCTTGAAGCCGCTGCACGACGCCGCGCGCATCCGCCGCGTCAACGTGGCCACGTATCAATCGGTGTCCGGCACCGGCAAGAAGGCCATCGAGGAACTCGCCGGGCAGACCGCGGCGCTGCTCAACGGCCAGCCGATCGAGCCCAAGGTGTACCCGAAGCAGATCGCCTTCAACGCCCTGCCGCAGATCGACAGCTTCCAGGACAACGGCTACACCCGCGAAGAAATGAAGATGGTGTGGGAGACGCGCAAGATCCTGGGCGACGCCGACATCGAGGTGAACCCGACCTGCGTGCGCATCCCGGTGTTCTATGGCCACTCCGAGGTGGTGCACGTCGAGTTCGAGCGCCCGCTCAGTGCCGATGAGGCGCGCGCGCTGCTGGCGCAGGCGCCCGGCGTACGCGTGATCGACGAACGTGCGCCGGGCGGCTACCCCACGGCCGTGGAAGCCGCCGGCCAGGACTGGGTCTACGTCGGGCGCATCCGCGAGGACATCTCGCACCCGTGTGGCCTGAACCTGTGGGTGGTGTCGGACAACATCCGCAAGGGCGCCGCCACCAACAGCGTGCAGATCGCCGAGCGGCTGATCGCTGAGTACCTGGGCGACTGAGGGCGCCGTTTGTGGGGGTCGGCCGCACTGGGTTAACCTCGCGGCGCAATTCGCTGCGACACACATAAGGGAGGGCCCAGGTGGCTAAACGCAAGCGTTTTGGGCAGGTCGTGGCGCCGGCCCTGATGCTGTCGCTCGGCATGGCGCCGCTTTCCGCACAGGCGCTCGGGCTGGGCAAGCTGCGGGTGAATTCAGCCTTGGGCCAGCCGCTCAGCGCGCGCTTCGATCTGGTCGGCGCCACCGCCGCGGAGGCCGAGATCGCAACGGTGAGCCTGGCATCCGCCGAAGCGCACGAACGCATGGGAGTCGGTAGCACGCTGGGCGGCGTGACGCTGCGTTTCGAGGTCAAGGTGGGCAGCGATGGGCGGCCTTACGTGGCGGTCAGCTCTTACCAGCCGGTGCGTGAGCCCTATATCGAATTCATCGTGGAAGCGATCAGCCCGACCGGCCAGGTGGCGCGCCACTACACCGTGTTGCTCGATCCGGTCGGCGCGCCCGCCGCAGCGACGCCGACGGCAACCTGGTCGCCACCCGCCACCGGCGTGGCGACGGTCATCCAGCCCGCAGCCCCGCGCCCGCGCGCCAATCCATTTGCAAACGTCGGCGCGCCCAAGGCCGGAGCGGCGTGGGGTCCGGTGCCGCCGGGATCGACCCTGTGGTCGATCGCGCGGCGCGTCCGGCCCAGCGGCGCGGACCTGGATGACGTGATGTCCGCCATCCACCGGGCCAACCCGAAAGCATTCATCGACGGCGATCCGGCACGCCTGCTGGCCGGAAGCCGTCTGACCATCCCTGCGGCGGACGCCATGCGCGCGCCACCGACCGCCACGCCATCCCCCGCCGAAGCGGCGCCGCCAGCCGGCGAACCGACGCCGATCGATATGCCGCCGGCCGCCACGCCGACGCGCGCCGAAGCGGCGCCGGCCGAGCCTGCGGCGCCGACAGCGCCAGCCACCGGCAGCGACACCACGCTGGCGGACAACCAGCAAGCGCAGGGTGAAGTCCGCGTGTTGCGCGGTGAGGAGACAAGCGCTGCGGGGGCGACGCCGTCGGTGTCGGAAAACCGCATTCAGTTGCTGGAAGAAGCGCTAGACGCCGCGCAGCAGCAGAGCGCCTCTCTCGAAGTGCGGATGAAGGCGCTTGAAGAGCAGATCAACACCCTGACCCAATTGGCCAAGGGGAACGCGTCGACTGTGGAGGACAAGGCCGACGGCACCGCGCAGAGCAGCGACGGCAGCCCGGCTGTCCCGGCAGAGGCTGCATCAACCGAGCCCACGCCAACGGTTGCCGCCGCGGTCACGCCAGCGCCCGCACAGCAGCCCACGCCGCCGGCATCAACTGCGGAAGATTCGAGCTCCGGATCGCGGGCCTATGGCTTGGCGGCCGCGGCCGGCGTGGGGTTGGCCGGGCTGCTCCTGTGGGCGCGACGCCGCCAAGCAGCGACGGCAATTCCCGAACCCGAGCCCGCGAATGCCGTCGTGCAGACCACAGTCCACGCGCCTGCGGCCGCTCCGGAACCGGTCGTGTCGACGCAGAGCCCCGTGGCGTCCACCGCTCCGGACGAGACGACCCTGGCCGTTGCAGACGACGGTTTCGGCGATCCCGTCGACACGCAGATCGACCTGCTCACCGCTTACGTTGGCATGGCCGATGGCCCATCTGCGCGGCAGATTTACGAAGAAATCCAGCGCACCGGCAATGCCGCGCAGAAGGCGCAGGCGACGGCGCTGCTGGCGCGCCTGGACGCGTGAGGGCGGGCGCCAGCCAGCGTTTTGCGGATCGCCCTTAACGTCGAATACGACGGCAGCGCCTACTGCGGCTGGCAGCTGCAGGCGCACAGCCCGTCAGTGCAGGCGGTGCTGGAGAAGGCGCTGTCCGGCATCGCGTGTGAGCCCATCCGGGTGGTGGCGGCCGGCCGCACCGACACCGGCGTGCACGCGCTGGGACAGGTAGTGCACTTCGACACCGACGCCGAGCGCCCACAGCGCGCCTGGCTGCGTGGCGCCAACACCTTGTTGCCCCGCGATGTGCGCATCGTCGGCGCGCAGCCGGTGGCAGATGACTTCCACGCGCGCTTCAGCGCCCTGTCGCGCGCCTACCGCTACATCATTCTGAACCGCCCGCAGGCACCTGCCGTCGGCCACGAGCGCGTCGCCTGGGAACCGCAACCGCTCGATGCGGCCGCCATGCACGCGGCCGCTCAGAGCCTGCTCGGCGAACACGATTTCAGTGCCTTTCGGGCCGCCGGCTGCCAGTCGCGCTCGCCGTGGCGCACGCTCTTGCGGCTCGACGTGCGCCGCCACGGGCCGTGGCTGATCATCGACGCGCAGGCCAATGCCTTTCTGCATCACATGGTGCGCAACCTGGTCGGCACGCTGCTGGAAATCGGCACCGGCGAGCGACCGGTGGCCTGGGCGGCCGGACTGCTCGCCGGACGGGATCGCACCCAAGCGGGCCGCACCGCGCCGGCGGCCGGTCTGTACCTCACGGCGGTACATTACCCGCCGCATTACGGCCTGGAGCCGCCACCGTCGCTGCTGCCGGTCTGACTCATGCCCACCCGCGTTAAAATCTGCGGCATAACCCGCCCCGAGGACGGCCTCGCGGCGGCAAGCGCCGGCGCGCACGCCATCGGCCTGGTCTTCCATCCCGCAAGCCCCCGCCACGTGAGCATCGCGCAGGCGCAGGCCATCCTGGCCGCGTTGCCGCCGCTGGTGAGCGTGGTCGGCTTGTTCGTGGATGCGCCGGCCGATCGGATCGACGAGGTGCTGCGGCAGGTGCCGCTGGACCTGATCCAGTTCCACGGTGCGGAACCGCCCGCCGCGTGTCGCCGCCACGGGCGCCGCTACCTCAAGGCGCTGCACGTGCGTGACGGCGTGGACCTGCCGGCGCAGGCGGTCGGGTATCACGACGCGGCGGGGTTGTTGCTGGATGCCTTCGTGCCCGGCACGCCGGGCGGCAGCGGGCGGACCTTCGACTGGTCGGCCGTGCCGGCGGGTTTGCCGCGGCCGCTGCTGCTGGCGGGGGGGCTCGATGCCGGCAACGTGGCGGCGGCCATTCGCCGACTGCGGCCGTGGGCGGTGGATGTGAGCAGCGGGGTGGAATCGGCGCCCGGCATCAAGGATGCGGCGCGGTTGGGAGCTTTCATGCAGGCGGTGCGACAGGTGGACGATGAGCGGAGCTGAGATCGACAGCGGCACGGTGCTGCCGGACGCGCACGGCTATTTCGGCCGCTACGGCGGGCGTTTCGTGGCCGAGACGCTGATGCAGCCGCTGCGCGAACTCGAAGCCGCCTACCGGCAGGCGCAGACCGATCCGGCGTTCCAGGCCGAGCTGGCGCAGGACCTGCGCGACTACGTCGGCCGGCCGTCGGCGCTGTATCTGGCCGAGCGCTGGACGCGCGAGGCGGGCGGCGCGCGGATTTACTTGAAGCGCGAGGACCTGAACCACACCGGCGCGCACAAGATCAACAACACGGTCGGGCAGATCCTGCTCGCCCGGCGCATGGGCAAGACGCGCGTCATCGCCGAAACCGGCGCCGGCCAGCACGGCGTCGCCACCGCCACCGTGGCGGCGCGGCTGGGCGTGGAGTGCGTGGTGTACATGGGCGCCGAGGACATCCAGCGCCAGAGCGCCAACGTCTACCGCATGCGTCTGCTGGGCGCCGAGGTGCGGGCGGTGGAAAGCGGCTCGCGCACGCTCAAGGACGCCCTCAACGAGGCGCTGCGCGACTGGGTCGCCAACGTCGACAACACTTTCTACATCATCGGCACGGTGGCCGGACCGCACCCCTACCCGCAGATGGTGCGCGACTTCCAGGCCATCATCGGCGCCGAAGCCCGCGCGCAGATGCTCGAACGCGAGGGCCGGCTGCCGGATGCGGTGGTGGCCTGCGTCGGCGGCGGCTCGAACGCCATCGGCATCTTCCATTCCTTCATCGGCGATCCGGACGTGGCCCTGTACGGCGTCGAGGCGGCCGGGTACGGTCTCGCGAGCGGGCGGCACGCGGCGTCCATCAGCGCCGGCAAGCCGGGCGTGCTGCACGGCAACCGCACGTATTTGATCCAGGACGAGGACGGCCAGATCGGCAGCACGCATTCCATCTCGGCCGGGCTGGACTACCCCGGCGTCGGCCCCGAGCACGCCTGGCTGCACGACACCGGCCGCGCGCGCTACGTGAGCGTCGGCGACGACGAGGCGCTGGCCGCCTTCCATCACCTGACGCGCACCGAGGGCATCATTCCGGCGCTCGAGTCCTCGCACGCGCTGGCCTATGCCGGCAAGCTCGCCGCTTCCATGAAGCCGGAGCAAAGCATCGTGGTCAATCTCTCAGGACGCGGCGACAAGGACATCCACACCGTCGCCACGATCGAGGGCATCCGGGTATGAGCCGCCTGGCAGCGCGCTTTGCCGAGCTGCGCGCGGCGCGGCGGGCGGGCCTGGTGATCTTCGTCACCGCCGGTGACCCGCACCCGGACCAGACGGTCGGGCTCCTGCACGCGCTGGTCGCGGCCGGCGCCGACGTGCTGGAACTCGGCGTGCCGTTCTCGGACCCGATGGCCGACGGCCCGGTCATCCAGCGCGCTTCCGAGCGGGCGCTCGCGCACGGCATGGACCTGCGCCGGGTGCTGGAGCTGGTACGTGTATTCCGGCAAACCGACTCCACCACGCCGCTGGTGCTGATGGGGTATCTGAATCCCATCGAGCAGATGGGCGTCGAGCGCTTTGCCGCGGCGGCGGCCGACGCCGGCGTGGATGGCGTGCTGACCGTCGACCTGCCCTTCGATGAGGAAACCGAGCACGCGGCGGCGCTCAAGGCCGTGGGACTCGACAGCATCTTCCTGCTCGCACCGACCAGCGGCCCGGAGCGGGCGCGCGCCGTGGCGGCGCAGGCGAGCGGCTTTCTGTATTACGTTTCCGTGCGCGGGGTAACCGGCGCCGGCCAGGTGGACCTGGCGGACGTGCAGGCGCAGGTTCGCGGTTTGAAACAGCACACGGACCTGCCGGTCGGTGTCGGCTTCGGCGTGCGTACGCCGCAGGCGGCCGCGCAGATCGCCGCTTTTGCCGATGCCGTGGTGGTGGGCAGCGCCGTGATCGAACCGATCGAGACCGCCACCGCCGCCGGCGTGACCGGCCCGGAGGCATGGCGAAACGCCGTCGAACTGGTGCGCGCGCTGCGCACCGGCATCGAGGCTGCGGGAGGAACAGGACAATGAACTGGCTGACCCGGCTGGTGCCGGAGCGCATCCGCACGCGCGCCGCCACCGCATCCAAGAAAGTGCCCGAGGGCCTGTGGGCCAAGTGCCCGGAGTGCAAGGCGGTGCTGTACCGCACCGAGCTCGAGCACAACATCGAGGTGTGCCCGCGCTGCAATCACCACCTGCGCATCGGCGCACGGGCGCGGCTGAACGCGTTTCTCGATACCGAGCCGCGGCAGGAGCTCGGCGCCGAGCTCGAAGCGGTCGACGTGCACAAGTTCAAGGACACCAAGCGCTACCGCGATCGCCTGACCGCCACGCAAAAGGAAACCGGCGAGCGCGACGCGCTGGTGGTCATGCAGGGCGCACTCATGGGCCAGGGCGTGGTGGCGGCGGCGTTCGAGTTCCGCTTCATGGGCGGCTCCATGGGCTCGGTGGTCGGCGAGCGCTTCACACGCGGTGTGCAGGCCTGTCTCGATCACGGGCTGCCGCTGGTGTGCTTCTCGTCCTCGGGCGGTGCGCGCATGCAGGAGGGCCTGTTCTCGCTGCTTCAGATGGCCAAGACCTCGGCCATGCTGGCCTGCATGGGCGAGGCCGGCCTGCCGTACATCTCGGTGCTGACCGATCCCACTACCGGCGGCGTGTCGGCGAGTCTGGCCATGCTGGGCGATGTGATCATCGCCGAGCCGAACGCGCTGATCGGTTTCGCCGGCCCGCGCGTCATCGAGCAGACCGTGCGCGAGGTGCTGCCGCCAGGCTTCCAGCGCAGCGAGTTCCTGCTCAGCCACGGCGCGGTCGACCAGATCGTCGACCGCCGCCAGATGCGCGAGCACGTCGCCCGCCTGCTGGGCATGCTGCAAGGGCGCGCGGCCGCCGCGTGAGCGCGCGCTTCTCCCGCCTCGACGACTGGCTCGCCTGGCAGGAGACGGCCCACCCGGTCAAGATCGACCTCAGTCTTGATCGCGTGCGGGAGGCGCTGGCGCGCCTGGCGCCGCCGCTGGCCGGCGTACCGGTGATCACGGTGGCCGGCACCAACGGCAAGGGTTCGACGGTGGCGTTTCTGGACGCCATCTACCGCGCCGCCGGCTACCGCACCGGGGTCTACACCTCGCCGCATCTGCTGCGCTACAACGAGCGCGTGCGGGTCGCGGGGCGGGAGGCTGACGACGCTGAACTGTGCCGGGCCTTCGAGCGCATCGACGCCACCCGCGGCGATATTTCGCTCACCTATTTCGAGTGGGGCACGCTGGCAGCGCTCGAGGTGTTCGCCGCCGCGTGCTGCGAGGTGCTGATCCTCGAGGTTGGTCTCGGCGGGCGGCTCGACGCCGTCAACGCCATGGATGCAGACATCGCCATCATCACGTCGATCGATCTAGACCACCAGCAGTTCCTGGGCGACACGCGCGAGGCAATCGGCGCCGAGAAAGCCGCCATCGCCCGGCCCGGCCGGCCACTCATCGTGACCGACCCCGCTCCGCCAGCAAGCGTGCCGGCTCACGCCGAGCTTTGCGGCGCGCCACTGTGGCGATATGGCGCGGAACACGTGGCGCAGGCATCCGGCGCCGACGCCTGGACGTGGACTTGTCGCGATGATCGCCTCGTGTTGCCCCTGCCCGGTCTGGCCGGGGCGGTGCAACTGCGCAACGCGGCCGGCGCCGTGCTGGCGGCGCGCCTGCTCGCGCCGCGCCTGCCAGTGGCCGACGAGGCGCTGGCCACGGGCGTGCGTCAGGCGCACCTTGCTGCGCGCTTCGAGCGCCGCGGCCGCCATCCCGAGTGGGTGCTCGACGTGGCGCACAACCCGGAGGCGGCGCGCAATCTCGCCGACAACCTGCGCGCCTGTCCCCTGCCCGGCCGCAGCATCGCCGTGCTCGGCATGCTGGCCGACAAGGACGTGGCGGGTGTGCTGGCGCCGCTCGCGGGTCTGATCGAGACCTTGCATTTGGCCGACCTCCCCGGGCCACGCGGCGCAGAGGCCGTGCATCTGGCAGCGCAGCTCGGCGCGCTCGGCGTCACCGCGATACACATGCACCCCGACGTCGCGACCGCCTGTCGCGCCGCTCTGGCCGATGCCGGCACCGGCATCGGCCGCGTGCTGGTGTTCGGGTCGTTCCATACCGTCGAACTGGCGCTGCGCAGCGGCGCGCTGCCGGCGGCGGCTGACGCGGCAACGTTATAATTCGCGGCTGCTGCCGACTTTTCCGGAGTGTCGATGGATCAGGCCAGGCTCAAATACCGGATCGTGGGTGGCGTCGTGCTGGTGGCCCTGGCAGCGATTCTGGTGCCGCTGCTGAACGACGTGCGCCAGCCACTGCCGCAAGGGCCGCAGTCGATCGACATCCCGGCCGAACCCGCCGATGGCGTGGCCGGGCGGTTGCCAGCCGACGGCACGGCGCCGCAGGGACTGGTTCCCGAACCGCAGGATGTGCCACTGCCACTGCCGGCCCCGCCGCTCGAGGAAGCAGCCGACTCGGCCAGCGTCGGCGGACGCCATGAGTCGGCATCCGCTGTCCCTGCGGCGGCCGAAATCCAGACCGATCCGGCGCGCAGCGCAGCACCGGCGGCGCCCGTAGCGGCGCCGCCACCGGCCAGGGCGGAGCCCGTGCCGGCACCCAAACCCGCAGTGCCGAAGCCGGCCCCGGTGGCCAAACCCGTCACGCCCAAGGCGGCGCCAACGACGCCAGCCCCGGCTCCCGCCAAACCGGCAGCGGCACCCAGAACACCCGTCGCCGCCGCAGTGCCGGCACCCGCGGCACCGGTGAAGCCCGCAGGCGCGAGCGCCACCCCATCCGCACCAAGCGCCGCCGCGCAGCAGGCCTGGGTGGTCCAGCTGGGCGTCTACGGGAACCTGAAAACCGCCATCGACCTGCGTGAAAGCCTGCGCAAGGCCGGGCACAGCGCGTTCACCGAGGAGATCTCCACACCGCACGGCAAGGCACTGCGCGTGCGGGTGGGGCCGGAACTCGAGCGCGCCACGGCGCAGGCCCTGCGCGACCGGCTGGCGCGGGAAACCGGCCATGACGGCATCGTCATGGGCTACCCGTGACACGCCACCCCCATGAACCTGGTCGACATTCTGTTCGTGCTGGTGGTGTCCGTGTCGCTACTGGTGGGCATCTGGCGCGGGCTGTTGCGCGAACTGCTGTCGCTTGTGTCGTGGCTGCTGGCGGCCTATCTGGCCTGGCGTCTGCATGGCCTGCTGATGCCGCCGCTCGCCGGCGCGATAGCGAGTCCGGGCGCGCGCCAGGCGGCGGCGCTGCTGCTGGTGTTCGTCGGGTCCCTGATCGTGCTGGCGCTGCTGTCGCACCTGCTGGTGAGTCTGCTCAAGCGCAGCCCGCTGCGCGGCACCGATCGGGCGCTGGGTGCCGTGTTCGGCGTGCTGCGCGGGGTGGCGCTGATCGCCGCCGCGGTGCTGCTGGTGGAGGCAACACCGCTGCAAAAATCGCTGTGGTGGCAGGATTCCACTCTAGTGCCGCAGACGCGCGGGTCGGCACAGTGGCTACGCGACGCGGTCGAACGCGGACTCGAACAGTTTCAGGCGCCCACGGCGGGTTAGCGAGGTAAGGCGTATGTGCGGAATCATCGGCATCGTCGCCCAGACGCCGGTCAACCAGGCCATCTACGACGGCCTGACGGTGTTGCAGCACCGCGGGCAGGACGCCGCCGGCATGGTCACCGCCGATGGCGGGCGCCTGTTCATGCGCAAGGACAACGGCATGGTGCGCGACGTGTTCGGCCAGCAGCACATGGAACGCCTGCGCGGCAACATGGGCATCGGCCACGTGCGCTACCCCACCGCCGGCAGTTCGGCCTCGGCCGAGTCGCAGCCGTTCTACGTCAACTCGCCCTACGGAATCACGCTCGCCCACAACGGCAACCTCACCAACACCGAGGCCCTGCGCCAGGCGCTGACCGAGGACGAGCTGCGGCACCTGAACACCGACTCCGACTCCGAGGTGCTGCTGAACGTGTTCGCCGGCGAGCTGCAGCGCATCGGCCGCGTGCGCGTGACGCACGAGGACGTGTTCGCCGCCGTGCGCGCGGTGCATCGCCGCTGTCGCGGCGCCTACGCGGTGGTGGCGATGATCACCGACCACGGCGTGGTCGGCTTTCGTGATCCGTACGGCATCCGGCCGCTGGTGATCGGCGTGCGCGAGAACCTGCTCGGCAAGGAATACATCCTGGCGTCCGAGAGCGTGGCGGTGGCGAGCCTGGGCTTCAAGGTGCTGCGCGACGTGGCGCCTGGCGAGGCGGTGATCATCGACAGCGCCGGCGTGCTGCACACCCGCCTGTGTGCCGACACCCCGCAGCTGACGCCCTGCCTGTTCGAACTGGTGTACTTCGCGCGACCGGACTCGATCCTGGACGACATCTCGGTGCACAAGTGCCGCATGCGCCTGGGCGAGAAGCTGGCGCACAAGCTGCACCGCGTGTGGCCGGATCACGACATCGACGTGGTCATCCCGATTCCCGACACCAGCCGCACCGCCGCCATGCAGATGGCCGCCGAGCTGGGCCTGAAGTACCGCGAGGGCTTCATCAAGAACCGCTACATCGCGCGCACCTTCATCATGCCCGGGCAAGGCGAGCGCAAGCGCTCGGTGCGCCAGAAGCTGAACCCCATCGAGCTCGAGTTCGAGGGCAAGAACGTGCTGCTGGTGGACGATTCCATCGTGCGCGGCACCACCTCGCAGCAGATCGTGCAGCTGGCGCGCGACGCCGGCGCGCGCAAGGTGTACTTCGCCTCGGCGGCGCCGCCGGTGCGCTACGCCAACGTCTACGGCATCGACATCCCCAACCCGCAGGAACTGATCGCCCACGGCCGCAGCGAGCAGGAAGTGTGCGAGTCGATCGGCGCCGACTGGCTGATCTACCAGGACCTCGAGGATCTGAAGGACGCCGCCCGCGAGGGCAATCCGGCGATTGCCGATTTCGATGCCTCCTGTTTCGATGGGCTGTACGTGACCGGCGACGTCGACCAGCCGTACCTGGAACACATCGGCCAGGCGCGCAGCGACGGCGCCAAGCAACTGCGCGCGGCGACGGCCCGCGATGAACTGCAGATCGTGGTTTAAGTCCACGCTGGCCGCGGCGCTGCTGCTGCTGGCGGCGGCGCCGGCGTGGGCCTTCGACCGGGCGGCGATCGACGCTGCCGTCGCCCGGCGCATGGACGCCGCCGTGGCCGATCTGCAGGCCTGGGTGCGCATCCCCTCCATTACCGCCGAAGGCGATCCGCACCGCGCGGACAAGACCACGCTGCTACGCGCGGTGGTCGCTCGTGCCAACGGCCTGGGGCTGACCGCGCGGCTGCTGCCGGGCGAGCAGGTGGCGGTGGTGGAACTCGGCCGCGGCGACGACGCGCTCGGCATCCTGGTGCACGCCGACGTGGTGCCGCCGGGCGACGCCGCGCGCTGGGAGCATCCGCCCTTCAGCGGCGCGCTGGTGGACAGCCACGTGTGGGGCCGGGGCAGTCTCGACGACAAGGGGCCGCTGGTGGCCAGTCTGTACGCGATGGCCGCGCTCAAGGATGCCGGTCTGCCGCTCACGAGGCCGGTGCGCCTGATCGTCGGCAGCAGCGAAGAGAACATGGACTGGCGTGAGCTCGACGCCGTGCGCGAAGCGGACCTTGTGCCGGTCGAGGGCTGGACCGCCGATGCGGCGTTTCCGGTCATCCACGCCGAAAAGAGCTATCTCGACCTTGCGCTGCACTTCGACGGGCCGACCGATCCGGTGCTGCGGGCCTTCAGTGGCGGTGTCGCGCCCAACGCCGTGCCTGAGGCGGCGACGGCGACGCTGGGCGGCGATCCCGCGGCGCTGGCGGGCACGCTCAAGGTCGCCATCGCCGCCTACCACGGCGGCCCGAACCCGGCCACGTTCAGCGTCGACAAGACGGCCGACGGCGTGCAAGTCGTCGCTCATGGCAAGGCCGCTCACGGCGCCCGGCCGCAGGCCGGCATCAATGCGGTGACCCATCTCGCCCGCTTGCTGCACGGTGCCCGCGAACCGCTCGGCATCGACGCGGCCTCGGCGCAGGGCAAGGCGGTGGGCTTCATCGCCGAACGCCTGGGGCTCGAAACCGACGGCGCGGCGCTCGGCATCCGCCACACGGCGCCCGGCTTCGATCCGACCACCGTGAATCTCGGGCGGCTGGTCGGCACCGACGGCGGTCTTCGCGCGCAGCTCAACATCCGCCTGCCGCCGGGGCTTGATCTCGCCCAGCAGCGGGCGCGGCTCGGCGCGGCCGTGGCGCCTTACCACGGCCGGCTCGAGGTGGTGGAAGGCAAGGAGGCGCTGTGGGTGGACCCGAACACGCCGCTCGTCCAGACGCTGCTCGGCGTCTACCGGCAGTTCACGGGTGATACGCAAGCCAAGCCGCTCGCCATCGGCGGCACCACGTACGCCAAGGCGTTTCCGAATTTCGTCGCCTTCGGCATGGGCTTCCCCGGCGGGCCGATGCTGGCGCATGCCGAGAACGAACGTCTCGCCGTCGCCGATCTCGAGCGCGGCATGCAGATCTACCTGGCGGCCCTGGCGCAGCTGGCGGCCGGCGTCACGCTGGCGCCGGCGGCGCCTTCCCCCTGACGGAGAGCGGTCATGAGTGAATCGCGTCAACTGCACCTGGGCGCCTTCATGCGCCCGATCAGCATCCACACCGCCGCCTGGCGCTACCCGGGCGGCACGCCGGACGGCAACTTCAACTGGCCCCTGCTCAAGCGGCTCACGCAAAAGCTCGAATACGGCAAGTTCGACGCCTTCTTCATGGCCGACCACCTGGCGGTGCCGAACATGCCGCCGGACGCGCTCAAGCGCAGTGCCACCGTCACCTCGTTCGCGCCCATGACGCTGCTGCCGGCGCTGGCGGCGGTGACCGAGCGCATCGGTCTCATCGCCACCATGTCCACCACCTACAACGCGCCCTATCACGTGGCGCGGCTGTTCGCCTCGCTGGATCACCTGAGTGGCGGGCGCGCCGGCTGGAACGTCGTCACCTCCACCAACCCCAACGAGGCGCGCAACTTCGGCATCCAGGAAATCGAGCACGACCTGCGCTATCGCCGCGCGCGCGAGTTCTACGAAGTCGTTACCGGTCTGTGGGACAGCTGGGCCGACGACGCCTTCATCCGCGACGTCGACAGCGGCGTCTTCTTCGACCCCGACAAGCTGCACGTGCTGGATTTCCACGGCGAGTTCTTCGAAGCCCGCGGGCCGCTCAACGTCGCCCGTCCGGTGCAGGGCTGGCCGGTGATCGTGCAGGCCGGCCAGTCCGACGCCGGCCGGCAACTGGCCGCAGAAACCGCCGAGATGGTGTTCTCGGGCGTCAGCGACCTCTCGCAGGCGCAGCGCGTGTACGCGGACATCAAGGGCCGCGCACAGGCCGCCGGCCGCAACCCGGATCATTTGGTCATCATGCCGGGCGCCTTCGTGGTGGTGGGCGACACGGCGGCCGAGGCGCGCGCCAAGAAGGCAAAGCTCGACAGCCTGGTGCACCCGGCGAGCGGCATCGGCACGCTGTCGGTGCAGCTCGGTTTCGACGTGTCGAAGCTCGACCTCGACGGCCCCTTGCCGGACGACCTGCCGCCCACCAACGCCAGCCACACCTCGCGCCAGAAGCTGGTCGACATGGCCCGCAACGACGGTCTGACGGTGCGCCAACTGGCGCAATACGTGGGCGGCGCCTTCGGCACACTGGAGATGATCGGGACGCCGGCGATGATCGCCGACCAGATGCAGGAGTGGCTCGAAGCGCGTGCCTGCGACGGCTTCAACGTGATGTTCCCCTACCTGCCGGGCGGCCTCGACGACTTCGTCGACCAGGTGGTGCCGGAGCTGCAACGCCGCGGCCTGTTCCGGCGCGACTACGAAGGCGCGACGCTGCGCGAGCACATGGGCCTGCCGCGGCCCCACAACCGGTTCTTTTGACGGTTCAGCCACTCAATTCCGATCAATCCGGCGCTTCCCCGCCGGCGGTCGCACGCCCTGCCGTGCACCGAGCACCGTGCGCTGGATGAGCGGCGATCCTAAATAGTCCGGCCAAGGGATGAGCTCCGAAGCCTCCCGAATCACCCCAAAAAAGCAGCGCTTGTCCATGGGACTTTGGGCCAATTTGGCCCTTGACGAACTGTGCTAAAACCATCCGCCTGCCTGCCGCGAAACGCATGGCTGGATGTCTTGTACGCACCCGACCATAGCCCGAACGATTCTGTCCGCAGCTTGCCGGCTCGCGCGCTGCCGCGGCCGGTGCTGCTGAGCGGCGTACGTGCTGCGCGAGCCATTGTGTGGGGCGCTTCGAGCGCAGTGCTGGTGCTGGTCGGCAGTTCGCTGTTCTGGGGCAGCGATCCGGGCGATCTGCTGCCGCCGGACGTCGCCATGCGCCCGCAGGCGGCTTGCATCTTCGGAGTACTGGCCGCCGCCCTGTTCTGCCTGGGCTCAGGCGTGCGCTCCCCACGTTTGCGAGTGTTCGGGCGTTCAGCCGCCAGCCTCGCCGTGTTCGTATCGCTCGGCGCCACCCTTGTCCATCTCGGGGTCGGTCGGGCCCCGCTGGCGACCGTCGCCCCCGCCCTGCTGGAGCGGATTACCCAGATGCCCGCAGTTCCCTGCATCGCGGCTGGAATGCTCGGCCTGGCCCTGCTCTGCCTGCATCGGGCCAACCCCCTTGCCGCCCGTTTCGTGGCGGCACTCGCGTTCGGCGGCGGCTTTGTCGGCCTCGTTGCCGCATTCGGGCATCTGTATGACGCGCCGCGGCTTTATTTCGCCTCTGCCACGACCGGTGTCGCGCCGATGGGCGCGGTGTCATTCCTGCTGCTGGCCTGTGGCGTGTGGTGCGCACAGCCCGAGCGCGGCCCCATCGGCCTGCTCATCGCCAATGACGCGGGCGGCGCTTCGCTGCGGCACCTGCTGCCGGCGGTGGGGGTATTGCTGCCAGCCATGGCGTGGCTGCGTGTATCAATCGAACGTGCGGGCCTGATCGAAGGAGCTGCCGCTGGCGCGCTGTTTGTATCGGTGGTGATGGCAATTCTCGGCGGTGCGCTGGCGATCGACGCCGGTCGACTGAGGCGCCTCGATCGTCGCAATCGCGACGCGGCCGCGGACCTCGCCGCGTTGGCGGCGGACCTCGAACGGCAGGTCGCGGCCCGCACCCGACAGCTGTCTTACAGCGCCGACGAGCTGCGCCGCCAGGTCGCGGAGCGACAACGGGCCGAAGCGCTGTTTCGCGGCGTGTTCGAGGCGGTGCCGGACGCCGTGCTGGTGGTCGGCCAGGACGGCCGCATCGAACTGGCCAACCCTCGCTGCGAGGCGTTGCTCGGGTACGCCCATGATCAATTGCTGGGCGCAGAGATCGGCAGCCTCATACCGGCGGACATGATCGACAGCCACCGCCTGCGCTGGCGACGCTTTCTCGCCCAACCGACCCCCTACCGGCTGTTCGGCGAGGCGGGCGACCTGTCCGTGCTGCGGGCGGATGGCAAGCAACTCGCCGTCGAGGTTGCGCTCGGCGCCCTGGCCGATGGCACGCAGACGCGCATCATCGTCTCCATCCGCGACATCGACGCGCGAGTCGCCGCCATGCGCGAGGCGCGGGAGGCGGATCAACGCCTCCGGGCGGTCGTCGACAACCTGCCGATCGGCATTTTTGTCTCCAACGACGACCCCGACGGGCGGTTGCTCGAGGCGAATCCCGCCATGCTGCGAATCCTCGAGGCGGATTCCATGCAGCAATTGCTCGGCAGCCCGGTATCCGCATTCCATCAGGCAGCGGGTGAACGCGCGGCCATACTCACCGAAGCGCACCGCGCCGGTGGCCTGCTCAATGCCGAATTCGTGGGCACGACGCTGCGCGGCCGACGCTTCGATGCCTCACTGACGGCGGCGCCACGACAAACCGATGGCGGCGTGCTGTGGGATGGACTGCTCGAAGACGTCACCGAACGCAAGCAGGCGCAGCAACGCATTGTCGACCTGAACACGGCTCTGACGGCGCGCGCGGCGGAACTCGAATCGACCAACCGCGAGCTCGAAGCGTTCAGCTATTCGGTTTCTCATGATCTGCGGGCGCCGTTGCGGTCGATCGACGGCTTCAGCCGCATCATCGAAAACGAATGCGCGAACCTGTTGGACGAAACCAACCGTGAGCGGCTGAGCCGGGTTCGCTACAACGCCCAACGCATGGGCATCCTCATCGACGATTTGCTCAATCTGGCGCGGGTGACGCGCACCCCACTGCACCGGCGCTCGGTCGACCTGAGCGCGCTGGCTGCCGACATCATCGCCGGGCTGCGCGAACAGGACCCACAACGCGAGGTCGAGGTCCAGATAGCGCCCGGCCTGCGGGCCTGGGGTGACGGCCCGCTGCTGCGGGTGGTCTTGGTCAACTTGCTCGACAATGCGTGGAAATTCACTGGACAAACGGTCAATCCGTCGGTCAGATTCCACCGTGAAGGCACCGCCGCGGAGCCGATATTCGTGGTCAGCGACAACGGAGCCGGTTTCGACATGGCGCACGCCGAGCAGCTGTTTGGGCCCTTCCAGCGTCTGCACGGCGTCGACGAGTTCCCCGGCACCGGCATAGGACTCGCCACGGTGCAGCGAATCATCCACAAACATGGCGGTCGAATCTGGGCGCAGGCCCAGCCGCAGCAGGGCGCCTGCTTCCGCTTCACGCTGCCTGACGAGGCCCCGGCATGAGCGAACCCACCATCCTGTTGGTCGAAGACAATCCGGACGACGAGGCGCTGACGCTGCACGCCTTCGAGCAACAGCGCCTCGCCAATCGGCTGGTGGTGGTGCGCGACGGCGTGCAGGCGCTCGATTACCTGTTCGCGCGTGGCAGCTGGGCCAGCCGCGACGCGGCGCAAATGCCCGCGGTGGTGCTGCTGGACATCAAGTTGCCACGCATCGACGGCCTGGAGGTGTTGCGTCAGGTCCGGGCCGACACACGCACCTGGTCGCAACCTGTCGTCGTGCTCACCTCATCGACCGAGGAACGCGACGTTGTCGAAAGTTATCGGCTCGGCTGCAACAGCTACGTCCGAAAGCCGGTCGATTTCGATGAGTTCGTCGCCGCAACCCAGCAGCTTGGCCTGTACTGGCTGCTGCTCAACCGGCGGCCGTGAGGGGTACGACCGTGACCGGCTTCGCCCCCCTTGACGCCGCCCCTGCCCCGTTACGGGTGCTGGTGGTCGACGACTCGCCCGACGACGCACTGCTGCTGATCGAGCATCTGCGCGACGGCGGCTACGCGCCGAACTGGCGGCGGGTGGCCACCGAGAAAGACCTGCTGCGCACGCTGGAAGACGATTGGGATGTGGTCCTGGCCGACTACACCATGCCGGGCTTCGGCGGCTCCGGTGCCCTCGCCCTGGTGCGGCGGCACGCGCCGACCGTGCCGTTCATCTTCGTGTCCGGCACCCTGGGGGAAGCGGCGGCGGTGCGGGCGCTGCAGGAAGGTGCCCGCGACTACGTGACCAAGAGCGACCTGCGGCGACTGCTGCCGGCCATTTCGCGTGAACTGCGGGCAGCGCAGGAGAATCAGCGGCAACTGGCGGCTGACGCCCGCGTGCGCCAGTTGCTGGCGGTGAGCGCCGACGCGGTGATCGGCTTCGACGCCGACTGTCGCATCACCCTGTGGAGTGGTGGCGCCGCCCTGCTGCTCGGCTACACCGAGGCGGACATCGTCGGCCAGCACCTGTCGCGCCTGATTCCCGAGCATCAGTGGCCGATGTTCGAGACCTTGCTCGAGGCGTTTGCCGCGGCACCGGAGGCGACTTGGCGGATCGGCGAACAGGCGGACATCTCAGGCCAGCGTGTGGACGGCCATCCGGTGCTGATCGAGGCGGCCCTGACCAAGTACCGCGAGAACGGCCATGCGGCCTTCCTGCTGGTCCTGCGCGACATAAGCGACCGCGTGCAGCACGAACGCGAAATGCGCCTGCTGCTCACCGTGTCGCAACAGGCCACCGCCGGCGCCCGACTGCCGGCCATTCTGGCCGCCTGCGCGCACCAATTGCGGCTCGAACACGACTGGCTTCAAGTGCAGATCTGGCTGCCTGACGAGCGCGCAACACGCCTGGAGCGCAGCGCCCTGGCGGTGGCTCCCGGTCGCCCACCGAGCACCGTGGACACCGATGACGCGCTCGGCGACAGCCTGCCCGGCCGCGCCTGGCTGACGGGCAGCGCCCTGTGGTTCGAGCCCGGAGCGCAGCCGCCGGAGCCCGCGCCGCGACCACGCCTGCCCGCCGATGTCAGGACCGCACTGGCCGTGCCCGTGCTCAGCGAGCACGGCCCGCTGGGCATCATCGAATGCTGGCTGGCCGAGCCGCGGCCGCGCGACGAACGCCTGCTCAGCGTGCTGCGGGCAGTGGCCGATCAACTCGGCAATGTCATCCAGCGGCAACGGGCCGAGCAGCGCCTGCAGCAACTGGCGCACTACGATGCCGTCACCGGCCTGCCCAATCGCGTCCTGTTCGCCGATCGCCTGGAGCGGGCGATGGTCGAGGCGGACCGCCACGGTGGGCTGGTCGGGCTGGTTTTCGTCGATCTCGACCGTTTCAAGAGCATCAACGACGGTCTCGGCCACGACGTCGGCGATCGGCTGCTGGTGCGCATTGCCGAGCGTTTGCAGGGCGCCGTGCGCGCCGAGGACACCGTGGCACGCCTGGCCGGCGACGAATTCGGTGTGCTGGTCCCGAACCTGGTGCGCACCGAGGATCTGGCCCGGGTGGCGGGCAAGCTGCTGGAAGCCTTCGAGTCGCCGTTCGAAATCAATGGCCAGCCCATCCGAAGCGGCGCGAGTCTCGGCCTCACGCTGTATCCGCTCGACGAACGCAGCGCGTCGGGCTTGCTGCGCAATGCCGACGCGGCCATGTATCGCGTAAAACGGGGCGGCGGCGGGATGTTCTGCTTCTTCGAGCCCGGCATGACCGCGCAGGCCACCGACCGCCTGGCACTCGAAGCCGACCTGCAGCGCGCTGTGGAGCGTGGCGACCTTCGCCTCAGCTATCAGCCGATCAAGGCACTCGCCAACGACCGCATCACGGGCGTGGAGGCGCTGGTGCGCTGGCAACATCCCGAGCGTGGCCTGCTGCTCCCCGACGTTTTCATCCCGCTGGCCGACGACTGCGGCATCATCCATGAACTCGGCGAATGGGTACTGCGACGCGCCTGCGAGGATCTGGCGACGCTGCCCGGCGGTGACGACATGCAGCTGGCGGTCAATCTCTCGGTCCGGCAGCTCAAGCACCCCCAGTTCGAGCAACGCGTCCTGGATGTATTGGCACAGACCGGGTTCGACCCGCAGCGGCTCGCTTTCGAGATTACCGAGAACGCACTGTTCAGTGGCGGCGAGGCGGCGCTCGAAACCGTCCGGCGCCTGGGGCGACACGGCATCCATTTTTCGCTGGACGATTTCGGCACCGGTTACTCCAGCCTCGCCTACCTGAAACGGCTGCCAATCGACAGGCTGAAGCTCGACCCTTCGTTCATTGCGCCAGGCGCCACCGCACGCGAGGACGGCGCCATCGTTGCCGGCATCATGATGCTGGCACGCATCCTGGGCATCGCGGTTGTTGCCGAGGGTGTCGAGTCCGACCGGCAGCTTGCGCTGCTCGCAACCCACGGCTGCGACCAGATGCAGGGCTACCTGGTCAGCGCGCCCTTGCCCGTCGAGACCCTGCGTTGTTGGTTGTCAGGCCATCACCCAGTCATGCCTGCCAGAGACTGAGCACACGCCGCCTGGCAGCCGCCATGGGCAGCTGCCAAGACCCACGCACTGAAGCTCGCACGGCCTTTTGTGCCCCTACGCGGCGGTGGCCTCGGGAGCCTCGTCCACCCCGTAGTAGTAGTCCAGCCAGTGCTCGCCTAGCACCAGCATGGTCTTGTGCACCACCGAGCGCAGCTGCGCCTGCAGGGCCCGGTCGTCCGCCGGCACCTTGGCTTCCAGGATGTACAGGCCGTCGTTGCCGTGTTGCATCTCGACCTCGCCGCCATGCCAGGCCAGCCAGTCGAGCCCATCGCCCTCGAGGCCGTAGTGCTGCTCGCAGCCCTTCCACAGCGGGTGGATGATGCTCGGCACCAGCGCCTCGATGCCGACCGCAAACGCCGCGATGCCCTCCAGCCACGGCTGGTTGTAGGCATACAGCAGCTGCCAGTTGCGCAGATGCCAGGCGTAGGGCAGCGCCTCCCAGGCCGTCTCCGGCCCCTCGAAGATGCGGTCGCCGGGGCCGCCCAGCGCATTCACCGTCTGCGACAGCGCGAAGGCGTGGTTCCATTCCGTGTAGGCGTTCTCGAGCAGCTTGGTCTTGATCGGGTGCTCGTAGTGCGGCGTGCGGGCGGCGAGGCTCGCCACCACGCCCGGCGTGGTGATGACGGTCCAGCACAGGTCGGCAAAGAAACGCCGCAGCTTGGGCACCGGAAACGTGCCGGCCGCCACCTCGGCGATGAACGGATGCGCCACCGCCTTGGCGCGGATGGGTTCGATGACCTCGGCGCGCAGCGCGACCAGCCAGTCGGCCTTCAGCTCGCGCAGGTATTCCGGGGCGTGTACGGCTTGGTCCATGGGTGTCTCCTCCGGGGTGTCGAAAGCGCCATTCTTTGCCGCTGGGCCCGGCGAAAATTGATGCTCGTCAAGAAGGCGACCCGACGGCACCGTGCTAGCATCGCAACCGAACGGCCGTTCATTAGCGACGGTCGATTTCCGTCACGCTGCCGGCGCCGACGCGGACGGCGTCTTGCTCGCGCGCCGCGGATGGCGCGCCCGCGGATCAAGCGCATAAGCGTTTGATCCGGCGGAGACGAGCCCGGACAGTTGCCGGGCTCGGTGAGGCTGCGCAAGTCCAGGATGGACTTGTGCAGACCTTCCTTAACCAGAGAGGGGGAGGATGAACAGTCCCGCGCAGCGGCCGACGGCGGCCACAGGGCCGATCGATTTCGATCGCTACATCGACGATCGCATCGACGACGGCGTGTTCGCCGTGCATCGCGACATCTTCCGCGACGAGTTCCTGTTCGAGCTGGAGATGAAATACATCTTCGAGTCGAACTGGGTGTTCCTGTGCCACGCCTCGCAGGTCGCCCGGCCGCACGATTTCTACACCACGCACATCGGCCGCCAGCCGGTGATGGTCACGCGCAATGCGGCCGGGGAGCTGAAGGCATTCCTGAACACCTGCACGCACAAGGGTTCGCTGGTGTGCCTGAACCGCGCCGGCAACCGCAAGTTCCACAGCTGCACCTACCACGGCTGGACCTTCGACGCCGACGGCCGCTGCGTGTCCATCAAGGACCACGCGGATGCCGCCTACTCGCCGGCCTTCGAGGCCGACGACCATAACCTGCAGGCGGTGCCCAGGCTCGGCGAGTACCGCGGCTGGGTGTTCGCCAGCCTGAACCCGGACGTGCTGCCGCTCGAACAGCACCTCGGCGACGCGCGGGTGTTCATCGACCTGCTGGTCGAGCAGGCGCCGGACGGCATGGAGCTGGTGCGCGGCAACGCCAGCTACACCTTTCCCGGCAACTGGAAGCTGCAGGTCGAGAACTGCCTCGACGGCTATCACCTGAACATCGCCCACAAGGGCTTCATCGAGATCACCCGCCGGCGCATCGCGCGCGCCGGCGACGCCTACAAGGGGCCGGACATCGAGGCCATGTTCGGCGTGAATCTGAAAACCGGCAGCTTCGGCCTCAAGAACGGCCACGCACTGTTCTTCACCGAGAACCCGGCGCCCGAGTTCCGGCCGCTGTGGCCGCAGCGCGAGCAGCTAGCCGCGCGCCTTGGCGCCGGGCGCGCCAAGTGGCTGCTGCAGTACGGGCGCAATCTCACCATCTTTCCCAACGTGCAGTGCACGGACAACGCCGTGATCGGCCAGTTCCGCGTGCTGCGCCCGCTGGCGACGGCGCTGACCGAGATGGAAATCTACTGCTGGGTGCCGGTCGGTGAGCCGCCCGCCGCGCGCCGCCAGCGCCTGCGCCAGTACGAGGATTTCTTCAACATCAGCTCGACCGGCACGCCGGACGACGTCGGCGCCTACCGCAACTGCCAGCAGGGCCTGCAGGCGCGTGCGGTCGACTGGCTGCACGGCCACGGCCGGGGGTTCGGCGCCATGGTGCGCGGCGGCAACGACTACGCGCGCGAGCTCGGCATCGAGCCCGAGACCAGCAGCGCGGGGCCGCTGAACATGTCCGACGAGACGCTGTTCCACGCCAACTACCGGCAGTGGCTGCGGCTGATGAAGGACGGTCAGCGCCGCGCGCTGGCCGCCGGGGAGAGCGGCCGATGATCACGCCCGAACTGCACCTGGCCGCCGCCGCGGTGGTGTTCCATGAGGCCGATTGCCTGGACCGCTGGCAGTGGCAGGCCTGGCTCGACCTCTACACCGACGACTGCGAGTTCTGGTGCCCGGCCTGGGTGGACGAGGAGACGCTCGGCGACGACCCGGACCGCTACGTGTCGTTCTTTTATCTCACTGGCCGCGCCGCGCTCGGCGATCGCGTGTACCGCGTCGAATCGGGCCTGACGCCGTTCGTCACGCCGCTGCCGCGCACCTGCCACGTCATCAGCAACCTGCACGTCACGGCCGCCGACGACGGGCGGCTCACGGTCAGCAGCCACTGGCAGACCAGCACCTACCACCGGCGCGTCACGGCGCAGCTGTTCGGCTTTTACGACCACACGCTGGTGCAGGACGGCGGGCGCTGGCGCATCGCGCGCAAGAAGATCACGCTGCTGAACGACCACCTCGATCTGCCGATCGATTTCAACCAGATTTGACGCGCCGCGCCCACGCGCGCAACGACTTTTCGACACGACAACACCGGAGGGGAAGACATGGCCAAGACCGACGATCCGCGCATGAAAAAGGCGCTCGAGATGCTGCACGCCATCGAGGACAAGGACGCCGCCGACCAGGTGGTGAGCGTGCTGAACGAGCTGGCACCCGACTACGCCAGGGCCACCGTGGCCTACGCCTTCGGCGACACCTACGCGCGCACCAAGCAATTGGCGCTGCGCGACCGGGAGATCACCACCATCGCCGCGCTGGCGGCCATGGGCACCGCCCAACCGCAGCTGAAGGTGCACATCCGCAGCGGTCTGAAGGTGGGCCTGACGCAGCAGGAGATCGTCGAGATCATCGGCCACGTGGGCGTGTACGCCGGCTTCCCGGCGGCGGCCAATGCCTACTTCGCCATGAAGGAGGCACTGTCGGAGAGCGCCGCCGCACGCCAGGCGGCGGCCGCCGCCAGCGGCACGGCCAAGATGGCGGGCGGCAAGGCCAAGACGCCAAAACCCGCCGCCAAGCCGAAGACCGCCAAGGCCAAACCGGCCAAGGCCGGCAAGAAGGGCTGAGGTCATGCAGCCGGTGCTCGGTTTCATTGGACTCGGCACCATGGGGCTGCCCATGTCCGGCCACCTCGCGCGCGCCGGCTACCGGGTGCTGGGCTTCGACCCGGCACCCGCGGCGCTGTCCGCCGCCCGCACGCAGGGCCTCGTGGCCGGCGCCGACGCGGCGGCGGTCGGCCGCGAGGCGCAGATCGTTTTCACCTGCCTGCCGAGCCAGAAAGTCGTGCGTGCCACGGTGGACGCGCTCGTCGGCAGCATGGCGCCGGGCGGCGTCATCGTCGACTGCAGCACCATCAGCCCGCTGCTGGCGGGCGAGCTGGCCACGGACGCCGCCAGGCACGACATCGGCTTCCTGGACGCGCCGCTCAGCGGTGCCGGCAGCGGCGCCCAGGCGGCCACGCTCAGCATCATGGTCGGCGGCGAGGCGGCGCTGTTCGAGCGCGTGCGCCCGCTGTTCGAGCTCATGGGGCGGCACGTCTTTCACCTGGGCCCGGTCGGCGCCGGGCAGACCGCCAAGCTGTGCCAGAACCTGATCCTGGTCTCCACCCTGTCCGGGGTCATGGAGTCGGTGGCGCTCGGCCGGGCGGTCGGCATCGAGCCGCAGCGCCTGCTGGAGGTGATGGACACGTGTCTGGCGCCAACGCGGGTGATGGACGTGCTGGTCAAGCCCAAGTTCGACGGTCGGGTGCCGTTCGATCACACGACCGACGGCCTGACCATGATCTGCAAGGACATCACCCTGGTGCGGGAACTCGCCGAGCGGGTCGGCGTGACGCTGCCGATCGGCAGCCACATCCAGCGCCTGTACCAGCAGGCCGTCGATCAGGGCTACGGGCGCCAGGATCTGCTGGGCTGGTACGAGCTGGTGGAACAGGGCATTTTCGACGCCTGATGGGGCGCTGAAGGAAAGCCGCCCGGCGCCGTCTCGCGCGACACACCGCGATCTGGCCAAGAGCGCCCTCCCCCGCCGGCCGCCCGCGGTGCACACTGTCGGCGGGCGGATCGGCATGGCGAGGGGCGAATGGAACTGCTGGCAGGCGACATCGGCGGCACCAAGACGGCCCTGCTGCGCGGGCGCTGGCGGGACGGCCGGCTGGAGGTGCTCGCCGAGGCGACCTACGACAGCGCCGCCTATGCCGATCTCGCCGAGCCGGTGCGTGAGTTTCTGGGGGACGCGCCGGCACCGCCGCGCGCCTGCTTCGCCGTGGCCGGACCCGTGCAGCCGGCGCCCCACGGCGGCACCCAGGCGCGCATCACCAACCTGCCCTGGCAGCTCGACAGCGCCCGGCTTGAAGCGGCGCTCGGCGTCGCCCGCGTCACGCTGATCAACGATCTCGCGGGCGTCGGCCACGGCATCGCCGCAATCGAGCCGCAGGACGTCGTCACGATCCAGCCGGGCACGGCGCGACCGGACGGCCTGCGGGCGGTGCTCGGCATCGGCACCGGGCTTGGCATGGCGCTGTTGGTGCCGGTCGGCGGTGCCTGGCGGGTGTTTCCGAGCGAGGGCGGGCACGTCGATTTCGCGCCGCTCGACGACCGCCAGGTGCGCCTTCGCGAGTTCGCGCGCCTGCGCCTGGGCGTGGAGCGGGTGTCGTTCGAGCGGCTCGCCTCGGGGCCGGGGCTCGCACTGATCCATGAATGTCTCGGCGGACCTGCCGTCGACGCCGCCGCCGTCAGCGCGCGGGCCGCGGGCGGCGACGCGCGCGCCAAGGAGGCCATGCGCCTGTTCGCCGGGCTGTGCGGCGCCGCCGCCGGCAATCTCGCGCTCACCTGCCTGCCGTCGGGCGGACTTTATCTCGCCGGCGGCGTGGTGCAGAAAAACCTGCCGCTGTTCCAGAGTGCCGCCTTCGTGGACGCGTTTCGCGCCAAGGGACGCATGGCCGGCCTGCTCGAACAGATGCCCATTCACGCGATCACCGAGCCGCGTGTCGGCCTGCTCGGTGCCGCATGCGCCGCCCGCCAGGCCGCGTGACGCACACTGGGTAGCCGCCGCGCGCAGGGCCTGCGCGGACGATTGAGCACGGTCAACGAGACGCGGCGAGCCGGCCGCTACGGTAGCGACCCAGGCCGACAGCACATCACTTCAACGCGGAGCCGATCATGAGCGGACCCCACAAGACCCCCGACCTGCCGCATCACGGCCGCCACGACCGCGGCGGTTTCGAGCAGATTCACGACCCGTACGTCGCCCGCATGAAGCCGGCCGAACCCAGCGTGTGCGGCGACTGCGGCGCGGTCTGGCACGACGGCCGCTGGCAGTGGCTGACGCGTCCGGACAACGCGCACGAGCTGCGCTGCCCGGCCTGTCAGCGGGTGCACGATCGCGTGCCGGCGGGGTATCTGTCGCTCGGCGGCGCTTTCCTCACCGCACACCGCGACGAGATTTCGCGCTTGATCGATCATCACGCCGAGCGGCAGGCCGCCGAGCACCCGCTCAAGCGCATCATGGCGAAAGAGGAAACGGCCGACGGCCTGCTGATCACCACCACCGACGCGCACCTGGCCCGTGGCCTCGGCGAGGCCATCGAGCACGCCTACGCTGGCACCCTCGACTATCACTACGTGGAGGACGACGCCACGCTGCGCGTGAGCTGGCGGCGGGATAGCTGAGCACTTGCCGGCCTGCATGGAAGGGAAGCGCTGCACGAACCATGCGCTTCCCTGACCCCTTGCGGGCGGCCGACCTCAGCCCGAGGTCGGCAGCTGGCAATGCTCCAGCCAGCCAAAATCCTGCGTCTGCGGCCGGTATACCCTCCGGCTCAGGTGCAGCTGCCAGCCCGCCTCGGCTTGCGTCACGCGCAGCAGGCCATAGCCCGCCATCCGTCCGGGCCGCGCGTCGAGCGCCGACGCGGACGGCGCACCGACCACCGGCACCGGACCGTTTCTGCCGCGCAGCATCGCCAGCGTGGCGCAATGGGCGTGGCCGTGCAGCACGAGTCCGGCCCCCTGGCGGGCAATGACGGCCGCGAACTGGCGCTGATCGGTCAGCCGTTTGCGCCAGCCGACCACGCCGACCGGCGGGTGATGCAGCACGACGACGCGGAACCGCCGCTCGGCCGCGCCCTGCTCCAGGGCCTCTTCGAGCGCCGCCAGCTGCGCCTTGCCGAGCGTGCCGGTGGCAAGACCCGGCAGGCTGGGCACCGCGCTCGAAAGCCCGATCAACAGCAGGCCCTCGTGGCCCACCAGCCAGGGCTCGCCGTCCAGCGCCCGCGGCAGATAATCGCGCCAGCCTTGGCGGCCTTTCTCCCACGTGCTGGTGGCGTAGGCCTCGTGGTTGCCGGGCACCAACAGGACCTTCGACGGCGGTGCAAAGCTCGCGAGCCAGCGGGCGGCCTGCTCGAACTCCTGCCTCATGCCAACCTGCACGAGATCGCCGCTGATCGCGATCTGATCCGGCGCCTGCGCCAGCAGGTCGGCCGCCAGGCGTTGCAGCACTGCCGGCTGATGAATGTGGCGACGGCGTTTGTTCCAGGACGCGAGGCCCAGCCGCTGCTTGCCGGTGACCCCCGCGGCCGGCGCAGGGCGCGGCTCGGTCAGGTGCAGGTCCGACAGGTGGGCCAGCACCCAGCTTCGTTCGGGCGTCGGCTCGGCAGCGGGCAAATCTTGGTGGCGGGCGTTCACTGTAAGTGCCTGATCATCGACCTGAGCCGCCGCGCGGATGCGGCGGCGCCCGCTTGATATACGATTGCCCGCCCATTTTCCAGCCCAGGCCTAGTCCCAAAGTGAAACCGGTTGCTGTCTTGCTCGGCGAAGCGCCGGTCCGCCTGTGGGGTCTTGGCGGGCGCGAGCGTCTGCGGCGCGTGCTCGGCAAGCGCGGCATCGAGGTGCTGGAAGACGGCGCCAGCGTGCCGGAGAAGCGCAGCGTGCTGGCCCTGCGCACCGATTACCTGTTCGACGAACGCGTCATCGACAGCCTGATCGATGCCCCGGGCGTCGCCCTGCGGGCCGACGGCGACGGCCCGCAGGTGGCGCTGCACGCGCCGGTGGGCGCCGCCGCCGCCGCGCCGGCCGTCCTGCTGGGCGAATGCAGCGCCGACGGCTACG
The DNA here is from genome assembly GCA_049322795.1 of Pseudomonadota bacterium. Taxonomy (GTDB): domain Bacteria; phylum Pseudomonadota; class Gammaproteobacteria; order Immundisolibacterales; family Immundisolibacteraceae; genus Immundisolibacter. The sequence continues at coordinate 87,232 of JBMOQH010000024.1, read as the reverse complement.
TGACCGAGACGCCGCAAACGCTCGCCAGCGCCTACCAGGAACGGCTGCGCAAGCGCGAGGCACCCTACGTCCTGCCAGTCACGCCAAGCGAGCAGGACACCCTCGAACGGCGCCTGTTCGGCACCGCCTACAAGGGCGTCACGGACTTCATCACCAAGTGGTGGTGGCCGCCACTGGCGCGCCGGGCGACCGGCTTTTGCGCCCACCGCGGCATCACGCCCAACCAGGTCACCCTCACCGGCCTCGTGCTGACCATCGCTGCCGGCTTCGCGTTCTGGGACGGCTGGTGGCTGCCGGGGCTGCTGTGCGCCTGGCTGATGACGTTTCTGGACACCGTCGACGGCAAGCTGGCGCGGGTAACGGTGCAGTCCAGCCGCTTCGGCGACATCCTCGACCACGGCATCGACCTCATCCACCCGCCCTTCTGGTACGCGGCCTGGGCGCTTGGTCTGCCGGCCGGCAGCGTGCCGGTCGACCCGCTGATCTGGGTCATCGTCGCCGGCTACATCGCCGGGCGCCTCGCCGAGGGCACGTTTCAGGCCGTGTGCGCCAGGTTTTCGCTGTTCGTCTGGCAGCCGTTCGATTCGTACAACCGCCTGATCACCGCCAGGCGCAATCCGAACCTGCTCATGCTGACGCTGTGCGCCCTGCTCGGCGCGCCGGCGGTCGGCCTGTGGCTGGTGGCCGGCTGGACGGTGCTGTCCACCGTGCTGCTGTGGGTGCGGGTCGGCCAGGCCATCGCCGCGCGCCGCAGGGGGCCCTTGCGCTCCTGGCTGGAACAAGTCGGACAGGACATTCCCGCCCACAGCCGGGCGGTGCGCTGGTTCGCAAGGTAAGAAAGCCTCCTGCGGAGCATGGCCAAAGGCTCGGCGCCGGGCAGTCCATCGTTGGTCGCGGTATTCGGATATCCCAGTCGACGGATATCGCCACCGTGTTTTCCGGCCCGCTTGTCAGGATTTTTTTCAATGGATACGGCGGGTTCCTGAGCCGGCGTGCGGTCGCTAAATTCCCTGCCGTTATCGGTTCGCAGCATGCCGATGCGAAACGCGGCCGCCCTGGCCGCACCGCCGCTCTTGTCGCCATGCGCACCCAGCGCGTGCCCGGCCGGAGGGCGGGGTGGCGTTCTTGCGTGGCGTGATGCTCATCCCGGCACCTCCCCGCGGAACCTGACGCACCGTAAGTAGACCGCCGCGGGCACCGACAAGGAAAACGTCCGGGACGCGACAGCCACTTATTGCCCAGTCGATCGGCGGTGCGGTCGCATGACTCGTCAGGAAATTTTACGAATCGCGCTCATGCCATCTGAAAGGCCTTGAAACATCAACATGTATTTTATTTTCATTAGGTTGAATTGATTATCTCCAGGATTGCCGAGAGCGGCTTGGCCTTACTGCCGAAATCCGCCGGATTCGAGAGCTTTCCGCGGCGCCGATGGCGCCGTTCTGCGGTCCTGGGGTTCCCTGCAAGGGCCGCCAGGACGACGGGAAGGGGCACCAGCCGATCAGCGGGGCCGCCGCACAACTTGTCGGGAAATTTTACAAATTGCGGGCGAGCCATCGGAAAAGACCCGAAAATTTAAGAATATGTCTTTTATTTTCAGTTCGTTGGTTTAATTGGCCCCAAGATTGCTAAACCGACCTCGGTCCACAGCTCCTATGCGCCATTCAGCGCGTCCTGGCGTTCCCTGCACGAGAAGCCAGCACGATGGTGTAAGGGGCTTCAGCAGATCAGGCGTGGGCTGCAGGGCAACGTAACTCCCATATTTTTGGTGGCAACAAGAACATGTTCAAGCCGACCGAGGAAAAAATGGACCGTACCTCCCCAGCCGCCCTCCACCTGGGCGCGGAACAGCGCCCGGACCGTAACAGGTCCGCCGTTCCGCGGTCGGCCCGCGCCGCAGGCTTGCAGGCAACCGCGCTTGTGTTGTCCGTGGCCGTGGCGCCCTCGGCGATGGCCTTGACCTGCACCTGGAACCCAGCGACGGGCAACTGGGGCACCGCCGGGGATTGGTCATGCGGCGCCGTGCCGACCGGTCCTGGGGGTGACAGCGCCATCATCGGCGGCGGCCAGGTCGTCACGATCGACGGCGCGCAGTCGATCCTCACACTCACCAATGCCGGCAGCATCAACATCGACGCGTTCCTGCTCGCGCTGCAAGGCGGTGGCAGCACCACCAACACGGGCACGATCAACGTCGGCGCGGGGCCGATTCCCGACAACGCCGCCCTGAGCATCAGCGCCGGCCACAACATCAACAACACCGGCGGTGTCATCAACGTCAGTGCCGACAGTGTGATCAACCAGTTCGGCAGCACCATCACCGGCGGCACCATCAACACCACGGGCACCGGCAGGCTGGTCGCCTTCAACAGCGCCAGCAACTTCCTCAACGGCGTGACGCTCAACGGCACGCTCGACCTGGCGTCGGGAACGGGCATCGAGCGCGTGGCGGGCGGTCTGACGCTCAACGGCGCCATCAACATCGGCGCCGGGAGCGCACTGGCGCCGCAGGGCGACCAGACCATCGGCGGCAACGGAACCATCGTCTTCGCCGACAACAACACCAGCAACCGCCTCAACGTCGAGGCCGGCAACCTGACCCTGGGCTCAGGCATCACCGTACGCGGCGATACCGGCCGCATCGGCGGTCAGAACTTCGTCGGCGGCGGCGCCACCTTGACCAACAACGGCACCATCAGCGCCGATGTGGCCGGCGGGGCGATCACGCTGGACGTCAATGGGCTCACCACCAACAACGGCGTGCTGTCCGCGATGAACGGCGGTACCCTGAACCTGAATTCGGCCGTTGCCGGTGCCAGCGGCAGCCAGATCATCGCCGGCGCCGGCAGCATCGTCAGCCAGAACGGCGTCACGCTGAGCGGCGACATGAACCTGTCGGGCGCCGGCTCGTTCCGCGCCAGCAACAGCGGCAGCAACGTCCTGTCGGGCGTTACGCTCATGGGCACGCTCGACCTGGCGTCGGCAGTCGGCATCGAGCGCGTGGCGGGCGGCCTGACGCTCAACGGCGCCATCAACATCGGCACCGGGAGCATCCTGGCGCCGCAGGGCGACCAGACCATCGGCGGCAACGGAACCATCGTCTTCGCCGACAACAACGCCAGCAACCGCCTCAACGTCGAGGCCGGCAACCTGACCCTGGGCTCAGGCATCACCGTGCGCGGCCAGAACGGCCTCATCGGCGCCCAGAACTTCCTCGGCGGCGCCGCCACCTTGACCAACGACGGCACCATCACTGCCGATGTGGGCAGCGGGGCGATCACGCTCGCCGTGCAAGGGCTCACCACCAACAACGGTGTGCTCTCAGCCATGAACGGCGGTACCCTGAACCTGAATTCGGCCGTTGCCGGTGCCAGCGGCAGCCAGATCATCGCCGGCGCCGGCAGCATCGTCAGCCAGAACGGGGTCACGCTGAGCGGCGACATGAACCTGTCGGGCGCCGGCTCGTTCCGCGCCAGCAACAGCGGCAGCAACGTCCTGTCGGGCGTTACGCTCACGGGCACGCTCGACCTGGCGTCGGCAGTCGGCATCGAGCGCGTGGCGGGCGGCCTGACGCTCAACGGCGCCATCAACATCGGCACCGGGAGCATCCTGGCGCCGCAGGGCGACCAGACCATCGGCGGCAACGGAACCATCGTCTTCGCCGACAACAACGCCAGCAACCGCCTCAACGTCGAGGCCGGCAACCTGACCCTGGGCTCAGGCATCACCGTGCGCGGCCAGAACGGCCTCATCGGCGCCCAGAACTTCCTCGGCGGCGCCGCCACCTTGACCAACGACGGCACCATCACTGCCGATGTGGGCAGCGGGGCGATCACGCTCGCCGTGCAAGGGCTCACCACCAACAACGGTGTGCTCTCAGCCATGAACGGCGGTACCCTGAACCTGAATTCGGCCGTTGCCGGTGCCAGCGGCAGCCAGATCATCGCCGGCGCCGGCAGCATCGTCAGCCAGAACGGGGTCACGCTGAGCGGCGACATGAACCTGTCGGGCGCCGGCTCGTTCCGCGCCAGCAACAACGGCAACAACGTCCTGTCGGGCGTCACCCTCAACGGCACGCTCGACCTGGCGTCGGCGGTGGGCATCGAGCGCGTGGCGGGCGGCCTGACGCTCAACGGCGCCATCAACATCGGCGCCGGGAGCATCCTGGCGCCGCAGGGCGACCAGACCATCGGCGGCAACGGAACCATCGTCTTCGCCGACGCCGACGCGAACAACCGGCTCAACGTCGAAGCCGGCACGACGACGCTTGGCTCCGGTATCACCGTGCGCGGCGGCAACGGCATCATCGGCAATCAGAGCTTCATTGGCGGCGGCGCAACCCTCGTCAACCAGGGCGTGATCGCGGCCGACGTGTCCGGCCGCACGATTACCGTGCAGACCACCGGTGGCACGACCAACCAGAACGTGATGCGCGCCGACAACGGCGGCACGCTGCTGCTGCAAGGCAGCGGCGTCGATAACAGCGCCGGCACGCTGCTGGCCACAAACGGAAGCACGGTGCGCGTCAACGGCATCACCGTCACCGGAGGGCTGCTTGAAAGCAGTGGGTCCGGACGCATCACCGCCACCAACAGTGGCAGCAACTTCCTCAACGGCACCACGCTGAATGGGCTGCTCGATCTCGTCGGCGGCGGCATTGCGCGCATCTCGAGCGGCGGCATGACGGTCAACGGCCGCATCGACATCGGCGCCGGCGGCGTTCTCGCCCCACAGGGCGCACAGACGATCGACGGCAGCGGCCAGATCGTGTTCACGGACGCCAACACGGCGAACCGGCTAAACATTGAAGCCGGCGCGCTCACCATCGGTGCCGGCCTGACGGTGCGCGGCCAGACCGGAGGCATCGGTGCGCAGAACTTCGTCGGCGGCGGCGCCACCTTGACCAACCTCGGTACGATCAACTCCGACGCAGGCGGCACGATTACGGTCAACCCGAATGGCGCGCTTACGAACAACGGTCTGTTCCGGGCCCAAAATGGCACGCTGGCCGTACAACGCATCGTGACAGGCACCGGCACGCTGCAGGTCGACGGCCCGGGCGCGATGATGACCCTCGCCAACGGCGGCAACACGCAAGGCCAGCTCGTAATGGGCGCGGCCGGCGCTGCCATCAACCTCGGCACCGGCAATCTGACGATAGACAACGATTACACCAACGCCGGCGCCGGCACCGGCAACAGCTTCAACCGCCGCGCGGGCGTGTCCGGTACGGGCCTGATCGTCGCCGGCGGCGACGCGGCGCAGGCGATCACCGGTGCCACGGTCACTGACGGCACCACCGCCAACGCCACCCTGACCATTGGCAATGTGCGCGTCGGCGCAACGACCTTCGACTACCAGATCGCCAACACCGGCACCACCGGCCCGACGCTGCGCGGCGCGATCCAAACCAGCGTCAACGGCGCCAACCTGACCGATGCCCGCCTGAGTGGCGTGGGTATCACAGGCGGCGGCTACACCGTCGGCGGGCCGGGCAACAACAGCGGCAACCTCGGCGTCACCTTCACCGCGGCCAGCGCGGGAGCGCTGGCGCCACTCACCGGCCAGGTGCTGAACCTGCGCAGCAACTTCGAGAACATCGCCGATCAGAAGCTCAACATCGTGCTGGGCGCGGGGGCGGCGGCGTACAACGCGGCCGTGGGCAGCGCGTCATCGCCGGTGGTGGTGGCCAACCAGCGTGTCGGCGGCAGCAACAGCGCCTTGGTGACGGTGACCAATGCCGCGCCAGCCGGACTGTTCAGCGAAGACCTGAACGTGACCGTTGGAGGCACCACCGGCGCCGCCACCGGCACCGGCTCCATCGCCGGACGACTGGCCGGCACCAACAACACTGGTACCGGTGCCATCTCGGTGGCGGTCGACACCGCCACGGCGGGCGCCAAGACGGGCGGGGTGACGCTGAACTACGAGACGGCCGGGGCAGTCGCTGGCGTCAGCAACGGCCTGGGCACCGCAAGCGTCGGCAGCGAGGTGGTTACCGTCACTGGCAACGTCTACCGGCTGGCGCAAGGCGCGGCGACGCCGGCCACGACCACTTTCGGCAATGTCCACGTCGGTGCCAATGCGGTGCAGAACGTGACCGTCTCCAACGTCGCCGCCAACGACGGTTTCTCGGAAAACCTCAACGTCGCGCTCGGCGCCCTCACCGGAGACGCCTTCGTCACCAGCGGCAGCAGCGGCGTCAGCGGATTGGCCGCCGGGAGCTCGACCGTTCCCATCTCGTTGGGTATCGACACCAGCACGGCCGGCGCCAAGAGCGGCAGTTTGACCCTGAACTACGCCTCCGACGGCGCCGGCACCAGCGGCCTCGCCGCCATCGCGGCGGGCAGTGAGACCATCACTGTCAACGGCACCGTCTACCGCCTGGCCTCCGCCAACACGCTGGCGCCGACCATCGACTTCGGCAACGTGTTGGTGGGCAGCGTGCAGGCGCAGGCGCTGACGATCCAGAACACCGCCGTCAACGACGGTTTCTCCGAGCGCCTGGACGCCCGCTTCCTGACCGGCGGCACCACCGGCGATGCCACCAACAACGGCGGCACGATCAGCCTGCTCGGCGCCGGGGTGACCGACTCGGCCAGCATGGCGGTCGGCATCAACACCGCCAGCATCGGCGCCAAGTCCGGCCAGGTCGTCGTCGCCTTCGACTCCAATGGCCTCGGCACCAGCGACCTTGGCATCACCGCCCTGCCGAACCAGACCCTGAGCGTGCTGGCCAACATCACCGGCACGGTCGGCACGCTGGCCCAGCCGAGCGCGATCGCGCCCAACCCGGTCGACTTCGGCAACGTGCGCATCGGTTCCGCGCCCTTGACCCAGACGCTGTCGATCAGCAACAACGCGGTCATCGGCGAAGGGCTCGATGCGTCCATCTCCACCGCGTCGGCCGGCTTTGGCGCCAGCGGCGCGTTCCTCGGCCTGGCCCCCGGGGCCACCGACGGCAGCACGCTGCAAGTCCAGTTCACCGGCACCGGCACGGCGGGCGCCCAGTCGGGCACCGCCACCGTGGCGCTGGTGTCCGACGGCACCTTCAACGGCGGCGTGACCACGACCCTGCCCTCGCAGACCGTGAACATGTCCGGCAACGTCTACCGGCTGGCGAGCCCCGTGCTCGACACGCCGGTCGTCAACCTGGCGGCGCGTCGTGGCGACGCCAACCCGACCACTGGCGTGGGCGTGACCAACGCCTCGCCGGACGTCTTCACCGAGGGCCTGAAAGCGGACATCAGCACCGCCGCTGCCGGCTTCAGCGCGAGTGGCGCCATCGCGAACCTGGCGGCGGGCGGCAGCGACGCGGCCAGCTTGGGCGTGGCACTCGACACCAGCAGTGCCGGGGCAAAATCCGGCACCGCCACGGTGGCCTTCACGTCCACCGGTGCCGGCACCACCGGGGCGGCGGATGTGTCCGTCGGAAGCGCCCTCGTCAGCCTCGTCGGCAGGGTTTATGAGACGGCGGTGGCGAGCGTCGATACCGCGCTGGTCAACTTTGGCATCGTCCACGTCGGCGATGTGGTGGCAAGCCAGGCGGTCGCCGTGTCCAACATTGCTCCGTCGGCCGCCCTTAACGACACGCTCAAGGGCAGCATCAGCACCGCCGCGGCCGGCTTTAATGCATCCGGCAGCTTCAGCGGCCTGACGGCCGGCGGCAGCGACACGACCACCCTGCTGGTGGACCTCGACACCAGCACGGCCGGCTTCTTTAGCGGCAGCGCCGGGGTGGCGTTCGCCTCCAGCAACCCGGACATGGCGGACCTCGACTTGGGCTCGCAGAGCGTCAGCCTGGCCGCTCAGGTCAACAACTTTGCCGACGCCAACCTGCGCAAGGCCGGCGGCATGGGGATTCTCAGCGCGGTTGGAGACGTCTTTACCTTCGACTTCGGCACCCTGGTGCAGGGCTCGGGCGTGCGCAGCGCAACGCTGGATGTGTTCAACGACGTGTTCGGTCCGAGTGACCTGCTGGACGGTCAGTTCAGCGCGGTGGATACGGACGACTTCAACTTCTTGGCGGGCTTTTTCGATCTCTTTGTCGATCTCGGCGCCGGGCAGGCCCAGGGCGGTTTCGGCATCAGCTTCGACCCGGTCACGCTGGGGCTGGTCAGCGACGACGTGACGCTGTTGTCCGAGGGCCACAATGCCAGCGGTTTCCGCGGCGCGCTGGGGCCGATCACGCTGCGTTTCACTGCCAACGTCATAGCCGCGGGCGGCGGCACCGGCACGGTACCGGCGCCGGGCACCGCCCTGCTCTTCGCGAGCGCGTTGCTGGTGCTGGCTACAATGCGCCGCCGTGCCCGTTCGCTGCGCTGAACATCCTGCAAACGCCGACCGGGCACCCTGCCCGGCCGGCGTTTTTCAGGGCTCGAATCCACTCGCGCTACCGTGCCTGATCACCGTGGAGGGGTGACAACATGAGTCGTGATCGACTGCTCACCGCGCTGGCTGCTGTGGCGCTGCTGCTGGTAATCACCAACATCGTGCTTTACAGCGGCAACCGTACGCGCCAGGCCGCCTACGCCGCTCGTGCCCAGTACATTCAGCAGGGCCTGCAGCTCGAGCCGCTCTACCAGGCCCTGGTGCGTGGCATTGTCGAACGCGCTGCAAGCACGGATGACGGTGAGCTGCGCGCCCTGCTGGCTGCGCAGGGCATCAACTACACGCTGGCGCCGGCAGAGGCCAGCAAAGCCACGACATCGCCGGACGGCGATCCAGAGAAGAACAAGATGCCATGAATGAACACAACCGTTCGTCGTATGGCTTGCCGCTCGCCTTGTTGAGCGGCGCCTTTGTGCTGTGGTTTGGTTTCCAGACGGTGCAACTGATTGTCGAGCGGCGCAGTTTGGCGGCGCTTGCCGCCAGCCAGGAGCCGACTTACGCCAATGCCCAAAAGATGCGCGACCAGCTCGACGCCCTCGCGGCCGGCGTGGCGCGTCTGGCGGCGCGCGATAACGCGAACGCTTCGGCGCTGGTCAAAGCGCTCAACGAGCGCGGCATCGGCATCAATCCGGACGGCGCCAAGGCGTCGTCAGAGCCGCCGAAATAGCGCTTGCCGCGAAGGCTGCGGGTGACCGCGGTCGCAGGCCCCTCCCCCGGTGCCCACAGCTGCCGCAGGTTTTCGGTTCCGTCCTGCTCAGCGAAACGCCCCCCGCCGCCACAGCCGCCAGGCCACACCCCAGATGCCGAGCAGCGGGTGGCGGCGCAGGAACGGTGTCGGCTCGATGCGCACGCCGGAGTGGCGTTCGACTTTCCACAGCAGGTAGTCGACCCCGCCCGCGAACGTGAACGCCGCCTTGACCAGACGCGCCACGTTGAGGCTTTTGCCGAGCAGGCGCCGGCCGGCCCAACGCACACGGGCGGCGACCCGGCTGGCGCGCGTGGACTGCTGACGATAGCCCTGCCCGGTGGCGCTGACCTTGGCGATGCACTGCGCCGCCAGCGGTGTGAGCGCGCCGCGCCAGGGCGCCAGATCGCGCACCAGCGCGTCCACGGCGCCCGGCCGCTCCGGCCGCAGCTCGGTCGCATAGCAGGCCGCAAGGGCCGTGCGCCACCAAGTGCCGTCGTCAAATGCCTCGTCGAGTAGCGGCAGGCTACGGGCGAGCAGCGTCAGCACGGCCTGCCCCAGCGCCTGCGCGACCTGCAAGCGGGCGGCGGCGTCGCGCGCGTACAAAAGCCCGCTCGCCTGCCCGAAACGGCCCCAGAAATAGCTTTGCCGGGCGCGCATGTAACGGGCGAAGGCGCCGGTCTCGACCAGCGCGACCTTGCAGCGCACGATGCGGTCGTCGAGCGGCAGTTCGAGGTAGTAGACGTTCGGCGGCAGCGCCCGGCAGGCGAGTGCCGACAGTCGCGAGCCGAGCGCCGCGCCCGCATCGTCCACCAGCACGTACAGATCAAGCAGGCCCTCGCGGTCGTCGGCACGACGGAAATTGGAGCCGTAAAACAGCACGGCGGCGACGGTCTCGCCGTGCCGTGCGCGCAGCGCCTGCGCCAGCGCCTGCGCGCCGGGCGGCGCGGGACGGTCGATCAGGCCGTCGATCGCGTTGACCAGCGCCTGGCGACCGGGCCCGCTCACGGCCGCAGGAACTCGAACTCGGGGCCGGCGCCCACGACCAGCGTGCCGCCGGCGGGCGGCAGGTAATCTTCGCCATCGAGCGCGTAGCCGCCGCTGGGCGTCAGCCGCAGCGTCGTGGCCGTGCCGCTCGCGTAGCCGGCCGCAGCGTCGGCGAAGGCCGGTGGGCGCCCCCGCAGCAGACCGGGCAGCACCCGCGCCAGGCGACGGGCCGGCGCGCTGACGGTCGTCACGCGGATGGGGCCGCCGGCGCCGTTCCACCACGGCGTCAGGCCCAGCGCCAGGCGCTCGTGCGTGGTGGCCAGCAGCAGGAACGCATCGCGCCCCGCCGCCGGCGCCTCATCGGCCTGCACGACGAGTGGCCTGGATGCAAAGGGTGCCCGGCCGGCGAGCAGGCGCGCCAGGCGACCGGTGATCCATACCGCGGTGCCGAGCGCGCTGCGCATGCCGGGCAGGCGGCTTTGCTCGCGAAAGGCCCGGCAGTCGCGCACCGCCTGCGGCAGACCGCCAGCGGTGAGAAAAAAGCCGCAGCGGGTGGTGCCGTCGTCCTCGCGCACCACGAGCACGCGCCGATGAGTCGTTCTCAGCCGGCCGCCGAGCAGCGCCCGCAGCAGCGTCAGCGGCCGGCCATGGCTGCCCAGATCGTAGGCGCTCATGTTGGTCGTCCCGCCGGCCAGCACCAGGATTTGCGGCGGCGATGCAAACGGCGAACGCAGCGCCAGCGTGGTAAGCGCCGCCTGGACGGTGCCATCGCCACCGTTCAACACGATGAGGCGCACCCCGGCGGCGGCGAGTTCGGCGAGCGCCGTGTCGATTTGCGGCGGGGTACGTGCCAACCGATGGGGCACCAGCGGGTGGGCCGCAAGGGCCGTCTCGATCGCCTTCAGACCGCCTCGCGCGTTGCGTCGACTGGCCGGGTTGCTGATGACGCCGACGCTGACCGGCTCAGGCACCGGGCGCGCCGAGCCGGCGCCAGTCCTGCATCAGCGCGGCCCTGCCGGCGCTGCGCCGGGCGCCCTGCCACAGCTGCGATACGGCGGCGAAGAAATTCGGGTAATCGGTCATGCGGTACGAGGCATCCGCCGGCAGGTGGGTCATCAGCCGCCGGTGCGCCTCGCCCATCGAGTGATAGGGCATGGCCGGGAACAGATGGTGCAGGGCGTGGTAGCGCAGGCCGACCGGGAACAGCAAGGCCGTGAGCCAGGTCTGGCCGGTGATGTTGATGGAGTCCTCGAGCTGGCCCTGCAGCGTCATGCGCGCGCCGGTGTTGACGTATCGATGCGCGGCGAGGTTGCGCACCCAGTTGAGGCCGATGGCGAAGCTCATCAGCAGATAAACCTTGCCGAGCAGCGCCCAGGGCAGCGTCCCGGTCACGAACAGGCCGGCAAGCAACGCCAGCCAGGCAAAGCAGGCCCATTCCTGCAGCGCCCATTGCCACAGCGGCTCGTCGGCGGGCACCTGACGCTGGTAGTAGGGGTTGCTGCCGTAGGACGACGCCCGGCGCATCACCCAGCGGCGCAGCGCCGGGTGCAGGTAGGACAGCGGCGTCACCACCAAAAAGCGCAGCACCGCCAGCACCGGCAGAATCGGCACCTGGATCAGGTACTTGATGGTCTCGACCGCCGGTGCGCTGCCGAGTGGCAGGTACTCGCCGTCCTTCGGCGTGCCGAAGCGGTTCACGTTGTGATGGTCGAGGTGATTGCGGTACATCAGGGACGGCATCAGCAGCGGAATGCCGTAGGCGAGGTTCCAGAACAGCCGAAAGCCCGGCAGGGCACCGTTCATGTGCACGATCTCGTGCATGAAGGTGCCCGCCCGGAACAGCAGCACGCCCCCGCCGACAAAGGCCAGCGCCTGCGCCCACGCCGGCCCGCTGCCGGTCAGATACGTTAACGCCAGCGCATAACCCAACCCGGCGCTCAGCAGAAAGTCGATCCAGTACAGCGCCGGGCGGTAGGCGAACAGGTCGCCGCAGATGCGGCGCATGTCATCGAGCGCGAAGCGGTCGGCCGCGGGCGAGGGTGCATTCATCGGCGGTTTGCGCGAGGACGGCCGCAGGGCCAGGGTGGGCGGCAGTTTATCAGGCCGGTTTTCACCAACCGGCGCCACGGTCAAGAAACGCGCTTGCCGTGCGCCGCCGCCAAGCGCGGCTGCTCACCTGCGGCCACCGATCTGTCGAGCCACCCTTTCCGGCACCTGGCAGGCGCACTTTGCCGCTTCGGTAGCATACTGACTGGAATACAACAGCCCGACCTGCTGAGCATGGCGCGGGGAATTCTGGGTTCCAGTGGCACGGCTACTGCAACGGAAACGCCGGTCAATGAACTGGAGGGCGGTGTGACGCGAACGATTTCCATCCATTCGTACCGGGGCGGCACCGGAAAATCCAATCTGGCGGCCAATCTGGCGGCGGCGCTGGCGCGGGCGGGCAAGCGTGTGGCGGTGTTCGACACGGACATCCAGTCGCCCGGCGTGCATGTGCTGTTCGGGCTCGCGCCCGAGCAGATCGGCCGCACGCTGAATGATTTCCTGTGGTCGAACTGCACCATCGTCGAGGCCGCCTACGATCGAACCACTGTGCTCGGCGAATGCACCGGATCGGTGCATTTAGTGCCCTCCAGCATCAAGGCGGGTGACATCGCGCGCATCATCAAACAGGGTTTCGACGTCGGGCTGCTGAACGACGGTTTCGAGCAGCTTGCCGACGCGCTGAATCTGGATTTTCTGCTGATCGACACCCATCCCGGCGTGAACGAGGAGACGCTGCTGTCGATCGCAGTGTCCGACTCCCTGCTGCTGGTGGTGCGCCCGGACCGCCAGGATTTTCAGGGCACCGCCGTAACCATCGACCTGGCGCGCCAGCTCGACGCCCGCGACACCACGATCATCCTGAACAAGGTACCGCAGGGGATCGACCCGGCGACCCTCACCGAGCAGGCCGAAAAGGCCTTCGGCGTTCCCGTGCTGGCGGTGCTACCCCTAAGCGAAGGCGTGATGACGCTCGGCAGCAAAAGCATCTTCGGCCTGGACGCCCCGGATGACCCCTACGCGCGCGGCGTGAGCGCGATCGCCGCGCGCCTGATGCGCGGGTAGCCGGGAGGTGACCGACATGACCGAACAGCAGTCCGATCTTGGCAACCTGGTGCGAGGCATCCGCACCGCCGTATCACCGTTTCGCAACACCCTTCGCGACCTGCACGCGAGCTATCGGGCGCAGATGGACGGTCAGGTGGCCAACTACATCCCGGAACTGGCCACCGCCGATCCGGCCTGGTTCGGCATCGCGGTGGCCGGCGCGCGGGACGGCCAGATGTTCGAAACCGGCAACACCGAGCAGGAATTCACCATCCAGTCGATTTCCAAGCCGTTCGTGTTCGGCCTCGCGCTGGAAGACCACGGTCGCGAGGCGGTGTCTGCACGAGTGGGCGTGGAACCCACCGGTGACGCATTCAACTCCATCATCAAGCTCGACGAAGGCAGTCATCGTCCGCACAACCCGATGGTCAACGCCGGCGCCATCGCCACCGCGGCGCTGATCAAGGGCAGCACGCCGGTCGAGCGGCTGAATCGCCTGCTCGACATGTTCGGACGCTACATCGGTCGCCGGCCCAAGGTTGACGTTGCGGTGTTCGCCTCGGAGCGGCAGACTGGCCACCGCAACCGTTCCATTGCCCATCTGCTGCTGAATTTCGGCATGCTGCCGGCCAACGTCGAGGAAGTGCTGGACCTGTATTTCCAGCAGTGCTCGATTCTGGTCACAGCGCGGGACTTGGCCATGATGGCGGCCACCTTGGCGAACGGCGGCGTCAATCCAACCACCGGTGTGCGGGCCATCGCCGCCGAGTACGTGCAGGATCTGCTGAGCGTCATGTACACCTGCGGCATGTACGACTACGCCGGGCAATGGGCCTACGAGGTAGGCCTGCCGGCCAAGAGCGGCGTTTCCGGCGGCGTGCTCACCGTGGTACCCGGCCGCATGGGCATGGCGGTGTTCTCGCCCCTGCTGGACAGCCACGGCAACAGCGTGCGCGGTGTGGCAGTGTCGCGCGAACTGTCGCGGCGCTTTGGCCTGCACAGTTTCAGCTGTGCGCCGGCCGCCGCGGCCGCTCAGCTGCCCTGGCCGGCGCCCGGCACGGAAGCCTCAAGCACCACTCCGGCTGCATGATCGTCACCCCGCGGGAGTCGACCGTGCAGCTCTCGTCCCACCTCGTCCACGACCTGCGCACGCCGATCAACGCCATCCTGGGCTACGCCGGGCTGCTGATCGAAGACGCGCCGGACGATGCCGAACTGCACCGGCGCGTGCTGCCGGTGCGCCAGTGTGGCGAGCAACTGGACGTTCTGATCGGCAGCCTGCCCCGCAGCGGGGCGTTCCCTCTCGGCTGGCTGGAATCCGTGCAAGGGCCGCTCGCCGCGCTGGCATTGTCCCTGACCGACCTGAAAGCCTGGCCCGAAGCGCCGGCCGACGATGTGGCGCGGATTGAGACCGCCTGCGAGCGGCTGCTCGCGCTGTTGGCGCAACTGAACGCGGCTGAACCCGAGCCCGCTGACGACGCGGAGCATCATCCACCGCAGGCGCAGGCCGGCTTCACGTGGGCCCCGGCAACCGATGCCGCCGGCATCATCCTGGTGGTCGACGACAACGACCTGAACCGCGACCTGCTGGGGCGACGGCTACTCCAGCTCGGCCACCAGGTGGACCAGGCCGGCGACGGTGACACGGCGCTGCGCATGATGCGCCGCCGGCCTTACGACCTGCTGCTGCTCGACATCGTCATGCCGGGCCTGGACGGATACCAGGTGCTCGAAAGGCTGCAAGGCGACCCCGAACTCGGCACCGTGCCGGTGCTGGTGATCTCGGCGCTGACGGAAATGGACAGCGTGGCGCGTTGCATCAAGCTCGGCGCGGTCGACTTTCTGCCGAAGAACGTCGACCCGGTCGTGTTGCATGCCCGCGTCAGTCGGTCGATCCAGCAAAAGCGCGCGCGGGATCGGGAAATCCGCTACCTGAAGGACGTGAGCGCCCTGACCGTGGCAGCCGCCTGCGTGCGCGACAGCCTGCCAGTGGACGAAATATCCATCGGGCAGGTGGCCGAACGCGGCGACGATCTCGGGGAGCTGGCCCGCGCCTTCGGCCGCATGATTCACGAAATCAACCAGCGCGAAGCGACACTGCGGATGCAGCTGGCCGGGATTCAACGCCTGGAAATCGATGCCACGAGTCGCTCGCGAGCGGTTTCAGAAATCACCGAAAGCGAGTACTTCCAGCAACTGCGCGCCAAGGTGAAGGCACTGCGCAAGCGGTGAACCGAGACCAGGTTGGCCGGCTCAGGAAAGCGCTGATTCATTCAGCGCTTCCCGTACCGGGGGCAGGATGCCCCGGCGTGAGGCAAGCACGAAGTGCTTGATTCACGCAGCCTGTCGCGGGCGTGTACCGAGACGAAGCAAGCTGAAAAATTCCACGGACGGAATTTTCAGTATCTCCTTAGCTGGCCGCGCTCTTGGCCAACCAGGCGTTGATCTTCGTCAGCAGGCGATCCAGGTCGATCGGCTTGGTGTCGTAATCGTCGCAGCCCGCAGCAAGCGCCTTGTCGCGGTCCTCTGCCATGGCGTGGGCGGTCAGCGCAATCACCGGGATGGTGGCGGTGGTCGGGTCCGCCTTGATGCGACGCGTCGCCTCCCAGCCGTCGATCACCGGCAGGCTCATGTCCATCAGGATCAGCTCCGGGGCCTCGCTTGCGGCACGCGCCACGCCAAGCGCGCCGTCCTCGGCCAGGACGACCTCGAAACCCTTGCGCAGCAGGCGGCGACTGAGCATGTCGCGGTTCATCTCGTTGTCTTCGACCAACAAAATTCTTGGCATTTCTCCTCATCCTCCGGCCAGTCGGGCAACGGAGCGAGTATCCCGCAGCGCGAGGCTGATCTGTGCCTGCAAGGCGGCACGTGTCAGGGCCGACTTGCTGATACGCAGCGCTCGATAACGCTCCAGATCGCTCTGTTCATGGCCTTCCAGATCCTGGGAGGTCACTATGATTACGGGTGTCGGCTGCTGATCCTGCTCGCCCGCGCGCAACCGCGTCAGGAACTCCAGCCCACCCATGCCGGGCATCACCCAATCGAGCAGAATCAGGTCCGGCTTGCGCTGCCGCATGACCTCGAAGGCTTCGCGGCCATCGCTTGCCTCCAGTATCTGCCAGCGGCCATCGGCGAGCGCACGCTGCATCAGCGCGCGTGCCTGCGGGTCGTCGTCCACAATCAGCACGGTACCTTCGCGCGGCACGAGGCCGCAGCGCCGCAGCGCCCCGGCCAACACCTGGCGATCCACCGGCTTGGTCATGAACTCCGCGGCGCCGAGTGCAAACGCCATCTCACCGTCGTCCAGCATGGTCAGCACGATGACCGGGATGGCGCGGGTATGGTCATCGCTCTTGAGCGTCGACAGCACCGCCCAGCCGTCAAGATGCGGCATCAGCACGTCCAGCACCACCGCCTGCGGATGCAAGCTGCGGGCGAGTTCGATGCCCTCCTCGCCACTGCTTGCGGTCGCCACGCGGTAACCGTCGCGCGCCAGCAGGCGCCCCAGAAGGTCGAGCATGCCCGGATCATCGTCGACGACCAGCACCAGATCACCACCCTGTGGCGCCTGCAAAGGGGTCGCGACCAGCTCGGGGAGCTCCTTCGCGGCGTGTTCGCTGACTTCGAGCGGCAGGTCGATGGTGAACGTGGAGCCGACACCGGCTGTCGACTGCACGCTGATGTCACCGCCCATCATGCGGCAGAAGCGCCGGCTGATGCTGAGCCCCAGGCCAGTGCCACCGAAGCGACGCGATGTAGAAGAATCCGCCTGGGCAAAATCCTCGAAAACCCGGCCGAGCTGGTCGGGCGTCATGCCGATGCCGGTATCGGTCACGGCAAATCGGATGCGTGGCGGCCGCGCGGCGCCGTCGATCAGCACCTCGAGTGTGATGTGGCCTTGGTCAGTGAACTTGGCGGCGTTCGAAAGAAGGTTGAATAGCGATTGCCGCAGGCGCGTCAGATCGGCGTGCATCATGCCGGGGTCGTCGGGCACACGCAGCTGCAGCGTGTTCGAGTTGCGCGCCACCAGCGGACGCACCGTATCCACGACGTCGTTCAGCAGGCCCTGCACCGAGAAGGTTTCCAGGCTCAGCTGCATCTTGCCGGCCTCGATCTTGGACAGATCCAGGATGTCGTTGATCAGCGCCAGCAGGTGCTTGCCGGAACTGCGGATGCGTTGCAGGTCTTGCACCATCTGCTCGGCACCGTCGATGTCGCTGCTGTCGGCCAGGTCGTCCAGCAACATCTCCGTATAGCCGATGATGGCGTTCATCGGCGTGCGCAACTCGTGGCTCATGTTGGCCAGGAAGCTGCTCTTGAGTTGATTGGCCTGCTCGGCGGCCAGGCGCGCCTCTTCGGTGCCGCGCACCGCCTGCTGCAACTGGCCGGCCATCTGGTTGATGCCAAGCGCCACGTCCGCCAGTTCATCGTCGTGCTCGAGCGGGATGCGGTAACTCAGATCGCCCCCGCCGATGCGCTCGGTGCCGGCATTCAGCTGGGTCACACGACGGCGCAGAAACGCAAAAAAATGCACCGTCAGCACCACCACCAACACGCCGGTCAAGACCAGATTGGCGATATTCAGCCGCTGGACCAGACGCTCGATATCGCCATCATGCGCGGTGGCCATATCGGCTTTCGCCTGCAGATCGCCAAGCAACGCCGTCAGGTGCAGTCGCGCGCGACGCAGTGCCCTCTGAGGCGTCCCGGGAACAACGGGTTGTTCGCTTGCGGACGTTTCCCACAGCAGGTCGCACGCCGCCAGCAACGCCCGCAAGTCGGTGCTTTCGGCGAGCAGGGGCAGCTCAGCCAAGCGCGCCAGCAAGGCCGTCGGACGGGCCGGTGCATCGGCTTCCGAACCGACTCGTGGCAACTGCGCTTCAAGTCGCGTCAGCAACAGCTGGCTTTCCGCCACCGTCTGCATGCGCTCCACACTGCGCGAACGCAGGTACTGCCCCCCCAGGGCCAATACCACGTTGATGACGAACAGCAGCAGGACGAGGCCAAACGATAACAGCAGCCTCTGCGCGATAGTCACGGACTGAGCATCTCCGCCAGCGACGACCTGACCTGGACGGGATCACGGTCGAGCACTATCTGGGGCCGGTACGTTATCACCGCGCCGGCCCGCCGATCGCGATCGAGCGCCGCCGGCAACACATCTCGGCGGCGACGCTCCTTCAGGCCCGAATAACCGCAACGACAGCGCCCGCCGCCGCAGTTGGCCAATGGAAGCGCTGGCGCCCGATACAAATCGAACACTTCCCAGCGCAGAGCCCGTGCGGCTTCACACGCTCCATCCGGCGGCAGGCGCAGCATGATCGCCCAATACTCTCTGGAACGGCGCAAGTCGTGCAGATGCACTTGCGGATCACGCGGCGGGCGGCGCTGCTGCGCGCGCTTTTTTTGCCCCGAGCGAGCGGGCCCCACTGTGCGACGAGAGCCAAGCAGGTCCCAAAGGGCAGTGAACATGAGGCCGACGGCCAATGTGACCGGCATCAACCAGGCAAGGCTCGCCCAATTGTGGCCTGTCGGGCTGCGCCAGTACTGGGCCACGGTGGCCGCCCCGACCGCGACCAGCAACCACATGAGCCAGCCCAGCCAACGGCGGAATGATCGCTTCGAACGCACGTGTGGACTCTTGGGTAAAGCGCTTTCCGGCACGTTGTATACCACGACGCATGGTATGAGCACGGCACTGTGTCACTTTTTTATTGCATTATTTTGAAGGCGGTAAACGAGCGCCTGTGTGGCTCGCGCCACATTTCAACCAAGGCCACCTGGCGATGACCGCCATTCCTTGGTGTCAGCAATTTTGGGGCCACGAGTCCGGTCCCGGCTCCATGTTGGCGCGGAGCGTCCAGGCCGGATGTCAGTTACGAAATCGCGACCGTCCGCACCACCCGAACGTCGGCTCCATCCATCCGCGTCGCCCTGCTCCAGGGCGTGAGGGCGCCGGCGAACCCGCGCCCCACCCCGGTATTCAAAACCTTCGGGGAAGCCGAACCCTGCGCAGCGCCTTGGGGCTCAATCCCCGGTCAGAATCGATGCATCGCCCGGGTTCGGGAAGAACAGTTGCAGCCAGTCCGGCCGTAGCGGGATGACCACCTCGGTGGTGATGCCGGGCAGATAGCGCCGGGTGTCGACGTAGTAGTACTCCATCAGGTCGCCGATGCGCCCGCCCTGGATCACCGGCATGCCGTGTTTTTCGAGCTCCGGCAAGCGGGCGGTGAATTCTTCCTTGGAGCAGATGGTCGGGAACGTGTGGTGCATGCCCTCGCCGCGTTCCTTGAGGAACTCGTCGTACACGCACTTGTCGCTGCGCGGGGTGATCAGCTCGAAGCACAGCTCGCCCAGGCGCCCGACGTGGTTGTCGTAGGCGTGGTAGCAAGGCTCGCCGTAGTAGGTGGTGTCCTCCATGCTGACGCCGGTTTCGATCTGGAACTCGATCCAGCGCTCCATGCCGAACAGCTTCTGCAGGTTGGCCTTGGTGCGGTTGCGGTCCTTGCAGACCACGCCGATGTGCAGCATTTTCTGCGTTGGCAGGAACTGCGGGCCGAGGTGTTTGAGGTCCATGTGCAGCACTTCATCCGGCTTGATGAAGGACTGCCAATCGGCCCGGCGCGGGCAGTGCACCTCGACGACGACGTTCGACAGCGCGTCGCGGGTGTCGAGCTGGTAATAGTCGACGGCGTCGAAGAAGGTGCCGCTCTGGCGGATGCCAATGCCCTGGGCGGCCAGATCGGCCTTGAGCGTTTCGAACTGGCCGGGCTCGCACACGCTGGCCGCCACGCCGTACATGCCCTCGCCCACGCTGTCGAGCATGGCCTGGTAACCGGACAGGCCGTCCACCGGCTGAATCAGCTCGATGCCGAGCTGGCCGTTGTGGCCAAACACCGAGATCCAGCGGTGCTGCGCGGCCTTGCCTTCGAACCGGGCGTCGGTGAGGTATTTGCCGTCCACACGGATCACCTCCCAGCGCTCGATGCCGAAGAAGCGCGCGAAGTTGCACACCACCTGCCGGTAGTCGCGCACGACGACGGTGGTGTACTGCCATTTGCCGACTGGGATGGTTGCGGGCACGGGGCTTTCTCCTCGGTAGTAGAAAAAAATCAGGCCGGAGCGGGCCGGCCTGATAGGGTTTTGTCAGTGCGCGCGGGCGCCGCTCAGGTGAAGGTCACGTCCTCGCCCATGGCCGCGATCTGTGCATAGGTGGGCGGTGCGACGACTTCCAGGAACATGCCGCCGAGCTGCTCGCGGGTATCCAGGAAGAACAATTCGGCGATGCCGGCGATCTTGCAGTAATTGGCCACCTTCACGCCTTGGCTGGTGTAGCGGCGCACCAGTTCCAGCGGCTCCGGGTGCGACAGATCGCCCACGTGCTGCATGCCGTCACCGTACTCGTTGACGAAGTCGGCGAACACGGTCTGCCCGGACACCGGCTGACACAGCTCGATCAGCGTGTCGCCCAGCTTGGCGAAAGCCGAGATCCACACGAACTCGCACGGCTTGCCGTAGTACTCGGCCTTTTCCATGATCGCCGACGGAATTTCCATCTTGCGCCAGGTCTTGAGGCCCATCAGGCTGGCGAAACCGCGCGCGGTCTTCTCCCAGTCCTTGACCGCCATCGCCACGTGGTTGATCGGCCCCAGGCGCACGCCAAGATCGTTGATCATCGTCCCCTCCTTGATGTGTTGCGGAATCGCCGGCGCATTCTTCATCGCCTCCATGTGCGGCGCGAGCACCTCGCTCGCCACCTTGAGTCCCAGCACCAGACCCGGCGCGCCGACGTAGAACATCGACTGGAACAGCACCTCGACGATCTGCTGCGGCGTGACGCCGGCGTGCAGCGCCACGCGCATGTGGTCCTTGAGCGGCCCCTCGCGGCCGAGCGCCAGGTCCGTGCCCATCAGCAGCAGGGCCCGGTCGCGCAGCGGCAGGTTGTCGCGGGCGTACAGCGCGCCCCAGGTCTTGGAGAACAGGTAGCCGATCTCGTTGCCGAACAGCGGGTTGCCGATCAGCCCCTCGATCTTGGCGGCGTCCTCCGCGCCGAGCACCTTGCGCATGAGGGCGACGCCCTGCTTGAAGTCCTGGCTGTCGCGGGAGAACGGAAAGCCGTCGGCCGCCTCCAGGCTGAATCGTCCTTCGGTCTTCATGGGGAAGCCCTCGCAGTTACAGAAGGAAGGTGAGGTCGAAGATCTCGCCGTCGCAGTTCAGCAGCGTCACTTTCTTGAGCTTGATCTTCCAGCGGTCGGCGGCGCGCTGCAGGTGGTGCTCGCAGTGCGCCGGGAAGGTCTGCAGCGGGTAGAAGCGCCGCTGGGAGTTGTTGCGGAACTCGAACAGGGCGAGGTTGGACGTGATCTTGGCGTAATCCGGCCCGGATTCCTGCACGGTGACGTTGCCGATCTGGTGCAGCGTGGTGGACGGCGGCTGCTGCGAGTAGCACACCGGGCTTTCCAGGCGCCCCAGGCGCTCGTTCAGCAGGTCCATGTTGTCGTAGATGAACGACACGTGCTGCGTGGGATCGTAATCGGTCTTGTTGGCCGGCACCCAGTAGATGGCATCGTCGGTGAACAGCTTCTGCCAATCGCGCCAGCGCCCGGCATCCAGCAGGCGCGCCTCGTGGTAGAGGAAATCCTCGGCTTGTGCGCGGTCCATGCTCACACCTCCCGTGCCATCAGACGGCGGTACTCGTAGTACGGCGCCCGCTGCTGGGTTTCCTGCGTGAGATCGCCCACGCGGTGGCCCCGGGCGTCGGTCTCCTCCGTCAGATAACCGCGGTTCAGGTGCACCCACGGCACCATGGGCGCACGGAAGCCCTCCTGGATGCGATCGAAGGAGGCATAGTCGTCCGGGCCGCCGAACGAGGCCGGGCCGTAGAAGAACTCGTGCTCGCGCACGCGCTTGAGGTTGATCTCCGGCGGCGCGTCCTTGAGCGTGGTGTGGTAGATGCGCACCTCGGTGAAGTCGGGCTCGATTGGCCGGATGACGCGGAACTGATACTCCAGGATGGCGAAGTTCGGAAAGACCACCAGGTTGAAGCGGTTGCGCAGCGCCTCCATGGCGCGCTGCTCGCCGTGGGCGTCGATCAGCATCTCGATGTAGTGCTTCGGCCAGCGCTGGTGCACCTGCTCGTCCGTGAGGCGGTACACCTCCAGCACGTTGTTGCCGTAGCCGACGTCGCGGCCCTTGAGGCCGGAGTTCTGGAAGCCACGCAGGAACGCGCCCATCTTGCGCGCCATGACGTCGAGCGCCGTCTGATGCGTGAAGATGGCGTGGTAGCCCTCGACCGAGCCTTCGGTCTGGATCTTCCAGTTGCCGTGGTAGGGGTGCTTGTAGACACCGCTTTGGCCGACCACCACCTCGCCCTTGGGCGACAGATCCATGTACATGTCGATGACCGGCCGGATGCCGCCGAGTTTTTCCTCGAGCGTGATGTCCGGCACTTCCAGCAGGCTGGCGAAGATGATGCCGCGGTAGCTGTCCACCTTGGCCGCCTCGCGCAGGCCGAGCGTGGCGAGATCGAGTTCGCCGTCGTTGTAGCCCTTGGGCAGGCCGATCGATACCAGCTTGCCGTCCGGCGCGAACTCCCAGCCATGGTAGGGGCAGGTGAAGCTGGTGGCGTTGCCCTTCTCGGCGGGGCACACGGTGGCGCCGCGGTGCGTGCAGCGGTTGATCAGCACGTGCACCTTGCCCTTGGCGTCGCGCGTGGCGATGACCGGCACCAGCCCGATGTAGGTGGTCTTGTAATCGCCCGGGTTCGGGATTTCGCTGTCGTGCGCCACGTACACCCAGGAGCGGTAGAAGACCCGCTCCATCTCGTCGTGGAAGACCTCGGGGTCGGTGTACAGGCTGACGTGCGTGCGGTCCACGCGGGCGAGATCGGCGTAGTCGCGGGGTTTGTTCATAGGCTTCTCCTGATGGCGGCAGGGCGCAGGGACCACCACGGCGGGGGAACAGGCGGTTCATGACGAGTACTGGCGGACATTATCCGCGGTACCACCGGCTGTAAAGCAAGACCAACCGAATGGCCGGTTGGGCCGGGCCGGCGGCGCTACCACGCCTCCGAGCCTCTGAGGAAACTGGGGAGGGCGTCTGCGACACCGACGCAAGCATCGCCGGGGTCGGTTCAAGCAGCCGCGGGGCTCACCTCACGCATCTCCGGCCTGACCTGAATCTGATCGGGCCGAATACGCACACGGCGAAGCTCAGCCCGGATTCAGCTCCCAGTCGAAGCGCGGCAGCTCCAGAAAGGCGCGCTTGAGTCCTTCGTTCCAGCCGTGCTGAATACCCACGTAGAGTGGCGAATCGGCGGCCAGCGTGAGGCGGTGACTCACCTGCCGGACACCCGCCGGACACACCACCAGATCGAGCGGCGGGCCGACCGAAATGTTGGCGCGGATCGTCGAGTCGAGCGACACCAGCGCGCAACGGGCGGCGTCATCCAGGGTGGTCTCGGTGGCGATGATGCGATCCAGAATCGGCTTTCCGTACTTCGTCTCGCCGATCTGTAGATACGGCGTTTCCGGCGTCGCGCCGATGTAGTTGCCCTGTGGGTACACCAGGCACACATCGTGTTCGGCCCCGGCGACTTCGCCACCGATGATGAAGCTGGCCTCGGCGCTCACGCCGCTTCGCGCGAGTGCCTCGGCGTGTTCCTGCTGAATGCGGTAGCTGAGATTTCCGAGGTAATCGGCCGCCTCGAACACGTCGCGCGCCCGGCGCAAGCCGACGCCGGCCGGATCGTTGAAATCGCGCCGCAGCGCGTTGATCACGGCCTGGCTGGTGGCAAGGTTGCCGGCGCTCAGCACCACGAACAGCCGCTCGCCGACCTGCTCGAAGATGTGCATCTTGCTGTAGGTGCCAACGTGATCGACGCCGGCGTTGGTGCGCGAGTCGGAAGCGAACACCAAGCCGGCGCCGACCTTGATGCCGACGCAGTAAGTCATACGTGAATTGGGGCTTGAGCGGGACCGGGCGGTTGGGACTCAAATGGAGCTGACGCGCAGAGGCAGGCCTCGACAGACCCTGACCTGCCCACGGACTGGCATTCAATCAGCCTTGCGGCGAAATGTCCTTCCGGCATGCGTGGCCGGAAGGACCAGGCTGAAATCAATCCAGCGTCCTGCGCTGCTGGCGCTGCTTCTCGCCGGTGACGTAGTAATCGCCGCGGGTGGCGAGGTCCGCTTCCTCCGTCTCCTCAGCCGACCAATGGCCAAGGTCGTAGCCATACCAGGGCTTGCGCAGTTTGAGTTCCGGCAGACCCAGTTCCTGCCACAGCTTGACGGCACCTTCCATGAACTCCTGCCGCGGCAGTGACACCGGTGGATAGCCCCAGTCGCGCGTGGCATCGATCAGCAACCCGGACATGCGCGGCTTCTCGCCGGTCAGGCCGCGGTTGGCGCCTGGCGGCGCGATCGACGGATCGAGCGGCATCAGCGGAATGTCCACCACGCGCACGTCGCGATGCGGTTGCATGGCATAGGACAGCGCCCAGTAGATGGCGCCCGGGTCGTGGATGTCGACGTCCTCGTCGACCACGATGGCCATCTTGCCGACGAATTTCTTGGCCAGATGATCGAGAACCCGCTGGCCGTCGTCGTCCTTGTCGCGGCGGATACGCACCAGGCACACGCCGAACGAGCCGGAGGTTTCCGGAAAGTGGACCTCGAGCACATTGTCGAAGCCGCCCGCCTTGAGGTAGTCGAAGCACGCCGCTTCCCAGCCGATACCTCGGATCTTGGACGACTCGCTGGGCGGAAACTGCGATAAGAAGGCCTGATATATCGGCTTGTTGCGCATGGTAATCGCCGTGACTTCCATGAACCAGGAATAGTCACGCGCAGCCATGTAGCCGGGGAATTCGCCGAACGGTCCCTCCATCTCCTGCTCGCCGGTAGGCACAAAGCCCTCGACCACGATCTGCGCCTGCGCCGGCACCAGCAAGTCGTGCGACACGCACCGGACCAACTCCAGGGCATGCCCGGCAAGACCTCCGGCCACGTCGTATTCGCACACGTCGTTCGGCAAGCGCGTCACGGCGGTATAGGACACCGCCGGCGGCACGCCGATGACGATCGCAGCGGGCATCCTGTCGTGCCCTCGCTCACGCCACATCTCGATGTGCCGGCGCATGCCCCAGCCGGGCGACGCCGGATACACGCCGATGCGGTTCTCGGACTTGAGCATGCCGCGGTAGTTGCCAACGTTGTGCAGACCCGTGTCCGGATCCTTGCTGACCCAGTGCGAGGCCGTGGTGTAAGGGGCGTTGTCGAAGCCTGGGGTCGAAATCGGGATTGGCAGCCGCGACAGGCAACGGTCCTTGAGGTCGTCACCGCGCAGGATCTGTTCGTGCACCGGCCCCGTACCGACAACCGTTGGCTCGATGGGGTTGGCCTGCGCGTGCGCCCAACGGCGCGGAATATCGGCCACCGAGCATTGCAGGCCGAGCGCGTAGATGTCCGAGGAGCCAGCCATGGCACACAACACGAGCGGCATGTCGTACTTGCGACCCTTGGCGTCGGTGATGTTCTCGAACAGCCATGCCTTGCGGTCTTTTTCTTCCTGACCGCGGAACTGCAAACGCACCAGCGGGTGCATCTGCGTGTCCTTGTCGATGGAGCGCGCCACACGCTGAAGCTTGCCGGCGCGCTCCAGGGCGATGACGTAGTCGTTCAGATCCCGGTAATACTCCCCGGACGGAACATCGGAAGCGGCAGTAGCCATGGGGTTTCTCCTCTTTGTGTAGATCAAGTGGGTCGATGAAACGGGCGCTGCCGCCCCAGCGGGTGATCAAGCGCCTCCCACGGAGACCCGCGCACCGGCCAAAGCGGTGACGAAGGCGAGGTCACCACCTTCGGGAAGCATTGATACGGCACATCCCGGCGCCCGCACCCAGCGTTTACTTGGCGCGGGATTGCACGATATTGAGCGCCTTCAAAAGGTTGAGCGCCTCATGCACGCCGAAATCAGCGCTCGCCAGGCTGACTTCCTTTTTGTCTGCGGAGGCGGCGCCATTCTGCTTGGCAGACGGCGTCGTCGGCGCCTTGCCATTGGGATTGCCCAGATGGCGGGCCAGATCGCGCTCGCCTAGCGGCTCAAACGACTGCTCCACGGCCGTCAACTGGACGCGCTCAAGCGTCACGTCAGGCTCGATACCCTCGGCCTGAATCGAGCGCCCCTTGGGCGTGAAATAACGCGCGGTCGTCAGCTTCAGGGCGGCGTTTTCGCGAATCGGCAGGATTGTCTGCACCGACCCCTTCCCGAACGTCTTCTCGCCCATGATGATGGCGCGGGCGTTGTCTTGCAGGGCGCCGGCCACAATCTCGGACGCCGACGCCGAACCGGCATTCACCAACACAACGATCGGAGCGCCGTCGAGCACATCCCCAGAGGTGGCGGAGAACTTCTGTTCCGCCTCTGGACCGCGTCCCTCCGTGTAGACGATCAACCCGTCGCTGATGAACGCGTCGGAAACCGACACCGCGGCCGTCAGCACGCCGCCCGGGTTATTGCGCAAATCGAGCACCAGGCCTTTCAGGGCGCCGCCGTTGCTCTGCTTGAGCCTGTCCAGTTCCTCGCGCAGCTTGCGACCGGTGTTGGTCTGGAACTGCGACACGCGCAGATAACCATAACCCGTCTCCAAGGGCCGGCTGCGGACGCTGTTGACCTTGATCACCGCCCGCGTCAGCTTCAGCTGGATCGGACGCTGCTCGCCTTCGCGCACGATGGTCAGCGTAATGTCGGTCCCGGGCGCGCCGCGCATCATCTTGACCGCTTCGTTCAAGGACAGCCCCTTAACCGCGGTGTCGTCAAGGCGAACAATCAGATCGCCCGCCCTCACGCCCGCCTGTTGGGCGGGGGTGTCGTCGATGGGCGACACCACCTTGACGAAGCCGTCTTCCATGCCGACTTCGATGCCAAGTCCGCCGAATTCGCCGGACGTTCCCTCCTTCAGCTCTTGGAATTCTTCCTTTTCAAGATAGGCGGAGTGAGGATCAAGCCCCGAGAGCATGCCGCGGATGGCGCTTTTCAGCAGATCGGCGTCGGTGACCGGCTCCACGTAGTGCTGCCGGATGATCCCGAGCACCTCGCTGAACAGGCGCAGCTCCTGCACCGGGAGCTCCAGACCCTGGGCCGCGCCGCCGTCGCTACGTTCAGCATGCGCGCCGTCCCGCAGCACCAGCAGGGCGCACACGAACCCGACGACGACCAGTGTCGCCCCTTTGAAAACCTTGGACATGGACACTCCGACTGCCGCAGCGGCGACAACATCAATCGTGTGGCGGAAATTTCGCTCACGCGGAAAGTATAAGGCCGCAGTGTCCAAGCCGCAGGCCGACAACACACCCAAAGGCCGCGCTGCCGGCCTGTGTACAATCCTGATTGCTCGCCTACCCGCTCAGGGGCGATGTGCCGCAAGCGGTGTTGGCCCTGCACCATCAGGCCGGTGGAGGCATCGCCGCGTGCGCATCCTGAAAAAATACCCGAACCGTCGGCTGTACGACACGTCTCAGAGCTGCTTCATCGCGCTGGAGGACGTCAAGCAGCTGGTGCTGGCCGGGGAACCCTTCGAAGTCCACGACTCGAAGACCGGCGAAGTCATCACGCGCATGGTGCTGCTGCAGATCATCGCCGAGCAGGAGGGCGACAACACCGGCTCCCTGCTGACGGACGAGGTGTTACGCCAGCTGATCCGCTTTTACGGCGACAGCCTGCACGGCTTGCTGCGCGAATACCTGGCCCGCAGCATGACCATGTTTCTGGAACAGCAAAACGTGTTCCACGATCAGCTGCGGACGATGGTCAGTGGCCATCCCCTGAACGTCATGTCGCGCATCGCGGAGCAAAATCTCGATATCTGGGCGCGCCTGGCCGGCGGATTCGCCGCCGCGGACGCGGGTGACCCAGAGCGGTCGAAAAAATAATTGTGCGATGCAAAATTAGCGCTTGACAGGCGCCCGGCCGCCGCCTAGCATGACCCCGTCTTTTTGCATTGCGGAATTCCCGCGGAGGGACTTGATCATGTACGCGACCGTCATCGACAGCATGAAGGATCAGATGAAGCCGTTGGCCGACATGACCGCGATCGGCACGCAGATGTTCGAGAAGCTGCTCAAGAAACACGTCGATCTGGCCGGTGACTGTTTCGAGGCCGGCGTGGCTCAAGCGCGCCAGTTCAGCTCGCCGAAGGATCTGCCGGCCATGATGAGCGCGCAGGGCGCGTTCGCCGCCGACATGGGCAAGAAACTGGTCGACCTGACCAAGTTCAACATGGAAGTCATGGCCGAGGCCAACCAGGCGGTTGCCGGCGTGATCGAGAGCGGCTTCAAGGCCGTCAGCAGCATGCAGATGCCCTTCAGCGCACCGGCCAAGCCGAGCAAAAGCACCCCGGCCTGACCGTCCGCACCCCTGGCCAGCCGCGTGCCGACGGCCAGGGGTGAATCTCAGCGGCAACGAAGGTCAGGCCGCCTTCACTCGACTGCGTCCACGCAGGAACGCACTGAGCCTGGGCGGCAGCATGGCTAGGCCACGCCGGCCGGCAAATACGCCAAGATGGCCGCAAGGCATCTCCAGCTCGACATAGCGACGCGTGCCGAGCAACTGTCCGAGCGCCCGCGTGGCGGCCACCGGCACCAGGTGGTCGTCCCGCGCATAGATGTTCATGACGGGGATTTTCAAACGGCGCAGGTCCACCACCTCGCCACCCAGCTTGAGGGTGCCCTTGGCGAGCTGGTTCTCGCCGTAACAGGCCGCTACCCACTCCAACCAGGCGGGACCGGCCTGGTCAGGATAATCACCCTGCCAAGCCAGCAAGCGCAGCACGCGCTCACGCTCGTCATCGGAACCGTACAGCAGCGCTGGCAAAGGCGAGCGCTCCACCGCCGCGGTGCGCAAACAGCGCAGCCGCTCGAACATTCCCTGGACCAGCCGACCGGGTACGTTGCCGTCGGGTGCCAGCAAGGCCGGCAGATCCAGCCCCTGCGCAACGCGTGTCAGCACGTCACCCGCGGTGTGAAAATCCACCGCCGTCGCCAGCGTCACCAATCGATTGAAGTGCTTGGGCTCGATGCTTGCCAGACACAGCGCAAGGCCCCCGCCCTGACAGATTCCGAGCAGGTCGATGGTTCTCGTGGTGTGGCGCTGACGCACCAGCCGCGCAGCGGCCCGCAAGTACCCGCACACGTAGTCGGCCAGTGAGACGCCAGCATCGACGGCGTTCGGGGACCCCCAGTCCACCAGATAAACCGGGTGGCCGAGATCCTGCAGACGCTTGATGAAGGAATCACCCGGCCCCAGGTCCAGCACCTGCGGTCGACTGACCAGCGCGTAGACCAGCAACAGGGGCCGCGACGTCGGCTCGCCGGGCGGGGGGTAGTAGCGCAGAGAGCACTTGCCTTCTATGGGAAGGCATTCCGCGCTGCGGTCCGCAGGTCGACCGGGGGCTTGTGTTTGGCCCAGGATGGCTCGCAGTTGCAGCGCCGCTGCACGCACCGCGTCCGGCGAAACATCAATTCGGGCCACGGTCCTGCCCGGCCATCGCGCGAAGCTGGCGCCGCAGGTGAGCGATTTCCTCGCTGAGCGCCTGCTGCATTCCGGAATCCTGCGCCATGCCCGGAAATTGCAACCACCACCGCCGGTGGGTGGTTCTCAGCTCCGCGGCAGCACCGGTCACCGCGGCCAGGCGCGGGACGTATTGCCCGTCCCGGACGATAGCGGCCTCGGTGGCGTCCTGGCAGCGTTGCCACAGCCCGTACAAGGCCTCGACGGTGTCGATCGGCGGGCCGGTGGATGCATCGAGCCAGACCTCCAGCCGACCCAAGGTCTGCGCGCCAAGGGATTCGTAAAGGGTGCAAAACCGATCCACCTGACGCTGATAGTCCACCGCGGCGCGCCACAGGGCCAAGGTTTCGGCCGCGCCCGGAAAGGCCAGATAATCGGCGGGTGGATCGATGGCCGGCAACGGCAGGCGGATGACGGTGTCCCAGCCCGGGCCCGGACTGAGCCATACATGAATCTGTCGCAGGCACTCGTCCTGCGCATGTCGAGCCAGCGCGCGCAACGCATGAGTGGATGGGTCGGTGAGGCCGACCTCCAGGGCTTCCTCCCATGCCTCCAACAAACAGCGGTAACCGCTCAGCTGGCGCGCCAGGAGGTCATCGGCGCCCGGGGCGGGCGATGTCGGAAAACCCTCGCGCAAGCGGCTCAGCCACTCGGCCTGAACGGAATCGGTCACATCGAGCGTGGGCTGACAGGCAGGAGGCGGCGATGCTAACACGCCGCCAAATGGGCGGAATTTACATATACACGCCGCCGTTGACGTTGATCTGCTGACCGGTGATGTAATCGGCCTCGGTGGCGATGAACGCCACCACCTTCGCCACTTCTTCGGGTTTCCCGAAGCGTCCCATCGGGA
This sequence comes from Pseudomonadota bacterium, assembly GCA_049322795.1. GTDB lineage: Bacteria > Pseudomonadota > Gammaproteobacteria > Immundisolibacterales > Immundisolibacteraceae > Immundisolibacter. The sequence continues at coordinate 56,660 of JBMOQH010000024.1, read as the reverse complement.
TGCGGCCAAGGATTTTTTCCTGCACGTCGGCGGGCACCTTCGACAGCATCTCCGTTTCCGTGAAGCCCGGCGCGATGGCGTTCACGGTAATGCCATAGCGCGCCAGTTCAAGGGCCGCCGTTTTGGTGAACGCGATGATGCCGCCCTTGCTGGCACCGTAATTGGCTTGGCCGAAGTTGCCTGCCTGGCCGACATAGGAACTGATGTTGATGATGCGGCCGTAGTTCTGCTCGATCATGATCGGCATCACGGCCGAGGTGCAGTAATAGACACTACCCAGGTTGGTGTTGATGACCTGCATCCAGTCGTCATCGGTCAACTTGCGCAGCGTCTTGTCGCGGGTGATGCCGGCGTTGTTCACCATCACGTCCACACGCCCCCAGGCGCTGAACACTTCGGCGACGAGGCCACGCGCCTGCTCCGGAACGGCGACATCGGCCTGCAGGCACAAGCAGTCAACGCCAAGGGATCGCACCTGCGCCGCTACCGCATCCGCCTCAGCCGCGCCGCTGCGGTAATGCACCGCCACCGCCATGCCGCGGCGCGCGAGCTCCAGCGCAATCTCGCGGCCAATTCCGCGCGACGACCCACTGACAATGGCCACCGGCCTGGTCTGAAGCATCTGCCTTCTCCTCTTCCGCCAAGGTCAAGCCCAAGGCGCCGCCCGTGGGTCGGCGCAGAAATCTTTGGCGCTTACGCGCGCTTCACGGTGCGACGGCCTGCAGACCCCGTGCCGGGCTTTGCATGCGCCGCATGGGCACGGACGAACTGCCCGATCACCGGTGCGATCTGCTCGCGCCACCGCCGGCCACTGAAGGTCCCGTAATGACCGACTTCAGGTTGCAGGTAGTGCAGTTTTCGCGCCACCGGCAAGCCGCTGCACAGCTGCTGCGCGGCCGCCGTCTGCCCAGGACCCGAGATATCGTCCTTGCCGCCCTCGATGGTCAGCAGCGCCGTGCGCGTGATGGCGGAAGGATCAATCGGCTCCCCACGGTGGTGCATGATGCCCCGCGGCAGTGCATGGTCCTGGAACACGGTCTTGATGGTTTGCAGATAGAACTCCGCCGAGGTGTCCATGACGGCCATGTACTCGTCATAGAAGGCCCGATGCTGGTCCGCACCGTCGCCATCGCCCTCCACCAGGTGATTGAAGAAATCCTGATGGGCGTCGACGTGCCGCTGGATGTTCATGCTGATGAACCCGGACAACTGCATGAAACCGGGGTAGACCCGCCGCCCGAAGCCGGGATAGGTCGCCGGCACCGCTCCCAGCAGGTTCTGCTCGAACCATTCCAACGGATGCTCGGTTGCCAGGTCGTTCGGTACGGTCGGGCTGACGCGGGTGTCTATCGGCCCGCCGATCAACGTCATGCTCGACGGGGCCAACGGGTCGCCACGCGAGGCCATCAGCGATACGGCAGCCAGGACCGGGACTGCCGGCTGACACACCGCCAGCACGTGCGTATCCGGCCCGAGCGTGTGCAGAAACTCGATCACGTAGTCGATGTAATCGTCCAGATCGAAGCCACCGTCCGCCAGCGGCACCATCGCCGCATCCAACCAGTCGGTGACGTACACGTCGTGCGTCGGCAACAGGGCACGCACGGTGTCGCGCAACAGCGTCGCGTAGTGCCCGGACATGGGCGCGACGACCAACAACCGCGGATCGTCCCGCGGCACCGTCGCACGAAAATGCAGCAGGTCGCAAAACGGCTCGCGGCGGATAACTTCCTCGACGACCGGCAACTCGACGCCGTCGATGGTCGTGCTGTGCAGACCCCACTCGGGCTTGTCGTAGCGGCGGGTGACGCTGTCGAACAACTCGCAGCCGGCGCTCAGCCATCGGGCCGCCACGCTATCCCGCCAGGGATTGTCAGGATGGCGGAGCAGGCGCGTGGTGAAGCCTGCCGCGATGCGCGCCGGGGCGAGACCGGCATGGGCAATTTCCCGCATGTGATAAAGCATCCGATCACTCCTGACGGCTGTTCATGCGCACGTAAGACCCGGGGGCATCGCCAAGCGCCGGCAACTGGCCCGCACCCGGCTGGCGGGCCATCACCTTGCCGCCCGCCAGCCGGCCGAGCCAGAACTTCCAGTCCGGCCACCAGGACCCGGCGTGCTCCTGGGCGGATTCGCGCCACTCCGCCGGTGTCTCGGGCAGTCCGTCGCAAGTCCAGTGCTGATACTTGCGGGCCGCCGGCGGATTGATGATGCCGGCAATGTGGCCCGAGCCGGACAACACGAAGCGCGTGCGGCCACCGAGCAGACGCGCGCCGGCGTATACCGACTGCCAGGGCGCGATGTGATCCTCCACCGTGGCCACGAGGTAGCAGGGCACGGTGATCTTCGACAGGTCGATCGGCACGCCGGCCAGCGTGATGCCGCCCGGTTCGCGCAAGCGGTTGTGCAGGTACATGTTGCGCAGGTAGAAGCTGTGCATGGCCGCCGGCATGCGCGTGGCGTCGCTGTTCCAGAACAGCAGATCGAAGGGCGCCGGATCCTTGCCCAGCAGATAGTTGTTGACGTAGAAGGACCAGATCAGGTCGTTCGCGCGCAGCAGATTGAAGGCGCTCGCCATGCTGGTGCCGTCGAGATAGCCCGCCTCGGCCATCTTGGCCTCGAGCGCCGTGATCTGCTCCTCGTCGATGAACACGCCAAGGTCGCCCGGCTCGCTGAAATCGAGCAGGCTTGCGAACGTCGTCGCCGACTTGATGCGCGGGTCGCCCGTGGCCTGCATGTAGGCCAGCGTGCTCATCAGCAAGGTGCCGCCGATGCAGTACCCGACCGCGTTCACCTCGCGCTCGCCACAGGCCTGCTCGATGGCATCGAGCGCCGCAAGCGGACCTTCGAGCATGTAGTCCTCGAAGGATTTGCCGGCCAGCTCCGGCCCCGGGTTGACCCAGGAAATCATGAACACCGTGTAGCCCTGCTCCAGCCACCAGCGCACCAAGGAATTCTTTGGCTGCAGGTCCATCACGTAGAACTTGTTGATCCACGGCGGCACCACCAGCAGCGGCCGCCGGTACACCTGCTCGGTGAGTGGCGCGTACTGGATGAGCTGCATCATGTCGTTCTGGAACACCACCTTGCCGGGCGTGGCGGCGATGTTGACGCCCAGCTCGAAGGCGTCGGGACTGGTCATGAGCGGCTCGAGCTGCCCGTCGCCGCGCTTGAGGTCGGCCAGCATGTTCCGGAAACCGTGCAGCAGGTTCTGCCCGCCCGACTCGACCGTGGCGCGCAGCACTTCCGGGTTGGTGGCGACGAAGTTCGACGGCGACATCGCGTCCACGTACTGGCGCGTGTAGAAGGCGAGTTTATGGCGTGTCGCCGGATCAAGATCGCTGGCGCCCGCCACGCGGCCCAGCAGCCACTGCGCGGTCAGCAGATAACCCTGGCGCATGAAATCGAACAGCGGCAGCTGCCAGTCGGCGCCGCGAAAGCGCCGGTCGACCGGCGCGGCGCCGCTGTCCGGCGCCGCCTCGCCGCTCATCGCCGCAAAGGTGCGTTGCCACAGCTGCGCGTAGCTTTGCCAGAGTTGCGACTGCGCCTGCAGCAGCCGCGCCGGATCGCGCAGCAAGGACTCGTTGAACGCCGCCACCGCCTGGCCGAGGCCACCCATCACCCCGGCCACGACCGGCGCGTCGGCCACCGGGCGGGCAAAGCGCTGACCGACCAACTCCTCGATCTGCGCCGTGACCGTCGCCAGCTCATCCAGCACCGCGGACGGATCAAGTGCCGAGGGGTTCGGCTCGGGCATCAGTGCTATCTCCTGGTGGGGATCCGGTCGATATTGTGCAGCGCACAAAAACGGCTTCAAGCGTAGTGGAAGCGGCGCGTTCGTGTAAAGCCGGCGCGCGGTCGATGCCCCGCGCATGGCCGGGCAGCGCGCTTTTCCGTGCTGCCCGAAGCTGTCATGATCCTGAACTCACGTTAACCCCGGGGAGAAGCTCGACGCCATGGCCGAACAACGCAAGCCCACCACCGCCATCTGCACCTATACCAGCGACGCCATCTTCGTGCGCGACAAGAGCCTGGTCGACGAACTCATCGGCGAGGTCACCTTCACGCAGATGATGTTCTTCCAGATCATGGGTCGCATGCCGCAGCCGGCCGAGGTGAAGATCGTCGACGCCGTGTTGGTCACGTTGATGGAACACGGCATCACCCCGTCCGCCATTGCCACCCGCCTCACGCTCATGAGCGCGCCGGAGTCGCTGCAGGGCGCGGTCGCGGCCGGGCTGCTCGGCGTCGGCGGACAGTTTCTCGGCACCATGCAAGGCGCCGCCGAACTGATCGCCGAGATGATGGCGGCTGAGGATGGCGTGCCGGCCGCCGCCGAGCGCATTGCCCGCCGCCACCGCAGCAGCAAGACCGCCCTGCCCGGCTTTGGCCACAACCTGCACCGGCCGGACGACCCGCGCACACCGAAGATTCTCGCCATCGCGCGTGACGCCGGCGTGCCCGGCAAACACATCGCCGCCCTGCTGGCGCTCGGCGAGGCCGTGGACCGCGTCTACGAACGCCACATCACCATCAACGCCACCGGCGCCATCGCGGCCGCGCTGTCGGAAATCGGCATCCCGGTCGAGGTCATGCGGGGCTTCGCGGTCATCACCCGCGCTGCGGGCCTGGTCGGCCACGTCAAGGAAGAACTCGAGAACCCGGCCGCACGCGGCCTGTGGGACGCCGGCACGCACGCCGTCGAATACTCCGGCGAGGCGCTGAAGAACCGTGCTTGAGGCGAGCCTCACCGAGCGCCTCGCGGACTGGCAGGTCGGCCGGCGGCAAACCGGCTTCACGGCCGCGGATATCGAAGCCGCCCGGCTGCTGGTGCTCGACTGGCTGGGATCGGCGCTGGCGGGCGCCGGCACGCCAACCGGGCACATCTTTCTCGAATACGCACGCCTGCAGCCGGCCGGCCAGGCCACGATTCTCGGTCTGCGCGAGGGGCGCTCGGTCGAGGTCGCAGCCCAGGTCAACGGCGCGCTGTCACATATCGTCGAAATGGACGATGTCGAGCGCGCATCGGTGACGCACCCCGGCGCCGTGGTGGTGCCGGCAGCGCTCGCGGTCGCCGAGCGGATCGGCGCCAGCGGGCTCGACCTGCTGGCGGCGGTGGTTGCCGGCTACGAAATCATGGTGCGGGTGGGCGCGGCGCTCGGCGCCGAGCACTACCACCACTTTCACAACACCTCCACGGCTGGCGTGTTCGGCGCCGCGGCGGCGGCCGGCTGGCTGCTCGACCTCGACCGCGACCGCTTGGTGTGGGCGCTTGGCAATGCCGGCACGCAGGCCTTCGGCTTGTGGCAATTCAACGAGGAAGGCGCGCTGACCAAGCCGCTGCATCCCGGCCGCGCCGCCGCCAACGGCGTGCTCGCCGCCATGCTGTCCCGGTTGGGACTGTCCGGCGCGCGCAAAATCCTGGAGGGCGATCGCGGCTTCTTTGCCGGGCTCGCGCCCCAGGGCACGCCACTGCGGGTGGTGGAGCGGCTCGGGACGGCGGACGAACCACTGCGCGTGCACGGCATATCCATCAAGCCGCACGCCGCGTGCCGGCACACCCACGCCCCCATAGACGCCGCGCTTGCCCTGCGGGCGCAGCTGCCGGCGGATCTGCCGATCGCGAACGCGACGGTCAGCAGCTACAAGGCGGCCCTGACGCTGTGCGACAAACCCGACCCGCGCACCGCGCCGGACGCCAAGTTCAGCTTGCAGTACTGCGTCGCGTCGGCCTTGCTGCGCGGCCGCGTCGGGCTCGCGGAGTTCGCCGATGCGGCGCTGAACGATCGCGTTCTGCGGGCACTGCTGCCGCGCATTGCGGTCGCCGTCGATCCCGCGCGCGAAGCCGCCTACCCCGCCTGCTGGTCGGCGGCCGTGCGCGTCACCCTGACGGATGGGCGCACCCTCGAAGCAAGCCAGGACCGGCCCAAGGGCGACCCCGAAAACCCGCTCAGCGAGGCTGAGCTGGAGAGTAAGTTTCGTGGTCTTGCCGAGGCCGGCGGCGTCGGCGCACCGGAAACCGGGAACCTGCTCGCCTGGCTGCGCGCGCTGTCGAGCGCGAAACCGCTCGACATGCAGCCGCTGCGGGCCATCGCGCCGCCCGGCTGAATCGCCCCGAAGCGACGGAGCGTGCGTCCGACGGCGGTTGCGTGCGCGCCCGCCGGCACTGTCGCTTGCTCCAACGGGCATTGCGCGGCTGCACCGTTGCCGCATCGGGCTTGCGTCGCGCTACTGACGAGGAGGGATGATGAGCGATCGCCGTTCAACGATCAGCCGCCGACGCTTCCTGCAGGGCGGAGCGGCACTGGCCGCCGGCAGCGGGCTCGGCGTGGCCCACGCGACCGGCCCGGCCGCCGCCACCGACTGGCAGCAGACTGTGGATGTGCTGGTGGTTGGCGCTGGCGCCGCCGGGTTCAGCGCCGCGCTCACCGCCCAGCGCCTGGGCGCCCGCGTGCTGGTCATCGAGAAAGCGCCGTTCGCCGGCGGCACCAGCATGAAGTCCGTCGGCGGCATCTGGGTGCCGAACAACCGCTTTCTGCGCGCGGCGGGCATCGACGACCGGCGCGAGGACGCGCTGCGGTACATGGCGCGTTTGTCCTATCCCGAGTCCTACGACGCCAGCCATTCCACCTACGGCGCACCAGCGGATGGCCTCGAGCTGATCGGCGCCTACTACGACCACGCGGCGCGGGTGCTGGACGGCTGGCAGGAAGCGGGCGTGCTGCGGCTTGGCAACGAATTCGCCCCCGGCACGCGAATGCCGGACTACTTCGCTCATCTGCCGGAAAACAAGGTGCCCGCCGGTCGCGCGCTGGTGCCGATCACATCGGACGGGAAGGTCGGCAACGGCGCCGAGCTGATACGGCAGTTCCGCGCGGCGCTGGATGCCGCCGGCATACCCATTCGCACCGGCCTGCGGGCACAGCGGATGATCGTCGACGCCGGCCGTGTCGTCGGTCTGACCGTCACCGACGGCGATGGCCGGCACGCGAACATCCGTGCCCGGCGCGGCGTGATCTTTGCCACCGGTGGCTTCACCCACAACCCGCAAATGCGGCGCGATTTCCTGAAAGGCCCCGTGTTCGGGGGCTGCGCACAGCCGACCTCGGAGGGCGACTTCGTCACCCTGGCCGGCGAGATCGGCGCACGCCTGGGCAACATGAGCAACGCGTGGTGGTGCCAGATTCCGCTTGATCAGGCCCTCGACAACCCCAGCGTGCCGACCGGCATCTGGTGCACGCCCGGTGACTCGATGTTGCAGGTCAACCGTTTCGGGCGGCGCTTCCTGAACGAAAAATTCGTCTACAACGAACGCACGCAGGCGCACTTCGCCTGGGATCCGGTGCGCGCCGAATACCCGAATTTGCTGTCGGTGATGGTGTATGACGCCCGCAGCGCCCGCGAATTCGCTGGCTACGCGCCAATTCCGCCCGCCGGGCCACGGCCGCCGCATGTCCACAGTGCCGACACGCTCGACGCCCTGGCCGCCAAACTCACCGCCCATGTGCGATCGATCGCCGGGCACACCGGCGGCACGCTCCTCGCGGACGACTTCGCGCTACAGCTCAAGGCCAGTGTGGCGCGCTTCAACGACCTGGCCCAGCGTGGCAAGGATGCGGACTTTCAGCGCGGCGAGACCCCCATCGAGCCGTTCTTTCACCAGTTCGGCCCGCAGCCGGTCCTGAACAATCCCCACCCGAACCCCACGCTGCACCCGCTGGCCGACCACGGCCCCTATCACGCCATCCTGCTGGTGGCCGGCACGCTCGACACCAAGGGCGGGCCCTGCATCGATCGCGACGCGCGGGTGCTCGACGTGCGCAACCGGCCGATTGCCGGCCTGTACGGCGCCGGCAACTGTGTCGCGTCCCCCACCGGGCCCGCCTACTGGGCCGGGGGTGCCACGCTCGGTCCGGCCATTACCTTCGGCGCGTTGGCGGCGGAACATGCCATGCGCCACGCATCCTCGGAGCCCAGCGCATGAGCCTTCCACTTGGCCGCTTCGACCGGTTCGGCGTCGTGGTTCGTGACCTCGATGCAGCGATGGCGGCCTACGCACGGGTGTTCGGCATCCGTCGCTTCGACCTGTGCCGGATCGACGGCCGGCCGGCCGCGTTGGGCAGCAGTGGCGTGCTGCGCATCGAACTGGTCGAAGGCAGCGGCGGCGGCGACACGGTCGGCGAATTCAGCGACCGCCGCGGCGAAGGCATGAGCCATGCGGTGTTCGTACCGCCGGGCGCCGATGGCGTGGCCGCCCTGATCGAGCAGGCTGCCGCCCTTGATGTTCCCCTTGCGATCAGCGGTGGACGAATCGCCGTGGGCGAGCGTGCCGACTTTTGCGGCCTCGCCGTGCTGGCCGAGTCCGCGCCACCGCCGGTGCTCGGCCAGAAAAACTTCTCGCACGCCGCCCTGCTGCCCAGCCAAAAGCTGTTTCACATCGGCATTGTGGTGCGCGACCGGGAGCGGGCGACAGGCAACTTCCAGCGCCTGCTGGGCATCGACGGCTTTCTGCGCATGGAGCTGAACACCGATCAGGGCCTGGACGTCTGGATAGACGGCCAAGCGGTCAAGCATCACGCCCTGACGGCATTCGGCCGCGTCGACGAATTTGCCTGTGAACTGATGCAGCCGCTCGGCGGCGACGGCATGTACCAGCGCTTCCTCGCCGCCCATGGCGAGGGCCCGCAGCACTACTTCCCGACCATCCTCGACCCGGCCGGCTTTGCCGCCGTGCGCGGCGAGCTCGCCGAAGCCGGTCTGGAAGTGCGATTGGAGGGCGCCCTGGGCGACGCCCTGCGCTACTACTACCTCGACAGCTCGCCGTTGATGGGCATGTGCATCGAGATCATCGTCGCCGCACGACCAGACTGGTGGCAGGCGCTGGGCATGAGCGCCGAGGACGCCTGGAGAGTCGGCATCGTTGACTGACCCCGGCCCCGCAGCTGCGCCCCGGGGTGCGGAGCTGGGCGCCCAGCCTTACTTGAGCGACGCAAGCAATGCTTCCGCCGCGGCCCGCTCAGGAAACTGGGCGTCGGTGTCAAGGAGCTTTTCCAGGCTCGATCGGGCCGCCGCGTCATCGCCGGATTTGGCCTGCACCTGGGCCAGGTGCAGCCGCAGCACGGTGGCCTTGGGCGCAGCCTCGACGGCGTCCTCGAGCAGTTTTCGGGCCCGAGGCAGCTCGCCGCTGTCCATCAACAGCAGCGCGAGGGTATCCATGACAGCCGGTGATTTCGGCGCCAGTTCGTCGGCCTTGCGCGCCAGTTCGAGTGCCCGCGTCTGATCCTTGTCGCGCAGCAGCATCGCCAGATTGTTGAGGGCCAGGACGTCCTTGTCGTTGGCCTTCAGGAGCGCCTCGTAGCCGCCGACTGCGGCGTCGGTGTTGCCGGCCATCACCTGCCAGTTGAGCTGCGCATGGCGGGTAGCCGCGTCCGTGGGGTTTTTCGCGAGCCAGCCCTCCAGGGTCGCCACGCCCTCTTTCAGCTTGCCGTAGGCCACCTGCGTACGGGCCAACACCATTCGGTGAGCTCGACTGTCCTCCATCGCCAGCGCCTTGCCGTAGGCATCCAGCGCCGCTTCGCGGTTGTTCTGCACGGCAGCGATATCCCCGCGAAGGACTTGCAGATAACCTGCCTTCACCCCTTCACGCTCCACGTCTTCAACCACCGCAAGCGCGCCGCGGACGTCGCGTTGCGCAAGCAGAAGGCTGACCAGCGCCATGCGCGTCGCCTGATTGGTCGGCTCCCGCTTGAGCGCGTCGCGGTAGCGCCTCTCGGCCACATCGGGTTTGCCATCCTGCCGTTCGACCTGCCCCAACATGAACAACGGTGTCGCCGATCGGTCGTCGAGCTTGGCCGCCGCCTCCAAGTGCACGCGGGCGGTGGCGAAATCCTTCCTGGCAAGCGCCATGTCGCCCGCTGCGATCTGCAATTGTGCACTCTCGTCACCGCCCCCTTTCAGGGTCGCGGCGGCGTCATCGAACTTGCCCAGACCAAACTGCACGCGGGCCAAAACAACGCGCAGCGACGTGTTGGCCGGATTGGCCTTGACGGCGGCGCCGAGAACTTCAAGCGCCTCATCAGGTTTTTTTTGTGACAACAACAGGCCGGCCAGGCGCTGGCTGATGGCGGCATTGCCCGGCGTATGTTCGAGGCCCGCCCGGTACACCCCCGCAGCGCCATCGATGTCGCCGCTGCCAGCCTTCAATTGGCCGAGATTGTTGGTTGCGGCCACCGAATCGGGCTTGATGCGCAGCGCCTGCTCGAAGGCATCCATGGCCTTCTGGGGAGCGTTCATCGCCAAGTGAACGCCGCCCAGCAGGTTCCACACTGTTACATCGTCCGGATCGGACGCGTGCAAGGCTTCTGCCTGCGCCAGAGCACGCGTGAAGTCACGTTCACGCATGGCAGTGATGACGAGCATGTACTTGCCCTGGCGCGAGTTGGGGTCAAGCCGTTCGGCCGCGTCGATTTCCGCCTGTGCCTGTTCCTGCTGACCACCGAGCAGCATGGCAATGCCAAGCCGCTCGCGCAGTTCCGCGGAATCGGGTTGCAGCGCCACGGCTTCCTTGAGCATCTCGATGCCCTTCGGGTCGCCACGGGAGGCATACAGACGCCCCAGCAGATCGTGCAACCCGGCGTCCTTGGGATTGGCTGCGGCCGCCCGCTCCAGGATAGCCGTAGCGCCCTCGGTGTCGTTCCGCCGTACTTTGACGCCAGCCGCCAGCCGCGCCGCGGCCGCCGACCCGGGCACACTTTTCAGGTAATTACCAAGGTAGTAATCAGCCTGCTCCTGATGATCCTGGGCCGCGTGCACCGCGCCCAGATAAAAAACAACCGGCAGGTAGTCGGGGGCCTTGGACAGGGACAGCTCGAACGCCGTCTGGGCTGCCACATAGTCACCCGCCGACAGCTCGAGCAGGCCATCGAGGTAGGAAACACCCGGATGATTCGGCGCCCAGTTCTTCAGCGCGTCTGCGTCCTTGCGGGCGTCTTCCAGCTTCTTGAGCGACAGGCGCACCATGCCGCGCTTGAGCAATTCGGACGCCGACGCCGTGGGACGCAGTTCAATGACCCGGCTGTAGTCCGCTTCCGCTTCCGCCATCTGCCCGTTCTGGGCTGCGAGATCAGCCCGCAGGGACAGTGCATCGGCGTAATCGGCGTCGGCCTTCAGCGCGGCGGCGATCTGCCGTTCGGCCAGCTCCCGGTTTTGGTCACCGAGCGCCAGCACCGCCGCGCTGAACAGCACCGGGGCCGATTCCGCATCCAAGGCCTGCGCCTGTTGCAGCAGCGCGTGCGCGCCGTCCTGGTCGCCACCCGCCAAGGCGCCCCGGACCTTCAGCGCGAGCACTTCGGCGCGCACCGGCGCCGGCAGGGACTCGTCGGCCTTGATGTCCGACAGCGGGTCCCAGCTTTGCGTGGCCACGTAACTGCGCACAAGCGGCAGCGTCGCCTCCACCAAGCCGGCGTTCAGCGCGTGGTTGAGCTCCTTCTGCGCGCTGACCATGTCACCTTGCTGCAGGTAGGCCTCTCCCGCCAGCAGCCGCGCCTGGGCGTTGTCGGGCTCCTTCTGCAGGGCGTTCTTGAGCTCGATCAGGCTCCCCTGGGCATCTCCCTTGGCGCGCAATTCAGCGGCACGGGCGAGGTGATCGGCCGCGCTATCGCCGAAGCGGCCGCAACCGGTGACCAACAGAAGGCTCATCAGCGCGCTGACCGCAGCGCACCGCACCGGTCCAACAAAACGGGCAACAGACATGGAAACCATCCTTTTCGAGGAAAACGCCGCCGGGCGGCGCGGGGCCATCAACGCAGCTTGAACTTGTTCAACAGCGCATAAAGGGTCGGCCGGGTCACGCCGAGCAACTCGGCCACCTTGCCGATATTGCCGTCGGCGCGTGCGAGAGCCTGGGTCACGACTCGAAGCTCCGCTTCGTCACGCGCCTCGCGCAGCGACAGGTTTTCTTCTGCCGCGGCGGTCAGCCCGAGGTCGGCCGCCGTCACGCGTTTGCCGTCGGCGAGAATTCCGGCGCGCTTGATCACGTTCTCGAGTTCCCGCACGTTGCCAGGCCAGGGCGCCTGGGCAATGGCATCGAGCGCATCCGGGCTGAAGGCGAGTTGCTTTTGGTTGCTGGCACAAAACCGCTGCAGGAAGGCATGCGCCAGCAGTACCGCGTCGCCCGTGCGGTCGCGCAGCGGCGGTATTTCGCACACCACCTCGCTCAGACGGTAGTAAAGATCCTCGCGGAACTCGCCGCGCGCGATCATGTCGGCAAGGTTGCGGTGCGTCGCACAGACCACGCGCACGTCGACCGGAATCGCGGCGCGCCCGCCCAGCCGCTCGATGACCCGCTCCTGCAGGAAACGCAACAGCTTGCCCTGCAAGTGCAGTGGCATATCGCCGATTTCGTCCAGAAACAATGTGCCGCCATGGGCGTATTCGATCCGGCCGATGGTCTGCTTGACGGCGCCGGTGAAGGCGCCTTTTTCGTACCCGAACAGCTCGCTCTCCAACAGGCTGTCCGGGATCGCCGCGCAATTGATGGCCTCGAAGCGCCTACCCGCGCGTGGGCTGAGTTGGTGCACCGCCCGGGCCAGCAATTCCTTGCCAGTGCCACTTTCTCCGAGCAACAGGACTGTGGCTTCGGTGGGCGCCACCTTCTCGACCAGTCGGCAGGTGGCGGCCATCTGTGCAGAGCCGGCGATCACCCCGTCCAGCGGCGAATTGATCTGGCGCTGCAGGCGCCGATGTTCCTCTTCGAGCGTGTACAGAACCTGCGCGCGGTCGACAATCAGGCGCAGCACGTCGGCGTCGATCGGTTTTTGATAGAAATCGTAAGCGCCGGCGGCCACCGCTTGCAGCGCGTGGGAGCGATCGTCGCTGCCGGTAACCACCACCACCTTGGTGGTCGGACGAAACGCCAGGATCTCGGTCAGCGCCCGCAGGCCTTCCGAAGCGTTGGTCGGATCAGGCGGCAACCCAAGATCGAGCGTCACGACGCCAATGTCACCGGCGCGCAGGGCTGCCAGCGCCGACGGGCGATCACCCGCCACCTCGACCTCATAGTCGGCAAAACACCAGCGCAGCTGACTTTGCAGCCCGCTGTCGTCGTCCACGATCAGCAGGCGCTTAGCCGTTTGCGACATGAGATACCTGCCCCGGCAGGCCGTCAGCCGCGACACCGGGATCGACCATGAGCGGCAAAGTCACCGTTACCTGTGTGCCGACGCCCGGTTCGCTGACCACTTCCAGCATCCCGCCCAAACTTTCGACGTAATCGCGCGTCTCGTGCATTCCGATGCCCATGCCGGCATTGCCCTTGGTCGTCGCGAACGGGCGAAACAACCGCTCGCGCAGAAAGGTATCGTCCATGCCGCAACCCTGATCGCCCACGGTGAGGTGGGCGTACCGGCCGTCGCTGGCCAGCGACGCGCGCACCACGCCGCCCCGGTGACTGGCTTCCTGGGCATTGTGTACCAGGTTGATGATCGCCATGGACAGGCGTCCAGGATTCGCACTGATCAGATAGTCACCTGGCTTCAGGTCGAGCATCGGCACGGGCGCCCGGTCGGCGCAGCTGGCAGCCGCCGCTCGCAAAACCTGTGCGAGATCGCATGGCTGCACCGGCTGCTCCGGAACCGGCTCGGCGCGCCTGAGCTGGTCCAGCAACCGGTCCATCCGCTGCTTGGCGTTGTCCACGGTCTGCAGCGCGTCGTCGATGAACGCTGGATTGGTCCTGTGCCGGGCCGCATTCGAGGTCACCAGACCCAGCTGCGCCGACACGTTCTTGAGGTCATGCACCAGATAGGCCGACAGGCGGTTGAAGGCATCGAACTGGCGGCTGCTTACCAGCGCCTCCGAAGCGTCGGCGAGTGCGACGTAGCCGGCCACCTGGCGCGACGCCGTGCGCAGCAGGTCGCGGTCCTCCCAATTGAGATCGCGCGGCGAACGCGGCTGGGCCAATACCACGAACCCCCGCAGGCCGTCCCGTTCGGCAAGCGGCAGCACCAACCACGGTCGCTTGATCTGCTCCCACCAGGTCGGCCATTCGAGTCCGTCGTAACGCGCCGGCGTGGACTGCACTTCATCGACGTCGATGATCCACTCCCGCTCGCCCAGCAGTCGCACCATGGGATGCCCGGCCGACACCGGCAACAGACCCAGACTGCCGACGTTCCACGTCGCCGCCAGGTGATAGACACCGTGGGTACCGGCGCTCCACACCAGCCCGGCCGGACTGTCAACCAGATCCGCCAACGCGCGGATGGCCCGCTCACGTGGCGCCGTGCTTGCCGTGGTGTTATCGGCAAGCACGGCATTGAAGTGTTGCCACGCCTCACGATAGTCGTACTTGTAGCGAAAAAAATGCTTGGCCAGCAGCACGTTCAGCCGCGCCCGGAACTGGCCAGAAATCAGCACACCGCCGAGAAACAGCAGCGCACAGGCAACAAAGGCCGCGCCGAGCGCACCCGCCCAGTTGCCACCAAAATGCTGGATGTAGTACCCCGCGGCCGAGATGAACAGCAGGTAGCCGCCCGCACCCAACAAAGCGGTCGACTGAAACAGGAAGCGCCGCGACAGGTTGACGGTTTCGAAGTGCCTGCCGACCCGCGCCAGACTGGCAGCAATGAAGCCGCTGGCGACGGCGCTCACCATGCCGCGCGCCGCCCAGACGTTTGGATTGAGACTGCCGAACAAGGCTGCTTCCGAATACAGAAACAGGTCGAACCCGAACACCGTCCCCAAGCCGAGCCAGGCGAACTTGAACCGCCAGCGCTCATCGTTGCCAGCGTGCCGATAGCTGTGCTCCAGAACCACCAGCCCGAACACGGCAACGACCAGGAACGCAAGCAAGGGCCCGAATGGACCTGCCGTGGGTGCCGCGATGGACACGGTGGCGAGCAGCCACAGAAGCCCACCGACGCCAAGCAACGCCGCGATGCCCCAGCGGGAGCTCTTTTCGTGGACGACATCCCGCCAGATCAGGGCAATCAACACGGCCTGCCAGGCGATCACCCGCGCCAGCTCAGCCACGTACGGCCAGACCGTGCGTTGCAGCTCCGGCCACAGCGGCAAGGCTGCAAGAAGCCCCGCCCAAACCACTGACAACACGCAGGCCAGCGTGATCCCAGCCTTCAGGGGAACACGGCCACGCAGCGCAAAAGCCGCGGCAAACAGTCCCGCGACCGCCGCCAAACCGTAGCTGAGCGACTCGACCGTCATGCCCTGTTAAACCGCACCAAGGGCCGGGCGACCACCCTGCCTCACCCCGCGCGCAACCTGTGGCTGCCCGCCGTCAGCGCGCGCCGCGAGCAAACAGAACGACGCGAACCGTGTGCAACAAGATGAGCACATCCAGAAAAATCGAACAGTTCTTTATGTAGTAAAGATCGTACTCCAGCTTGCAACGGCTATCGTGTACCGAGGCCCCGTACGGAAAACGAACCTGCGCCCAACCCGTGATACCGGGTTTCACGCTGTGCCGCGCCGAAAAATAGGGTATTTGGCGCGTCAACTGCGCGACAAATTCAGGCCGCTCGGGACGCGGCCCAACGAAGCTCATGTGACCCAGCAACACACTGACGACCTGCGGCAGTTCGTCGATGCGTGTCTTGCGAAGCACCTTGCCGACCTGCGTCACCCGCCGATCGTCCTTGGCGGCCCAGCGTGCGCCGCCGGCCTCGGCATCGACACGCATGCTGCGCAGCTTGGTCAGTCGAAAGACCCGGCCGTTCTGTCCCACGCGGGTCTGCCGATAGAAAATCGGCCCACCGTCTTCGAGCGTTATCGCGAACGCAGCCAGCGCCATCAGCGGCAGGCCGGGTATCAGCAGCAGCAGGCTGGCGGCGATATCCACCCCTCGTTTCAGGAAGCTGCCGAACCCGCTGCGCAGGAAACCGTCGTGGAACACCAGCCAACTGGCATTGAGCGATTCCAGCCGAATCTGCCCACCCTCGCGCTCCATGAACGTCGACATGTCGCAGACGCGAATGCCGTTCAACTTGCACTCCAACAGCTGCTCTATCGGCAACTTGCCGCGGCGGTCGCGCACCGCGACCACGATTTCCTGAACCCGCTGCCGCCTGGCGAAGTCGAGCAGTTCGTCCTCACCAGGCATCGACCAGATCGGGCTGATCGTCGACGTGTCGGTGCCCGGCTGCGCCGAATCGGCCAGATAGCCGACCAGATGAAAACGCTTGCCGCTGCCGGAGCGGTGGATCAGCTGCTCGATTTCGCGGGCACGTGGACCGCTGCCCAGCACCAGCACCCGGCGGCGGAAGCGCTCGGCCAACATCCAGCGGAACAGGCACAGCCGCTCGACCATGATGAGCGACAGGGCAAGTGCAACACCGGTCAGCAGCCAAGGGCCGTCCGCACGCGGCGAAACGCCACCGGCGGCCAGCAGAGCGAGCGCCACGACACCTACGCCGAACGCGAGTGCCAGGCGCAAGACCATCCCGAGCATGCCCTCGAGCGCGTGGTCGTCGTGCAAACCCGCGATTTGCATGGTGCCAAGCAGGACAGCGATCGGCAGCCAGGCGTTTTCGCTGAACGCGTTTGCCAAGCCGTCGTAACCGGCGAACCAGGCGTGCGCGAACACGAAACTGCCGACCAGGGTCAACGTTTCGAGTACCAGCAGCAACAGCAGGCTGCGCGGAATGTGATGGCCGAAAACTCGAAGCACCGACTTGTCCTGAACGAAATGCTCAACCTTGCGCAGGTAGCAAAGGGCCGGCTGACATTCAATCAAATCGCCGACTGGCTGGCTGCGGCACTATACACAAGCCGGGTGGATGGTCCGGGCGACGCATCGGCCTAGTAAGGCTTGGGTGACCCAAGTCTAGCCGCACAGTACAGGCCGATAGACTGTACCTGTGGCCAATGACACGCCCGTGACCACGCGAGAAGGTTTTGCGCCGACGGTAGCCCCGCGTGCGACGCACCCCTGGCGCGTGCGCCCAGGACGTTGCCGGTTCAGTCAGCGCGCGTGACGCGGAATTTGACGGTCCGGGGTGCGAGCCCACGGGTCATGACGCGAGGTGCCGCCGGCTGGCGATCGCGGCGGGATCATCATGCCAACTCGCACAGCAGGTCGCCGGCGCGGACCGTGTCGCCCGGCTGCACCAGCAAGCGCTTGACCGTGCCGGCGTGCGGGGCGGCCACCAGGTTCACCATCTTCATGGCCTCGGTGGTCAGCAGCCGGGCGCCGGCCGCCACGGTTTCCCCGGTCTTCGCGTGCACGGCGGCCACCTTGCCGGCCATGGGCGCGGCGATGTGGTTGGCGTTGTCCGGGTCGGCGCGCTCGCGCTGCTGGGTCTTGCCGGCGGCCGAGCGGTCCTGGATGACCACGTCGCGGCGGCGGCCGTTGAGTTCGAAGAACACCTGCCGGCTGCCGTCCGGTTCCAGCTCGCCGATCGCCAGCAGCTTGACGATGAGGGTCTTGCCCTCCTCGATGGTGACCACGCCCTCCTCGCCGGGCTTGAGGCCATAGAAGAAGATCGGCGTGCCGATGACCGACACATCGCCGCAGACGTCGATGAAGCGCGCGTAGTCGCGAAACACCGCCGGGAACATGGCCTGCGCGACCAGGTCCTCTTCGCTCAGCTTGCGCGCCCCGGTGGCCTTGCGCGCGGCATCGAAATCGTAGGGTTCCAGCAGTTCGCCCGGGCGCTTGCCGAGCGGTTTGTCGCCCTTGAGCACGGCCTTTTGCAGCGCCTTCGGAAAACCGCCGTCGGGCTGACCCATGCGCCCGGCGAGCAGATCGACGAAGGCGTCCGGAAACGCCAGTTCACCCGCGCGGTCGATCACGTCCTGCGGCGTCAGCTCGTTCTGCACCATGAACAGCGCCATGTCGCCCACGGCCTTGGACGAGGGCGTCACCTTGACGATGTCGCCCAGCATGTCGTTCACGGTGCGATAGGCCCGCTTGACCTCGGCCCAGCGCTCGCCAAGGCCCATCGACACGGCCTGGGCGCGGAAGTTCGAGTACTGCCCGCCGGGCATTTCGTGCTCGTAGACGTCGGCCGAACCGGCCTTCAGGCCACACTCGAACGGCGCGTAGGCCTCTCGCGCGACCTCCCAGTAATCGGCCAGCGCCTGCAGGCCGTGCGGGTCGATGCCGGTCGCGCGCTCGCCGCTGGCGAGCGCATACACCAGCGCGTTCAGTGACGGCTGCGAGGTCGTGCCGGACATCGACGACAGGGCGCCGTCGACGATGTCCACGCCGGCGTCCGCGGCCGCCAGCAGCGTGGCCACGGCGTTGCCGGCGGTGTCGTGCGTGTGCAGGTGCACCGGGATGGTCAGGGCGTTTTTGAGTTCACTCACCAGCAGGCGCGCGGCGTCGGGCTTGAGCAGTCCCGCCATGTCCTTGATGGCCAGGATGTGCGCGCCGGCGGCCTCGATCTGCCGCGCCCGGTCCACGTAGTACGGCAGCGTGAACTTGGCGCGCTTGCCGTCGGTGATGTCGCCGCTGTAGCACACCGTGCCCTCGGCGACCTTGCCACAGGCGACCACCTTGTCGATGCTCGGGCGCAGGTTCTCGACCTGGTTCAGGCAGTCGAAGATGCGGAACACGTCGATGCCATTGCCGGCGGCAAGTTCGATGAAGCGCGCGACCACGTTGTCCGGGTAGTTGGCGTAGCCGACGGCGTTGCCGGCGCGCAGCAGCATCTGCAGCAGCGTGCCCGGCATGCGCTGGCGCAGCACGCGGAGCCGCTGCCACGGGTCCTCATGCAGGAAGCGATAGGCGACGTCGAAGGTCGCTCCACCCCACATCTCGTGCGAGAAGAACCCGGCCGTCAGGTGCGCGGTGGCGTGCGCCACGCGCTCGAGGTCGTGCGTGCGCACGCGCGTGGCGAGCAGCGACTGGTGCGCGTCCCGAAACGTGGTGTCGGTCAGCAGCACCCCGCGCTGTTGCAGCACCCAGCGCGCGAGGCCCGCCGCGCCCTGTCGCTCGAACATCTCATAGGCGCGCGAGGTCGGCGCCGAGGCGTGCGTCACCGCGGGCAGCGGCGCCGGATGCAGGACCTTCGGGATCAGCGCGCGGTCCACCTCCGGCACGCCATTGACGACCACTTCGCCGAGGTAGGTCAGCAGCTTGTTGGCGCGATCCTGCCGCGGGCGGAAACGGAACAGTTCCGGGTGGTTTTCGATGAACGTGGTGTCGCACGCGCCCGACAGGAACGTCTCGTGCTGCAGCACGTTCTCGAGGAACGGGATGTTGGTCTTGACGCCGCGGATGCGGAACTCGCGCAGCGCCCGCAGCGCCTTGGCGGCGGCCTGGTCGAAGTCGAGCGCGAACGCCGACACCTTGATCAGCAGCGAGTCGTAATGGGGCGACACCACCGCCCCCTCGAAGCCCGAGCCGGCGTCGAGACGAATGCCGAAGCCCTCGCCGGCGCGAAACGCCGTGATCTGACCGGTGTCCGGCGCGAAGTGGTTGGCCGGATCCTCGGTGGTGATGCGCACCTGAATGGCGCAGCCGTGGCGCTCGATGGCGCCCTGGTTCGGGATGCGGATGGCGTCCGAGTCCAGCCGGTGCCCCTCGGCCACGCGAATCTGCGCCTGCACCAGGTCGCGGCCCGTGATCAGCTCCGTGATGGTGTGCTCGACCTGGATGCGCGGGTTGACCTCGATGAAGTAGTGCCGGCCCTCGCGGTCGAGCAGGAACTCCACCGTTCCGGCGTTGCTGTAGTCGACCGCGGCGCAGATCTTGAGCGCGTCGGCGCACAGCATCTGCCGCTGGGCTTCGGTCAGCGTCAGCGCGGGGGCGATCTCCACCACCTTCTGGTGGCGGCGCTGCACCGAGCAGTCGCGCTCGAACAGGTGCACACGGTTGCCGTGGCGGTCGCCCAGAATCTGCACCTCGATGTGCTTGGGGCCTTCCAGGTACCGCTCGATGAACACCTTGGCGCTGCCAAAGGCGGCCGCCGCCTCGGCCTGCGAGCGGGCCAGCGCGTCGCGCAGTGCCGCCTCGTCGCGCACGATGCTCATGCCGCGCCCGCCGCCGCCCATGGCGGCCTTGACGATCAGCGGATAGCCGCAACCGGCGGCGAAGGCCATGGCCTCGTCCAGCGTCTCGATGGCGCCGTCGGTGCCGGGGATGACCGGCACGCCGGCGCGGATGGCGACGTCGCGCGCGTAGACCTTGTCGCCCATCGCCTCGATGACGTCCGGCTTCGGGCCGATGAAGGTGATGCCGGCCGCCTCGCAGGCGCGCGCGAAACCGGCGTTCTCGGACAGAAAACCGTAGCCGGGGTGGATGGCGTCGACCTCTCGGTCGCGCGCCAGCTCGATGATCTCGTCGTAGTCGAGGTAGGCCCGCACCGGCTCCTTGCCGACACCGACCAGGTAGGCCTCGTCCGCCTTGTAACGGTGCAGATGCAGCCGGTCCTGCTCGGAGTAGATCGCCACCGTGCGGATGCCAAGCTCGGTGCAGGCGCGGAACACGCGGATGGCGATCTCGCCGCGATTGGCGACCAGCAGCTTGCGGAAACGACGGACAGGGGGCGCTTTGGTGCCGGCTCTCGGCATGGGGATCGACCTCGGATTGACCGCGTGCAAACACTCTTCCCGCCGACGGCGCGGGCGCACATTGTCAGTGCAAAAGCGATGCCAGCCCAGCGCCCCCGAGCGTGTGCACCGCGGGGGTTTGGGTGAGGGTCCGCCGAAGATCGCGGATGGGGCGCCTGCCCCCATCCGCCGGTAATGCGCTCAGGCGGCTTTCAGGTCCTGCTCGACGATGGCGCCGGCGCTCAGCAGCGCATCGCGGATGCGCTCCTTGATGGCGTCGTCGCAGTGCGGCGCCAGCGGCGGCCGGCACACGCCCATCTTGAAGCCGAGCAGTTCCATCCAGTACTTGATCGGCGCCAGCGCGTAGGTGTTGCGCGTGACCAGCGGCGTCATGAACACCTCGGTCAGCAGGTCGCGCATGGGGTCGAGCTCGCGATAGATCGGCAGCGCTTCATCGAACTTGCCGGCATTGGCCAGCTCCACCAGCTCGAAGAACCGGTTGCGCTTGCGGCCGTACATGATCACTTCGAGCGTGCCGAAGATGCACTGCGCGCCGTGCACGATGCGGTCCCACAGGTAGAACGACTCCATCGGCTCGGTGACCACGATGCGATCACCGCACAGCTTGCGCATGGCGACGCTGTCGGCCGGGTTGCTGACACCGTTCTTGATGCCGACCACCATCGGCAGGTCGGCCAGGCGGTTGATCAGGCCGTGGTTGAGCACCACGCCGGCGGTCGGCGTCTGGTAGAGCACGATGGCCAGCGGGCTGTGATCGTTCAGATACTTGAAGTAACCGTACAGGTCGGCGTCCGAGCGCAGCTGGATGACCGGATTGATCACTTCGATGAGGTCGTAGCCGAGCTTGTCGAGGAACTTCGCCTTCTCGATCACCGTGAACGGCGACGGGTCCAGGATCACCGAGGTCAGCATCATGCGCCCGCGGTTGGCGCTGGCGCAGATCTCGGTATAGCGGTTCCACTCGGCCGGGGTCATGTTCCAGCCCTCGGCCATGTTGCCGCCGGTCATCAGGCCGTAGAGGCCAATCTCCGCGTAGCGGTCCACGTTGAAGGCCAGCGCCGCCTCGTCCAGGCTGAAGTCGGCCTTGAACGGCGTGGTCGGCGCGTTGGTGGAGCCCACCATGTGCTGGCGTGCCCATCGTTTCGCTTCGGTGGGGGTGTATTTGGCCATGACAATCTCCTCCGGGTTGTTTGCAGCGCAGCGGGCATGGTAGCGCGCTGCCCGATAATCGCCGCCAGTGGCAGGCGCTCTTGCCGTGCCCCGTGAACCGCCTGGAGATTCCGGCCATGCCAACGTTTTCCGTGGTGACGCCGCAAACGTCGGCCGAATACCACGCGCATGTCTACTTCGACGCCGACACGCGCCCGGCGGCGGCCTGGCTGCGCGAGGAGCTCGAGCGCCGCTTCGCGGTGCGCATGGGCCGCTGGCGCGAGCAGCCAGTCGGCCCGCACAGCAAGCCGATGTACCAGGTGGCCTTCGGTCCGGAGCTGTTCGGGCAGGTGGTGCCGTTTCTGATGCTGAACCGCCACGGCCTCGACATCCTGATCCACCCCGAGTCGGGCCTCGGCCACGCCGGCGATCACGCCGTCCGGTGCGCCTGGCTGGGCGACAAGCTGCCGCTCGACATCGCGCTGCTCGAGCGCTACGACGCGGGTGAACTGCCCGCATGAGCACCGGCGCAAGGCGGCTGCTCGAACACAGCTGGCAACGGCGCTGGGCGTTCTGGCTGCCGCCGTTTCCGCTGCTGCTGCTGCCGGCCGCGCTGTTCGGCGCCGTGGTGGCGCTGCGCCGGCGTCTATATAAATACGGACTCTTGCCGCGCGCGCGCCTGGCGGTGCCGGTGATCGTGGTCGGCAACATCGGCGTCGGCGGCAACGGCAAGACACCGTTCACCATCTGGCTGGTGGAGTGGCTCAGGGCCAACGGTTACCGCCCGGCCGTGCTCACCCGTGGCTACGGCGCGCGCAAGGGCGCACGCCCGCTGCGCGTGGACGCCGCGCGGGCCGCCGCCGATTGTGGCGACGAACCGCTGCTGATCCACCAGAGCACCGGCGCGCCGGTGTACGTGGATGCCCGGCGCGCGCGTGCCGGGCGGCGGGCGATCGCCGACGGCGCCGACGTGCTGGTGTGCGACGACGGCCTGCAGCACTACCGCCTGCGGCGGGACCTCGAAATCGTGCTGGTGGACGGCCAGCGGCGTTTCGGCAACGGCCTGCCGCTGCCGGCCGGCCCGCTGCGCGAGCCGCGCGGGCGCCTCGCCGAGGCCGACTTCGTGGTCGTCAAAGGTCAGGGTCAGCCGGGCGAGACCAGCATGCGGTTCGTCAACTTTCGCCTGCGGCGGCTGGCCAACGGCGCGCTGTTCGAGCCGGCCACGCTCGCCGGGCGCACCGTGCACGCCATCGCCGGCATCGCCGCGCCGGCAGGGTTCTTCGAGCAACTGCGCCAGCTCGGCATGACGGTGGTCGAACACCCGCACCCCGACCACGCCCTGCTGCGCGAGCAGATGCTCGATTTCGGCGACGATCTGCCGGTCGTGATGACCGGAAAGGATGCCGTAAAATGCCGGCCGTTCGCGCATTCACGCTGCTACGCGCTGGATTTCGACGTCCAGCTCGACGACGCCTTCGCCGCCCGCCTGCTGGAGAAACTCGGGCATGGACAGAAAACTGCTCGACATCCTGGTGTGCCCGCTGTGCAAGGGCCCGCTCACGTTTGACGCCAAGGCGCAGGAACTCGTCTGCCGCTTCGACCGGCTGGCCTTCCCCATCGTCGACGACATCCCGGTGATGCTGATCGACGAGGCGCGCCAGATTCCGGCCGACGTCGAGCTGTGACCGCCCCCGACTACACCGTCATCATCCCGGCCCGCTACGGCGCGAGCCGCCTGCCCGGCAAGCCGCTGGCAGATCTCGGCGGCAAGCCCATCCTGCAATGGGTGCACGAACGCGCTGTCGCCAGCGGCGCGGCGCGGGTGGTGATCGCCACCGACGACGCGCGCATCGAGACCGCCGCCCAAGGCTTCGGCGCCGAAGTGTTGATGACCTCCCCCGAACACCGCAGCGGCACCGATCGAATCGCCGAAGCCGCCCGCCGTCTCGGCCTCTCCGACGATGCCCTGGTGGTCAACGTGCAAGGCGACGAACCGCTGCTGCCGCCGCCGCTGATCCGCCAGGTGGCGGCCGATCTCGCCTCCCATCCGGCGGCCGACATGGCGACGCTCAGCCAGCGCATCCTGACGCTGTCGGACCTCGCCAGCCCGCACGTGGTCAAGGTGGTGTGCGACCGCGAGGGCTACGCGCTCTATTTCAGCCGCGCGCTCATCCCGCAGCCGCGCGACGGCCTGCCGGAAGCCGAGCACCTGGCCGATGCCCAGCCCGGCTGGCAGCGCCACATCGGCATCTACGCCTACCGCGTGGGCTTTTTGCGGGCCTTCGTGCACTGGCCGCCGGCCGCCATCGAAACCACCGAAATGCTGGAACAGCTGCGCGCGCTGTGGAACGGCGCCACCATCCACGTGGCCGAGGCCTGCGCGCCCGCGCCGGTCGGCGTCGACACCCCGGAAGACCTGCAGCGCCTGCGCGAGACCGTGAGCCGGCACTAGCAAGGGGCGGGGCTTGGGCTCGGGTCAGCGGCACCAGGCGCCGTCGACCCGCCAGAGACGCCGGCTACAGGTGGTAGACGTCCACGTAGCCGAGCACGACGTCGTTCAGCAGGACCACTTTCTTGGCGCGGATCCGGAAGCCGTCGCCGGCGCGCAGCAGGGTGTGCTCGTAGTAGCCGCCGTAGAAAAACTGTTCCTTGTTGCGGTAGCACTGCGTCAGCCAGTTGGAGGCCGCCACGACGGTGTCCGGCGTCTCCTCCAGAATCCGCACGTTGCTGACGAGGTGGTTGGTGCGCGGCAGCGGATGGGACGCCGGCGATTCGCCGCTGGTAAAGCGCCAGATGCGGTGCTCCAGCTCCTTGCGGCTGCTCATGTAGACGATGGAGACCTCCGCCTCGGGGTCGGTGGTCAGCTCGGCCTCGTCCGCCCAGGACGGCGCCCAGTACACCATGTCCTCGGTGAACAGGTGCAGCCAGTCGGACCAGCGGCGCTGGTCCACCAGGGCGGCCTCGTCGAAGATGAAGCGCTCCACCTGAACCTGGAGCGGGGTTTTGTCGGGCATGTCGGGTCTCGGCTGTCGGGTGCGGTGGCGCCGCCGGGCAGCCGGATGGCGCCCAGGCGCGGCGTGCGGTGGTGCGGCGGGCCTCAGCCGCCGCGACCCATGGCCATCTCGCGCGCCTGGCCAGCCTGCATCATGCGCACCCAGTGCTGGTACACGCGGATGCTGCCACCCTCGTAACCCATGTGCCCGCCGCACTTGGCATCCTCGACGCCCACCGCCCGGGCCGATGCATCCGGCCCGGCGAACTCCGTGTGCAGGCCGAAAGAGGCATCGCTCCAGCGCGCCGAGGCGGCCCCGGCGCCCACCTGGCACTGCTCGAATTCGTGGTTGTCGTCCGGGCCGCCCAGGCCGGCGATGGAGAAGAAGTCCATGAACTGGCGCATGCGCTTCACCCGCAGGTGGCGCGGCTCGCCCTTGGGCGCGATGCACCAGTAGCTCACCTCGGTGCGGTCCACGGCGATCGGCCGCACGTAGCGGATCAGCGAAGCGAGCTGGTCCATGATGAACAGGTTCGGGTAGATGCAGGTCTGGCGGACCTTGGAGGTCATCCAGCGCGCGCGTTCCTTGCCGTAGCGCTGCTCGAACTCGGCGTGGCGGGCGTAGGCCGGCCGGTCCTCCGGGTTGGGCAAGTCGGACTGGATCAGCGTGTGGCCGTTCTGCATCGCGTAGACGTTGCTGGCGGTGTCCTTGTCGTTCAGCTCGTCGATGCGCACCATCTTGGCGGCATTGGTCTGGCCCTGGCGCAGTTCCTCATCCCGCATCTGCACCACGCGCATCAGCGTCTTGTGCACCACCGGCAGGTGCAGGCCGTCACCGCCGCCGTTCTCGATCAGCAGCTTCCAGTTGCCGCGATACACGCAGGTGTTGGTGCCGCGGATGACCTCGAAGCCGTCCTCGGACTGGTCGGTGAGCATGTCGATGACCTCGGTGAGGTCGCCGAGGTGCTCGCGCAGGGTCGGCACGTCCGCGTTCAGGCTGCCGAAGATGAAGCCGCCGTAGCTTTCCACCCGCGCCGCGTGCAGATTGTGCTGACCCAAGTCGAAGCCGGCGGGATAGCCCTCCTCCCGCCGCGGCACGTACTGCAGCCGGCCGTCGAGGTCGAAGCACCAGTCGTGGTACTGGCAGGCAAAGCCGTTCGGCTTGGAGCCGGTCTGCGTGCGGCACAGGGTGCTGCCCTTGTGCGTACACGCGTTCAGGAAGGCGTTCACCTGGCCGGCGTTGTTGCGGATGACCACCACCGGCTGGCGGCCCATGGTGGTGGTGAAAAAATCGCCGGGCTTCGGAACCTGACTGTCGTGGCACAGATAAATCCAGTTCGCCTCGAAGATGTAGCGCATCTCCATGTCGAAGATTTCGGGGCTGATGTTGGCCAGGCGCTTGATCCTGGCGGTGCCGGACTCCGGCTGGTGTTCGACGAACGACGCAAAATCGATGGGGCCGGCGTCGCCCGGCGTTAGTACCTCGACTTTCATCGGCTCTCTCCTCTGGGTCGAATCGGTTTGTTGTCGGGGCGCCGCCTGCCGCGACATGGCAAGACGTCTGTTCCCTCTTTTACCGCATCACGAACGGGTCCGGTTGCTCGGCGGCCGTGCTCAGCCACACGGTCTTGGTCTGCGTGTAGGCGGCCAGCGCCTCGGCGCCGTTCTCGCGGCCGATGCCGCTCGCCTTGTAGCCACCGAACGGCGCCAGATACGACACCGCCCGGTAGGTGTTGACCCACACGGTGCCGGCGGCGAGCGCGTCGGCCATGTCGAGCGCCCGGCGCAGGTTCTGCGTCCACACGCCGGCGGCGAGACCATAGGCGGTGTCGTTGGCGATACGGATGGCGTCCGCCTGGTCCTTGAAGCGCAGCACGGCCATGACCGGGCCGAACACCTCCTCGCGGGCGATGCGCATGTCGTTGTGCACGCCGGCAAAAATGGTCGGCTGGACGAACAGGCCTCTGCCGCCGGCCGGGTGCGGGGCGGGGCCGCCGCCCAGCCGGCAGCGCGCGCCCTCGGCCTTGGCAATGTCGATGTAGGACAGGATCTTTTCGTACTGCGGGCGGGTGGTGACCGGGCCCACCTGCGTGCCGGGATCGGCCGGATCGCCCAGCCTGGCGCGGGCCGCGAACGCCACCAGGCGCGCGACGAAGTCGTCGTGGATGCTGTCCTCTACCAGCACGCGCGAGCCGGCGAGACAGGTCTGCCCGGTCGCCGCGAAGATGCCGGCGATGACGCCCTTGACCGCCTGGTCGAGATCGGCATCCGCGAACACGATGTTCGGCGACTTGCCGCCGAGTTCGAGCGTGGCCGGCACGAGGCGTTCGGCCGCCGCCCGGTACACGCCGCGCCCGCCGGCCTCGCCACCGGTGAAGGCGACCTTGGCGACCCTGGGGTGCGCCACCAGCGGTGCGCCGACCTCGCCGCCGAAACCGGTCACCACGTTGAACACGCCCGGTGGAAAACCGACTGTGTCGACGATGCGCGCCAGCTCGAGGCTGGACGCGGACGTGAACTCGGACGGTTTGAGCACCACCGTGTTGCCGGCGGCGAGCGCCGGGGCCAGCTTCCAGGTCGCCAGCATCAGCGGCGAATTCCACGGCGTGATGGCGGCGATCACGCCGAGCGGCTCCGGGCGCGTGTAGACGGTCACGTCCGGCTTGTCGATGGGAATGACCCGGCCGTCGAGCGTCTCGGCCAGACCCGCGTAGTAACGGAACCAGGACGGCAGATAGCGCGTCTGGCCGCCGGTCTCGGCAATCAGCTTGCCGTTGTCGCGGGTTTCGATCTGCGCGAGATCACCGGCGGCCTGCTCCAGACGATCGGCCAGCGCCCGCAGCAGCCCGGCGCGGTAGGCGGGCTTGCTGCGCCCCCAGCCGGACTCGAACGCCTGCTGCGCCGCCGCCACCGCGGCCTCCACATCCGCGGAGCCGCCCCGGGCGATCTGCGCCCACGGCTCCAGCGTGTAGGGGTTCTCGGTATCGAACCACTCGGCGCCGGCCGGGTCCCGAAACTCGCCGCCGATGTACAGGGGGTAGCGCTGCATGGGTGGGCTCCGATAGGGAAATGCCAAACGGCCCCGTCGCGGCGCACATCCGCCGCCCGCGACGCCCCGCGCACTACTTGACGCGCGCGGTCATCGCCTCGCCCGGCGGCAGGGCGTTCAGGCCGGCCTCGCCGACGACGACGAAGCGGCCGGTGTCGACCGCCTTTTTCTGGCCCCAGGACCAGTGCTTGTGCTCGCCGGTGCTGCGGTCGTAACGGTTCTGGATGATGCTGGCCAGCGAATGGCAGCGCACGGCGAGCTCGATGGAATCGTCGCTCAGCGGGTACAGCTCGTGCGCCACGCCGGGCGGCGAGCAGTCCACGTCGCCGGGGCCCATCACCACCTCGTCGATCTTGCGCAGGCGCACCTCGCCGGTGGCGGGGTCGACGCCGTCCTGCGTCCAGTGCACCAGGCGCAGCGTGCCCGCCACCTGCACGTTGATGGCCCAGCAGGCGCCGTGGTCGTGGGGCTCGCGGTAGCCGATCTGCGCCGACGGCACGCCGCCGATGCCAAGGCCGGGATCCTTCATGCTGCCGTAGATGTCCGACATTCCGGTCGTCGCGTCGTGCAGGTATTGCAGCACCTCGGGCCGGGCAACGCCCTTCTTCATCACCTCGGCCAGTTGCTCCATCACGCCGGGGCGGTGGGCGTCGTCGCCGGCGATGCGCAGCATCTCGTCGAGCATGGCCTGCATGGCCGGCGGTTGCGGATTGGTGGGTGCGTTCATGGGGTTTCTCCTGCGGTTTGCGTGATCGATGGCGGGCATCAGGGAAGCGCTGCTTTATTCAGCGCTTCCCGTCCGGGGCAGGACGCCCCGGCCTGGATCAATGGCGCAAGCCATCGATCCAGGGAGCGCATCGCGGGCGTGCACCGCGATGCGGCGAGCTGAAAAATCCCAGGGACGGGATTGTTCAGCATCTCCTTGGCGGGCACTGCCCGAACAATACCACCCGACCCCGAGCCGCCCCACGACCAGCGCGGCGCCCGGGTGCGGGGGTTAGCATGTCCGCACCCGATGACCGAGGATTGCCCATGGACGACGCCACCCGAACCGAGCTCGAAGCCGCCGCCTTTCGCACGCTGGTGGCCCACCTTCGCGAACGCACCGACGTGCAGAACATCGACCTGATGAACCTCGCCGGCTTCTGCCGCAACTGCCTGTCCAAGTGGTACGTGGCGGCCGGCAAGGAGCGCGGCATCGAACTCGATTACGAAGCCGCACGCGAAACCATCTACGGCATGCCGTACGCCGACTGGAAGAGCACGTTCCAGAAATAACCCCCGTCCCGCCCACGGCCGATCCCGCCCGGCCCCGCATGAAGGCTTTTCCGTGACCGCCGATGCCCTCCCCGCCTGCGTGCAGGCCCTGCCCGCCGGCCTGCGGGAACCGACCGAACACGCCCTGACCGGGCTGCTGGCAACGCCCGAGCTGGGGCCGCTCGCCGGCCGCGGCGCCTGGCTCGCCAGCGCCCCGCGCGTGCTGGCGACGAGCGAATTCGTGGCCGACCTGTGCCACGCCCGCCCGCAGTTGCTGGCCGAGCTGATCGACGGCGGCCGGCTCGAAACCGCCAACGACGGCCCGGCCATCACCGCCGCCGTCCGCGCCGGGCTGACCGACGTGGCGGACGAAGCCGCGCTGCGCCAGTCGCTGCGCCGGCTGCGCCAGCGGGAAATGCTGCGCATCGCCTGGCGCGATCTGGCCGGCTGGGCGGATCTCGACGAAACCCTCGCCGCCCTGTCCACCCTTGCCGATGCGCTGATCGACGGCGCGCTCGGCGCCCTGCACCGCTGGCAGGTGGAGCAACTGGGCCAACCGCGCGACGCCCAGGGCGCGCCGGTCGAGCTGGTGGTGCTCGGCATGGGCAAGCTCGGCGGTGGCGAGCTCAACTTCTCGTCGGACATCGACCTCATCTTCGCCTTCCCGTCGGCCGGCGTGTGCGACGGCCCGCGCGCGCTCGACAACGAGGAATTCTTTTTGCGCCTGGCGCGGCGCCTGGTCGGCGTGCTCGACGAGTTCGACGCCAACGGGCGCGTGTTCCGGGTGGACGTGCGGCTGCGGCCGTTCGGCACCAGCGGCCCGCTCGCCGTGTCGTTCGATGCCATGGAGGACTACTACCAGAACCACGGCCGCGACTGGGAGCGCTACGCCCTGATCAAGGCCCGGCCCGTGGCGGGCGACCTCGCCGCCGGCGCGCGGCTGCTGAACACCCTGCGGCCGTTCGTGTTCCGGCGCTATCTCGATTTCGGCGCCATCGAGGCGCTGCGCGCCATGAAGGCGCTGATCGTCGATCAGGTACGCCGCGAGGGCCTGGACGATCACGTCAAGCTCGGCGCGGGCGGCATCCGCGAGATCGAGTTCATCGGCCAGGTGCATCAGCTGATCCGCGGCGGGCGCGAGCCGGACCTGCGCTGCCGGGGCATCCGTGAGGTGCTGCGCCTGCTCGGCGAACGCGGGCAGCTGCCGGCGCCAGCGGTCGACGAGCTGCTGGCGGCGTACGACTTCCTGCGCCGCATCGAGAATCGCCTGCAGATGCTGCGTGACCAGCAGACCCACCAGCTGCCGACGGACGAGACCGACCGCGCGCGGATCGCGCTGGGCATGGACTTCTCCGACTGGACCGCCTGCGCCGGCGCGCTCGACGCCTGGCGCCAGCGCGTTCATGCGCATTTTCGCGAGCTGCTGGGCGGCGGGCACGAGGAAGCAACCGACGCGCAGCCCCTGTGGCCCGATCGCCTCGACTCGCCGGATGCCCCGGCGGAGCTGTCCGCGCTTGGCTACGCCGACCCGGCGCAGGCGCTGGCGTTTCTGACGGCGCTGCGCGATGGGCGCGCGTGCCGGGTGGCCTCCGCCACTGCCCGTCAGCGCCTCATCGCCCTGCTGCCGGGGTTGCTGCGCGCGGCGGCCGGCACCGCCACGCCCGAGCTCACCCTGGGGCGCCTTTGCGCGTTGCTGGAGGCGGTCGCCACGCGCTCGGTGTACCTCGCCATGCTGGTGGAGCACCCGGCGGCGCAGGAGCATCTCGCCCGCCTGATGGGCGCCAGCGCCTGGATCGCCGACTGGATCACCACCCACCCGGTGGTGCTGGACGAGCTGCTCGACGCGCGCACCCTGTACCAGCCGCAGCAGCGGGCCGACATCGAGCGGGACCTCGACCAGGCCCTTGCCGGCGTGTCGGCGGACGAACTCGACACCGCCATGGATGCGCTGCGCGAGCATCGTCACGCGGCCGCGCTGCACGTGGCGGCGGCCGAGATCGGCGACCTGCTGGACCCGGCCGAGCCGCCCAAGGCGCTCAGCGAGCTTGCCGATGTGCTGCTGGGGCGCTCGCTGGCGCTGGCGCGGGCGCAGCTGGAACGCCGCCATGGCCGACCGCGCAGCGCGAGCGACCCCAGCCGCGAGGCACCGCTGCTGGTCATCGGCTACGGCCGGCTCGGCGGCGCGGAACTCGGCTACGAGTCGGATCTGGACCTGGTGTTCCTGCACGACGGCGCCGGCGGCGAAAGCGATGGCGCCTCGCCGCTGGCCAACGAAACCTGGTTCGCGCGCGCCGTGCAACGCCTGACGCACATCCTCACCACGCGCACGCCGGCCGGGCGCCTGTACGAGATCGACGTGCGCCTGCGGCCGTCCGGCAACGCCGGGCCGCTGGTCACCACGCTGGCCGGCTTCGAGAACTACCAGCTCACCGAAGCGTGGACCTGGGAGCATCAGGCGCTGGTGCGCGCGCGGCCGGTGGCCGGCGATGCGGACCTCGCCGCGCGCTTCGAAGCCGTGCGCGAGCGGGTGCTGCGCGCGCCGCGCGATGTGGAAAAACTCCGCCACGACGTGCGCGACATGCGCGCCCGCATCCTTCGGGAAAAAAGCCCGCCGAGCGCGGGTTTCGACCTAAAGCTGAGCCCCGGCGGCCGGGTGGATGTCGAGTTCATCGCCCAGTATCTGGTGCTGGCGCACGCCCCCGCCCAGCCTGAACTGACCGGACCGCGCGGCACGGCACAGGTGCTGCGGCTGGCCGAAACACTCGGCCTGCTCGCGACCGGCGAAGGCGCCCGGCTGGCCGACGCCTGCACCGCGCTTGCCGCGCTGGAGCGCCGCCAGACCCTGCACGGCCTGGGCACGGTGGTCGATGCCACCGTCACCGCGGCGTGGGCGCGTTCGATCACCCAAAGCTGGGCGGCGCTGTTCGGAGCGGGCGACTGAGCAGGCGCCGCGTCTTTCGGCGTACCCGGGACGGCCTTCGCCAAGCCTGCGCCCGGCCACCTTACACCACCGCCCCGGCCGCCGCGCCGGACGCCCAGGCCCACTGGAAGTTGTAGCCACCGAGCTGGCCGGTGACGTCGAGCACCTCACCGACGAAGTACAGCCCCGGCACGCGCCGCGATTCCATCGTCGTCGACGACAGCTCGCGCGTGTCGACACCGCCCAGCGTCACCTCGGCCGTGCGATAGCCCTCGGTGCCGCTGGGCGTGAGCGGCCAGTCCTTGAGCGCAGCGGCCAGCTCAACCAGCTGCGCCGGACGGTACTGGCGCAGCGGCCGACTCTCGAAGCGTCGCTCACACAGGCGCTGCGCCAGGCGCTTGGGCAGCCGGTCGGCCAGCACGGTTTTCAGTTCCGTCGCCGGCCGCTGACGCTGCTGTTCGCGCAGCCACTCGGCCACGTCGTGATCCGGGAGCAGATCAAGGCGCAGGTCGGCACCGGGCTGCCACCAGGACGAAATCTGCAGCATGGCCGGCCCGCTCAGGCCACGATGCGTGATCAGCAGGCCGCCCTTGAAACGCTGCCCGGCGCAGCGCGCCTCGACCGCAAGCGACACACCGGCGAGATCCGCCAACAAATCGAGGTGCGTGCCGCTGAAGGTGAACGGCACGAGCCCAGCCCGCGTCGGAAGAACCGTGTGGCCGAATTGCCGCGCCAGGGCGTAGCCAAAACCGCTCGCGCCCATGCGCGGGATGGACAGCCCGCCGGTGGCCACCACCAGCGCGCTCGCCGTGAAGGTGCCCTGCGCGGCATGCACCACGAAGCCGCCCTCCTCCCGCGCGACGCCGGCCACGGCGCAGTCGGTGCGAATGTCGACGCCGCCCGCCGCGCACTCGGCCAGCAGCAGCGCGACGATCTGTTTCGACGACTCGTCGCAGAACAGCTGGCCGGGCTCCTTCTCGTGGTAGCGGATGCCGTGGCGCTCGACCAGGGCCACGAAATCCCAGGGCGTGAAGCGCGCCAGCGCCGACTTGCAGAAATGCGGGTTCTGCGACAGGAAGTGCTGCGGCGTGGTGCCGAGGTTGGTGAAATTGCAGCGCCCGCCGCCGGACATGAGGATTTTCTTGCCCACGCGGTTGGCGTGCTCCAGCACCACCACGCGCCGCCCACGCTGGCCGGCGACGGCCGCGCACATCAGGCCGGCGGCACCGCCGCCGATGACGAGCACATCGCAGTGCAGGGTCAACGTGAGCCTCGCGCGGTGCAGCGTGGGCCGGGCTAGCCGCCCAGCAGGCGCCGCTCGGCGTTTTCCACCTGCGCCGCGGTGCCGAACAGCACCACCACGTCGCCCGCCTCCAGGCACAGGTCGCCACGCGGCGGCATCTCGCCGCTCGAGTCGCGGCGCACGGCGCGCACCTCGGCGCCGGTGCGCGCCAGCTCGACTTCATCCAGGCGCATGCCCACGGCGCGCGCGTTATCCGGCAGACGCACCGCGTGGCGCACTTCGAGCGCCTGGCCCTCGGTGTCCTCGATGCGCGAGCGCCGGCCGTGGAAGTAGCCGCGCAGCACGCCGTAGCGCTCCTCGCGCACGCCCTGCACGCTCTGCTGCACGCGCTCCACGGGGAAATCCAGCAGCGCCAGCACGTGCGAGGCGAGCGTCAGGCTGGCTTCGAAGGTCTCCGGCACGATGGCCGTCACACCGGCCTGCTTGAGCACGTCGCGGTAACGGTCGTCCGTGGTGCGCACCAGGATGGGCAGGTCCGGCGCACGCTCGCGCACCGCCCGCACGATGGCCAGCGCCTGCCGGTGGTCGGTGAAACTCACCACCACCAGCCGCGCCCGGGCGATGCCGAGCGCGTGCAGCAGCGCCGCGCGGCGGGCGTCGCCATAAAACACCCGCTCGCCGCCGAGCAATGCCTCCTGCACCCGCACCGGGTCTTCGTCGACCGCCACGAAGGCCACACCCTCGCGCGTCAGAATGCGGCCCACCGCCTGGCCGACGCGGCCGTAGCCGCAGATGACGACGTGCCCGCTCAGCTCCGCGGTTGCACCGCTCAGTTGCACCAGATCGGGCTGCGCCGCGGGCGGACTGTGGCGATGGCGCAGCAGAAAAGTCGCGATGCGCCCGTTGTAGCGCACGATCAGCGGCGTCAGCGCCATGCTCAGCACGATGCTGGCGGCCACCACGCTGGCCTGGGCGGGCTCCACCAGACGGTAGGTGCCGGCCACCGCCAGCAGGGCGAAACCGAACTCGCCACCCTGCGCCAGCAGCAGCCCGGCCCGCAGCGCCGTGACGCGGTCCTCGCCCAGCCGCTGACCCAGCAGCGCCACCAGCGCGGTCTTGAACAGCAGCAGGCCAGCGGTCAGCCCCACCACCGTCGCCCAGCGCGGCAGCAGCTGCGCGGGCACCAGGAGCATGCCGACACTGACGAAAAAAATGCCCAGCAACACGTCGCGAAACGGCCGGATTTCGACCTCGATACGGTGCCGGAAATGGCTCTCGCCGAGCATCATGCCGGCGATGAAGGCACCCAGCGTCAGCGACAGGCCGAACTGGTTGGTGAGCAGCGCCGCCAGGATGGCCACCAGCAGGGCCGCCAGCACGAACAGCTCCTCCGAGTGCGTCTTGGCCACCTCCATGAACAGGCGCGGCAGCACCCATTTGCCGATGCCGATCAGCGCCGCGAACAGCACCAGACCCTTGACCACCGTGATCACCAGCATCAGCGGCAGGCCATCGCCGGCATTGGCCATGGCCGGGATCAGGATCAGGAACAACACCGCCGCTAGGTCCTGAAACAACAGCACCGCCACGCCGAGCTGGCCGTGGCGCGCATACAGCTCGCCCGTACTGGCCAGCTCGCGCGTCACCACGGCGGTGGACGACAACGCCAGCACCGCCGCCATCAGCAGCGCCAGGTCCGCCTTCATGCCCAGCCCGACACCCACCACCACGAACACCAGGGTGCAGATCAGCACCTGCCCGCCGCCGAGGCCAAACACCAGCCGGCGCATGGCCACCAGCCGCGACAGCGAGAACTCAAGACCCAGCGAGAACAGCAGGAACACCACGCCGAACTCGGCCACCACCTGCACCGCTTCCTGGTTGCCGATCAGCCCCAGCGCACCCGGCCCGATGAGCGCCCCGGTGGTCAGGTAACCCAGCGTCGGCGGCAGGCGCAGGCGGTAGAACAGGCCCAGCACCAGCGCCGAGGCGGTGAGGATGATGACCAGTTCGTTGAAAAAGCCGTGCATCAGGCCGCCTTGCCGCGGCGTGCGGCGAGCGCCAGCAGCACCGCCCCCGCCGCCAGCATCGGCAGGCACAGCAGCTGGCCCATGGTTAGCCACTCGAAGGCGACGAAACCGAGAAACGCATCCGGCTCCCGCGCAAACTCCCCGATGAAGCGCAGCGCGCCGTAGCCGAGCAGGAACATGCCGGACACCGCCATGCGCGGCCGCGGTTTGGCCGAGTACAGCCACAGCAAGACGAACAGCACCGCCCCTTCGAGCGCCGCCTGATACAGCTGCGACGGATGCCGCGCCAGCGCCCCCCCGTCCCGGAACACCATGCCCCAGGGCAGGTCCGTGACGCGCCCCCACAGCTCGCCGTTGATGAAGTTGCCGAGCCGCCCGGCGAGCAGACCGGTCGGCACCAGGGGCGCCACGAAATCGGTGACGGCGAAAAAGCCGCGCCCGGTCTTGCGCCCATACAGCCAGCACGCAGCCAGCACACCCAGCAGGCCGCCGTGGAAGGACATGCCGCCCTCCCATGCCCGCAGGATGGCCAAGGGATTCTCGAGATAAAACCCCGGCTGGTAGAACGCGGCGTAACCAAGACGCCCACCGATCACCGCGCCCATGGCGCCGTAGAAAATGAGATCGGCCAGTTCCGGTACCTGCCAGCCGCTGCCCGCTTGCAGCGCGCGGCGCCGGCCGAGCCACCACGCGGCGGCGAAGCCCACCAGGTACATGAGGCCATACCAGCGGATGGCGAGCGGACCAAGATGAATGGCGACGGGATCGATGGCGGGGTGGTTCAGCATGGGGGCGGATTATCCGGCATGATCCCGAAGCCCGTTTCCAAGGCCACTGTCATGACCACCCCCCCCACTGGCCACGCCACCAACCGGCTCGCCGCCGAGCGCAGCCCCTACCTGCTGCAGCACGCCCACAACCCCGTCGACTGGCACCCCTGGGGCGAGGCCGCGCTGCGCCTGGCGCGCGAGCAGGACCGGCCGATCCTGCTGTCGATCGGCTACTCGGCCTGCCACTGGTGCCACGTGATGGCGC
Organism: Pseudomonadota bacterium; assembly: GCA_049322795.1. Taxonomy (GTDB): domain Bacteria; phylum Pseudomonadota; class Gammaproteobacteria; order Immundisolibacterales; family Immundisolibacteraceae; genus Immundisolibacter. The sequence goes on along the minus strand of JBMOQH010000024.1, from coordinate 20,459 downwards.
ACGAGTCCTTCGAGGACCCGGCCACCGCGGCGTTGATGAACACGCTGTTCGTCAACATCAAGGTGGACCGCGAGGAACGGCCGGATCTGGACCGCATCTACCAGCTCGCGCACCAGATGCTCACCGGCCGCGGCGGCGGCTGGCCGCTGACCGTGTTCATGACGCCCGATCAGGTGCCGTTTTTCGCCGGCACCTACTTCCCGAAGGCGGCCCGCTACGGCCTGCCCGCCTTCGCCGACCTGCTCGGCCGGGTGGACGAGTACTACCGCGAGCACCGCGCCGACATCGACACCCAGAACACGCAGCTGCTGGAAGCCCTCGCCGACACGCAGGCGCTCGGCGGCGACGCCGCGCCAACCGACGCCCCGCTGCGCCGCGCGACGGCGGAACTCAAGCGCCTGTTCGACGGCACGCACGGCGGCTTCGGCGGCGCGCCCAAGTTCCCGCAGGCGCCACTGCTGGAACGCTGCCTGCGCGAGCACGCCCGCACGGGCGACCAGGACGCGCTGCGCATGGCGCTGCTGACGCTCGAACAAATGGCCCGCGGCGGCATTCACGATCACCTCGGCGGCGGCTTTTTCCGCTACGCGGTGGACGGCGAATGGACCATCCCGCACTTCGAGAAGATGCTGTACGACAACGCGCAGCTGCTGCGCCTGTACGCGCAGGCGGCGCAGATCAGCGCCAGCCCGCGCTTCGACGCCATCCTGCACACCACCGGCCAGTGGGCGCTGCGCGAGATGCGGGCGCCGGACGGCGGGTTCTACGCCGCGCTCGACGCCGACAGCGAGGGCGAGGAAGGCCGCTTCTACGCCTGGGACCGACGCGAGGTACAGGGCCTGCTGGGCGAAGAGGAATACGCCGTGCTCGCCCGCCGCTTCGGCCTCGACGACACGCCGAACTTCGAAGGCCACTGGCATCTTCGCGTGGTGGCGGACGTGGCCGACATCGCCGAGGAAATCGATCTTTCCCCGCAGCGCGTGGCGGTGGTGCTGTCGGGCGCCATGCAGAAGCTGTTCACCGCGCGCAGCGGCCGCGTGCGGCCGGGGCTGGACGACAAGATCCTCGCCGGCTGGAACGGCCTCATGATCGGCGGCCTGGCGCAGGCCGGGCGGCACCTGAACGAGCCGGCGTTCATCGACGCGGCCGCCACGGCCGCGGACTTCGCCCGCCGCGTGCTGTGGCAGGACGGCCGCCTGCACGCCGCCGCCAAGGACGGCGTGGGGTACCTGGCCGCCTATCTCGACGACCACGCCTACCTGCTGGACGGCCTGCTGGAACTGCTGCAGGCGCGCTGGAACGGCGCGCACCTCGCCTTCGCCGTGGATCTCGCCGAGGTGATGCTCACGCACTTCGAGGACCGCGCGCACGGCGGCTTTTTCCACACCGCGGACGACCACGAGGCGCTGATCGTGCGCACCCGCCCGCTGGGCGACGACGCCACGCCGGCCGGCACCGCCCTCGCCGCCCGCGCGCTCGGCCGGCTCGGGCATCTGCTGGGCGAGGTGCGCTACATCGACGCCGCGGCGCGGGCGGTGCACAGCGCCAGCGGGCGCCTGCAGGAGCACCCGCTCGGCTTCTGCAGCCTGCTGACGGCGCTGGAGGAACAGCTCACGCCGCCGCAGACGCTCGTCCTGCGCGGCGACGCCGCTGCACTGGCGCCTTGGCTGGCCGCCGCGCGGGCGGGCTACCGGCCGCTGCGCCTCACGCTCGCCGTGCCACCGGACGCGGCGGACCTGCCAGGCGTGCTGGCCCACTGCCGGCCGCAGGGCGATGCGGTGGCGTATCTGTGCCAGGGCGGGCAGTGCGGCGCGCCGCTGACCCAGCTCGACGCGTTCACCGCCGCGCTCGCCGAACCGGCCTGAGCCCGGCAGGCGCACACACCGGTCTTCACCGAGGCAATCCATGACACGACCACTCAGCAACCGGCGCGCCCTGGTGACCGGCGGCAGTCGCGGCATCGGCGCCGCCATCGTGCGCCGATTGGCGCGCGACGGCGCGCACGTGGCGCTGACTTACCTGAGCAGCCCCGACCTTGCCCAAGCCACCGCGGCCGCGGCCAGCGCCTGCGGCGTGCAGGCACTCGCCATCCAGGCCGACAGCGCCGATGCCGACGCGGTGGCGGGCGCGGTGGAACGAACCTGCGCCGCGTTCGGTGGTATCGACATCCTGATCAACAACGCCGGCGTCGGCCTGATGGCGCCGCTGGACGACTTCACGCTCGCCGACTTCGACCGCACGATGGCGGTCAACCTGCGCGCCGCGTTCGTGGCCAGCCAGGCCGCGGCCCGGCGCATGGCCGCCGGCGGGCGCATCGTCATGATCGGCAGCTGCAACGCCGAACGCATGCCGTTTCTGGGCGGCGCCGTGTACGCCATGAGCAAGGCCGGTCTGGTCGGGCTGACCAAGGGGCTGGCGCGCGATCTGGGCCGCCGCGGCATCACCGTCAACAACGTGCAGCCGGGGCCGATCGACACCGACATGAACCCCGGCGACAGCGATTTTGCGGACCAGATTCGCGAACAGGTGCTCGCCCTGCCCCGCTACGGCTCGGGTGACGAAGTGGCCGCGATGGTGGCGTATCTGTGCGGCTCCGAGGCCGGCTTCGTGACCGGCGCCAGCCTCACCATCGACGGCGGCTTTACCGCCTGACGGGCCGGCCTGGGGCCGACTGACGGTCCCGCCCCGGCGCGACGCCGCCCCTGAGCCGCCGCGCACCGGCCACCCGCGTGACCGGTGCGAAACGCCAATCAGGGCAGCGCTGATTTGTTCAGCGCTGCCCGTCCGGCGCAGGACGCCCCGCCCTGGTTCAATGGCTTGCGCCATTGATCCAGGGAGCGCATCGCGGGCGTGCACCGCGATGCGGCGAGCTGAAGAACCCCGGGGACGGGATTCTTCAGCATCTCATCAGTACCCCATCAGGTTGCGGTACTCGTCCCAGAACGCCCGGATGGTGGTCTCGGTCACCAGATGGTCGGCGTCCTCCACGTCGCGGCCGCCCATCTCGATGCAGGACCAGTCGTTCTGGTCGCGCACCACGGCCTGCTGGCAGATGACGGACGACTCGCCGTCTTCCATCGAGATCATGCCGGCCGGGCCGATCAGGTTGATCTGCTTCAGGCGGATGTTGCGCAGCTCCTCGTCGTCGGTCTTGTAGCCGAAAAAGGTCCACACCAGCTCGAAGGCGTCGCGGCCCTTGGGCACGATCTGGCGCACCGCCAGCGTGTTCTGGATCTGCTGGATCACCAGGTTCGGCATCAGCGACATGATCACCAGCGTGATGTCGTCGCCCCACTCGCCCTTGCGACCCTTCAGCAGCGAGGGATCGTCCAGCGTGTAGGTATCGGCCTGGTAGGTGCGCAGGTGCGCGTCCTTGGTCTGCGACAGCGCCTCTTCGGAGTCGGTGCCGGAACGTGAGAACAGCACCGTGTGCCAGCCGTTGGTGATCTTGACGCCGCCCACCTGGCTCGACCGGTACAGGCCGAAGGTCATGTGGAACAGGTGCAGCAGGCTCGCGTGGTAGGGGTCCTTGGTGTTCTCGGCGTAGAACTTCCAGTTGCTAGGGATGTACTGGCGCGCGTGCCCCAGCACCTCGATCTCACGCCCCTCGAACACTCGCCGCAGGTGCTCGTCCATGGCGCCGCCGGCGCCCAGGTAATCCCTCACCTCCGGCATGTCGTTCTCGAAGGTGGCGAACACGGCGCCGTGGTAGTTCTCCACGCGCAGCTTGCGCAGGCCGTGCTGCTTCAGGTCGAAATCGGCCGGGTAGCCACCCTTGCCGCCCAGCCCCTTGCGGAACGGCACGCCGACCAAGTCGCCCCTGGCGTCGAACGACCACTGGTGGTACACGCAGGTGTAAGTGCCGGCCGCGTTGTTGCCGCGCAGCTCGCGGCACACCAGCGCGCCGCGGTGCGCGCAGCGGTTCACCCAGGCGTGGATGGCGCCCTGGTCGTCGCGCGTCATTACCACCGGCGTGTCGCCGACGAAGGTGGCCTTGTAGTCACCGGCGTTCGGCACCTCGGCCGCCAGGCCGATGAAATTCCAGGTCGGGCCGCGGAAGATCCTGGCCTGCTCCTCGTCGTACACCGCCTGTTCGGTAAAAACACCGTACGGCACGGCGGCGCTGACGCCTTCCGCCGGCCAGACCAGCCCGGCGGTGCGGGTTACACGTGCGTCCATGACTGTTACTCCTTGAAACGGCAGATCAGAGGGGGGTGACCATCAGGGTCTGGATGCGGTACGTGTCGAACACGCACAGCTTTTCCCTGAAACGCAGCTGGCCGTTCACGCGCACGATCTTGTCCACGTACTTGCCGGTGTTGTAGACGCGCGTCTCGCCGTCCAGCAGCGTCTGGAACACGCCGTAGTTGGTCTGCGCCGTGATGACGCCGGCCTGCTCGCCCAGGATGCGGGTGTTGCTGACCAGGTGGCGATAGAAATGCGGCGCGTAGATGTTGGCCTTGCGCAGCGCCACGATGCGGTCGCGCAGCATGCCCTTGCTGTCGCAGAACATCACCGCCACCGGCAGGCCAAGGTCCGCGTTCTCGCGCGGGATGACCTTGTACAGACAGTGGTCGGTGAAGAAGTCCGGCCACTCCTCCAACCGGTCATCGTCGATGCACTGCACGTAGGCGTGGATCAGGTCTTCGACTTCCTGCCGGGTGGTGGTGACAGGAGCCGTGGCAACGGCGGTGGACATGGCGACACCTCGGGTCGGCGTTAAGGTGTCGCCATTGTGGTGAGCCCGCGCGGGCGGCCATTGACCGGCGTCAAGGCCGGAAAAAGCCCAACGCCTGTTCAGCCCAGGTCGGCGTCCTGGCCTCTCTTGCGAGCGATGATCGGACCGTCGGCGCCTCGCCCGAGACGCTGCCGCCCTACCCGCCCCGGTTCGCCAGCAGATCGTCCACCACCGCCGGGTCGGCCAGCGTGGTGGTGTCGCCGATGTTGGCCAGATCGTTCTCGGCGATCTTGCGCAGGATGCGGCGCATGATCTTGCCCGAGCGCGTCTTGGGCAGGCCGGGCGCCCACTGGATCACGTCCGGACTCGCAATGGCGCCGATTTCCTTGCGCACCAGGGCGAGCAGTTCCTGCCGCAGCGCGTCGGTCGGCTCCACGCCCGCCATCGGCGTCACGTAGGCGTAGATGCCCTGGCCCTTGATGTCGTGCGGGTAGCCGACCACCGCCGCTTCGGCCACGGCCGGGTGCAGCACCAGTGCCGATTCGACCTCCGCCGTGCCGAGGCGATGCCCGGACACGTTGATGACGTCATCCACCCGGCCGGTGATCCAGTAATAGCCGTCGGCGTCGCGCCGGCAGCCGTCGCCGGTGAAGTAGTAACCGGGATAGGCCTTCAGATACGTGTCGATGAAGCGCTGATGGTCGCCGAACACCGTGCGCATCATGCCCGGCCAGGAGCGCTTGAGCACCAGATTGCCGCTGGCGGGTCCGGTAAGTTCCTCGCCATTGGCGTCCATCAGCGCCGGCTCCACGCCGAACAGCGGCCGGGTCGCCGAGCCGGGCTTGAGCGGCGTCGCCCCCGGCAAGGGCGAAATCAGGATGCCGCCGGTCTCGGTCTGCCACCAGGTGTCGACGATGGGGCAGCGGCCCTCGCCCACCACGCGGTGGTACCACTCCCAGGCCTCGGGGTTGATCGGCTCGCCGACCGAGCCCAGCAGGCGCAGCGACTTGCGCGAGGTGGACTTGACCGGCCCGTCGCCCGCGCGCATCAGCGCCCGGATGGCGGTGGGCGCGGTATAGAAGATGTTGACCTGGTGCTTGTCGATCACTTCCCAGAAGCGCGCCGGCGTCGGGTGCGTCGGCACGCCCTCGAACACCAGGCTGGTGGCGCCGTTGGCGAGCGGGCCGTAGACGATGTAGCTGTGGCCGGTCACCCAGCCGACATCCGCCGTGCACCAGTACACGTCGCCGTCGTGGTAGTCGAACACCAGCTTGTGCGTCAGCGCGGCGTAGGTCAGGTAGCCGCCGGTGGTGTGCAGCACGCCCTTCGGCTTGCCGGTGGAACCCGAGGTATAGAGGATGAACAGCGGGTCCTCGGCGTCCATCGGCTCGGCCGGGCAGTCGGCGCTGGCCTGCGCCAGCAGGTCCTGGTACCAGCCGTCGCGGCCGTCCTTCCAGCCGATGTCGGCGCCGGTGTGCCGGTACACCAGCACCGTGTGCACGTCCGGGCAGCCCTCCAGCGCCTGGTCGACATTGGCCTTGAGCGGGATGGCCTTGCCGCCGCGCAGGCCCTGGTCGGCGGTGATCACCACCCGGCAGTCGGAATCGAGGATGCGGCTCTTGATCGATTCCGGCGAGAAGCCGCCGAACACCACCGAATGCACCGCGCCGATGCGCGCGCAGGCCAGCATGGCCGCGACCGCCGCCGGGATCATCGGCATGTAGATGCACACCCGGTCGCCCTTGCCGACGCCGCGGTGCTTCAGCACATTGGCCAGGCGGCACACCTCGTCGTGCAGCTCGCGGTACGTGACGTGGCGCGCGAAGGACGGATCGTCGCCCTCCCAGATCAGCGCCGTCTGCCCGCCGCGGGTTTCCAGATGCCGATCCAGGCAGTTGTAGGCCACGTTCAGCTTGCCGCCGTCGAACCAGCGGATGTGCCCGCGGGCCAGATCCTCGTCACACACCGTGTGCCAGGGCTCGAACCAGCTGATCAGGTCCTTGGCCTGCCCGGCCCAGAAACCGTCGCGGTCGGCCAGCGAGCGGGCGTAACCGGCCTCGTAATCAGCCGCATTGACGTGCGCGCGGGCGGCGAAATCGGCCGGTACGGGATAGATTTTTTCGTCGGACATGGGATTTCCTGGTCGTGCGCGCCGCCGGACGGCGTGGTGGACGAATGGTAAGTAAGCGCATGGCGAGCGTCGAGCCGCGCGCAGGCAGGCGCAGGGCAAATCAATCGGGGTGACCGGGCAATCAATGGACCCGCAACAGGAAGCGCAAATTCAGGAAACCTGGCGCCGCAACGCCGCGCCGTGGGCGGCTGCCGTGCGGGACCAGCGCATCGACAGCCGCCGTCTGGTGACCGACCAGGCCATCGTCGACGCCGTCGTCCGGCAGCGGCCGCGGCGCGTGCTCGACGCCGGTTGTGGTGAAGGCTGGCTGACGCGCCGCCTGAGCGCGCTGGGCATGGACGTGCTCGGCACGGACGCCGAGCCGGCCCTGATCGCCACCGCGACCGCCGCCGGCGGCGCTTACCGGGTGCTGTCGTACGCCGACCTCGACGCCGGGGCACTGCCGGAGACCTTCGACGCCGTGGTGTGCAACTTCGCCCTGCTCGGCCGAGATTCGACCGAGGCCCTGTTTCGCGCCGCGCCCAGGCTGCTGCGCCCGGCCGGCACGCTCATCGTGCAAACCCTGCACCCGCACGGCGCGGGCGACGCACTGCCCTACGCGGACGGCTGGCGCGATGGGTCATGGGCCGGCTGCGGCGAGGGCTTCACCACCCCGGCGCCCTGGTACTTCCGCACCCTGGAGAGCTGGATGCGCCTGTTCTGCGCCGCCGGCCTTCCACGTATCGCGCTGCAAGAGCCAGTGCATCCCGACACCGCGCGGCCAGCGTCGGTCATTTTCATCGGGCGGCGGGAGTGAGTGTCGCCGCGTCGGGGTGGGCCGGCGCGGCATCTGTCAGGTGTGTTCCCTTCCTGTGGCGGTTCGAGTGCCCTTTAAAAAAACTTTCTGAATCGCTTCACAGGCTCGTGAAATGAGACACCGGCCCCTCAAACTCGGGGTCTGCGCGCACATGTGACGGCGTTACCACCCCCTCGCAGCGCACGTTGGTTACCTTCGGTCCGCTTTTCAAAATCGGAACAAGAACGCTGCGAGGCGAGACATGAGCGAGACGCCGCAGCGTTTTCAATCTGCGCTTTTTCAGTAACCAGGGAGATAGAGACGATGAGCGGAGGTTTGAGCCTTGATGCGGTACGGGCTGCGCTGCAGGGTCCAGCGGCCGCCTTCCGGTGCGTGAGCGAGCTTCAGCCGGCCGGAGGGCCGGGCGACAAGGTATTCCCGCCAACGTACGAGGGTGGCCGCTACGCCACCGAGGCCCGCTACGTGGAAGGCAGGGAAGTACCTTGCGTACTGCTCGATTCGGTGCAGTCGCAGGCCAACCGCATGGAATTGGCGTTGCTTGAAGCGCATCGCGACGGGCGCGTGCATCTGCCGTTGGTGGTCACGCGCTTCGACCAGGAGACTTTGCTCAAGCGCTTCGAGGTCAGCAGCCTGGATGCCCCGCACCGCGTGGCGGATGCCCTGCTGCGCGACAGCCTGCTCGACGGGGTGATCTTCCGTAAGTCCGACAAGGGCCGCGTGCTCGACGTCGCCGACGCGCGCCACGCCACCGGGCTGTTCGGGCTGTGCCCCACGGCGCTTGTGTTCGGTCTGTGGGATTCGACGGGGCCACGGGGCGGCATGGGGGCCAAGTTCCAGCGCGCGCTGGTGTCGGAGATCGTCGGTTACGACGCGGTGCCCGGGGTGAAGACCAGTAGCCGCATCGATCCTGCGGAAATCCAGAAAAACGCTGCGGTGCTTTACGCGCGCACGGCTGACGTGACGGATGCGCCCGCGTGGACGGCCGATCCGGCGAAAGGTGGCAAGAAGCTGGGCAAGGATGGAAAGCCGTCCGAAGCCAATCACGGCAACGTGACGCCGGGTATCGCCGACGGCGGCTTCACCATCTCCAAAGCCATCCAGACCACGGTCATCTCGCTGCAGGCGCTTCGCCGCCTGCGCTTTCCGCTCGGTGGGGCAGTGGTTTCCGATGCCGCGGTGGACCTGACTGCGCGCACGGTACTGGCTGCGCTTGGACTTGCGGCGGCCACGCTGGCCCGGCAGGACGGGGATTTGCGTTCCCGCTGTCAGCTCGTGCCGCAGCAGGCCGCTGTGTGGGAACTCCTCGACCGGCCCGGCGAGCCGCCCGTGCAGTTCGACCTGAGCGCGGGCGACGCCATCGCCCTGCTCAACGCCGCCATCGAGGCGGCACAGGCCGCCGGCTTGCCATGGGAAGGCGAAATCGTCCTCACGCCGGCGCCGGAGCTTGTCGAACTGGTGCGCCGCAGCCAGGAGCTGTCAGCGACTTCCGGGGCGGAGGCGTCCTGATGTTCGCGCTCGCCCTGCGCTATCTCAACGGTTGGGCGATGGCCGCGGCAGATGGTTCGCGCAAGGAAACGCCGGAATGGCCGCCACATCCGGACCGGGTGTACATGGCGCTGGCCGCTGCGTGGTTCGAAACCGACCAGGACGCCGCCGAAGGCGCCGCGCTGCGTTGGTTGGAAGCACTGCCGCCGCCGGCCATCCGTGCGTCGGACTACGCGGCGCGAAGCAGCGTGGTGAGTTACGTCCCGGTGAACGATGCCCGGCTCGGCCGCAAGGTTCCGGATTCGTCCGACCTCGGCAAGCTGCGCGATGCCGGGCTTGCGGTTCTGCCGGAGCACCGGTCGCGGCAGGCGCGTGGCTTTCCCGTAGCGGTGCCGCGCGATCCCTGCGTGCGGCTGATCTGGGCGGATGCCGATGCCGGCCCGCACCGTGCTGCGCTGGAGCGCCTGGCTGGCAAGGTGACGCATATCGGCCACAGCGCTTCATTTGTGCAAGCGTGGGTGGACGAAGCACCGCTAGGGCCTACGCTGGCGCCGGCGCAGGGCGCGGCCTCTCACCGCTTGCGGGTGGCGGTGCCCGGCCGGTTGGATGCGCTCGAAAACACCTACAACCGCGCCGCCGTGATCGCATACGCGGACCTCGAAGCGGCACGCAGCGCTGCGAAAGGCAAGGAACGCACCCGCGTGCAACGGGAACTGGAAACCCGCTTTCCGGCCGGCGCCCCGGTCACTGCCCGTCCCGCGCCGGCGCGGTGGATGGCATACGCCACTCCGGCGCCGCTCGCGGCGGCCGCCGCGCCACAGTCGCTGTTCGATCCCCGCCTGGTCGTGCTGCGCCTGCGTGGCCAGCGTCTGGACCTGCCGGCCACCTTGCGTTTGACCGAAGCACTGCGCGGCGCCGTCCTGGCGGCGTGCCCGGCGCCCATCCCGCATTGGGTGTCTGGCCACGCGCCGGATGGCTCGCCCTCGCGCGATCCGCACCTGGCCATCCTGCCGCTTGCCTTTGTCGGGGCGCCGCACGCGGACGGCCACTTGCAGGGCTTGGCGCTGGCCATTCCTAGGGCCGTGAACCCTTCTGAGGTAGCCGCTGCCCTGGACGCGTTGCTGTGGACTCCGGAGCACGAGCCGGCCCCGATTCGCCTCTTTGCAGGTCGCTGGTTGGAGTGCACCGCCCAGCTCGAGCAGTCCCTGGACCCGCCCGTCAATCTGCGGTCCTGGGCATGGACCACGCCGGCGTCCCGCTGGGCCAGCGTCACGCCGGTCGTGCTCGACCGGCACTGCGACGGCGCAAGCCGCTGGACGCAGGCCGAAGAGGTGGTGAAAGCCGCTTGCGAGCGCATCGGCCTGCCGCGTCCGGGCGCGGTCGCGCTGCATCCGGTATCCGCACTTGCCGGCGTGCCTCACGGGCGGGACTTCCCGCCGCTTATGCGCAAAAACGGTGGCGGCGCCCGTCAGCATGTGCACGCACAGATTCTGTTCGATGAGCCTGTCCACGGGCCGGTCCTGATCGGCGCCGGGCGTTTCCGCGGCTATGGCCTGCTGCGGCCACTGCCGGAGGAGCAGGGCCATGACTGAACTGACCGCGGCCGGCTTTCCGGGGTTTTTTCGCGCGCTGTGGGGTTATGACCCATTCGCCTGGCAGGCGGCGTTGGCCGAGCGTGTGCTCGGGGACGGCGGACCGCCTTGGCCACAGGCGATTGCATTGCCTACCGCGGCCGGCAAGACCGCCTGCCTGGACGTGGCCATCTATGCCCTGGCCGCCAGTGCAGCGATGGGAAGCGCCCGCCAGCCGCGACGAATTTTCTTCGCGGTGGACCGGCGCGTGATCGTGGATGCCGCCTACGACCGGGCCTGCCAGATCTCCACCAAGTTGCAGCAAGCCAACGACGGCATCGTCGCGCAGGTCGCCCGGCAACTTCGAGCGCTGGCCGGTAGCGATGACGCGCCACCGCTCGCCGCCCATCTGCTGCGCGGCGGCATTTACCGCGCGGAAGCCTGGGCGCACTCGCCGTTGCAGCCGATGGTGGTGGCCTCCACGGTGGATCAGCTCGGTTCCCGGCTGCTGTTTCGCGGCTATGGGCGGTCGGCGCTTGCCTGGCCGATCCTCGCCGGGCTCACCGGTAACGACGCGCTCGTGCTGCTGGACGAAGCGCACTGCGCGCAACCGTTCATGGAGACGCTGCACTCGGTCGCGCGCTATCGCACGTGGGCGGCCGACGCACTGCCGACGCCGTTTCAGGTGGCCATTCTCTCGGCGACACCGCCGCCCGCGCTGGGCGACGTATTCCGCGATACCTCTGGCGAAGCGGCTGATCCCGCGCACCCGCTCGGCCGGCGCGTTTTGGCCGGCAAGCCTGCGCGGTTGATCGAGGCCGCCAAGGCCAAGGGGCGCGCCGGCACTGTGGCGCTGGCAGACAAGCTCGCAGAAATGGCGCGGGACCTGACCGGAGACGCGCCGCGCGCCGTGGTGGTGTTCTGCAACCGTGTGGCAACCGCTCGCGCCGTCGCCGCGAAACTTCGCGACCGCCATGTAGAAGACGTGGTGCTGCTGACCGGGCGGATGCGCGAACTGGACCGCGACGACCTGGTGAGCACGCGACTCCAGGCGCTGGCGAGCGGCCATTCGTCCGACCGGCGGCTCGACCGGCCGCTGTTCGTGGTGGCCACGCAGACGCTCGAAGTCGGCGCCGATGTGGACTTCGACGTACTGGTCACCGAGTGCGCCAGCCTGGATGCGCTGCGCCAGCGCTTTGGCCGGCTCAATCGCATGGGACGCGACATTCCGGCGCCTGCCGCCGTCGTGGTCCGCGCCGACCAGACGGACGGCAGCGAGGACGATCCCGTTTACGGATCTGCGCTGGCCGCAACCTGGCAGTGGTTGCGCCAGCAGGCGGCCGATGGGGACGTGGTGGACTTCGGCGTTGCGGCGTTGGCCCGGCGCTTGCCGCAGGGCGAGGCGTTGGCCCGGTTGTGCGCCCCGGCGGACCATGCCCCGGTGCTGTTGCCGGCGCATGTGGACATCCTCGGCCAGACCGCACCGGTCCCCGCGCCCAGCCCGGACGTGGCGCTGTACCTGCACGGACCGGCGCGCCCGGAAGCGGACGTGCTGGTGTGTTTCCGTGCCGATGTGGACCCCGGCAAGGTGGACGAGTCGCTGGAAACGCTCAATGCCTGTCCGCCACTCGCGGCCGAATGCGTGGCGGTGCCCATCGGGCTGATGCGCCGCTGGCTCGAGGGTACGCTCAGCGACGACGTGGGCGCGGATGTGCAGGGCACCTCCGGGGGCGACACGGCAAAAAGCGACGCCGCTGCCCGCGCACGCGACGCCATCCGCTGGCGCGGCCCGGATGATGCCGAGGTGGTGAGCGGTGCGCAGGCCCTGCGGCCGGGCGATGTGCTGGTGCTGCCGGCGCATGCGCCGGATCACGCCCGCCTGTGCGACTTCGGCGCAGACGGCCACCCGTGGTTCGACCTCGGGGACCGCGCGCGGGCGCACACGCGCCGACAGGCGGCTTTGCGGTTGCATCCGCAGGTGCTCGGCGACTGGCCTGACTCCGCGGCGAAGGCGAACCTGCTGCGCCTGGCTCAAGCCGCGCACGACGACTGGGATGCCGATCCCGATGCCGTGCAACACGAGGCCATCGACGCGCTGCGCGCCGCCGCGGCCGACGATTCGGTTCCGGCGTGGGCACGGGAAGTAGCCGGTCACCTTGCTTCTGCCAAGGCGCGGGCGAATGTGCGTCTGCATCCGCTCGGCGGCCTGATCGTGGACAGCCGCCGCCGCATGCCGATGCCTGGCGGTATGGCGACCGGGGCCGTTGCGCTGCCCTTCGCCGACGAGACCGATGCCACCGCCTCCGGCACCGTGCGCGTGCCGCTGCGCGAGCACCTGCCCGGCGTTGCCGACTTCGCAACCCGTTTCGCCTCCGGGTGCGGGCTGCCCGACGCATTGGTTCACGCACTCGCCTGCGCTGGCCGGCTGCACGACCTCGGCAAGGCCGACCCGCGTTTTCAGGCTCTGTTACGGGGCGGCACGCCCTGGCTGGTGGATGAACCGCTGGCCAAGTCCGATCGGCTGCCGGCGGGCCGGAAGGCATTTCAAGACACCTGTCAGCGCGCCGGCTATCCCCGCGGCGGGCGGCACGAATTGCTGTCCGTGCGCATGGCTGCGAGCACCCCCGAGGCGCTGCCGGCTGACCCGATGCTGCGCGATTTGGTGCTGCATCTGGTGGCCAGTCATCACGGCCACTGCCGTCCGTTCGCGCCGGTGGTTGAAGACCGCGAGGCGGTGGAAGTCACCTTTGCGCTGGATGGTCACACCTTCGCGGCCAACAGCCGCACCGGACTTGAGCGCCTCGATTCCGGCGTGCCGGAGCGTTACTGGCGTCTGGTGCGGCACTTCGGCTGGTGGGGCCTTGCCTGGCTCGAAGCCATCCTGCGCCTGGCCGACCACCGCCGCAGTGAATGGGAACAGGAGCAGGCCCATGACTGAGTTCGACCTCGACGGGCTGGATGGCGCCAATCCGCTGGCCTTTCTCGCTGCCATCGGCACGCTGCGCACGGCCGACCGCTGCTGGCCGAACGCGGCCGCGCGCCTGCGCTGGGAGCTCACCGGTGCTGGATGGCGGGCGCGGTTGGCGCTCGAAGCGGATATCGATGTGCTGTCCTGGCTGGAAGGAATCGCGGGGCATTTGCGCGAGCCCGAGCCGGCGCTTGCACTGGCTGATGACCTGAACCTTCCCTGCGAAGCGTTTCGCGGCGCCTTGCTGGCGGCCAGCGGCAGCGCCGACAGTCACGCACGGAACGGCGTGGATTTCCTGGCCGCCTTCGGCAGTGAGGCCGTACAGGCTCAGGTCAATGGCAAACCGAACGGGCTCATGGCCGATACGGCGCTGCGCACCATGAGCGGGGCCGGTCATCAGCATTTTCTGGGCTTCATGCGCGAGCTCACAGGGTCGACTGATGCCAGCCATCTGGAAGGCGCGCTATTCACTCCCTGGCGCTACGGGGATGCGGGCCCCAGCCTGCGCTGGGACCCCGCCGATGATCGCCGCTATGCCCTGCGCTGGAAGGAGCCATCCGGCGACCCCATACGCACCGTGCGCGGAGCCAACCGTTTGGCGGTGGAGGCTCTGCCGCTGTTGCCCACCGCGCCGGTCGGTATCAACTTGGAGACCACCGGCTTTCGGCGCCGCCGGGGCGAGGGCGTTGCCTTTACCTGGCCGGTCTGGACGGCACCCGTCCGGGTGGACACGGTGCGGTCGTTGCTGAGCTTTGCGGAGTTGCAAAAAGACGCGCCAGACGCGCGGAGTCTTGCCGCCATGACCATTGCGGAGCTTTATCGCGCGCAGCGCCTCACCCTCGGCAAATACCGCAACTTCAGCCAGGCCGTGCCCGTCATGGCGGGCTGAGGTTCACAGGGTGTACGGCACTACCAGGTCGAGCCCCGCCACGCCGCGGAAATCTCGGGTGTTGCGGGTGACCAGGGTGAGGTTGTGGTGTTGTGCCAGGGCCGCCTGAAAGGCGTCTGGCAGTTTCAATCGCTCCGCGTGGCGAATGCGCGCGGCGAGATCCGCGACGTCGGTGGTGATCGGCAGTGCGGAAAACAGGTTCAGCAGTTCGAGTGCCAGCGCTGCGTTGGTGTCGTCGAAGCCGGCCAGCACTTCGGCGCGGGTGATGACTGATACGGTGCTCGCCGCCCCGTGCTCGGCGAGAAAAAGCGTTGCGGGCTCTATGGCATTCAGGTGATCAATGACGATGACCGAGTCGAGCAGATATCTCACCCGTCCCGATCCCACTCGCCGCGCAGCCGCTGTTGCCAGGCAAGTGCGTCGCCGTGCCGCCACAGCCCGGCGGTGCGCTCCAGCACGTCCGCCAGTTGCGGTTGTCCGCGGTCCTGTTCGCGCAGGCGGTAGGCATGCACCGCCTGGCGCACCAGCTCGGTCATGGGCAGGCGGCGCCGGCGTGCCTCCTGGTCCAGCCAGGCTTTGTCGTCCGGGTCGAGGTTGACGAGGGTCTTTGGCATGACTGATGGATATCTGATGCGGGCCACCAAGATATCCCTGCGGGAAAGCGAACCGCAAGCCACCGGGCTGACCCGCGCAAGGTTCTGACGAGCACCGGCCCCATGTCCCGGCCCGACTCGCCAGCCGAAGAACCTGCCCAGCCCGACCCGCTGGCCGCGGCCGTGCGCCAGGCCGACCTGCCGCTGCCGTTTCCGGAACTGTCCGGCGACCAGCCCTTGTTGCCGGCGCGCATGGTCAACGAATACCAGTACTGCCCACGGCTGGCGTATCTGGAATGGGTGCAAGGCGAGTGGGCGGATTCGGCCGACACGGTGGACGGGCGTTACCGGCACCGGCGCGTGGATTCGCCTTCCGGCGATCTTGCCGACCCGGCCGACACCGAGCCCGATGCCCGCCAGCACGCGCGCTCCATCACGCTGTCGTCCGCGCGCCTGGGGCTGATTGCGCGCATGGACGTGGTGGAAGCCGACGGCGATACCGCCACCCCGGTGGACTACAAGCGCGGCCGGCGCCCGCACGTGGCACGCGGTGCCTACGACCCCGAGCGCGTGCAGCTGTGCGTGCAGGGCCTGATCCTGGAAGAACACGGCTTTGCGGTGCCCGAAGGCGCTCTGTACTACACGCAAAGCAAAGAGCGCGTGCGGGTGGAGTTCGACGCCGAGCTGCGCGCCCTGACCCACGCCGCGGTGGATGGCCTGCGCCACATCGCCGCCGGCGGGCAGATTCCGCCGCCGCTGGTTGACAGCCCCAAGTGTCCGCGCTGCTCGCTGGTCGGCATCTGCCTGCCGGACGAGGTGAATTTTCTGGCGCGCATGACCGAGCCGCCGCGCCCGCTGGCCGTACCGCACGCCGAGGCGCTGCCGCTTTACGTGCAGGCCCGGGGCGCCAAGGTGAGCAAGGCCGGCGAGACGCTGGAAGTGTTCGTCGAGGACCGGAAAGTGGCCACCGCACGCCTGGGCGAAACCTCGCAAGTGGTGCTCCAGGGCGGCGTCTACCTCACCAGCCCGGCGCTGCACGAACTCATGGCGCGCGAAATCCCGGTTACTTGGCTGTCGCACGGCGGCTGGTTTCTGGGCCACACCGTCGGACTCGGCCACAAAAACGTCGAGATTCGCACCGCGCAATACCGCGCGAGTTTCGACGACCGCCACTGCCTGCGCCTGGCGCGTGGTTTCGTGGCCGCCAAGATTCGCAACACCCGCACGCTGCTGCGGCGCAACTGGAAACGTGGCGCGCTGCCGGACACGCTGCTCGACGAGTTCCGCCGCGACATCGAGCAGGCCGAGCGCGCCGCCAGCGTGCAAAGCCTGCTCGGCGTCGAAGGCAATGCCGCTGCGCGTTATTTCCGCTACTTCCGCGAAATGCTGGGTGACGGCGATGGCGTGAGCGAACGTTTCGACTTTGAAAAACGCAATCGCCGCCCGCCGGCCGACCCGGTCAACGCAATGCTTTCTTATGCCTACAGCCTGCTCACGCGCACCGTCAGCGTGGCACTGACAGCGGTCGGTTTCGATGCCTACCGGGGCTTTTATCACCAGCCGCGCTACGGCCGCCCAGCATTGGCGCTCGACCTCATGGAACCGTTCCGGCCGCTGATTGCCGATTCCGCCGTCATCATGGCCATCAACAACGCCGAAGTGCGCCCCAGCGATTTCATCAGCGCCGCCGGATCGGTCGCGCTCACCAACGACGGGCGCCGGCGCTTCATCGCCAGCTTCGAACGCCGGCTGTCGCAGGAAGTCACCCACCCGCTGTTTGGATACCGAGTCAGCTACCGCCGCCTGCTCGAAATCCAGGCCCGCTTGCTGGCACGCCACCTGCTGGGCGAAATTCCCGACTACCCCAACTTCACCACCCGCTGATGGACGAACACCTGTACATCGTCACCTACGACATTGCCGACGACAAACGCTGGCGGGCGGTGTTCAAAATCATGAAAGGCTACGGCGAATGGCTGCAACTGTCGGTATTTCAATGCCGTCTGTCGGCGCGCCGCCACGCCGAACTCATCGAACTTCTCACCGGCGCCATCAATCAGCGTCAGGACCATGTGCTGCTCGTGAACCTCGGCTCCGCCGACAAAGTGGAGCCGCGGGTCGTGAGTCTGGGCAAAACCTTTGAAGCTCTGGGCAAGGAACCGGTGATCGTATGAATGCCTGACGAAAAACCCGCCGAATGCCGCCGCCGCGCGAGCGCTGCGGTGGTGGTCCGCGCCCCGGGCAGCGCTCGCGGCGTGCAGCTCTTTGAAAATCCACAAACTTATCGGCGCGGAAGACTGTTTGACGCGCCGCGGGTCTTGTCCGACACTCCGTCCGCGCCCAGCGCTCGCGTCGGGGCGCGGCAAACCGCCGCCAACCACGCGATCGGCAGGGCCTGTTATCCGGGGCATTCAGCCCCGGCCTCATTGAAGCAATGTTGGTCATGTCTTGCTCTCCTGTTCCCGGCGCGTTATCCGGGGCATTCAGCCCCGGCCTCATTGAAGCGTCTGCGTCATCGCCGACTGTGCGGCTCCCCTTGGAGTTATCCGGGGCATTCAGCCCCGGCCTCATTGAAGCCACGTTGTCGCTCATGTCAAAACTCCAGGGGCAGGTGTTATCCGGGGCATTCAGCCCCGGCCTCATTGAAGCCGCCGCCCTGGCAGCAGCTCGCGCGCACGCGCTGGGTTATCCGGGGCATTCAGCCCCGGCCTCATTGAAGCCGCCACGAAATGCCCCGAATCGGCCGCGGCCCTGAGTTATCCGGGGCATTCAGCCCCGGCCTCATTGAAGCTCGCATTGCGTGGCGAGCCGTGGGGCGAGTGGGCGCGTTATCCGGGGCATTCAGCCCCGGCCTCATTGAAGCTCCGTGCACGCTTGCAGCATCTTGCCCGCCTGCACGGGTTATCCGGGGCATTCAGCCCCGGCCTCATTGAAGCTCGAGCGCAGCGGCCGGAATTCTCGGGGCGAGTGGGTTATCCGGGGCATTCAGCCCCGGCCTCATTGAAGCCTGGTGCGCGCCTACCTGGGCCACCCGGACCTCGAGGGTTATCCGGGGCATTCAGCCCCGGCCTCATTGAAGCGGAATGTCGCGGTCGGCCTCGGCCTGGTTCACGACGGGTTATCCGGGGCATTCAGCCCCGGCCTCATTGAAGCGACGTGCCCGCCGCCACGGTGCTGTGGGAGGGCCGCTGTTATCCGGGGCATTCAGCCCCGGCCTCATTGAAGCTTGGGCTCGTAGCGCGTGCCCTCGGGCAGGGTGTCGTGTTATCCGGGGCATTCAGCCCCGGCCTCATTGAAGCTACTTCGGCCGCCTGTGGGTGCACAACCCGGACGTGGCGTTATCCGGGGCATTCAGCCCCGGCCTCATTGAAGCGACGCCGACGAGCCGGACCAGCTGCGCGGCTACCCGGTTATCCGGGGCATTCAGCCCCGGCCTCATTGAAGCTGGTTGGCCAGCGTGGCGAGGTTGGGCAGCACCAAGTTATCCGGGGCATTCAGCCCCGGCCTCATTGAAGCAACAGCACCGGCCAGTAGAGCCAGTGCGCCAGGCCCAGTTATCCGGGGCATTCAGCCCCGGCCTCATTGAAGCGTGCTGCAAGGGCGAGGGTGTTTTCGACGATGCGCCGGTTATCCGGGGCATTCAGCCCCGGCCTCATTGAAGCCCGCGAACTAAAGGATGGCCTGCGGCCGCTGCTGTCGTTATCCGGGGCATTCAGCCCCGGCCTCATTGAAGCGCCGGCCTCACGGCCGAGGAATACGACCACCGGCGCGTTATCCGGGGCATTCAGCCCCGGCCTCATTGAAGCACTTCGGCCGCCTGTGGGTGCACAACCCGGACGTGGCGTTATCCGGGGCATTCAGCCCCGGCCTCATTGAAGCGAGGTGGCGTCACTCCACTGGCCGGTGCCGGACAGCGTAGTTATCCGGGGCATTCAGCCCCGGCCTCATTGAAGCGGATTGCCGGGCGAGCCGGGCAGATAGATCGATGCGCGTTATCCGGGGCATTCAGCCCCGGCCTCATTGAAGCGCGGGCCAGCGTGTCGCGCACGGCAATGAGGTTGCGGGTTATCCGGGGCATTCAGCCCCGGCCTCATTGAAGCTTCACCGGAGCCGCCCATGCAAGCACTGTCCGCGTGTTATCCGGGGCATTCAGCCCCGGCCTCATTGAAGCACGTTCGAGCGGATGCTCGCCGACTACGCGCTGATCGTTATCCGGGGCATTCAGCCCCGGCCTCATTGAAGCCTGGCGACCGGAATCGGCATCAGTCGCCCGCGATCAGGTTATCCGGGGCATTCAGCCCCGGCCTCATTGAAGCGCAATGTTGCGCACAGTCGCCTGCACAGCAGCAGTCGTTATCCGGGGCATTCAGCCCCGGCCTCATTGAAGCGCGTCAAGCGGCAGTCGATCCACGATCTGGTGGCTCGGTTATCCGGGGCATTCAGCCCCGGCCTCATTGAAGCGAAATCGCTTCGTCCGCAGCCGGGAAACGTTCGGCATGTTATCCGGGGCATTCAGCCCCGGCCTCATTGAAGCCGCGTGACCTGCCGCCGGAGTTTTTCGCCGGCATGGTCGTTATCCGGGGCATTCAGCCCCGGCCTCATTGAAGCCTCAATGGCCAGCGCGCCCCCCGCCTGACGCAGGAGGTTATCCGGGGCATTCAGCCCCGGCCTCATTGAAGCGCGACTGTCGGGGTGGTACGCCAGGTCCGATTCCGGTTATCCGGGGCATTCAGCCCCGGCCTCATTGAAGCCGAGGTCTTTCGCGTGCGCCTGGGCCAGATCCTGCGTTATCCGGGGCATTCAGCCCCGGCCTCATTGAAGCGGGGAGCAACTGCTCGGGAGTCTGGACCTGGACCCGGGTTATCCGGGGCATTCAGCCCCGGCCTCATTGAAGCAGCGTCCCCCGGTGCGATAGACGTTCCCCGTCTCTCCGTTATCCGGGGCATTCAGCCCCGGCCTCATTGAAGCAAGGGGCAGGCGTGGGTGAAGGTGCCGGAAACGCGCGGTTATCCGGGGCATTCAGCCCCGGCCTCATTGAAGCCGTCCGTCACAGTGTTACCTCCAAAGCTGCCGGCTGGCGTTATCCGGGGCATTCAGCCCCGGCCTCATTGAAGCAGCAGCGCGGGGTCGCCCTGCGCGTCCAACCACCGCGTTATCCGGGGCATTCAGCCCCGGCCTCATTGAAGCTAGTCCGCTGCCTCCGTGGATGAGTCTATATTAACGTTATCCGGGGCATTCAGCCCCGGCCTCATTGAAGCGGCGCCCAATGACGGGCAAGGGATATCGTCCCGGATGTTATCCGGGGCATTCAGCCCCGGCCTCATTGAAGCGAGTAAAGCCGAGCACCG
>JBMOQH010000023.1:0-46699 GCA_049322795.1 Pseudomonadota bacterium | reverse complement strand
GGATTGAATGGCGGCCGTTTTCGCCCGACAACACCGTAGACCGCGCGTTTTATCCTCTGGCGAGCCGTGTCTCATGCACCCCATCCATCAGGCTGCCCACAAGTGGGCGTTTTGGACATGATTCCTAAAAAGACGCATAAATCGAAAAAGCCGAAGCGTTCGGAGATCTACGGCCACGGCTAGATAGA
This sequence comes from Pseudomonadota bacterium, assembly GCA_049322795.1. Taxonomy (GTDB): domain Bacteria; phylum Pseudomonadota; class Gammaproteobacteria; order Immundisolibacterales; family Immundisolibacteraceae; genus Immundisolibacter. The sequence goes on along the minus strand of JBMOQH010000023.1, from coordinate 46,511 downwards.
ACGGAAGGATGGCAAGAAGATCTATGATTCCGTAGGCGCTGAAAATGAACGCCAGTTTCCGCTCCGAAGAATACACTCGATACAGGTATTCCGCTGTAAATACGACGACCACGAAGATTTCGGATGCGTCTAGGAAGGCCTTTGTTTCTGTGTCAATGTCGGGGGGTGTCTCAAGGGAGAAGCAAATCACAGAATACAGAATGAGCAGTGCAATAGTCCATGTGGCAGCCTTTGAATCAAGAAATGTCCGTTTTGTATGTTCCATTTGCGACGTATCTCTTCATACCAACAAACGCGAAGCCCGTGTAGGTCGGGCTGCCGCAGGAAACCCAACCCATCGCCGCTCATCGTATCGGTCAAGAGCGCCGCGCGTTGGTCGGCCCGAATCCACAGGTCGTATCGTGGGGTGGGTGGGCAAAGGCTTCGGGGCCGTGCCCACTGATTCATTGCATTGTTGATGTCTCGCGGCTTGTGGGCGTTTCGTTTACGTGCGATTCGCCCCTCACCCAAACAAAATCACCCCCCGCGCATTTCGGCCCGCTTCGAGGTCGGCGAAGGCCTGGCCGGCCTCGTCGATGGTGTAGGTGCGGGTCACCATGTGGTCCAGGTCCAGCTTGCCGGCCTTGTAGAGGTCCAGCAGCATCGGGAAGTCGACCTTGAAGTTGGCGCTGCCGTACATGGAGCCTTTGATGGTCTTGGCGGTGAAGGGCAGGATCAGGCTGTTGAAGGAGTAGCGGTCGTCCTTGCTGCCGACGCCGACCACCACGGTGGTGCCGCCGCGGCGGGTGGCCTTGAAGGCGGTCTCGATGAGTTTGCCGAGGCCGACGACCTCGAAGGCGTAGTCGGCGCCGATGCCGCCGGTGAGCGCCATGATTTCCTTCACCGCGTCGGTGCCGGGGGCCACGGTGTGGGTGGCGCCAAAGCTTTTGGCCATCTCGAGCTTTTCGGCCGAAAGATCGACCGCGATCACCATGCGCGCGCCGGCGATGCGCGCGCCCTGCACCACGGATAGCCCCACGCCGCCGCAGCCGAACACGGCCACCGTGCTGCCGGGCTCCACCTGCGCGGTGTTGATGACGGCGCCGACGCCGGTGGTGACGCCGCAGCCGACCAGCGCCGCGGCCTGGAACGGCACGTCCTTGTCCACGGACACCACGCACGCTTCCGGCACCACGGCGTACTCGGCCATGTTGCCGAGGAAGGACATGGTGTACAGGCGCTGGCCGTTCTGGTGGATGCGTGAGGTGCCGTCGAACATGGTCCCGTCCGGCGGGCTCACGGTGCACAGGAAGGGCTGGTCGTGCAGGCAGTGAAAGCACTCGCCGCAGCGCGGCACGAACGACAGCACCACGTGGTCGCCGGGCTTGACGGTGTGCACGCCGTCGCCGATCTGCTCGACGATGCCGGCGCCCTCGTGGCCGATGACGGCCGGGAACGGCTGCGGGATGACGCCGTTGACGATGGACACGTCCGAGTGGCACACGCCGCAGGCCTTGATGCGCACCAGCACCTCGCCCGCCTTGGGCGGGTCCAGGTTGACGGTCTCGACGGCGAACTGGTGCTGGTCGCGCACGACCACGGCTTTCATGGACAGCATGGGCGGATCTCCTCGGGTCTTCCCGCCGGCGCGGCGGGGCAGGGCAGTAGCATCGACAGCATTGTCGGTGGCCGCCGGGGGTGGGTCCAGTGGTCACGACTGAACGATCGTTCTGCCGGTGCTAGCATCGGCGGGCAGACACAGCAGGCCGTTGACGGCCTGTTGAGGCAAGCCATGGATGGCTTGCACGCAGATCAAGCGCGCTACGTGCTTGATCTGCGGAGGCCATCGCGGGCATGACCCGCGATGCGCCGAATAGAAAAAGGGCAGGAAAGCCCTTTTTCTTCATATCGACACGCGGCCCGAATGGCCGCCATCACAACCGCCACGGATGGCGCACGGGCAGGAGAAACGGCATGGCCTACGATCTCGTCATCCGCGGCGGCACGGTGGTGGACGGCAGCGGCGGCGCCGGCTTTGCGGCCGACGTGGCGGTGAAGGGCGGGCGCATCGTGAAGATCGGCGCCGTCGACGGCGAGGCGCTTCAGACCATCGACGCCAGCGGCCGGGTGGTGGCGCCCGGCTTCATCGACCCGCACACGCATTACGACGCGCAGCTGTCCTGGGATCCGCTGGTCACGCCGACCGCCTGGCACGGCATCACCACGACGGTGATCGGCAACTGCGGCGTGGGTCTGGCGCCGTGCCGGCCGGACACGCGCGAGCGGGCGCTGTGGGACCTGATCAACGTCGAGGCCATGTCGCGCGAGGTGCTGGAGGCGGGCGTCGACTGGCAGTGGGAATCGTTCGGCGAGTTCATGGCCGCGACGCTGGCGCGCGGCAGCGCCATCAATCTCGGCTTTCTGGTGCCGCTGTCGCCGCTGCGCACCTACGCGCTCGGCGCCGCCGCCAGCGAGCGTGCCGCCACCGCCGCCGAGACGGACACCCTGTGCGGCCTGCTCGGCGAGGCGCTGGCCGCCGGCGCGCTCGGCTTCAGCTCGTCCCAGCAGCCGAACCACGTCGGCTACAACGGCACGCCGCTGGCGAGCCGCCTGACCAGCACCGACGAGTTCGCCGCCTACGCGCGCACCGTGGGCCGGCACGGGCGCGGCGGCATCGAGATCGCCGTCACCAAGAAGCTGGCGCATCTGGCCGACGACGATGTCGCCCTGCTGGAACTGCTGTGCGAGCAGAGCGGCCGGCCGGTCACCTGGCTGACGCTGCTCGATCTGAACTCCAGCCCCGGCTGCGCCTTCGCGGCCGTGGAGCGGGTGGCGCACCTCACGGCGAAAGGCTGCTATCCGCAGACCGTGGTGCGGCCGTTCATGGCCGAGGCGGACGTGCGCAATCCGTTCATGTTCGCGCCGCTGCCGGCCTGGAAGGCGGCCTTCAACCAGCCGGTCGAGGTGCAGAAGGCGCTCTACGCCGACGCGCAGTTCCGCCGCACCTTTCGCGCCGACATGGCCGAGGGGCGCTCGCTGGTGCGCGACTGGAACCACTTCGAGCTGCTGTCGGCCGACAACCCGGACCTGCAGGCCCTGCTCGGGCGCACGGTGGCGGACATCGCGGCCGAGCGCGGCGCCGATCCGTGCGACACCTTTCTCGATCTTGCCATCGCCGACGACGTGAATACCCGTTTTCGCGTGGCGGTGGCCAACTCGGACGACGCCAACCTCGCCCGCATGCTGACCGACCCGCGCATCCGCATCGGCCTGGGCGACGGCGGCGCGCACGTGGACATGCTGTGCGAGGCCGGCTACACCACCTACCTGCTCGGCTACTGGGTGCGCGAGCGGGGTTTGATGAGTCTCGAACGCGCCGTGCAGCGCCTCACGTCCGAGGCCGCCGGCCTGTTCGGCATCCGCGAGCGCGGCCTGCTGACGGAAGGCTATTTCGCCGACCTCGTGGTGTTCGATCCGGCCACGGTCGGCTCGGACCGCCGCCCGCATCTGGTGGCGGACCTGCCGGCCGGCGGCAAGCGCATGATCGCCGAGGCGCGCGGCGTGGACTGCACCGTCGTCAACGGCAAGCTCGTGTTCGACCACGGCCGGCACACGGGCGCGTTGCCGGGTGTGGCGGTGAACTGATTGAAAGGTCCGGATCGGTCCATCCCGGACGGTCCGGACCGCGGCACATCCGCGTCCTGCGGGTGCGTGCCCAAGGCTTTGGAGGAGAACCGATGGACATGCGTGTCAGCGACAGCGCTCATCCGGCGCTGAGCGACCCGGGGCGGTATTTCGTCGACCAGCCGGCCGAGCGCCGGTTCAACGTGCACCGCGACCTGTTCCGCGACGCGGCGCTGTTCGAGCTCGAAATGGCGCACGTGTTCGAGGCGAGCTGGGTCTACCTGTGCCACGAAAGCCAGCTGCCGGGCGCGCACGACTACTACACCACCCACATCGGCCGCACGCCGGTGGTGGTGCTGCGCGGCGCGGACGGCGCCCTGCGCGGCTACGTCAACGCCTGCCCGCACCGCGGCACGCGCCTTTACACCGCCCGCGCCGGCAACGCGCCGGTGCAGATGTGCCCGTATCACGCCTGGTGCTTCGATTCCGCCGGGCGGTGCGTGAAGATCAAGGACCAGCCGCAGGCCGGCTACGCGGCGGCGTTCGGGCAGGAAAGTCACGATCTGAAGCCGCTCGGCGCGCTGGCGAGCTATCAGGGCTTCGTGTTCGGCGCGCTGGCGGCCAACGTGCCGGCGCTCGCCGAGTATCTGGGCGATACGCGGTTCTTCATCGACACCTTCGCCGAGCAGTCCGGCCAGGGCATGGAGATCCTGCCGGGCGAGGTGAGCTACGTGTTCCGCGCCAACTGGAAGCTCCAGGTCGAGAACACCATGGACATCTACCACCTGACCACGGTGCACAGCACGTTTGCGAAGATCGTGCAGCAGCGCGGCGCGCGCGAGGCGGCCGCGGCCGGCGCGGACACGGTCAAGGCGGTCAACCTCGGCGCCCTGTCGGCGCAGCAGCAGGGCACCTACACCTTCCCGCACGGGCACACGGTGTTCTGGGGCACCGATCCGCTGCGCGAGAACCGGGCGCTTTGGGCCATGCGCGAGGATCTGTTCGCCCGCGGTGTCGACCCGCGCAAGGTCGACTGGATGTTCCGCCCGCGGGTGCTGAATTTCTTTCCGAACATCCAGTTCGTGGACAGCGCCTGCATGCAGCTGCGCGTGATCCGCCCGCTGGCGGCGGATCGCACCGAAATGACCATGTTCTGCCTGGCGCCGCGCGGCGAGCCGGCGGCCGGGCGGCGCCGCCGGCTGCGCCAGTACGAGGATTTCTTCAACGCCAGCGGCATTGCCACGCCGGACGACGTGGCCTGCTACGAGGACATCCACGCCGGCGGTCTCGGCGACGCGCAGGGCGAGTGGATTCAGGGCTTCGCGCGCGGCATGGACAAGGTCATCGCCGGGCCGGATGCGCCGGCCAGCGAGATCGGCATCCGGCCGCTCGAATCGTGCAGTGGCGTCGAAATCCAGGACGAGACGGTGTTTCGCGGCTTCTACCGCGAGTGGCGCTCGCGCATGCAGGCGGCCGGCGGAGGGTGTGCATGAACCCGATCGAACTGCTGAACCAGGCGCAGCGGCTCCTGTTCGACGAGGCCGCCGTGCTCGACCAGCGCCGCTGGGACGACTGGCTGGCGCTCTATACCGAGGACTGCGAGTTCTGGGTGCCGGCCTGGAAAAGCGAGGACCAGCCGACCGCCGATCCGGGCGGCGAGGTGTCGCTCGTGTACTACGACAGCCGCGTGGGTCTGGAGGAGCGCGTCTGGCGCATCCGCTCCGCCGCCGCGCCGGCGCATCGCCTGCTGCCGCGCACCTGTCACGCCGTGCACAACGTGCGCCTGCTGGACGCGGCGCCCGATCGGCTCGCCGTGCACGCCACCTGGCGCGTGGACAGCTACAAGGAAAAGATCGCCAGCAGCCTGTTCGGCTATTACGACTACCGGCTCACCGGCCGGCCGGGCGCCTGGCGCATCGCGCGCAAGAAAATCACGCTGGTCAGCGACTGCGTGCCGTCGTATTTCGATCTGTATCAGGTGTGACGGTCACTGCCCGGCGGGCGCGGTGAGCGACGCGCAGTAGCCATCGATGATGGCCGGCACGCGGCCGGGGTTCTGGTCGTAGATCAGCGCGTAGTGGGTCTTGTCGAGCAGCAGCCACAGCGGCGGCTCGTCGCTGCCGTGGCGCAGGATTTCGAGCCCGCAGCGCAGTTCCCTGGCCTTGAGCGTGGCGCGCGCGTAGTCCATGTAGCCGGTTTTGAGTTCCGCCCGTGGCCCGATGCGAAGCGCGCCGGTCTGGCCCTGGAACAGGGTCTTGTTGCCGACCGCGTTGCCGTCGAATACGTAGCCCGGCGGCAGCGTCAGCACGCCGTCGAACAGGCGCACGAACACGTTGCCGGGCACCGTGACAGGCGCAGGGCAGGGCGCGGGTGCGCTGGCCACGGGGGGCGGCGCCTGCCCGGTCGCGCAGGCGGCGAGCAGCACGGGCAGGGCGGCGACCAGCAGCCTGCGCACGGTCAGATGTCCCGCGCCAGGCGCGCCGCAAGGCCGGTGTAGCTGGCGGGCGTCAGTGCCATGAGACGGCGTTTTTCGTCCGCCGGCAGCGGCAGACCGTCGATGAAGGCGGACAGCGTCGCGGCGTCGATGGCCTGACCGCGCGTCAGCGCCTTGAGCTGTTCGTACGGGTTCTCGACGCCGTGGCGGCGCATGGCGGTCTGGATGGCCTCGGCCAGCACCTCGTGGGCGGCGTCGAGATCGCGCGCCAGGGCGGCGTCTTCGACCCGGAGCTTGCCGAGGCCTTTTTGCAGCGACTGCCAGGCCACCAGCGTGTAGCCCGCCGCCACGCCGACGTTGCGCAGTACGGTGGAGTCGGTCAGATCCCGCTGGAAGCGCGAGATCGGCAGTTTGCGCGCCAGGTGTTCCAACAGCGCGTTCGCGACGCCAAGGTTGCCCTCGGCGTTCTCGAAGTCGATCGGGTTCACCTTGTGCGGCATGGTGGAGGAACCCACCTCGCCGGCCACCACCTGCTGGCGAAAGTAGCCCCAGGACACATAGCCCCACACGTCGCGGCACAGGTCGATCAGCACCGTGTTGACCCGCGCCAGCGCATCGAACAGCTCGGCCATCCAGTCGTGCGGCTCGATCTGCGTGCTGTAGGGGTTGAAGGCGAGGCCAAGCCCGGTTACCAGGCGAGCGGCCAGCGCCGGCCAGTCGACCTGCGGGTAGGCGGCGAGGTGCGCGTTGTAGTTGCCGACGGCGCCGTTGAACTTGCCGAGAATCTCCACCTGCGCCAGGCCGTCACGCTGGCGGCGCAGGCGGGCCACCACGTTGGCGAGTTCCTTGCCGAGCGTGGTCGGCGTCGCCGGCTGGCCGTGCGTGCGCGCCAGCATGGGAGCGTCCGCGGCCGCGTGCGCCAGCGCGGTCAGCTTGCCGATCACGGTGTCGAGCTGCGGCAGCAGCACGGTCTGCCGCGCGTCGCGCAGCATCAGCGCATAGGCGAGGTTGTTGATGTCCTCGGACGTGCAGGCGAAGTGCACGAAGCCCCGGGCGGCGGTGAGTTCGTCGTCGCCCTCGAACTGCTCGTGGATGAAGTATTCGAGCGCCTTGACGTCGTGGTTGGTGGCGCGTTCGAGCGCCTTGACGCGTGCCGCGCCGGCCTCGTCGAAACCGGCGTCGGTGGCGTCCAGGCGGGCGAGCGCCCCGGCGCCGAACGGCGGCAGCTCCTCGATGTCCGGACTGTCCGCCAGCAGACGCAGCCAGGCCAGTTCCACCCGCAGCCGGTAGCGGATGAGGCCGAACTCGCTGCACAGCGGGCGCAGGGCGGCGGTTTTTTCCTGATAACGGCCGTCCAGCGGCGACAGGGCGGTGAGTTCTAAAGCGGACATGGGGCTCCAGGCGGCTGGCACCGCTTTTGCAATGCGAAAACAGCGGCGGGAAAAGAGGTGGCTTGGCTATAATTCTAGCCCGCCCGCGCCAGTCCCACGGCGCGTCTTAGCGGCCGCCGCCGTTTGGTCGGCTGTACCGCCCAAGCCCCTCAGGAGTCCTCATGGGTCAGTCCAAGTTTGCCGCCTGCCGTCGCACGCTGGAGCTCGCCAGCGGCGAGAAGGCCACCTATTTCAGCCTGCCGGCGCTGGCGGAACTGGGCTTGGGCGACCCGAGCCGTTTGCCGTATTCGGTTCGCGTGCTGCTCGAGGCGGCGCTGCGCCACCAGGACCACGCGGCCCTCGAACCGCACCACGTCGATGCACTGCTGGCCTGGGGCAAGGGCGACCCCGACGCCGAGGTGCCGTTCATTCCCGGGCGGGTGATCCTGCAGGACTTCACCGGCGTGCCGTGCGTGGTCGATCTGGCCGCGCTGCGCAGCGCCATGGCCGCCGCCGGCAAGGATCCGAAGAAGATCGAGCCGCTGGTGCCGGTGGACCTGGTCATCGATCACTCGGTGCAGGTGGACGTCGCCGGCAGCGCCGATGCGCTGGCGAAGAACATCACGCTCGAGTTCGAGCGCAACCGCGAGCGCTACGAGTTCCTGCGCTGGGGCCAGGCGGCCTTCGAGACGCTGAGCATCATCCCGCCGGCGGTCGGCATCGTGCATCAGGTCAATCTGGAACATTTCGCGCGCGGCGTGCTGCGCAACAAGGACGGCGTGCTGTATCCGGACTCGCTGGTCGGCACCGACTCGCACACCACCATGATCAATGGTCTCGGCATCGTCGGCTGGGGTGTGGGCGGCATCGAGGCCGAGGCCTGCATGCTGGGCCAGCCGATCTATCTGAAGATGCCGCAGGTGGTCGGCGTGCGTCTGACCGGTGCGCTGCGCGAGGGCGTGACCGCCACCGATCTGACGCTGACGCTGGTGCAGATGCTGCGCAAGTTCGGCGTGGTGGAGAAGTTCGTCGAGTTCTTCGGGCCGGGCCTCGACGTGCTGCCGCTGGCCGACCGCGCCACCATCGCCAACATGGCGCCCGAGTACGGCGCCACCATCGGCTTCTTCCCGGTCGACGCCGAGGCCATCAAGTACCTCGCGAACACCGGCCGTCCGGCCGAGGTGCTGGACGAGGTGGAGCGCTACTACCGCGCGCAGGGCATGTTCCGCACTGCCGACAGCGCCGATCCGCAGTTCACCGACGTGCTCGAGCTGGACATGAGCACGGTCGAGCCCAGCCTGGCCGGCCCCAAGCGTCCGCACGACCGCGTCGGTCTTTCCAAGGTGAAGGACAGCTTCCTCACGGCGCTCTCGGCGCCGGTGGACAAGGACGGCTTCGGTGTGCCGGCCGACCAGCTCGGTGCCAGCGCGCCAGTCGCCGGCACCGGCGAGACGCTGCGCCACGGCTCGGTCACCATCGCCGCCATCACCTCCTGCACCAACACGTCGAATCCGTCGGTGATGGTGGGGGCGGGTCTGGTGGCCAAAAAAGCTGCCGCCCGGGGTTTGCGCGTGCCGGCCTATGTGAAGACCAGCCTTGCGCCCGGCTCGCGCGTGGTCAACGCCTACCTGGAGCGCGCGGGTCTGCTCGAGCCGCTGAACACGCTGCGCTTCAACATCGTCGGCTACGGCTGCACCACCTGCATCGGCAACTCGGGGCCGCTGGACGAGCCGGTGGTCGACGCCATCAACGCCGGCAATCTGGTGGCGGCGGCGGTGCTGTCCGGCAACCGCAATTTCGAGGGCCGCGTGAGCCCGCACACCCGCGCCAATTACCTCGCCTCGCCGCCGCTGGTGGTGGCCTACGCGCTGGCCGGCCGGGTGGACATCGACTTCGAGCGCGAGCCGATCGGCACCGGCGGCGACGGCCAGCCGGTGTACCTGCGCGACATCTGGCCGAGCGGTGCCGAAGTGGCGCAGGCCATGGCGGCGGCGAGCGACCCGGCCCTGTACCGGCAGGAATACGGCAACGTGGCGCAGAGCAACCCGGACTGGAACGCCATTGCCGCCGACACGCAGTCGGCCGTGTACAACTGGCGCGAGGATTCAACCTACATCCAGCACCCGCCGTATTTCGAGAACTTCCCGCCCCGCCCGGCGCCGATCGCGCCGCTCGCCGCCGCCCGCGCGCTGCTGGTGCTGGGCGACTTCGTCACCACCGACCACATCTCGCCGGCCGGCAACATCGCCGGCAACTCCCCGGCCGCGCGGTATCTCACCGAGCACGGCGTGCAGAAGGCGGACTTCAACAGCTACGGCTCGCGGCGCGGCAATGACCGCGTGATGACGCGGGGCACCTTCGCCAACATTCGCCTGAAGAACGCCCTGGTGGCGCCCAGGGAAGGCGGCTGGACGCGGTACCTGCCGACCGGCGAGGAGCTGTCGGTATACGACGCCGCCGCGCGCTACCGGCAGGACGGCACGCCGCTGATCGTGCTGGCCGGCAAGCTGTACGGCGCCGGCTCGTCGCGCGACTGGGCGGCCAAGGGCACCTTCCTGCTCGGCGTGCGCGCCGTGCTGGCCGAGAGCTTCGAGCGCATCCACCGCTCGAACCTGATCGGCATGGGCGTGCTGCCGCTGCGCTTCAAGGCGGGCGACAGCGCCGCCTCGCTGGGCCTCAAGGGTGACGAGACCTTCTCGCTGCCGGATCTGGGCGACGGGCTCAAGCCCGGGCAGATGCTCACGCTGCGCGTGAGGGCGGCCGATGGCACGGAGCGCGACATCCCGGTGGTGGCCGGCATCGACACGCCGATCGAGGTCGAGTACTACCGCCACGGCGGCATCCTCAACTACGTGCTGCGGCAGTTCATGGCGGCGGCCTGAGCGGCGCCGAAACCGTCATGGACGACCTGCCCCCCGGCTCGCACACCACTCCGGCGCTGCTGATGGAGGCGCCGGGGGCGCTGCAGAAGGCGCTTGCCGTCAATCTGCACCCGGCGCAGTACGGCAGCATCGTCGAGATCGGCGCCGGACAGGAAACGGCGCGCTATTTCTTTCGCGCCGGCGGCGCCGCCGGCACCGTGGCCAAGACCATGTCGGCCTACGACATGGCGTTTTCGGACGCGATCTACGGCCGCGCACCGGGCGGGCGTTACGTCAGCCGGGCGCGCCTGGGGCGCATGCTGGAGCACGAGTTCGGGCTGCTGATCGAGCGCCTGGAGGGCCGGCGCGAGTCCGAGACCACGTTCTTTGCCTACGCCGCCACGGTGGCGGCGCAAGGCTACAAGCGCCGCTCCGAGTGTCACGGCTGGATCGGCGTGCGCTTGCAGCTGACGCCCGGCGGGGCGCCGAACGACATCGTGCTGCACGTTCGCATGCTGGATGTCGATGCCCGCGCCCAGCAGGAGGCGCTCGGCATCCTCGGCGTGAACCTGATCTACGGCGCCTTCAACCACGCCGACTCGCCGGAACGGCTGATCGAAAGCCTGGCCGATGACCTGTCGGGCGGCGCCAGCGCCGGCTCGGACCGCATCGAGATCGACATGATCGAGTTCAGCGGGCCGGCCTTCGCCCAGTGCGAAAGCCGGCTGCTGAACCTGCACCTGATCCGCAGCTGGCTGACGCGTGCGGTGATGTTCAATCCGGACGGCCAGGTGGTGCAGCCGGGCGAGGCCCTGCACCGCAAGGACGTGCTGGCGGTGCGCTCGAACTTCCGCCCGGTGACGCGCCGCCACGAGGACATGATTCTGGCGGGCCTGAAGGCCTTCGGCGGCGATGCCGAGGACGTGCTGCCAGTGGCCGAGATGACCATGGCCACGGTCATGGAGGACGGCGACCGGATCGACAACGCCGATTTCCTGGCCCGCGTGGACACGCTGACCGCGCTCGGTTACCACGTGCTGGTATCGGACTACCTGCGCTATTTCCGACTGCGGGCCTTTCTGCGCCGCTACACGCAGGGACGCATCGGCATCGTGGCGCGGCTCGACAACCTGCGCGACATCTTCAACCCGGACTTCTACTCCGACCTCGAGGGTGGCCTGCTGGAAGCCTTCGGCCGGCTGTTCTGCGACAAGACCTGGATGTACGTGTACCCGGCGCGCGGGGCGGACGGGCAGCTGATCACGGCCGACACCTTCGACCCGAACCCCGCCGTGCACCACATCTACCGCCATCTGTACGAGGCCGGGCGCATTCAGTCGCTGCCCGGGAGCAACCCGGCGGTGCTCGACATCGACTGGCGCCGCGTGCTGCCGGCCTTGCGCGCCAACGAACCCGGCTGGGCCAAGCAGGTGCCGCCGGTGGTGGCGGAACTCATCCGCAACCGCGGGCTGTTCGGTTTTCCCGGCGCCGGCGCGCCCTGACGGCGCCCTGCGGCGCGGATCAGATCAAGTCCGCGATCGCGTCGTCGAGGATGCGCTGCCACTGCGCGCCGGTCATCCGCCGGTAGCCGTTCGGGTCGCGAGCCGCGGACGACAGCACCACGTCCGGCGCCGGCGTGCGCAGCCATTCCAGACTCTGGCGCAGCGTGCCGCGCTCGGCCGCGGCGACGTAGGTGCCCCAGCCGGCGCCGTCCGGAAACAGCGTGTCGCCAGTGAACAGGTACGTGCGACCCGCCGCGGACTTCACCCGAAAGCAGCTGCTGCCGGGCGTGTGGCCGGGCGTCGGCAGCACCTCGAGGCCGGGCAGCGGCGAGTGCGGCGCATCGAAGGCGACGTCCACCGCCTGCACGCGCGCCACGGCCGGCACTTCCAGCGCATGACAGCACAGCCGCGCGCCGAAGCGCCGGTGGATCACCGCGAGCGTGGGCGCCACCTCGTCCCGGTGACTCAGGTACTGCCAGGCGATGCCGCCCAGGGCTTCGATGGCGTCGAGTTCGTGCGCCAAACCGGTGTTGTAGAACAGCACGTTGCCATCCACCCGCCGCCAGAGGTAGGCGTGGGTGCTGACGTCCGGGCCGAACGGGTAGACCGGGTCCGTCTGCCACAAATCTTCGAACAGCTGGCGCATGGGACTGCCTGCGCGGCGGGCCTGCTAGCATGGTGCGCCGTTTCCGAGCAGCCCGCACCATGACCATTGCCGTTGCCGTGCGCAAGGGCGGCGAGACCGTCATCGCCGCCGACACGCAGAACAATTTCGGCCACAACCGCGCGCCGATCGCCAACCACCGCACGCAGAAGATCCTGACCGTCGGCGGCAACCACCTGGCGACCAGCGGCTGGGGTCTGTACGCCAACATCCTGGACGATTTTCTGGGTCGCAAGCGGCTGCCGAAGCTCGACACTGAACGCGACGTGTTCCGCTTCTTTCAGGCGTTCTGGAAGGCGCTGCACGAGCAGTACTCGCTGGTCAACGATCAGTGCCAGAACGAGGAGGAGCGCTCGCCTTTCGGCGATCTCGACGCCTCGTTCCTGCTGGCGAACGCGGGCGGCATCTTCTACGTGTCGTCCGATACCAGCGTCACCGCGTTCGAGCAGTACTACGCCGTCGGTTCGGGCGCCGAGTTCGCGCTCGGGGCGCTGCACGCGCTGTACGACTCCGATCTCGACGCCGAGACGCTGGCCCGGCGCGCCTGTGCCGCGGCGATGGCGTTCAACGTCTACTGCGGTGGGGAAATCGACGTGTGCCGGGTGACCGCGTGAGCTGTCGTTCCCGAAGGGCATGACGGACCTCGAGCGCCAAGCCGTTCTGGCGCGCCTGGCGCAGACGCCGGGCTGCGACTGGCGCACCGACGCCGCCGCCATGGCGCCGTATCTCGCCGAACAGCGCGGCCTGTATCACGGCGCGGCGCTGGCGGTGGCGCTGCCGCGCGACACCGCCGCGGTGTCGGCCGTGATGCGCGCCTGCGCAGCACTCGATCTGGCGATCGTGCCGCAGGGCGGCAACACCGGCCTGTGCGGCGGCGCGGTGGCGCAGGATGCGGCGCGGCAGGTGATCGTGAGCCTGGAGCGCCTGGACCGCGTGCGCAGCATCGATGCCGCGAATTTCACGCTGACCGCCGAGGCCGGCTGCATCGTGCAGCGCGTGCGCGAGGCCGCTGCCGCCGAGGACCGCCTGTTCCCGCTCAGTTTCGGCGCCGACGGCAGCGCGCGGCTGGGCGGGGCGCTCAGCACCAACGCCGGCGGTACCCAGGTGCTGCGCTACGGCAACGCGCGCGAGCTGACGCTGGGGCTCGAGGTGGTGCTGCCGGACGGGCGCGTGTGGGACGGCCTCACGGCGCTGCGCAAGGACAACACCGGCTACGACCTCAAGCACCTGTTCATCGGCGCCGAGGGCACGCTCGGCATCATCACCGCGGCGGTGGTCAAGCTGTTCCCGCTGCCGCGCGAGACGGTCACTGCCTGGCTGGCCTGCCCGACGCTGAACGCGTGTCTCGAGGTGTTCGGCCGCCTGCGCGAGCACAGCGGCGATGCCGTCAGCGGCTGCGAACTCGTGTCTCGCACCGCGCTTTCCTTCGTGCTCCGTCACCTGCCCGGCGCGCGCGACCCACTCGGCACGCCGGCGCCCTGGTACCTGCTGGTGGAGCTGACCGGCAGCGGCCCGGCCGGCACTCTGCGCGCCGCGCTGGAGGGGACGCTCGCCGCGTGCCTGGAGTCGGGCAGCGTCACGGACGCCGCGCTGGCGGACAGCCTCACGCAGGCGGCCGACTTCTGGCGTCTGCGCGAGGGTGTGGCCGAGGTGCAGCGGCACGAGGGCGCCAGCATCAAGAATGACGTCGCCGTGCCGGTGTCGGCAGTGCCGGCCTTCATCGCCGCGGCCAGCGCCGCGGTCGAGGCGGCCTGCCCGGGCGTGCGGGTGTGCGCCTTTGGCCATATCGGCGACGGCAACATCCATTTCAACCTGTCACAGCCGCCGGGCGTTCCCGCGGCGCCATTCCTGGCGCGCTGGGATGAGCTGACCGGCCTGGTCAATGAGCGGGTGGCGGCGTGCCGCGGCTCCGTGTCGGCCGAGCACGGCATTGGCCTCTTGAAGCGCGACGCGCTGGCCCGCCACGAGCCCGCCGTGGCCATCGACCTGATGCGCCGCATCAAGGCCGAGCTCGATCCGCACGACCGCTGCAATCCGGGCAAGCTGCTGCCGCCCGCCGATTGACCTCGCCGCCCCGCAGCGGGGCCATCTGAAAATCGCGTGGAACGAATTTCCCGGCATCTCCCCAAGGGCTGACCAAGCCTTGATCAGGATCACGGTGCAGCCCCGCACCCCTGCGGCACAGTGCCTGTGCAAGACCACAGAGTCCTGCTCGCCGAAGCAATGACGGGGGAGACCATGAAAAAGCCGAATCGACATTTTCGCCGGTGGGTTGCCGTGCCGGCCCTGGCGGTGGCCGCTTGGATGGGTACCGCTGCGGCGGCGCCGTTCAGCGACACCGCCATGCAGAATGCCCGCCGCGACTACCAGAAATACTGCGCGTCCTGCCACGGCGACGAAGGCCGCGGCGACGGGCCCGTGGCGCAGGCCATGAAGGCCATGCCGGCCGACATCACGCTGCTTTCCACGAACAACGAAGGCACGTTCCCGACCGAGCGGGTGCAGGCGGTCATCGATGGCCGGGCGGATGTCAAGGCGCACGGGCCCCGCGCCATGCCGGTGTGGGGCGAGGAGTTCTACGTGTCCGCCGAGGGCGTCGGGCAGCGCCAGGCGCGCGACCGCATCGACGCGCTGGCCGAGTACGTGCGGCGCATGCAGAAGTAATGCGGCATGGCCGCCCGGTCATGCGGGCGGCCTGTCAGGGAAGTTCCTGCGACCAAAGGGAGTACTGAGCATGAAGAACCGTTCCAGTCGCCAGCGGGCGAATCGGCTGCTGTTTGCGGCGGCGCCGCTGTTGCTGGCCGCCGGTGCGGCACCGGCGGCGGAAGTCACCGACACGCAGCGACAGTATTTCTACGAGTACTGCGCATCCTGTCACGGTCCCATGGGGCGGGGTGACGGGCCGGTGGGCGGTGAGCTCAAGACGCGACCGACCGATCTCACCCAGCTGGCCAAGAACAACAACGGCCAGTTCCCCTACGTGCGGGTGCGCGCCATCATCGATGGCCGTGGTCAGGCGCTGGGCATCCACGGCCCGGCCGAAATGCCGGTGTGGGGGCAGCGTTTCAGCCAGGAAGGCGGGACCGATCCGCAGGTGCGCGGCAAGATCCTGAGCATCGTCGACTACCTGGTCAGCATCCAGGAGAAGTGACGGCGCGCTGTTTCAGTCCGTGCCGGCCAGCCAGTGCTGACCGGCACGGGCCAGTTCGCAAGCCTCGTTCACCTCGAACACCCAGGCGGCGCAGGCCGAATCGGCGGTGCTGATCCTGGCGCTGGCGCCCGTGGCGGCGTTGGCCGTCTCATCCAGATGGACCCCCAGCCACTGCATGTCGGCCAGCACCCGTGCCCGCACCGCCGGGGCGTGTTCGCCGACGCCACCGCCGAACACGATGCCGTCGAGGCCGCCGAGCACCGCCGCATAGGCGCCGATGTACTTGCGGATCCGCTGGCAGTAGAGCTCTACCGCCAGGCGGGCCTGCGGCGACGGGTCGGCGAGCAGGGCCGCCATGTCGGCGCTGCCGGCGAGGCCCAACAGGCCGCTTTGCCGGCTGAGCAGCTCTTCCATCTGCGCGGCGTCGAGCCCCGTGGCCCGCTGCAGGTGCAGCAGCAGGCCGGGATCCACATCCCCGCAGCGGGTGGCCATCACCAGCCCTTCGAGCGGCGTGAAGCCCATCGACGTGTCGAGCGGCCGGCCGTCGGCGATGGCGGCGGCCGAGCAGCCGGCCCCGAGTTGCAGGGTCACCACGCGTCCGCCGCCGCGGGTGTGCGCCTGCCAGGCCCGCCACAGCGCCTGGTGGGCGATGCCGTGAAAGCCATGGCGACGAACGGCGTGCGCCTGGGTCAGTGCCTGCGGCAGGGCGTACGTGCGCGCCACCGCCGGCAGGTCGGCGAAGAACGCCGTGTCGAACACGGCGACCTGCGGCACCTGCGCGCCGAAGCGCTGCCCGCAGGCGCGGATCATGGCCAGCGCCGGCGGGTTGTGCAGCGGCGCCAGCGGTGCCCAGGTCTCGATGTGTTGCTCGACGCCCGCGTCGATGCGCGTGGGTCGGGCAAGCTCGCCGCCGTGCACCACCCGGTGCACCAGCACCGCGGGCGTGCCGAGCGTGCCCGGCAACGGCGCGCCGGGCGGCAGGCGCGTCGTTTCGAGGTGCCGCGGTACCTCGACGGCGCCGTCGAAGCGGTCGAGCTTGACCGACGAGCTGCCGACGTTGACGGTGAGGATCTGCACGGCTGTCACCCGGGTGTTGTGTGAGGCGCGCTATCGTGAAATACCACCCAGCACGTCGGGATGACACCGGAATCCTGACGCGTCCAAGCCCCTGACCACGGAGGCCAGATCATGTCCGAACCCCGCGAGCCGGTCGACCCGACCGCCATGCAGCGCTACCGGCGCGCCGTCAATTACCTCGCCGCCGCGCAAATCTATCTCAAGGCCAATCCGCTGCTGCGCGAGCCGCTGCAGCCGGCGCACATCAAGCCGCGCCTGCTCGGCCACTGGGGCACGGCGCCCGGCATCAACCTCGCGTACCAGCACCTGAACCGGCTGATCCGCGACACCGACGCCGGCGTGCTGCTGATCACCGGCCCCGGTCACGGCGCGGCGGCCAACCTGGCCAATATGTACCTCGAAGGCACCCTGGCCGAGTACTTCCCGGAGATGACGCGCGACGCCGCCGGCCTGGAGCGCTTCCTGCGCGCGTTTTCCTGGCCGGAGGGTTTCCCCAGCCACCTGACGCCGGCCTACCCAGGCGTCATCCACGAGGGCGGTGAGCTCGGCTACGCGCTCGCCACTGCCTTTGGCGCCGCTTTCGACAACCCGGACCTGCTGGTCGCCTGCCTGGTCGGCGACGGCGAGGCCGAGACCGGCCCCACCGCCGGCGCCTGGCACAGCGCCAAGTTCCTGAATCCCGCGACCGATGGCGCGGTGCTGCCCATCCTGCACCTGAACGGCTACAAGATCGCCAACCCGACCCTGTTCGCCAGCCTCGACGACAACGAGCTCACGCAGCTGTTCACCGGGTATGGCTACCGGCCGCGCATCGTCAGCCTGCACGACGGGGCAGACATCGACGTCGATCTGCAGGCGGCGCTGCGCGGCGCCTACGACGAGATCCGCGCCCTGCAGGCGCAGGCGCGCGGCGGCAACCCGCCGGCCAAGCCGTACTGGCCGATGCTGGTACTGCGCACGCCCAAGGGCTGGACCGGACCGGCGCGGGTGGACGAGCAGGCGGTGGAGGGCAGTTTTCGCGCCCACCAGGTACCGGCCAAGGACCCGGCGGCCAATCCGGCGCACCTGCAGATCGTCGAGGACTGGCTGCGCAGCTACCGCCCCGACGACCTGTTCGATGCCGACGGCCGGCCGGCGCCGGATCTGCTGGTGCAGTGCCCGGCCGGCGCGCGGCGGATGGCGCTGAACCCGCACGCCGACGGCGGTGCGCGGCGGGTGCCGCTGGACCTGCCGCCGCTCGCCGAGAACCTGGTGGAGCTCGAACGCCGCGGCCAGGAGCACATCAGCGGCATGGAGCGTCTGGGCGGCTATCTGGCTGACCTCATCCGGCGCAACGCGGCCGCGCGCAATTTCCGCATCTTCTGCCCTGACGAGCTGGAATCGAACCGCCTTGGGGCGGTGCTGGGCGTCACCTCGCGGCAGTACAACTGGCCGCTGCCGGTGCACGCCGAACACACCGCCGCCGACGGGCGGGTGATGGAGGTGCTGTCCGAGCACAACTGCCAGGGCTGGCTGCAGGGCTACCTGCTCACCGGCCGGCACGGCCTTTTCCCGTGCTACGAGGCCTTTTTGCCGATCGTCGACGGCATGATGAACCAGTACGCCAAGTTCCTGAAAACCGCCATGGAAGTGCCGTGGCGGCGGCCGATCTCGTCCCTGAACTACCTGCTGACGTCCGAGGCGTGGCGGCAAGAGCACAACGGCTACTCGCATCAGGGGCCGGGCTTCATCAATAACCTGCTGACCAAGAAGGGGCACACGTACCGCATCTACTTTCCGCCGGACGCCAACTGCCTGCTGCACACCGTGGCCGAGTGCCTGGCCGTGACCGACCAGATCAATCTGATCATCGCCGGCAAGCAGCCGATGCCGCAGTGGCTCACCGCCGACGAGGCGCGCGAGCACTGCCGGGTCGGCGCGTCCGTATGGCGCTGGGCCAGCAGCAACGACGGCGAGGACCCGCAGGTGGTGTTCGCCTGCTGCGGCGACAGCGTGACCCTGGAAGTGATGGCGGCCGCCGACCTGCTGCGGCAGGAAGCCCCGCACTGGCGGGTGCGGGTGGTCAACATCACCGACCTGCTGGTGCTCGGCATCCCGCAGAAGTACCCGCACGGCCTGCCGCAGGACCGCTTCGAGCGGCTGTTTCCGCAGGGCGTGCCGGTGGTGTTCAACTTCCACGGCTACACCGCGGCGGTCAAGCAGCTGTGCTGGGAGCGCCCGGACAACGCCCGCTTCGACATCAACGGCTACCGCGAGGAGGGCACCACCACCACGCCGTTCGACATGCACATCCGCAACCGCACCAGCCGCTACCACCTGGTGATGCAGGCGGCGCAGAAGATCGCCGCCGGCGACCCGACGCAGGCGGCCCGGGCGGAGGCGCTGATCGTCCAATACGAGCACCGCATCGCCGGGCACCAACAGCACATCCGCGAGGCCGGAGTGGACCCGGAGGAGATCACCGCCTGGGGCTGGCGGCACTGAAGATTTCGGCGCGCGCGGCGGGCGCGTACCCCAGCGGGCGCGCCGTCAGTCGAGCCAGTCCGGCGTCGGCAGCCCCTTCTCGCGCAGGAAGGCCGGGTTCCACAGCTTGCCCTGGTAGCGCTGGCCGTAGTCGCACAGCAGCGTGACGATGGTGTGGCCGGGGCCGAGCTCCAGCGCCAGGCGCCGGGCGCCGGCGAGGTTGATGGCGGTCGAGCCGCCCAGCACCAGCCCTTCCTCGCGCGCGAGGTCGAACAGCAGCGGCAGGGCTTCCGCATCCGGGATGGCGTAGGCACGGTCCACCGGCGCGCCCTCAAGGTTCGCCGTGATGCGGTTCTGGCCGATGCCCTCGGTGATGGAATTGCCCTCGGCCTTGAGCTCGCCGTGCGTGTAGTAGTGGTACAGGCCCGCGCCGAGCGGGTCGGCGCAGGCGATCACCACCTCGGGCCGGCGCGCCTTGAGCGCCATGCCGATGCCGGCCAGCGAGCCGCCGGTGCCGACCGCGCACACGAAGCCGTCCACCTGGCCCTCGGTCTGCGCCCAGATCTCGGGGCCGGTGGTGTCGAGGTGCATCTGCCGGTTGGCTACGTTGTCGAACTGGTTCGCCCACAGCACGCCGTTGGGCTCGGTTGCCGCCAGTTCGTCTGCCAGGCGCCCGGACAGGCGCACGTAGTTGTCGGGGTTTTTGTACGGCACGGCCGGCACCTCGCGCAGCGTGGCCCCGGCCAGGCGGATGGCGTCCTTTTTCTCCTGGCTTTGCGTTTCCGGGATGACGATCAGCGTGCGGTAGCCGAGCACCCGCCCGACCAGTGCGAGGCCGATGCCGGTGTTGCCGGCCGTGCCTTCCACGATCAGCCCGCCGGGCCGCAGCGCGCCGCGGCGCTCGGCGTCGCGGATGATGCCGAGCGCCGCCCGGTCCTTGACCGAGCCGCCGGGGTTCAGGAATTCGCACTTGCCGAGGATCTCGCAGCCGGTCTCCCGAGACAGGCGACGCAGGCGCAGCAGCGGCGTGTTGCCGATCAGGCCGACGAAGTCGGGGGCGATATTCATGCCGTGCACTCCTCGCGTATTCATGTTCAGGCTCGCAAGCCGCGCCGCGGCGCGCAGCGTCTTGCGCATAATCGCAGCTTCCCACTCCCCGGGCGTGCGCGGCGCGGGGGACGCACCGCTCCAGCCTGCCCGGCATGCTTCATATCCACCACAGCAATCGCCTCGAGCGCCTGGCCGATCGGCTGTCCGACGTCATTGCCGACCCGGTCGGCCCGCCGCTGGCGCCGGAGACCATCGTGGTGCCCAACGCCGGCATGGCGCGCTGGGTGTCGCTGGCGCTGGCGCAGCGCCTGGGCGTGGCGGCGAATCTGGACTGCGTGTTTCCGGCCAGCTTCGTGTGGCGGGTGCTGCAGGCGATGGATCCGCAGTTGCCGACCACGCCGCCGGCCGAGCAGGGGTCGCTGGTGTTTGGCCTGCTGGCCGCGTTCGCCGGCCCCTCGCAGCCGCCACCGCTGGCGCGGTATCTGAACGGCGACGACGGCAGCCGCGCCTGGCAGCTGGCCCGCCGGTTGGCCGATTGCTATCAGCGTTACCAATTGTTCCGGCCGGACTGGCTGGCCGACTGGGAGGCCGGCGCGGACAGCGGCTGGGACGCGCAGCTGTGGCGGCAGCTGGCGGCCGGCCGGCCGCACCAGGGCCGCCTGCTGCTGGACCTGCTGGACCGCGCGCGAGCGGGTGCGCTGGCCGCGGACGGCCTGCCGGGCAGGCTGTCGGTGTTCGGCCTGTCGGCGCTGGCGCCGACCTATCTCGCCCTGCTGCGGGCGCTGGCTGGGCGCATCGACGTGCATCTTTTCCTGCCCGATCCCTGCGCCGCCTACTGGCACGAGCTGATCACTCCGCGCGTGCAGGCACGCCGACGCCGGCGCTGGGCGGCGCAGGCGGCGGCGCCGTCAGACGACGATGCCGGAGGCCACCCGTTGCTGGCCGCCTGGGGTCAGGCCGGGCGGGCGTTCGCCGCCCAGCTGCTGGATTGCGAGGCGCTCGAAAGCGAGCACTACGAGGACCCCGGCGACGGCAGCCTGCTGCGCCGCCTGCAGCGCGACATCCTGTTCCTGGAGCCGCCGCGGCTGGCGCCGCCGGCGGCGGATGACCGGTCGATCGAAGTGCACGTCTGCCACAGCCCGCTGCGCGAGGTGCAGGTGCTGCACGACCGCCTGCTCGGGCTGTTCGAGGCGCATCCGGACCTCACGCCGCGCGACTGCGTGGTGATGGCGCCGGACATTGAGCGCTACGCGCCGCACATCGCCGCCGTGTTCGGTGCCGCGCCGGCCGGGCGGCGCATTCCGTACGCCGTGGCCGACCGCGCGCCGCGGGCCGAGCAGGCGCTGGCGGCGGCGTTCCTGGACCTGCTGGACCTGCCGCAGAGCCGGCTGCCGGCCTCGCAGGTGTTGTCGCTGCTGGAGCTGCCGGCGCTCGGCCGGGCCTTCGGCATCGCGCCGGACGACCTGCCGCGCCTGCGCGAGGCGGTGCGCGACAGCGGCGCGCGCTTCGCCTACGACGCCCCGGCCCGCGCGGCGCTCGGCCTGCCGGCCACCGATGAGCACACCTGGCGCGCCGGGCTGGACCGGCTGCTGCTGGGGCACGCCGGCGCCGAGGCGATGCTCGACGAGGTGCTGCCGTTGCCGGTCGGCGACAGCGCGCTGGCGCTGGCGGCGGGCGGGCTGGCCGAGCTGCTGCGCCGCCTGCACGCGTTGCAGCAGACGCTGGCCGGGCCACACCCGCCGGCCGAATGGATGCGCCGGCTGCTGGCGGCGCTGACGCTTTTCGAGGCCGGCGACGAGGACGAGGCCGCTACGCTGGTCCTGCTGCGCGGCGCCGTGCTGCGCTTGGACGCCGAGGCGCGCGCCGGCGAGTGCGCCACGCCGCTGGCGCGCGCGGCAATCAAGGCCTACCTCGCCGAGGCGCTGGACGAGGCGGGTCCTGCGCGTTCCTACATCACGGGCGCGCTCACCTGCTGCCGGCTGTCGCCGATGCGGGCCATTCCGTTTCGCGTGGTGTGCGTGCTGGGGCTGGGCGACCGCGAGTTCCCGCGCCGCGCGCGGCCGGCCGAGTTCGACCGTCTGGCCGGCGACTACCGCCCCGGCGACCGCGTGCCGCGCGACGAGGATCGGTATCTCATGCTCGAGGCGCTGCTGGCGGCCCGCGATGTCCTGCACCTGAGCTACGTCGGCCGGCGGCAGAGCGACAACGCACCGCTGCCGCCCTCGGCGCTGGTCGGCGAGCTGCTGGACGTGCTGGCGCAGATGACCGGCGACGCCGCCGCGCCCGTGGTCGAGCACCCGCTGCAGCCGTTCAGCGACCGCTACGGCCACGCTCCGCGGCTGATTACCTACGCCGGTGAGTGGTTCCGGCCGGCGCCGCCGGGCGGGCCGTTCGCCACCGACCCGCTGGCGCCGGCCGAGCCGGACGACTGGACGCTCGACGACCTGCTGGCCTTCGTGCGCTCGCCGGCGCGCTGGTTTTTGCGCAAGCGCCTTGGCGTGCGCCTGTACGCGCCGCAGGAGGCACCGGCCGACGACGAGCCGTTCTGTCTCGACGGCCTTGATCGTTATTCCGCCGGCCAGCGCCTGGTGGCGGCACACCTCGCCGGCACGCCGCCGGAGCAGGCCTACCGCGAGCTGCGCAGCGCGGGTGACTTGCCTGCCGCCGCCGCTGGGCGGCAAGCGTTCGACGCCGCCTGGGCGGATGCCGCCGCGCTCGCCGCGCGGGCCGCGCCGCTGTTGGCGCAGCCGCTACCGGACCGGCTGCTGCAGCTCGACATAGCCGGCACCCCGCTGACCGGCCGTTTGCGCAGCCTTGCCGCCGTTGGACTGGTGGATTGTCAGTTTTCAAAAAATGCGCGGGGCAAGCCCTTGTTGTCGCTGTGGGTGCGGCATCTGGCCCTCAACGCCTGTGAAGGGCCGGCGGAAAGTTACCTGCTGACGCGGGAGGAGACGGTGCGCCTCGCCCCGCCGGCGGATGCCCACGCCCGGCTGGCGGATCTGCTGGCGCTGGCGCGCCAGGGTCTGTGCGAGCCGTTGCCGCTGCTGCCGGAAAGTGCACTGGCCTGCATGCGCGCACAGACACCGGAAGCCGGCCTCAACGCCGCCCGGCGCGAGTGGGAGGGCAATAGCTTTCAGAACACGCCCGGCGAGAGGGACGACGCCGACGTGCAGGCGGCGTTCCGCGGCCGTGATCCGCTCGCCGAGCCGGCCTTCGTGGCACTGGCCGAGCGCGTGTTTCGCCCGCTGCTGGCGGTGCTGGACAAGGCATGAGCAACTTCGACCCGCTGAGCCTGCCGCTCGCCGGCCGGCACCTGATCGAGGCCAGCGCCGGCACCGGCAAGACCTGGACCATCGCCGCGCTGTACCTGCGCCAGCTGCTCGAAAACCGCCGCGAGCCGGGGCAGCTGCTGGTGGTCACCTTCACCGAGGCGGCGGCGGCCGAGCTGCGCGAGCGCATCGCCGCCCGATTGCACGAGGCGCGCGGCGCGCTGGCCGGCGGCGCGGCGGACGAATTCCTGACCGGGTTGGTGGCGCGCCTGCCGGACCGCGCGGCCGCCGCCGCGCATCTGGACGACGCCCTGCTGCGCCTGGACGAGCTGGCCGTGCACACCATCCACGGCTTCTGCGGCCGGGCGCTGGCCGACCACGCCTTCAGCGCGGCCAGCCGCTTCGAGGCGGACATCGAGACCGACACCGCGCCGCTGACGTCGCAGATCCTGGGCGACTTCTGGCGCCGCTGCTGCGATGCGGCCTCGCCCGAGGCGCTGGCGGCGCTCTACGCGCAGTGGCCGCACGGGCCGGACGATCTCGCCAAAACGCTCAAGCCGCTCGACGGCAAGCCGCACCTGCGCCTGTTGCCCGCCGCGGACCAGCTGGACGTGGCCGCGGCCCGCGCGGCGCTGCTTGGGGCGCAGAACGCTCTCGCCGCCGCCTGGCCCGCCGGTCGTGACGAGGCGCTGACGCTGTTGCTGGACCACAAGGGACTCAGCCGCACCCAGGACAACGGCTACAAGCCGGACGACCTGCGCGCGCTGTTTGCCGACATCGACGTTTGGGCCAGCGACCCGCGCGGAATGCCGCCGACCGGACACGAGCGCCTGGCCCGCAGCACGCTTGCTGCCGCCCTGACGCCTGCCGCCAGCAAGAAAGGTATCGCTCCGCCCGAGCATCTACTGTTCGCCGAGATCGAGGCCGTGCAGACGGCGGCCGCCGCACTCCGGCACGCCGTGCGCGTACACACCCTGCACGGCGCGCTGGATTACCTCGCCGCGCAACGTGCCGAGCGCCTGGCGGCCGCCGGACGGCGCGGCTTCGACAGCCTGCTGCAGGAACTGGCCGCGGCGCTCGCCGGGCCGGGCGGGGCGGCGCTGGCCGGCGCCCTGGCGCAGCGCTACCCGGTGCTGATGATCGACGAGTTCCAGGACACCGATCCGCTGCAATACGGGCTGTTCGATCGGTTGTTCCGGGCCGCCGGCGATGGCTTCGGGATGTTCCTGATCGGCGATCCCAAGCAGGCCATCTACCAGTTTCGCGGCGCGGACGTGTTCGCGTATCTGGCGGCGCGGGCGGACATCGCCCCCGCGCAGCGCCACACGCTCGGCGTCAACCAGCGCTCCACGCAGCGGCTGGTGGAGGTGGTCAACGCCCTGTTCGGCCGCCACCCGCGGCCGTTCGTGCTGGCGGGCGACCGGCAGGTCATCGACTTCGAGCGGGTGGACGCCGCCGGCCGGCGCGAGCAGACGCCGCTGCGGGTGGACGGCGCGCCGCTGCCGGCCTGCGAGCTGTGGTGGCTGGCCGGGGAGGTGCCGGGCAAGCCGCTCACCAAGGACGCCGCCGGCACACAGGCGCTCTCGGCCACCGCCGCTCGCGTGGCGCAGCTGCTGGCGCTCGGCGCCGCCGGGCGGGCGCAGATCGGCGAGGAAGCGCTCGCCGGGCGACACATCGGCATTCTGGTTCGCACCAATGCCCAGGCCGGCCAGGCGCAGGCGGCGCTGCGCGCCGTCGGCGTCGACAGCGTGTGCCTGCGCGAGGACAGCGTGTTCGAGAGCGCCGAGGCGCAGGCGCTCGAGCGGATTTTTCAGGCGGCGCTGGACCCGGCCGACGCGGCTGCCCTGCGCGCCGCGCTGGCGACGCCCGTGCTCGGCGCCAGCGCCGCCGAGATCGCGGCGCTCGACGGCGACGAGGCGGCCTTCGAGCGCCAGGTGGCGCTGTTCCAGTCCGCCCACCGGCGCTGGCAGGCGGCCGGGCCGCTGCCCATGCTGCTCGGCCTGCTGCAGGAGGGCGAGATGGTCGGCCGCCTGCATGCCGGCCCGGACGGCGCGCGCACGCTCACCAACCTGATTCATCTCGGCGAACTGCTGCAGGCGCAGGCCGCCAGCCGGCCCGGCCTCGACGCCCAGCTGGGCTACCTGCGCGACGCCATGGCCGGCACGAATGGCGGCGGCGACGCGCAGCAGCTGCGTCTGGAAAGCGACGCCAACCTGGTGCAGATCGTCACCGTGCACAAGTCCAAGGGCCTGGAATGGGAACTCGTGTTCCTGCCGTTCGCCTGGGCCGAGAGAAAGCCGGACGACAAGCCGCCGTTCGTCTTTCACGACCCGCAGGACCTCACCCTCACGGCCGATCTCGACCCCGCCAGCGCGCACGCGGCGCAGGCGCGGCAGGAGGCGCTGGCCGAGCAGGTGCGTCTGCTGTACGTGGCCCTGACCCGCGCGCGCCAGCACTGCGCGCTGGCGTTCGGCCTCATCAACCAGGCCGATCAGGGCGCGCTCGGCTGGCTGCTGTACGGCCCGGAGGGCTTCGCCGGGCTCGACGACAACGCCGCCCGCGCGCCGTGGCAGGCGGTGGCCCAGGCCTGTGGCGATGCGCTGGTGATCGGCACGCCGCCGGCCGGCGCGGACGCGCTGCCGCTGCCGGCGCGCCAGCAGGGGAGGGCGCAGGTGTTCGCCGGCCACATCGATCGCCGCTGGCGCGTCACCAGCTACTCGGCGCTTGCCGCCGGTGCCGGTGCCGACCGACCGGACCACGACGCCGTCGACCAGCCGGAAGCCGCCGCCGAGGCGCCTGCCATGCCCGTGCTGCCGGTGGCCGGGGCGCCGTCCATGGCGCGATTTCCGCGCGGCGCGGCCGCCGGCACCGCCCTGCACAGCCTTTTCGAGGCGCTGGACTTCCCGGCCGCCCACGGTCCGGCGCTCACCGACGCGGTGGCGCAGACCCTGCTGCGCGCCGGCTATCCGTCGCACTGGCAGGGCACATTGGAACGGCTGATCGGCGATGTGCTCGACACGCCGCTGGACGGGCAGACGCTGTGCCTGCGCGGCATCGAGCGCGCGCGGCGGCGGGACGAACTGGAGTTCTACTTCCCGCTCCGGCATATCGAGCCCGCCACGCTGAACCGCCTGTTCGACGCGGACGACCTGCCGGCGCTGCGCTTCGACCCGGTCGAGGGCGTGCTCAAGGGCTATATCGATCTCGTCTTCGAGTGGCAGGGTCGGTTTTATCTGGCCGACTACAAGTCCAACTGGCTCGGCCACGGCCCGGCCGACTACGCCCGCCCGGCGCTGCGCGCCGCCATCGCCGAGCACCGCTACGACCTGCAGTACCTGGTCTACACCGTGGCGCTGCACCGTTACCTGCGCCGGCGCCTGCCGGACTACGACTACGCGCGTCACTTCGGCGGCGTGTATTACCTGTTCCTGCGCGGCATGGCGCCCGGCCAGGGCGCGGCCGGCATCTGGTACGACCGCCCGGCGCCCGACCTCGTGGCGGCGCTCGAAACCGCCCTGTGCGGCGGAACCTGACATGGACGCGCGTCTGCTCGCCCTGCTGCAAGCCCGCGCGCTTCGCCCGCTCGACGCGCACTTTGCCGATCTGCTGCTGCGCCACGCCAAGGCACCCTCGCCGGAACTGGCGCTGGCGGCGGCGTGGGTCAGCCACCACGCCGGCGACGGTCACGTCTGCCTGCCGCTGGCGCGCGTCGCCGGCACGGCGCTGTTCGATGCGCTGCCCGGTCTGCGCTGGCCGGCTCCGGCGCTGGATGACTGGTGTTCGGCGCTGCGCCGAAGCGGCGTGGTCGGCGCGCCCGGGCAGATACAGCCGCTGATCCTCGACGACGCCGGCAGGCTGTACCTGCAGCGCCTTTGGTGCGACGAGGACGCCGTGGCCCGGGATCTGGCCGCCCGCGCACGGCCGCGGGCCGATGTCGACCCCGCCGCGCTGCATGGCCCGCTGCGCGCGCTGTTCGCCGGCGACGATCCGGGCAGCGTCGGCCAGCGGCGCGCCGCCGCCGTGGCCGCCCTGCATGGCCTGGGCATCCTGTGCGGCGGGCCCGGCACCGGCAAGACGCACACCGTCGGCCGGCTGCTGGCCCTGCTGCAGAGCCTGAGCGCCCGGCCGCTGCGCCTGGCGCTGGCGGCGCCCACCGGCAAGGCGGCGCAGCGTCTGGCCGAAAGCCTGCGCTTGGCCGCCGCCGGCCTGCCGGACGCCCTGGCGCTGCCCGCCAGCGTGCCGACCCTGCACCGCCTGCTCGGCATCGGCGCCGACGGTCGCCCGCGGCACGACGCCGACCGCCTGCTCAGCTGCGACCTGCTGCTGATCGACGAGGCGTCGATGGTCGACCTGCCACTGCTGGCGCAAACCCTGCGCGCCCTGCCGGCCGAGGCGCGGCTGATCCTGTTGGGCGACCCCAACCAGTTGGCGTCGGTGGAAGCGGGCGTCGTACTCGGCGAGCTGTGCGCCGGCGGGGGTGTCTACAGCCCAGATGCCGCGGCGCGCCTTGCCGCCGCCACCGGCGATGCGCCGCCGGTCCATTCCGAGGGCGAGGCCCCCGGCGGCCTGGCCGACGCCGTGGCGTTGCTCGAACACAGCTACCGCTTCGACGGCGGTGGCGCCATCGGCCGACTGGCCGCGGCGGTGCGCACGGGGGAGGCACAGGACGCCCTGACGCAGCTCGCGCATGGCGGCGACGTGCGCTTCGAACCGGTTTCCGACGCCGCGCAGCTCGCCGCGCGTCTGGCCGATGTGGTGGACGCCCACATCGCGCCTCGCTTCGACATCACCGACCCCGCCGCCGCGCTGGCCAGCCTCGGCGGGTTTCAGGTGCTCACGGCGCTGCGCGAGGGGCCGTTTGGCGTCAGCGGCGTCAACGCCGCCATCGAACGCCTGCTGCGCCGGCGCGGCCGCATCCGCGGTCAGGGCGCGCACTACCCCGGCCGGCCGCTGCTGATCGGCAGAAACGACTACGGCCTTGGTCTTTTCAACGGCGATCTCGGGCTGCTGCTGACGCAACCGGACGGGGCGCTGCGCGCCTGGTTTGCCGGCGCGGCCGGCGTGCCGCGCCCGCTCTCGCCGAACCGCCTGCCGGCCCACGATGCGGCGTACGCCGTCACCGTGCACAAGAGCCAGGGCAGCGAATTCAACCGCGTGCTGCTCATCCTGCCGCCGCAGCCGAACCCGCTGCTCACGCGCGAGCTGATCTACACCGCCGTCACCCGCGCCCGCCAGGGCGTCACCGTCTGGGGCAGCGAGGCCACGCTGGCGGCCGCCATCGGCCGGCGCGTGGTGCGCGACTCGGGTCTGGCGGACCGGTTGCGTGAGGTGCCGCCGGCTTGAGCGGGCGATGGGCAGGGGTGACATACATCGGCGCCCCGATCGTCGACTCGTCCCTGCCCGTCGGTGCGCCCGGCCCCGCAGGCCGGCGCACGATGATCTGTCTTCGGCGTTTTCTATCGGAAATGGTTTCCGGTCAGGTCCAAGCTCCGCCCCTGGGGCCGCATCTGCGACGAGCGCCGTTCGCGGCGAGGGCGCCGCTCCCACGTGATCGGGGGCAAGCATCCGAACGGCAGGCCAGGCGGGAGGTGCTGGCGTCCGGCGCCAGAAGACGCGGGACGCAGCATTCACGCCGCTGCGTGATGTGCGGCTAAGATGCCGGGCGCGCGCTCAGCGCGCCGCCCACGGGCATGCCTACACAAAATCGAAGCGAGGAGGGGGAATGAACGGCACCGACCAGGCGATGGCCGACCGCGTGCGGCGCAAGATCAGTTTGCGGCTGATTCCGCTGCTGATCCTGATCTACATCCTGGCGCACCTGGACCGGGTGAACGTCAGTTTCGCCGCGCTGACGATGAACGAGGACCTCGGCTTCTCGAGCGCCGTGTACGGGCTCGGCGCCGGGCTGTTCTTCTTCGGCTATTTCCTGTTCGAGGTGCCGGCCAACCAGCTGCTCGAGCGCATCGGCGCGCGGCGCCTGATCGGCAGCATCATGCTGATCTGGGGCGCGGTGTCGGCGGCGATGGCCACGGTCAGTTCGCCCATGCAGTTTTATGTGATGCGCTTCGTGCTTGGCGTCGCCGAGGCAGGTCTCTACCCGGGCATCATCCTGTATCTGACGTACTGGTTTCGCAGCTCCGACAGGGCCACGGCGATCGGCCAGTTCGCGCTGGCGCTGGCGGTCGCCGGCCTGTTGGGCAGCCCGCTGTCCGGCGCCATCATGGACGGGATGAACGGCCTGCTGGGTCTGGCGGGCTGGAAATGGCTGTTCATCGTCGAGGGCTTGCCGACGGTGTTGCTGGGCGCGGTGGTGTTGATGATCCTGCCGGATCGTCCGGCGCAGGCGCGCTGGCTGAGCCCGGGCGAGCGCAGCTGGATCGAAGGCGCGCTCGCCGCGGAGCACGCGGCCGCGCCGCCGGTGGCCCACGGCACGCTGCGGCAGATCGTCCACCCGACGGTGTTGCTGCTGGGCCTGGCGTATTTCATGTTTCTGGGCGCCTTCACCGGGGTGATTTTCTGGGCTCCGATGCTGGCGCACGCGCTCGATCCGAATCTCAGCGCCACCGCTGTGGGCTGGCTGGTGGGGGCGCCCTATCTGCTGTTCGGCGCGGCGCTGATCGGCTGGGGGCGGCACTCGGACCGCAGCGGCGAGCGGCACTGGCATGTGTCGATCGGCTCGCTGGTGGCGGCGCTCGGTTTCGTCGGCATGGCGTATTCGGCCACCACCGGGCAGCTGCTGGTCGCGATGTTCGTGGCGCTGCTCGGCGCCGGCGCCACGTTCAGCTGCTTTTGGGGCCTGGTTACCGCCACTCTCCCCCCGGCCATGGCGGCGGTCGGGATCGCGGTGGTCAATTCAGCCGGTGCGCTCGGCGCGTTCGTCACCGTGTCCACACTCGGCCGACTGCTGGAGCTGACGCACAGCTATCGCCCGGGTGTCCTGCTGTTCAGCGGGGCGGCGGTGCTGGCTGCGCTCGCCGTACAGATGGTGCCGCGGCCCCGGCTGCGGCCGGCTCAGGCCTTGGCGGGGTGATGGCGCACGGTCAGCACCGGGCACGGCGCGTCGCGCACCACGCGCTCCGCCGTGCTGCCGAGCAGCAGGTGCTTGATGCCAGAAAAGCCGTGCGTACCGATGACGATCAGGTCGGCGTGCTCTTCCCGGGCGGTGTTGACGATCTCGGCGTCGGCCACGCCGCTGCGCACCACGCAGCGCGCTGACGGGTAATCACCCAGGTGCTGCTGGCGGAGCTTTTCCAGCTCGCCCAGCGCGCGCTCGGCCAGATCGGCATCGAGGTTGATCACCACCCCCAGCTCGGCCGGGTAGGCCACCGGTTCGATCACATACAACAGCAGCAGCTGCGCTCGCGAGGGTTCGGCAAAGCGTCGGGCGTACTGGATGGCCTGCTGCGACGGGTCCGAGAAATCGAGCGGCACCAGCACCTTGTGGACATTCAGCGGGTCGGTGGGCATCACGGCAGCTCCCGGGTAGCGGTTAAGATGGCCGGCATAGTAGCAAGCGGCCTGTCGGCGGCGCGTGAGCACGCTTGATCAGAATCCACAAGCGCTTGAATCGGTTTTAGAATCCGGCGGCCCGCCTGACGGCAAGCCCACCGAACAATTACGAGCCATCTCGCAGTGGTCCGCTCCCAACTTATTGAACTGCTGTCACAAGAACTCGAAGGCCTGTCACCGAAGGACATGGAGCTGGCGGTCAAGCTGCTGCAGGAGCAGATGATCGGCACCCTGGCGCACGGTGGCCGCATCGAGATTCGGGGTTTCGGCAGTTTCAGCCTGCATTACCGGCGCCCCAAGCTGGCACGCAACCCCAAGACCGGCGCGTCGGTGCCGCTCGGCGAGCGCTACGTGGTGCACTTCAAGCCCGGCAAGGAACTGCGCGAGTTGGTGGACAACGACGCGCCGCTGGTGGACGACGACGGCGACGACTGAACGCAGTTTTCAGACACAACCGAGGAGAGAAGCCAATGGAATACCAATACAACAAGGTCGCCAACTATGCCGACATGGGCAACGGCAACCGCCTGCATTACCACGACGTCGGCAAGGGTGAACCGGTCATTTTCCTGCACGGCGGCGGCCAGGGCGCCGGCGGCTGGACCAACTGGCAGCACAACCTGCAGGTGTTCGCCGACGCCGGCTACCGGGCCATCGCGCCGGATGCCTTCGGCTACGGCCTGTCGTCGAAGCCGACCGACGGCACCTTCGATTTCGAAACGCTGATGGAGTGCCTGATCAAGCTGTTCGATCAGCTCGGCCTGGACAAGGTGACGCTGGTCGGCAACTCCATGGGCGGCGCCATGTCCATCCGCTTCTCGCAGGACTTCCCGCAGCGGGTGAAGAAGCTGGTGGTGATGGGACCGGGCGGCATCGGCCCGATGGAACGCTACCTCGCCATGCCGGCCATCCAGAAGCTGAAGGAGCTCGGCCAGGAAGAGGGCGGCTTCAGCAAGGACAAGCTGCGCCGGTTCCTGGAATACATGGCGTACTCCAAGGACGACGTGACCGAGCAGTTGGTGAACGAGCGCTACGAGGTGGCCGTCACGCAGCCGCCGCGGGTGTTCCAGACGCTGTCCATCGGCGACCTGCGGCCGCGCCTGTCGATCCTGAAAAACCTGCCGACCATGGTGCTGTGGGGTCGCGACGACCGCGCCTGCCCGGTCGAGTCCGGCATGGAAATCCTCAAGGAATGCGACAAGGCGCGCCTGATCGTGTTCTCGGAATGCGGCCACTGGGTGCAGTACGAGAAAGCCAGCCTGTTCAACAAGCTGTGTCTGGATTTCCTGAAGGAGTGAGGCGTTCGCTGCAGTCCGGCGGCGCCTGTCGGGCGCCCGCCGGGGCTGCGGCCGGGTGACGCGGTGGCTGCCGTCCGATCAAGGCTGCAGGCTGTCCTGACTGGACTTCGATTCCTCGCCCGGCGGTTCTCGCAGGAGCGCATCACCCAGGCCGCCGCCAGCCTGACCTTCACCACGGTCATCTCGCTGGTGCCCCTTTTGGCGGTGATTCTGGCGCTGTTCACCGCGTTTCCGGCCTTCGACACGCTGCGCGAGCAGCTCGAGGCCTGGTTCACCGACGCGCTGTTGCCGCCCAACATCGCGCAGACGGTTTTCCATCATCTGAACCGCTTCGCCGAGAAGGCCGCCGCGCTCGGCGCCGCCGGCGTCATCGGCCTCATCGTCACGGCCACGCTGCTGCTGATGACGGTCGACCGGTCGCTGAATCTCATCTGGCGCACGCCACGGCCACGACCCCTGGCGCAGCGGGTGCTGCTGTTCTGGGCCTGGCTGACTGCCGGGCCCTTGCTGGCCGGTTTCGCGCTCGGTCAGCTGTCGCTCGCGGCGGCCATGTCGTCAGGCTGGCTCGGCATGGTGCCGGGCGCCACGGCCGTGCTCGGCACGCTGGCGTCGTGGATGATCATGGGTGCGCTGCTTGGCGTCGTGTATCGGGTCGTCCCGAATACCGAGGTGCTGTGGCGCGATGCGCTGGCCGGGGGCCTCGCGGCCGGGGCGGCATTCAACCTCGCCAGCCGGGCATTCGCTTGGTACATTGGCCGTCTGCCCACCTACGAAGCCATCTACGGCACCTTCGCCACCCTGCCGCTGGCGCTGATCTGGATCTACTGGAGCTGGCTGGTGGTCCTGGGCGGCGCGCTGATATCGGCCTGGCTGCCGGCACTGCGCGCCGGCGGGCTGGCTCCGGAACCGGGGGCCGGCGGCGATTTCCTGCTGGCGGTGCAGATTGCCCGTCGCCTGGCCGCGAATCGCGGCGAGCCGCCCTGTGGCTTGTCCATGGCGGCGCTGGTACGCGCGCTCAATGCCACACCGCAGCGCGTGGACCGGGTGCTCGACGTGCTGCAGGCGCTTGGTTGGGTCGGTCTGGTGGATGACCCCGGGGGCGGTCCGCACCGCTGGGCGCTGTTGGTGGACCCGCAGGTGACCACGCTGGCGCCACTGGTCGACGCGCTGCTGCTCGACCAGGCTGCCAGCACGCGCGCCGGCTTTGCCCCGGACGCGCTGATTCGCAGCGAGGCGCTGATCACTCCGCTGCAGCAGGCTGGCCAAAAGGAAACGCCGTAACCGCTCGCCGGGTCATCCCCGAGGGCGCGGCGGCGGCGGCACGCCCCGGTCAGGGCGAAGGATGAAGATCGCCCGGCGCCGCCAGAAACCGAGCGAGATCCTGCAACAACGCGGCCGCCGGCACGCCGTCGGCGACGCGGTGGTCGAAGGTCAGGCTGGCGGTCAGGCACTGCCGCCAGGCGATGCCCTCACCGTCCCGCACCGCCACCTCGCGAACCCGGCCGAGACCTAGAATGGCCGCCTGCGGCGGGTTGACGATGGGCGTGAAGGCGTCAATGCCGTGCCCGCCGAGGTTCGAGACGGTGAACGTGCCGCCGTCGGTCTCGCCCCGCAGCAGGCTGCCGCTGCGGGCACGGCGCGCAAGGTCGGCGGCGCGGGCGGCGAATTCATCCAGCGACAGCGTGTCGGCGCCGCGGATCACCGGCGTGACGAGGCCATCGTCCAGCGCCACGGCAAAGCCCAGATGCACCGCGCCGGACGGCTGCACGCGGTCGCCGTCGACGGTGGCGTTCAGCAACGGGTGGCGAGGCAGCACTCGGCCGAGCGCCCAGCCGACCAGATCGCCCCAGCCCGGACGCGACGGCGCGCGCTCGCGCCACGCCGCGAGGTCCGTCACGTCGATGTCGCGCGTCAGCGTGAGCTGCGCCGTCTCGCGCAGGCTGGCGAGCAGGCGCTCGGCGATGCGCCCGCGGCGCTGGCGCAGCGAGTAGGACGCCGGTAGGACGGCGGCGCCGATCAGCGCCTCGATGTCGGTCTCGACGATGCGCCCGCCGGGGCCGCTGCCACTCACGGCCGACAGATCGATGCCGTGATCGCCTGCCAGCTTGCGGGCGCGCGGCGTGACCTGTCCCTGGCCCGCCGGCGCAGGCGCCGCCCGGTGTGCTGCGGGCGCGGCGGCGGCGGTCGGTGCCGGGGTCGCCTCCGGTGCGGCGTCGGTCAGTTCGTCCGCCGTGCCGATCAGGCACAGCGCCGTGCGTATGGGCACCAGCTGATCGACCTCCACCAGCGCGCGCAGGAACACGCCATCGCGGTCGGCGACCAGCTCGCTCGCCACCTTGGACGACTCCACCTCCGCGATCACCTCGCCCTCGACCACGGCATCGCCGGGCTGTTTCAGCCAGCGGGTGATCTGGCCGTCCTGCATGCCCATGGACCACTGGGGCAGCAATACCTCGTGCGCCATGCGGACTTACTCGCGCACCAGCTGACGGGCCGCGGCGACGATATCGGCCGCCTCGGGGTAGAAGCCCTTTTCGAGCGCTGGCGAGAAGGGAATCTGCATGTCCGGCGCGGTCAGCCGCTTGAGCGGCGCGCGCAGCGACCAGAAGCCATCCTCGGCGATGGTGGCGACGATCTCGCCGGCCACCCCGCAGCTTCGGTGGCCGACGTCCACCACCAACGCGCGGCCGGTCCTGGCGACCGACTCCAGTATCGTCGCCCGGTCTAGCGGCACCAGGGTGCGCGGGTCGATCACTTCCAGCGAAATGCCTTCGCCGGCCAGCGTGTCGGCGGCGGCCAGCGCCTCGCGCACGCGCGAACCGATGGCGACCACGGTCACGTCGCTGCCCTCGCGGCGCACCGCCGCCTGGCCGAACGGCGTGAGGTAGTCGTCTTCCGGCACCGGGCCGCGGGCGCCCCACAGCGCGCCATCCTCGAACACCAGCACCGGATCGTCGTCGCGGATGGCGGTCTTGAGCAGGCCCTTGGCGTCGTGCGGGCTGCTCGGCACGGCGATCTTCAGCCCCGGCACCTGCATGAACATGGCGTAGTTGCGGTCCGAGTGCTGCGCCGCGACACCGCCGTTGTAGAACATCGCGGCGCGGAACACCGCCGGCACGTGCGCCTGCCCGCCGTACATGTAGGCCGTCTTGGCCGCCATGCTGACCAGCGGATCCGTGGCCAGATACATGAACGACGCGATGGTGAAATCGACGATCGGCCGCATGCCGACCAGCGCCGCGCCGACGGCGACGCCGGCGAACCCGGCCTCGCTGATCGGCGTGTCGCGCACGCGGTCGAGGCCGAAGCGCGCGGCGAGCCCGCCGGTCGAGCCGTAGACGTTGAAGGACACGTCCTCGCCCAGGATGAACACGCGCGGATCGCGCGCCATCTCCTGCTCCTGCGCCTCGCGGATGGCTTCCAGGAAGGTCAGCTCACGCATGGCCGGCTCCGATCGGCGTGCGGTAGAGCCCGCGGTGCGCCTCGGCCGGGTCCGGCCAGGGGCTTTGTTCGGCGAATGCGAGCGCGGTGGCGACCTCGGCCGTGACCTCCGCCTCGATGGCGGCGAGCGCATCGGCCTTCGCGACGCCCGTTTCGATGAGCTGCGCGGCGAACAGGCGCAGCGGATCGCGCTCCCGCCAGGCGGCCAGTTCGTCCGCGTGGCGGTAAGCGATGCCGTCGTACAGCGGGCCTTCGGAGTGGTGCGGGTAGCGGTAGGTCTTGGCCTCGATCAGCGTCGGGCCGCCGCCCGTGCGGGCCCTGGCCGCGGCCTCGCTCACCGCCGCGTGCACGGCGAGCGCGTCCTGCCCGTCGACGATGACCCCGGGCATGTCGTAGGCCGCCGCGCGGCGCGCCACGTCGGTGCCGCGGCTGACGCGTTCGAAGGCGGTGGTCACGCCGTAGCCGTTGTTCTCGCACAGGAACAGCACCGGCACCTGCCAGGCGGAGGCGATGTTGAGCGCCTCGTGGAAATAGCCTTCGTTGGAGGCGCCGTCGCCGAAAAAGCACAGGCACACCCGATCCGAACCCTGCATGCGCAGCCCCAGCGCCGCGCCGACCGCCACCGGCAGGCCGGAGCCGACGATGCTGCTCTCGCCCAGGCTGCCGACCGAGAAATCGGCCAGATGCATCGAGCCACCCTTGCCGCCGTTGACGCCGGTCGCCTTGCCGAGGATCTCCGCCAGCAGCGGCCCCAGCGCCGCGCCCTTGCCGATGGGATGGCCGTGCGAACGGTGGTTGCCGACCATGGTGTCGTCCGCGCGCAGCGCCATGCAGGCGCCGACCACCTCGGCTTCCTGGCCGATCGACAGGTGCACCGAGCCCGGGATACGGCCGCGGTCGAACAGGGTTTTCACGGTCTCGTCGAAATGGCGGATGCGCAGCATGCGCCGGTACATGTCGAGCTGCGTGGCGGTGTCTGGCGTGGGCATGGGTGGGTGCCTTGCGGTTGGGTAGGGTGCCTGGATTCGCGGCGGGGGCGCCGCTCCCACGCATCATCGGTTCGAGGTTGACAGTTCGCGCCGGGGCGGCGCTCCCACGGCGCCTGGCCTGAGTGTGGGAGGCCCGCCCCCGGGCCGAATCAGCAGGGCAGGGCCAACCCGTGGGAGGCCCGCCCCCGGGCCGAATCCGGCGGTCAGATCAATGCACGCCCATGCCGCCGTCGCAGTTGATGGTCTGGGCAGTGACGAAATCGCTGGCCGGCGAGCACAGGAACACCACCGTGCCGACCAGATCGTCCGGCTGCTCGCGACGCTTCAGGCACTGCGCGGCGAGGATGCCGGTCCACATGTCGCCGGCGATCGAGGCTTCCGCCACGCCCGGCGTTTCCGTGAGGCCCGGCGCGATCACGTTGACGTTGATGCCGTACTCGCCGAGTTCCCGCGCCAGCGAGCGGGTCATGCCGATCACCGCGCCCTTGGTGGCCACATAGGCGCTCAGCATGGGCGGCGGGGCGTGAAAGGTGGCCGAGGTGACGTTGACGATCTTGCCGCGGCGGCGGGCCTTCATGTCCGGCACGACGGCGCGGATGCAGTGAAAGCTGCCGAACACGTTGAGGCGGAACAGGCGCTCCAGAAAGGCGCCGTCGGTCTTCTCGATGGGCGCGAACGGGTAGGCGCCGGCATTGTTGACCAGGCCGTCGATGGCACCGAGCTGCGCCTTGATGGCGGCCGCGCAGCGCAGCACGGCCGCCTCGTCGGTCACGTCGCAAACAAAGCCGGCCGCCTTGCCGCCGGCGGCGCGGATGGCCGCGACGGCTTCTTCCGTGCCGGCGATGTCGCTCACCGCCACCGCCGCGCCCTCGCGCGCCAGGCCTTCCGCATAGGCACGGCCCAGGCCGCGCCCGGCGCCGGTGACCCAGATGACCCTGCCGTCCAGCTGACCGCTCATCGTTCTCCTCCCTGAATGAATGTTCGATGGGCCGGACTCTGACATCGCCGGGCGTGGGCCGTAAAGTGCCGCGGCGCGGCCCCCGCGTCAGGGTGGCGCTACGGGCGGATGCCGCGCGCGAGACAATGCGGCCCCGTGTTGTCCCTTTCCCGCACGATCCCTTCAGGCAAACCCGTGAGCCGAGCCATCTGGTGGATTCGCCGCGATCTGCGCCTGTCCGACAATCCGGCCCTCGCCGCGGCGCTCGCCCACGGTACGGCGTCGGCGCTCTACATCCACGCCCCGGATGAGGAAGGAGAGGCCGCACCCGGCGCGGCGGCGCGCTGGTGGCTGCATCACAGCCTGACGTCGCTGTCCGCACAGCTGCGGACCCTGGGCGTGCCGCTGCTGATCCGCCACGGGCGCGCCGCGCTGCCGATTCTTCGCGAGGTTCTCGCGCAGACGGGCGCCGAGGCCGTGTTCTGGACGCGCCAGTACGCCCCCGCGCAGCGGCGTCGCGACGAGGAGATCAAGGCAGAACTCGGCGCCGCCGGCGTGCGGGCGCGAAGCTTCAACGGCGGCCTGCTGTTCGAGCCCTGGCAGGCGCTGCGCGATCGCGATCAGCCGTACCGGGTATTCACGCCGTTCTGGAAGGCGTGCCTCAAGCACGGCATCGATCAGCCGACCGTGCCTGCGCCGGCTTCGCTTGCCGGCACAGGCGACGGCGGCTGCGAGCAGGCGGCGATCGACGCGCTCGAACTGCTTCCCCGCGCGCCAGACTGGTCGGGCGGCCTGGCGGCGCACTGGACGCCCGGCAGTCCAGGGGCGCAGGCACGCCTGGCAGCGTTCGTCGGCGAGGGTCTCGCCGGCTACACGGAACGGCGCGACCGGCCTGGCGTTGCCGGGACCTCGTCGCTGTCGCCGCATCTGCATTTTGGCGAGATCAGCCCGCGTCAGGTGGTGCGCGGCGTGCTGGAGGCGCGCGGTGGCGTGCTGGATGGCGACGCCGAACATTTTCTGCGTGAGCTTGGCTGGCGCGAGTTCAGCCACCACCTGCTGTTTCACTTTCCGGACACCGTCGACCAGCCGCTCGATGCGCGCTTCGCGCGCTTTGCCTGGCCCCCGGTGGACAAAGGCCTGCTGCGGGCCTGGCAGCGCGGCCGCACCGGCATTCCGCTGGTCGACGCCGGCATGCGTGAGCTGTGGCACACCGGCTGGATGCACAACCGCGTGCGGATGATCGTCGCATCGTTTCTGGTGAAGAACCTGCTGATCCCCTGGCAGCACGGCGAACGCTGGTTCCGGGACACGCTGGTGGACGCCGACCTCGCCAACAACCTGCTCGGCTGGCAATGGACGGCCGGCTGCGGTGCCGATGCGGCGCCGTACTTTCGCGTGTTCAACCCGGTGCTGCAGGGCGAGCGCTTCGACCCGGACGGCGCCTACGTGCGGCGCTGGGTGCCGGAGCTCGCGGCCGTGCCGACGCGGTGGTTGCATCGGCCGTGGGAGGCACCGGCGGATGCCCTGCGGCAGGCCGCCGTGCGTATGGGCGTGGACTACCCCTTGCCGCTGGTCGATCTGGCGGCCACCCGGGCCCGCGCGCTCGAACGTTTCGCGGCGCTCAAATCGGACTCTGACCGCCCGGATCAGAGCCCGGATCAGCCCCGGCGCAGATAGGCCGCGGCCACTGCTTCGAGCGCTGTCGCCTGGCGCGGACAGCCTGTCGGGCACACGTTGGGGCGGGTCATGGAATCGAGGTTGTCGCGCGTCAGCGGGGGATTGGGCAGGCGCTCCATGACGCCGGCCGCCGCGCGGGCCAACAGGTTCGGCATCGGCAGCACCAGGCGGTGGTGACCGGCCAGCTCGCCGATCCGGCGCACCAGCTCGATCAGGCTGTAGTCGGTCGGCCCGCACAGGCCCAGACGCCGCCCGTCGGTCGTCGGATCGGTCAGCGCGTCGGCCATCACCCGGGCGACGTCCTCGACGAAGACCGGTGCGAAGCGCGCGTAGGGCATCGGCAGCAGCAGGACCCCGGGCGCCAGGCGCAGCAGGCGCGCGAAGCGCCGCGTGAAGTCATCGCCGGGGCCGAAGATGACCGACGGGCGAAAGCTGGTCACGCGCAGATTCGCACCCGCCGCGGCGTGGGCAGCGTCCTCGCCGCGGCCCTTGCTGCGCAGATATCGGCTGGGGCCGCCCGGATCGGCGCCGAGCGCGCTCATATGCAGCAGTACCGGCACGCCCGACTCGCGGCAGCTCGCCGCGATGGCCGCGGGCAAGGCCACGTGCGCGCGCGCCATCGCCGCCTCGTTGCCGTGGAGGATGCCGATCAGGTTGATCGCCGCGTCCTGGCGGGCGAGCGCGCCGCGCCGGCAGTCTTCGGTAGCGGGGTCACCCACGTGCGGCTCGACGCCAGCCGGGGAGCGCCCGGCGTCGCGCGTGACTACGCGGACACGGTGGCCGCGGGCGAGCAGGGACGCGCACAGCGCGCGGCCGACGAATCCGCTGCCGCCGAACACCGTGACGTTCACGCCAACACCTTCCGGCACTGGCGCGCGAGTGCCGGCAGGCGCCTCACGCGGTGCCCGCCGTCACTGCGGGGGTTGGAACGAAGCACCGATCCATTCAGCGGTTCCTTTTCGGGACAGGGATCCGGCATCGCGGGCGTGTCCCGCGATGCCGGAAGCGGAAAAGTCCCACGGTTGGGACTTTTCCGCATTGCATCAGACACCCGCCGCCGCCCGCTCCCGCGCGGCCAGCACCAGGTTCAGGCAGTTGACGTAGGCCTTGGCCGACGCGATCACGATGTCCGTGTCGGTGCCCGCGCCGTTCACGGCCATGCCGTCGCGTGCCAGGCGCACGCTGACCTCGCCCGTCGCGTCGGTGCCGCCGGTGATGCTCTGCACCGAGTACAGCTGCAGCTCGGCGCCCGAATGGACGATGTTCTCGATCGCCCTGAAGGTGGCATCCACCGAACCGTCGCCGTCGGCACTGGCGGTCTGTTCCTTGCCGTCGACGGCCAGCGTCACGGTCGCCTGCGGCGTCTCGCCCATCCCGGCCGCCACATGCATGTCAATCAGCCGCACGCGCTCGTTGGCCTGCGCCAGGTCCATGTCCGTGACGAGCGCCATCAGGTCCTCGTCGTAGATCTCGCGCTTCTTGTCGGCCAGCTCCTTGAAGCGACGAAACGCCTCGGTGAGCTCCTCCTGGGTGGCGAACTCGAAGCCGAGCGCCGCCATGCGCTGCTTGAAGGCGTTGCGCCCGGACAGCTTGCCGAGCGTGAGGCGGTTGTCCTGCCAGCCGACGTCCTGGGCGC
This sequence comes from Pseudomonadota bacterium, assembly GCA_049322795.1. Taxonomy (GTDB): domain Bacteria; phylum Pseudomonadota; class Gammaproteobacteria; order Immundisolibacterales; family Immundisolibacteraceae; genus Immundisolibacter. The sequence goes on along the minus strand of JBMOQH010000023.1, from coordinate 5,580 downwards.
GCATGATCTCGTAGGTCTCGCGGCTCTTGAGCACGCCGTCCTGGTGGATGCCGGACTCGTGGGCGAAGGCGTTCAGGCCCACGATGGCCTTGTTCGGCTGCACGTGAAAGCCCGTCGTGGCCGCCACCAGCTTCGAGCAGGCCAGCAGGTGCCGCGTGTCGATGCCGACATCGCAGGGGAACAGGTCCTGGCGCGTGCGCACGGCCATGACGACCTCTTCGAGCGCCGCATTGCCGGCCCGCTCGCCCAGACCATTGATGGCGCACTCCACCTGCCGGGCGCCGGCCAGCACGGCGGCCAGCGAGTTGGCCACGGCGAGGCCGAGGTCGTTGTGACAGTGAGCCGAGAACACGGCCTTGTCGGAATTGGGGATGTTCTCGATCAGGTAGCGGAACTTCTCGCCCAGCACGTGCGGCAGGTTGTAGCCCACCGTGTCCGGCACGTTGATGGTGGTGGCGCCGGCGTCGATCACCGCCTCGAAGATGCGGCACAGGAACTCGAGCTCCGACCGCCCGGCGTCCTCGGCCGAGAACTCGACGTCGTCGGTGTACTGGCGCGCGCGTTTGACGGCCCGCACCGCCGCCTCGACCACCTGGTCCGGCGTCATGCGCAGCTTTTTCTCCATGTGCAGCGGCGAGGTGGCGATGAAGGTGTGGATGCGCGGCGCCACAGCGGGCTTGAGCGCCTCGCCGGCGCGGTCGATGTCGGCATCGCCGGTGCGCGCCAGCGCGCACACGCGCGAGTCCTTGACGATTTCCGCCACGCCCTTGACGGCGGCGAAGTCACCCGGGCTCGACGCCGGAAAGCCGGCCTCGATGACGTCCACCTTCAGGCGCTCCAGCGCCTTGGCGATGCGCAGCTTGTCCTCGCGGCTCATGGCGGCGCCGGGGCTCTGCTCGCCGTCGCGCATGGTGGTATCGAAAATGATCAGTTTGTCCTTGCTCACGACCGGTCTCCGGAACGTTCGCGCGCGGCCGCGGCCCGGCGGCTGCAGCCTTGCGATTTGGATGGGGTTTGCGTTGTCGATGGCCCTCGCCAGGGCATGGTGCGTGTGTCTGCCTTACGGCAGTCGCAGCACGGGTAGCAGGCCCGGCAGGCGGGCGGACGCGCGCAGCCCCGCGCCGCGCAGGGCGCGGACGGCAAGAAGGCTAGCTGGCTGGCGGTCGTGAGTCATGGTGTTGCAATCGCGGGAAGCGCCGGCACTATAGCACCGCGTTTTTTGCCTGAAAACGCGTATTGACCCCATCTGGATCAAGCCGATGACCGATGCCGCCCGTTTCGTGGTCCACGCCCGCTGGGTGATTCCGGTGGAGCCCGCCGGGCGGGTGATGCACCACCACGCGGTCGCGGTGCAGGACGGGCGCATCGTCGCCGTGCTGCCGGACGCCGCGGCGCGCGAGCAGTTCGCGGACTGGCCGCGCGTGGAGCGGCCGCGGCACGCGCTGATCCCGGGTCTGGTCAACGCCCACACGCATGCGGCCATGACGCTGCTGCGCGGCTTGGCCGACGACCTGCCGCTGATGCCCTGGCTGCAGCAGCACATCTGGCCGGCCGAGCAGCGTTTCGTCGGTCCGGCCTTCGTGCGCGACGGCAGCGCGCTGGCGGTGGCCGAGATGCTCAAGGCCGGCATCACCTGTTTCGCGGACATGTATTTCTTTGGCGAGGAGACGGCGCAGGTGGCGGCCGCGGCCGGCATGCGGGCGGTGATCGGTCTGATCGCCATCGACTTTCCGAGCGCCTACGCCAGCGATGCCGACGACTATCTGCGTCGGGGCCTTGCGCTGCACGATGCCTGGCGCGGCCATCCGCTGATCCGCACCGCGTTCGCGCCGCACGCGCCCTACACCGTCAGCGACGCGCCACTGAAGCAGATCGCCGTGCTGGCGGAGGAACTCGACCTGCCGGTGCAGATCCACCTGCACGAAACCGCGCACGAGGTGGCAGAGAGCGAATCCCGCCACGGCGTGCGCCCGCTCGAGCGCCTGGCGGGACTCGGCCTGCTCACGCCGCACCTGGTCGGCGTGCACGCGACGCAGCTGCTGGCCGGCGAAATCGGCAGCCTCGCCGCGGCCGGCGCCAGCATCGTCCACTGCCCGGAATCGAACATGAAGCTCGCGTCCGGCACCTGCCCGCTGCCGGCACTGCTGGCGGCGGGCGTGAACGTCGCCATCGGCACCGACGGCGCGGCCTCCAACAACGACCTCGACCTGCTGGGCGAACTCAAGACCGCCGGGCTGCTGGCCAAGCTCGCCAGCGGCGATGCCGCCGCCGCGCCGGCACCGGCACTGCTGCACATGGCAACGCTGGGCGGCGCGCGGGCGCTGGGTCTCGACGACGACATCGGCTCGCTCGTCCCCGGGAAGGCGGCGGATCTCGTGGCGCTCGATCTGTCGGCCCCGCACTGCCAGCCGGTGCACGATCCCATCTCGCAGCTCATCTACGCCGCCGGCCGCGATGCCGTGAGCGACGTGTGGGTGGCCGGCCGGCAGTTGCTGAAGGACGGATGGTTCACCGCGCTAGACGTGGACGCCATCCTTGCCCGCGCCGCCGAGTGGGGCGAGCGCATCGCGGCGGCCGAGCACGGGGGGTAGCCTGCCCCGTGAGGTGAAAGATGCCTCCCACGCCTCGCCGGGGTCGAAACCCCGAACGACCGGCACAGAACACGCTCAGCGTGTCGCTTACCCATTCAACAGACCGCAGACACATGCCCCATTCCCTCCCCCACGGTCCGCTGGTGATCGGCCTGTCCGGCCCGCGGCTCACACCGGCCGACCGCGAGCTGCTGCTGCAGCTGGCCATCGGCGGCGTCATCCTGTTCGAGCGCAATTTCGAGGACGCCGCGCAGCTCAAGGCGCTGTGCGCCGACATCCGCGCCCTGCGCGAGCCGCGCCTGCTGATCGCGGTCGACCAGGAGGGCGGGCGGGTGCAGCGTCTGAAATCCGGCTTCACGCCGCTGCCGCCGGCGGCGGCCTACGGGCGCGCCTTCGACCGCGATCCGGCGCACGGGCTGGCGCTCGCCCGCGCCGGCGGCCTGGTGATGGCGGCGGAGCTGGTCGAGGTCGGCATTGATCTGAGCTTCGCGCCGGTGCTGGACCTCGACTACGGGGTGAGCGAGATCATCGGCGCGCGGGCCTTTCATGCCGATGCCGACACCGCCACGGCGCTGGCCGGCGCCTTCATGGCCGGCATGGCCGAGGCCGGCATGGCGGCCTGCGGCAAGCACTTTCCGGGGCACGGTGCGGTGGCGGCCGACACGCACCTGACGCAGGTGGTGGACGAGCGCCCCCGCGCGCAGATCGACACCGACCTGCTGCCGTACCGGCGCCTGTTTGAACAGGGTCTCGCCTCGGTGATGATGGCGCACGTGCTGTTCCCGGCCGTGGATTCTCAGCCGGCCGGCTTCTCGCGCCGCTGGATCGGAGACATCCTGCGCGACGAGCTCGGCTTCGACGGCGCCGTGTTCAGCGACGATCTCGGCATGGCGGGCGCGGCGGGGGCGGGCGACTTCGCGGCTCGCACGCGGCGCGCGCTCGACGCCGGCTGCGACTACGTGCTCATCTGCAACGACCCGGCGGCGGTGCAGATCGCTCTGGAAGCGGCGGCGACGCGTGAGGTGCCCGGCCATCGTCACCGCGCGCTGCTGGCCCGAGCCCCGGCGCCGCAGGCGAAGTTGGCGCTGGCGGCGGCGCGCGAGGCGCTGGCGGGCTGTACCGCTTGAGGATGCGCCAGGCGCTGCATTTCACCTCGCCCGCCCACCGACCATTGGAGGGGTTTGCATGCGCAAGACGTTGAAGATCATCGGCGCAGTCACGGGCGCCCTGGTGGTGCTGCTGGCGCTGGGGCTGTGGTACCTGAGTTCCAGGGTGACGGTGCGCGGCCCCGTGCTGCACGCCATCGCGGGTATCGGCGGGGCCGAGGCGACGACGGACAGTGTTGCCGGCCTGCGCCTCGCGCCCGGATTCACGCTCGACGTTTACGCGCGAAACCTGGGGCCGGTGCGCGTGCTGCGTTTCACGCCGGCCGGCGATCTGCTGGTCAGCGTGACCCGGGCCGGCAAGGTGCTGCTGCTGGAACGCGACGCCGATGGCGACGGGCGCGCCGACGCGGTGCGCCCGCTGCTCGAGGGGCTGGATCGGCCCCATGGCATCGATGTGGCCGACGGCTGGCTGTACATCGCCGAAACCGGCGCCGTGCGCCGCGTGCTTTTCGACGCCACCGCGCGCACCGTCAGCGGCGCACCGGACCTCGTTGCCTCGCTGCCGGGCGGCGGCATGCACTTCACGCGCACGCTGCGCGTCGGGCCGGATGGCGCGCTTTACGTGACCGCGGGCTCGTCCTGCAATGTGTGCATCGAGACCACGCCGCGCGCGGCGATGCTGCGCATCGATCCCGGCACCGGCGCGGTCACGAGCCATGCCGAGGGCCTGCGCAACACGGTCGGCTTCGACTGGCAGCCGGGCAGCGGCGACCTGTACGCAGTCGACAATGGACGCGACCTGCTCGGCGACGATTACCCACCCGACGAGCTCAATCGCATCGTCGCGGATGGCTTTTACGGCTGGCCGTTCTGGCACGCGGACAACCTGCCGGACCCGGAATTCGGCCAGCATCCCGCCGCGGCGGGCCGCCAGCCGATCGCGCCCGCGTATGGTTTCGGTGCCCACGTGGCGGCGCTGTCGATCAATTTTTTCGATCCCGGCCGGGCGCCGCCTGGCTTCGAGCGCGCGGCCCTGGTCGCTCAGCACGGTTCCTGGAACCGCAGCGAGCTGTCCGGCTACCGGGTGTCCTCCCTGCACTGGGAAGTCGACGGCACGATCACCGAGCGGGATTTCCTGGTGGGCTTCGCGCGTGACGGCAAGGTCTCCGGCCGGCCGGTGGACGCGCTGCCCGGCCCGGATGGTGCCGTGTACGTGTCAGACGACTACGCGGGCGCCATTTACCGCCTGCGCTGGGATCCGGCGCGGGCCGCGCCAGGGGCGGTGTTCACGCCGCCACGCTCTGCGGCTGGTGCTGGCCGCCCCGTGGCCGATGCCCGTGCACCGGCAGCTGCCGAGCGCCTTGGCGTGTCGGAGCGGGCTGACCCCACGCTGGCCCACGGCGCGGCGCTGTTCGACCGCCTGGACTGTGCCAGCTGTCATCGCCCCGGCGCGCCGAGCATGCCCCTCGGAACGCTTGGCGCCCGCTATTCCGCAGCCGAGCTGATGGCCTTGCTGGTCGCGCCGCCGGCATCCATGCCGGCGCCGGCCATCGACGACGCCGATCGGGCCGCCCTGGTCGCCTATCTGCGTGCGGCGTATCCCTAGGGAGACGCTGAAAAATTCCATCCGTGGAATTTTTCAGCTCGCCTCGTCGCGGTACACGCCCGCGACGGGCTCCGTGAATCAAGCACTTCGTGCTTGTCCCGCGCCGGGGCGTCCTGCCCCGGGACGGGAAGCGCTGAATAAATCAGCGCTTCCCTAGTGTTACGTCCCGTTTATAACTTTGCATAGCCGCTCGATCTTGGCGAGGATCGATTCAGCGGTAGCGGTCCACATGAAGGGCTTCGGATGCTGGTTGTACTGCTTCACGAACGCATCGATC
>JBMOQH010000022.1:0-47456 GCA_049322795.1 Pseudomonadota bacterium | reverse complement strand
ACGGGAAGCGCTGAATGAATCAGCGCTTCCTTCGGCACATGCCGAAAAATTCCGTCCCTGGAATTTTTCGGCTCGCCGCAGCGCGGTACACGCCCGCGATGCGCTCCCTGGATCAATGGCTGGCGCCATTGATCCAGGCCGGGGCGTCCTGCCCCGGACGGGAAGCGCTGAATGAATCAGCGCTTCCCTCGCCCCTGCGCAACTTTTTTGCAAGCCGGCCCTCAAGCTCCACAAAGCCATCGCCGATACACAGCCCGGAAGCGGAGCCAGTCTCCGGGTTCCTGGAGCGGACCGAAGGCCAAGCCCGGCCCCAGGCCCAGGTAACGCAACTCAACCCACGTGGAGTATTCCCATGGCCCTAGTCGTCAACAGCAACATCAGCGCGCTGAACACCCAGCGCAACCTCAACAGCACCCAGGGCGACCTGGCCACCTCCCTGCAGCGCCTGTCGTCTGGCCTGCGCATCAACAGCGCCAAGGACGACGCCGCCGGCCTGGCCATCTCCGACCGCATGACGTCGCAGATCCGCGGCCTGAACCAGGCGGTGCGCAACGCCAACGACGGCATTTCGGTCGCCCAGGTGGCCGAGGGCGCCTTGGGTGAGGTAACCAACGCCCTGCAGCGCATCCGCGAGCTCGCCGTGCAGTCGGCCAACGACACCAACAGCGCCACCGACCGCGCCTCGTTGCAGGCGGAAGTCACGCAGCTGGTGGGAGAGATCGACCGCATCGCGGCCCAGACCACCTTCAACGGCAACCCGCTGCTGGATGGGAGCTTCACTGGCAAGGTGTTCCAGATCGGGGCCTTTGCGGGTGAGAGCATCTCCTTCAGCATTGCCGGCGCCGGCGCCGTCGCGCTGGGCGTGGCCACGGCCGGCACCCCGCCCGTCCCGCTGTCAATCGCCACCCAGGGGGACGCGAACACCGCAATCACCTCGGTGGATGCAGCTCTTGCGACCGTCAACACCCAGCGCGGCAATCTGGGCGCCATCCAGAACCGCTTCGAGTCGGTGATCGCCAGCGGTCAGACGACGGCGGAGAACGTCTCGGCGGCGCGCTCGCGCATCCTGGACGCCGACTTCGCGGCCGAGACGGCCAACCTGTCGCGGGCCCAGATCCTGCAGCAGGCCGGCACCGCCATGCTGGCGCAGGCCAACCAGCAGTCGCAGAACGTGCTCTCGCTGCTGCGGTAACGGTGGGCGCGCACGGCGCATTGCAACGGACAAACGGCGGGTCGGGGCAGTCCTCGACCCGCCGTTTGGCGTGCCCGCGTGCCGCCCGCCGGGCGGCACGGGCTTGCGGACGGCGCGCCGCCCAGGCGCCCGACTGATCGCCCGCCTGATTGCCCGCGTGATTGGAGAATGACCCATGGATGTTCGATTCGATTCTGTCGCGCCGCGTCAGACCGTAACGCCGGTGTCGCCGGCGGCCGACGCCACGCACCAGGCGTCCGGCGAGCCGGATGAGTCGGCCCGCGATGCAGCCGCCCCGGCGCGGCCGGTGACCCAGCTGCAGGACCGCGTGCAAAGCCTGCACCGGGAGCTGCGCTTTCGGGTGGACGAGACCACCGGTCTCACGGTGGTGCGCGTGATCGAGGCCAAAACCGGCGACCTGATCCGCCAGATTCCCAGCCAGAACGTGCTCGAACTGCACGCCTCGCTGGAGTCGATGAGCGGGCTGCTGGTGCGCGAGCGGGCCTGAGCGGAGCGACCGTCATGGAAGGTTTACGGGCGCCCGGCATCGGTTCCGGTCTCGATGTGACCAGCCTGGTCAACCAGCTGCTCAGCGCCGAGCGCGCGCCCGCCGAGGCGCGTTTCGCCAGCAAGGAATCGGGCCTCAAGGCGCAGCTGTCCGCCTTCGGCCAGTTGCGCAGCGCGCTCGACACGCTCAAGACGGCGCTCGACGCGCTGAAGTCGCCGACCCTGCTGAGCGCGGTCACCGCCTCCTCGGCCGACAGCACGCGTTTCACCGCCAGCACGGCGGCAGGCGCGGTGGCCGGCAGCTACAGCGTCGAGGTGACGGCCCTGGCGAGCGCCCAGAAGCTGGCCTCGGGCGCCTTCAGCGGACCCGACGCCGTGGTCGGCACCGGCACGCTGGACTTGTCGCTCGGCGCCGCCACCGCCAGCGTCACCATCGACAGCAGCAACAACACCCTGGCCGGCATCCGCAACGCCATCAACACGGCGCGCGATGCCGACGGCAAGCCGCTCGGCATCACCGCCACGCTGGTGACCAGCACCGGCGGCGCCGAGCCGGCCGGCACCTACCTGCTGCTGAGCAGTGCCAAGACCGGCGCGGCCAACACCATCGGTGTGGCGCAATCCGGGGGCGACGGCGGTTTGGCGGCCTTGCAGTACCAGGCCGGCGGCAGCGCCAACGGGCTCACCCAGACGCAGGCGCCGGCGGACGCGGTCGTCACCGTCGATGGCTTCACCTACGCCAGCGCGAGCAATTCGGTCAGCGGCGCCCTCAGCGGCGTCACGCTGGATCTGAAGGCGACCACCAGCGAGCCGATCGCACTGACGGTCGCGCCCGATACGGGCAAGGTGCAGCCGGCCTTGAAAGCCCTGGTCGATGCCTACAACGGCGTGTTCAGCGTGCTCAAGGCGCAGAGCACGTTCGACGCCGGCGCCGGCACGGCGGCGCCGCTGTTCGGCGATTCCGCCCTGCGCAGCCTGTCGACCCAGCTGCGGCGCGGCCTGACCGACCCGGTCGTGGGATCGCCGCTGATGGCCAGCGCCATCGGCCTGGCGATCGACAAGGACGGCAAGCTGACGCTCGACGACGCCAAGCTCGATGCGCTGCTGTCGACCGATCGGGCGGCGCTCGATGGCCTGCTGCGTGGACCGGAGGGCATCGCCACGCGCCTGTCGACGCTGGTCAATGGCACCTTGTCATCGGCCGGCGCGCTGCGCGCCCGTACCGACGGCATCGACCGCCGCCTGAGCGACATCAGCGAGCAGCGCGAAGCGCTCGATGCGCGCCTGGCCACGCTCGAGCAGCGTTACTCGCGCCAGTTCAACGCGCTCGACGGCCTGCTCAGCCAGATGACGGCGACCGGAAACTTCCTCACTCAGCAACTCGCCTCTTTACCCGGCGCCAATTCGTCCGATAAGTAGGCCACGGGAAGCGCTGATTGATTCAGCGCTTCCCGTCCGGGGCAGGACGCCCCGGCCTGGATCAATGGCGCAAGCCATCGATCCAGGGAGCGCATCGCGGGCGTGCACCGCGATGCGGTGAGCTGAAAAATCCCAAGGACGGGATTTTTCAGCATTTCCCAGGCACTGGCCACTTGTTCGGAGATCGATCGTCATGTCCCCAGCCCACGCCGCCCTGAAGCACTACGCCGCCGTGCAGGTGCAGGCCAACGTGACCGAGGCCACGCCGCACCGGCTGACCGCCCTGCTGTTCGAGGGCGCGCTCGACCGCATCGCCCGCGCCAAGGGCCATCTGGTTCGCGGCGAGCTGGCGCGAAAGGGCGAGCTGATCTCGGCCGTGATCGCCATCGTCGGCGAGCTGGCCGGCAGCCTGAACCACGCCGCCGCGCCGCAGCTGGCGGAGCGTCTGGCGGCGCTGTACGACTACGTCCTGCGCCGTCTTGGCGAGGCCAACGCCAGCAACCGCGCCGAGCCGCTGGACGAAGCGAGCCGCCTGCTGGGCACGCTGGCCGACGCCTGGCAGGCCATCGACCCCGCCATCCCGACCGCCCAGGTGGCGAACGGCTGATGGAACGCGACGGCATCGCCACCGCCATGGGCCTGACGGCGGCCATGCTGCACGCCGCCGACGCCGAGGACTGGGACACCGTCGCCGCCCTGGCCGGCGAACGGCACGGCGTGCTCGAAACCGCCCTGGCCGGCGATGCCTGGCGCGTGCAGGACGATCTGATCGCCCAGCTGCGCGACATCCTGGCGGCCGATCGACGGCTCGCCGAAGCGGCCGGCGCGGCCCGGCGGCAAACGGCGGACGCCCTGCGCGAGCTGCGCGGCGGGCAGCGCATGCACAGCGCCTACGCCGCGCAGGCGGCGGTCGGCTGACGGCGGTATGTTGATACGATGTTGAGCAGGGCCGCCCTGCCCTTTTCAACTCGGCCATCGATCGCTTGCCTCATCAGGCCGCCGCGGCCGAAACGGGGCGCCGCGCACGACGCGGGAGCACGCCAATGCAACCCGAATACCCACCCGACCCCGCCGATCCGCTGGCCGGCAGCCTCAGCCACGGCGAGACGCTGTCCGTGGTGTGGCAGGCAAGCCCGGCGCTGGCGGACGGCCAGGAGCTCGCCGAGCTCAACCGCCGCGCGGGCGCCCTGCTCGGCCTGCTCGGCAGCCTCGACGAACCGACCCCGCTGCCGGACGACGAACCGCAGCTCAGCGCCCAGCTGCAACGCCTCGACCAGAAGCTCGACTTGCTGCTGGGCCTGGTCGGCCAGTGGCTGGCGCGCGAACTGACCGTGCCGCCGCCGCAACCGGTGCGCCTTGGCGTGCGCGGCGCCGTGTGGCAGGCCAGCCTGCCGCCCGGTCCGGGCTGCCTGACGCTGTACCTGCGCCCGGCACTGCCGCTGGCGCTGCAACTGCCGGCCCGGCTGCAAGCGCTGGCGGACGGCACGGTGCTGGCCGAGTTTCAGGCGCTCGATCCGTCGGTCGTGGAGGCGCTGGAACGCTACATCTTTCGCCAGCACCGGCGCGCGGTGGCACAGGCCCGGCGACCGGGCTGAAGACGACCGCGCCGGCACGGGTGACTGGCGCACCCGCGCCACATTCTTGACACCCCCCGCCGGCCTCGCCACCATGCCGTCGTTTGCTGTATCCGCGTGCAGGGAGTGGCCTTTCGTAGCGGCCTGCCTGCGCCCGCCGAACGGGACTCCCTCGCATGGTTCGCGACTGTCTGGTGCTGGCTCCGTTCCCGCAGGCGCTGTCGCCTGCCCCGGAGCAGCTGTTGAGTTTTCTGGGCTATCAGGCGGTCACCGCCGATGCCCTCGACGACCTGCCCGCCGAAACACCGCCGCTGGCCCTGTTGCTGTTCCAGCACGGGCCGCGCGAGGCAGCGCTGTCGATCCTTGAAGCCTGCCGCGCGCGCTGGCCGCGTCTAGTGGTGGTGCTGCTGCTGCCGGACGGCCAGGGCGCGGATGCCGACTGGCAGACGGCACTCGGCCGGGCGCTGGTGGCCAGCGTGCCGATGCCCTTGCAGTACGAGGCGCTGGCGGCGGCGCTCGACCGGGCCCGCTTCGTGCGCGAGCGCGCCGGCGCGGCGGCCAGTGCCGGCAATTCCGGGCTGGTGTACCGCCTGGTCGGCCGCGGCCACGCCATGGAGCGCGTGCACTACCTCATCGAGCGCGTGTCGCGCACCGATTCCAACGTGCTGATCCTTGGCGAATCCGGCACCGGCAAGGAAGTGGTCGCGCGCAACATCCATTTCCAGTCGGCGCGCGCCAACCGGCCCTTCGTGCCGGTGAACTGCGGCGCGATCCCGGCCGACCTGCTGGAAAGCGAGCTGTTCGGTCACGAGAAGGGCGCCTTCACCGGCGCCATCAGCGCCCGCCAGGGCCGCTTCGAGGCGGCCGAGGGCGGCACGCTGTTCCTGGACGAGATCGGCGACATGAGCCTGCCGATGCAGGTCAAGCTGCTGCGCGTGCTGCAGGAGCGCATGTTCGAGCGCGTCGGCAGCAACCGCAGCATCCAGGCCGACGTGCGCATCATCGCCGCGACCCACCGCGACCTCGAAACCGGCATTCGCGAGGGCGCGTTCCGCGAGGATCTCTACTACCGCCTGAACGTGTTCCCGATCGAGCTGCCGCCGCTGCGCGCGCGGCGCGAGGACATTCCGGCCCTGGTGGAGGAACTGTCGACCCGCATCGCCCGCGAGAAGGGCATCAACGTGCGCGTGGGACGCGACGCGCTGGCGACGCTGGCCCAGTACCCGTGGCCCGGCAACGTGCGCGAGCTGGCCAACGTCATCGAGCGCATGGCCATCATGCACGGTGACGCGCCGGTCGGCGCCGCCGATCTGCCGGCGCGGCTGCGTCAGGCCAGCGGCGCCCCGCCCGCGCCGGCGAACGGTGCCGATCCCGAGCTGCCCTTGCCGCCCGGAGCGATCACGCCGGGCTTGCCGGAGGCACTCGAGGGCCTGGCGGCGCGCCTGCCGGCGGCCGGCATCAACCTCAAGGACTACCTCGAAGGCCTCGAACGGACCTATATCTGCCAGGCGCTGGCCGAAGCCAACGAAGTGGTGGCGCACGCCGCGGAGTTGCTGAACATGCGCCGCACGACGCTGGTCGAGAAAATGCGCAAGTACGGCCTGCAGCGCGCTGGCACCGCGTCGGATCTTTGACGAAGCGCCGCGCAATAATTTCCAACCGACTGATTATAAAAGTATAAACAAGCTGGTACGGCGGTTGCTTTAAGCCCGGTCGACCGACCCCGCTCGCGGGGCGCAACGACCTGGACAGCCACCATGCCGGCCTTGCCGCTCGCCGATCCCGCCCGCGACGCCAGCGCCTTCGACCACCTGTCGGGCGCGCTCGGCAGCTCGTACCGCCAGCTCGAACGCCGCCTGGACGCCCTGCAGCAGGAGCTGGCGCAGCAGCGCCCGCTGGCGCAGCTGGGCGAGATGACGGCGGGCCTCGCGCATCAGGTCCGTACACCGCTGGCGACGGCACTGGTCTACGCCTGTCACCTGCGCGACACGCCGCTCGACGCCGACGGCCGGGCGCGCTTCGCCGACCGCCTGGTCGAGCGCCTGCGCCAGCTCGAACGACTGGTGGCCGACATGCTGGCCTACGCCCATGGCGCCGACGCCGGCAATGACGCATTCACCCTCGCCGAACTGCTGCACGCGCTGGCCGCCACGGTGCAGCCGCGCTGCCCGGCGGGCGCCCGCCTGCGCCTGCCGGCGGCCGACGCGGCGATTCGCCTCGGCGGCAGCGTCGAGAATCTGGCGGGCGCGCTCGCCAACCTGTGCCTGAACGCGTTCGAGGCCGGCGCGCGGGAGGTAACGGTGGAGCGCATCGTCGCTGGCCGCGGCCAGATGGGCCTCGCCGTCAGCGACGACGGGCCCGGCCTGGCGCCGGCGCTGCGCGGGCGCGTGTTCGAGCCGTTCGTCTCCGGCCGGCCGGGCGGCACGGGGCTTGGCCTCGCCGTGGCGCGCGGCATCATCGAGCGCCACGGCGGCACGCTGCGGCTGGCCGACACGGCGGTCGGCTGCCGCTTTGAGCTGGCCCTGCCGGCGCTGACCACGCGGGCCGCCGCATGAGCCACGCCGCGGTGATGGTGGTCGAGGACGATCCGGCGCTGCGCGAGGCGCTGTGCGAGACGCTCGATCTTGCCGGCTACCGCAGCCTGCCGGCGGCCGATGGCATGGCGGCGCTTTCGCTGCTGGACCGCGAGCGCCCGACGCTGGTGGTCAGCGACGTGCAGATGCAACCGATGGACGGCACCGCCCTGCTGCACGCGCTGCGGCGGCGCCGGCCGGACCTGCCGGTGGTGCTGATGACGGCCTTCGGCACCATCCGCAGCGCCGTGCAGGCGGTGCGCGACGGCGCCGTCGAGTATCTGGCCAAGCCCTTCGAGCCGGCGGCGCTGGTCGGCCTGGTCGGCCAGTTGCTGCCCGCCGGCGCGGACGACGCCGACGCCCCGGTGGCCGAGGACCCGCGCTCGCAGGAGCTGCTGGCGCTGGCCACGCGCGTGGCGCAAAGCGAGGTCAGCGTGCTGCTGACCGGCGAGTCGGGCACGGGCAAGGAGGTGCTGGCGCGCCACATCCACCGCCAGTCGCCGCGCGCCGGCGGGCCGTTCGTCGCCATCAACTGCGCGGCCATCCCCGAGAACATGCTGGAGGCCACGCTGTTCGGCTACGAGCGGGGCGCGTTCACCGGCGCCAGCACCGCCCACGCCGGCAAGTTCGAGCAGGCCAACGGCGGCACGCTGCTGCTGGACGAGATTTCCGAGATGACGCTCGGCTTGCAGGCCAAGCTGCTGCGCGTGCTGCAGGAGCGTGAGGTGGAGCGCCTGGGCGGCAAGCAGCCGATCGCGCTCGACCTGCGCGTGCTGGCCACCAGCAATCGCGATCTGCCGGCCGAGGTCGCGGCCGGGCGGTTTCGCGAAGACCTTTACTACCGCCTCGCCGTGTTCCCGCTGCACATCGCGCCGCTGCGCGAGCGGCCGGCGGACATCCTGCCGCTCGCCCGGCGCCTGCTGGCGCGCCACTGGCGCCGTCCGACACCGGCGCCGGCACTCGCCGACGCCGCCGCCAGCGCGCTGGTCGGTTACGCCTGGCCGGGCAACGTGCGCGAGCTCGACAACATGATCCAGCGCGCGCTGATCCTGGCCGACGCCGGCGCCATCGAGGCCAACCATTTGCTGGGCAGTACCAGCGCGGCGATCGCCGTTCCGGCCGTCCCTTCCACCGGGGCGCCCGCCGGCGAGCTCGACCGCGACCTTCGCAGCCGTGAGGCGGAGCTGATCCTGGGCGCGCTGCGCGCGGCCGGCGGCCGGCGCACGGCGGCCGCGGCGCAGCTCGGCATCAGCGAACGCACGCTGCGCTACAAGCTCTCGCAGTTGCGCGAGGCTGGCTTCGACGTGCCGGCCGCCGGCTACCCACGGGACGAGGACTGAACCGTGTCCAACATGCAGATCGATGCCGTGCTGGGGCAGATCCGGGCACTGCGCACGCAGCTCGACCAGGGCGCGCCGGCCGTCAAGCCGGCTGCGGACGGCGGCGACAGCTTCGGCGCGCTGCTCGGGCAGTTCGTGCAGCAGGTCAACCAGGCGCAGACCACGGCTGGGGATCTGGCGGCGCGCTTCGAGCAGGGCGATGAGAAGGTCACCCTGGCGCAGGTGATGGTCGCCAACCAGACATCCAGCGTGTCCTTTCAGGCCGCAGTGCAGGTGCGCAACAAGCTCCTGGCAGCCTACCAGGACATCATGAACATGCAGATCTAGAAGCGTTTTTCCGGGGAACCGAACGACCATGGCCGACTCCACCGCGGACACCGCAGGCGCCACCACGCCGGCGGCGCTGATCCAGGGCTTCATCAAGCTGCCGGCCTCGCGCCAAGCGGTGCTGCTGGTGGCGCTCGCCGCCTGCATCGCCAGCATCGTCGGCATCGCGCTGTGGGCGCGCACGCCCGACTACAGCCTGCTGTACGGCAGCCTCGAGGAGCGCGACACGGCGCAGGTGGTGGCGGCGCTCGAGAAGGCCGCCATCCCGTATCGCCTCGATGCCGCCACCGGCGCCGTGCGCGTGCCGTCCACCGCCGTGCACGAGGCGCGCATGAAACTGGCCGCCGAGGGCCTGCCCAAGGGCTCGGGAAGCGGCCTTGAAATGCTCAGCCAGGACCCCGGCTTCGGCGTCAGCCGCTTCATGGAAAACGCCCGCTACCAGCACGCGGTCGAGAACGAGCTGGTGCGCACCATCACCGCCATGGCCGGCGTGCAGCAGGCGCGCGTGCATCTGGCCATCCCGGAGCGATCGGTGTTCGTGCGCGAGCGCGACAAGCCGAGCGCGTCGGTGATGTTGCAGCTGTACCGCGGGCGCACGCTGGACGCGGGCCAGGTGGCGGCCATCGTGCACCTGGTGTCCTCCAGCGTGCCGGACCTGAATCCGGCCAAGGTCACGGTGGTCGACCAGGCCGGCAGCCTGCTGACGCGCCCGGCCGGCCAGCAGGGCATCGAGCGCTCGGCCGAGCAGTACGACTACGCGCGGCGCCTGGAACAGGACTACGTGCGGCGCATCGAGGACCTGCTGGCGGCGGTGGTCGGGCCGGGCGGCGTGCGCGCCAAGGTCAGCGCCGAGGTCGACTTCGAGGTCATCGAGCGCACCCGCGAGGAATACGACCCGAACCGGGCCGTGCTGCGCAGCAGCCAGGAAGAGGAATCCCAATCGGCGACCGGCGGCGGGGCCACCGCTGGCGGCGTGCCCGGCACGCTCAGCAACCAGCCGCCGCAGGGCGGCGCGCTGGCGGCCGCGCCGACCGGGGATGCCGCCGCCCCCGCGCCTGCAACGGCCGAGACCCCACCCGCCGAGACCGCTGCCGGCGCGCCCGCGGCGGCCGGCGACCGCAGCCGCCGGGCGGTGCGCAACTTCGAGATCGACCGCACCATCAGCCACAGCAAGCTCAGCGGCGGCGGCGTCAAGCGCCTGACGGTGGCGGTGGTGATCGACGACCGGCGCGGCACCGACGACAAGGGCAAGGAGACGATCGCCGCGCGCAGCCCGGAGGAGCTCGACCGCTACACGGCCCTGGTCAAGGACGCCGTGGGCTTCAACGCCGAACGCGGCGACAGCATCAACATCGTCAACGCCGCCTTCGCGCCGACCGAGCCGGCACCCGCCGCGCAGACGACGCCGGTGTGGGAACAGTCCTGGGTGTGGCACGTGGTGCGCCTGCTGCTCGGCGTGGGCGCGCTGGCAGCGGTACTGCTTGGCGTGCTGCGGCCGCTGCTGCGCAGCGTGCGCCAGGCCGGCGCCGCCGTGATCGCCCAGGCCGGGCCGACCCGCAGCACCGCCCTGCCGGCGCCTGAAGCGGAACTGGCCGCCGCACCGGCGCGGCTGGCCGCCCCCGCGGCACCGCCACCGCTGCCCGACCTGCACGAGGCCGACCCGCAGCGCGTGATGCAGGTGATGCGCAACTGGATGGCCGCGGATGCCTGAGCACAAGAAATTGAGCGGCACCGAACGCTCGGCCGTCCTCATCCTGGCGCTCGGCGAGCGCAAGGCGGCCGACGTGCTGCGCCAGATGGAGCCCAAGGAGGTGCAGCGCATCGGCGTCGCCATGACGCGCCTGGGCGAGATCAACCGCGAGCAGGTGAACGCGGTGCTGGCCGAGTTCGGCCTCGCCGTGCAGAGCGACAGCATGCTCACGGTCGGCGTGGAAGGCTATCTGCGCAACGTCATGGTCAGCGCGCTGGGCGAGCAGAAGGCGCGCGGCATCCTGGACCGGGTGCTCGACCAGGACGACGACACGCTCGGCAATCTGAAGTGGATGGACCCGAAGTCCATCGCCGTCGTGCTCAAGGACGAACACCCGCAGGTGGCGGCGCTGGCGCTGGCGTCCATGGAGCAGGACCAGGCGGCGCTGGTGCTGGCCCTGCTGCCGGCCAACCAGCGCGCCGACATCATCGGCCGGGTGGCAACGCTGGACGAGCTGCAACCGGGTGCGCTGGCCGAGGTGCGGACCATCCTGGAGCATCACTTCTACCGCAGCGGGGACGGCAAGTCGGCCCGCATGGGCGGCGTCAAGACGGCCGCCGGCATCGTCGGGCGGCTCGACCCGGCCCTGGGGAACGGCGTGCTGGAGGAATTGCGCGAGACCGACGAGGACCTCGAGCAGCAGATCCAGGACAACCTGATCCTGTTCGAGAGCCTGGTCGACGTCGACGACAAGGGCCTGCAGGCGATCCTGCGCGAGATCACGTCGGAAGTGCTGCTGGTGGCGCTCAAGGGTGCCGATCAGGTGATTCGCGAGCGCTTCTTCAAGAACATGTCCAAGCGCGCCGCCGAGATGCTGCGCGAGGACATGCAGCTGCGCGGCCCGGTGCGCCTGGCGGAAGTGGAGCTGGCGCAGAAGGAAATGCTGTCGGCGGCCCGCCGTCTGGCCGAGAGCGGCACCATCCGGCTCGGCAAGGGAGGCAACGACTTTGTCGAATAAGGCCTTCCAGCGCTGGCATGCGGTGAGCCCGGCGCACGGTCAGGCGATCGATCCGCAAATCGAGGCGGCGCGCGAGCAGGCGCGCCAGGCCGGCCATGCCGAGGGCTATGCCGCCGGGCTCGCGCAGGGTCAGGCCGAGGGCCGGCAACACGCCGCCGAGGCGCTGGCCGGCGACGCCTCGCGGCTGGCGGCGCTGCTGGACAGCCTGGCGACACCCCTGGCGACGCTGGAACAGGAACTGCTCGACAACCTGCTGCAACTGGCCTGCGCACTGGCGCGCCAGGTGGTGCGGCGCGAGCTGACCGCCGTGCCGACCCGCATCGGCGAGCTGGTGCGTGAGGGCGTCGCCGCGCTGCCGCCGGCGGCGCGGCAGATCAGCGTTCACCTCAATCCGCTCGATATCGACCTGGTGCGCGGCATCAGCCCACGCGGGCGCAGCGACGCGCGCTGGGAGCTGGTGGCCGACGCCAGCCTGACCCGCGGCGGCTGCCGCATCAGTACCGAATCCTCGGAAGTCGATCTCACGCTCGAAGCACGCCTTGGCGAAGTCTTCGCCCGTCTGCTGGAAGGAACCGCAGCGTGACCGCCGCCCTGCAACAGCGCCTGGCCGGGCAGCTGCGTGGGCGCGCCGATCAACTGCACACCGCGCCGCCGGTGCAGGTGGAGGGCAAGCTCACGCGCATGGTCGGCCTCACGCTGGAGGCGATCGGCCTGTCGGCGGTCATCGGCAGCCGCTGCCTGGTGCGCCAGCCGGGCCTGGCCGACATCGAGGCCGAGGTGGTGGGTTTCTCCGGCGATTTCATGTCCCTGATGCCGATCGACCCGATCAACGGCCTTGGCCCCAGCGCCCGGGTGATGCCGCTGCGCCACGGCGCGCTGGCGCCGGTCGGACCGGGCCTGCTCGGGCGCGTGCTGGACGGCGCCGGTCGGCCGCTCGACGGCAAGGGGCCGATCCGCGCCGACAGCCACGTGCCGCTCACCGGCACGCCGCAGAACCCGCTCGGCCGCCCGCCGATCCGCGAGCCGCTGGACGTGGGCGTGCGCAGCATCAACTCGCTGCTCACCGTCGGCCGCGGCCAGCGCATGGGCCTGTTCGCCGGCAGCGGCGTCGGCAAGAGCGTGCTGCTCGGCATGATGACGCGCTACACCGCCGCCGACGTGACCGTGGTCGGGCTGATCGGCGAGCGCGGACGGGAGGTCAACGAATTCGTCACGTCCATCCTCGGTGCCGAGGGTCTCAAGCGC
This sequence comes from Pseudomonadota bacterium, assembly GCA_049322795.1. Taxonomy (GTDB): domain Bacteria; phylum Pseudomonadota; class Gammaproteobacteria; order Immundisolibacterales; family Immundisolibacteraceae; genus Immundisolibacter. The sequence continues at coordinate 34,571 of JBMOQH010000022.1, read as the reverse complement.
GCCGTGGTGGTCACCGCGCCGGCCGACACCACGGCCCTGCAGCGCCTGCAGGGCGCCATGCTGGCGACGGCGATCGCCGAGTACTTTCGCGACCAGGGCCTGTCCGTGCTGTTGCTGGTCGACTCGCTGACGCGCGTGGCCCATGCGCAGCGCGAGATCGCGCTGTCGGTCGGCGAGCCGCCGGCCACCAAGGGCTACCCGCCCTCGGTGTTCGCGCGCCTGCCGGCGCTGATCGAGCGCGCCGGCACGGCACCCGGCGGCGGCTCCATCACGGCCTTCTATACCGTGCTCACCGAGGGCGACGACCCGAACGACCCGGTCGCCGACTCGGCGCGCGCCATCCTCGATGGCCACATCGTGCTCAGCCGCGACATCGCCGAGACCGGCCTGTACCCGGCCATCGACATGGAAGCCTCGGTCAGCCGCCTGATGGTGGAACTGGCCACACCGTCGCAGCTCGCCGCCGCGCGCCGCTTTCGGCAGCTGTATTCCAGCTACCGGCAGAACCGCGATCTGGTCGCCGTGGGCGCCTACCAGGCCGGCGCCGATCCACTGCTCGACGAGGCCATCGCCCGCCAGCCGCAACTGCTCGACTTTCTGCGTCAGGACCTGCGCCAGGGCGTCGATTTCGCCAGCAGCCAGGCCGGGCTTGAGGCGCTGTTCGGCGGGGCCGCCGCGTGACGCGCGCCGCGCGCCTGAGGCCGATTCTCGGCCGCCTCCTGGAGATCGAGCGCCAGGCGCGTCATCGCCTGGCCGCCTGCGAGGCCGAGCGCACGGCCCAGCAGGCGCGGCTCGACGACCTGCGCCGCTACGCCGGCGAATACCGCCAGCGCGCGCAAACCGGCGCCGTGGGCGTCGCGATGCTGCGCGAGCACCAGCAGTTCGTGGCGCGCCTGGAACAGCTCGCGCTGGCGCAGGAACGGGTCATCGAATCCGCCGAACAGGCCTGCGTGCAGGCGCGTGAGGGTGTGCAGCGCCAGCACCGGCGCAGCGAGGGCCTGCGCCGGCTGATCGAGCGCTACCAGACGCAGGCGCAGCGCACGGCGGAACGGCGCGAACAGCGGGCGCTCGACGACTGGGTCAACGCCCGCGCGGGGGCCGGCAAGCCGTAGGGAGACATCGACAGGAAAGCTGGCCCGCCGCGTGCTTTGGATACAGCCACCCGAAACAGCGCCAACGCCCTCCGAGCCCACGATTTCAGGAGATCCCAACCGTGCAGACAGTCACGCTCATTCAGCCCGGTGCCAGTGCCGGTGCCGGTGCCAAGGATCAGCCGGACACTGCGGGCGAGGACGGCGCCTTTCCCGCCACCCTGCGACAGGCGCTCTCGGGGGCGGATGGCAAGGCATCGCCGCCGGCCGCCGGCAAGTCCTCGCCGCCCCCGGACCTGACGGGCGCCGCACCGGTGGACCCGACAAGGCCTGAATCCGCCGTGGTGGACAACGTATTGCCGAACGGCGTTGCCCCGGCGGAACCGCTGGACCCGGCGGTGACCGCCGCCGCGACGACCCACCCGGCCGAGTCGACCACGGAAGCTGCTGCACCGGTCCCCGCCGAAGTACCCGGGATCGCCGCCGCCCTGCAGGACATCGCGGCCGGACGCAGGGCGGCAAACCACCCCGACCCTGCGCCCATGCGCCCGGACACCCCGGCGGACAGTGCCGAACCAGCGCTGGCCCCGCCGGTTGACGTTGCGGCGGCGCACAAAGCGCAACCCGGAACCACCGAAGATGAACCCGCTCCCGACGCCACCACCGCGCAGGGACTGCCGACGGACGCCGCGCGAGGCCGAGAGCTGCATCCCGTCACCGCCGCCACGGCCCACGCGCGCGAGGTGGTGACGAGCGGACCGGCCGCCGCCCGTGCATCGGGCCTGCTGGGCAAGGCGTCGGCGGCTGGCGATACCGCCAGCCAAACGCCGGACACCACTTCGGAGGCGGACAAGGCAGATGCCGTGGCGCCGCGCGCGCCGGAGATCACGATCCACGGCAAGGCGGGCGCCCCGGAAGCGGCAAACGCCGGCGTGCCATCCTTTGGCGGCAACGGCGCACCGACCCCATCGGCGACGGATGTCGCGGCTCAGGGCACGGCCGCGCTCATGGCGGCCACCGGCAATGCCGCGCCCACCACAGCCCCCACCACCGCGCCGGTGGACACCAGTCCGCGCGCGCTGCCGGAACTCAACATCGCGGCGCCACCCGGCAGCCCGCAGTTCGGGCCGGAGCTTGGCGAGCGGCTGTTGTGGCTGGTGCGCGACGGCCTGCACGAGGCGCGCCTGCAACTGAACCCGCGCGAGCTGGGGCCGGTGGAGGTGCGCCTGAGCGTCGGCGACGGCGGCGCGCAGTTGAGCTTCAGCGCCCAGCACGCCGGCACCGTGGCGGCCGTGCAGCAGTCCCTGCCGCAGCTGCGCGACCTGCTGGCCCAGCAGGGCTTGCAGCTTGGGCAGGCGAACGTGTTCCACCAGCCCGCCGGCGACGGCGAGGCGGCGCGCCAGCAGCACACGCCCGGTTCGGGCAATCCGTCCGGCTGGGGCAGCGACCGCAGCGACGCGTTCGACGACGGCCTGCCGGCACCGACCGCGCGCCTGATCGGCCGCGGCCTGGTGGACGCCTACGCCTGAGGGTGGCTGGAGTCGGCCGGCGCCGCGTGCCGAAGCACACCGGGACGACCAGCACCGCCCGGTCGCCCCGCGCCCGCGGCAACCTGGCGCCCATAACAAACCGGCATTGACTGCCGGCGCGCCCGACCGGACGATCGCGCCGTCGATGAACCTCCGTACACGGCCACGGGCGCCTCGCGCCAGGGACGGCGTGTGCACGGATCGACCTGCCAGCGCGTGATCCAGCGCCGCCGGGCCCGAACCGGCCTCGCGCGTCTTTACGCGACCCGGCCGGACGCGGGTTCAGACCGTCATCAAGCGCACCGGAGTGTGGAATGCCGCTGTCGTGGAACGAGATCAGGGACCGGGCAGTGGCCTTCGTTCGGGAATGGGAGGGCGAATCCTCGGAGGACGCCGAGGCCAAGAGCTTCTGGGACGCCTTCTTCAACGTGTTCGGCGTCAACCGGCGGCGGCTGGCGAGCTTCGAGCACAACGTCAGGAAGGCCAGCGGCGCGCAAGGCTTCATCGACCTGTTCTGGCCGGGCATGCTCATCGCCGAGCACAAGAGCCGGGGCAGGAACCTCGATTCCGCGTTCACCCAGGCCACGGACTACTTTCCGGGCCTCAGCGACGGCGAGCTGCCGCGCTACATCATCGTGTCGGACTTCGCCCGCATCCGGCTTCGGAATCTCGATACCGGCGATGAGGCCGAGTTCCCGCTGACCGACCTGCCGAAGCGCCTCGCCCTGTTCGGCTTCATCGCCGGCTACGAAACCCGCGCCTACCGCGAGCAGGACCCGGTCAACATCCGGGCCGCCGAGCGGCTGGCCGATCTGCACGACGCGCTGCGCCAGATCGGCTACGAAGGGCACGTGCTGGAGGTGTTTCTCGTCCGCATCCTGTTCTGCCTGTTCGCCGACGACACCGGCATATTCATGCCGCGCAGCGCCTTCGAGGACTTCATCCGCAGCCGCACCGGCGAGGACGGCTCCGACCTCGCGCCGCGCCTGAACCAGCTCTTCCAGACGCTCAACACCCCGCCCGAGAAGCGCCTGAAGAACCTCGACGAACAGGTCGCCGCCTTTCCCTACGTCAACGGCCGGCTGTTCGCCGAGTTCCTGCCGCAGGCCAGTTTCGACCGCGCCATGCGCGACACCCTGCTCGGCTGCTGCGAGCTGGACTGGGGCGCCATCAGCCCGGCCATCTTCGGCTCGCTGTTCCAGGGAATCATGGATGCCAAAGTGCGCCGCAACCTCGGCGCGCACTACACCAGCGAGAAGAACATCCTGAAGCTGATCGGCCCGCTGTTCATGGACGAGCTGCGCGCCGAGTTCGAGCGCGTGCAGAGCCAGCCGGCCCGGCTCAAGGCCTTTCACGACAAGCTCGGCACGCTGAATTTTCTCGACCCGGCCTGCGGCTGCGGCAACTTTCTGGTCATCAGCTACCGCGAGCTGCGCCTGCTGGAGCTGGACGTGATCAAACGCCTGTACGGTCAGCAGCTCCAGCAGCTTTCGCTGGACGCCATCGACCAGTACGTGCAGGTAAACGTGGACCAGTTCCACGGCATCGAGATCGAGGAATGGCCCGCCCAGATCGCCCAGGTGGCCATGTGGCTCATGGACCACCAGATGAACCTGCGCGTGGGCCAGACCTTCGGCCACACCGTGGTCCGCATTCCGCTGGTCAGGTCCGCCAACATCGTGCACGGCAACGCGCTGCGCATGGACTGGAACGACGTGGTGCCCGCGCAGCAATGCAGCCATGTGCTGGGGAATCCGCCGTTTCTGGGCCATCACTACCAGAACGCAGAACAGAAGGCTGACCAAGCTGAAGTGATGCGCGACGTCACCGCCCAAGGCGTCATCGACTTCGTTGCGAACTGGCACATCAAGGCGGCTGACTACACAAGGTCGAATCACGGAATCAGGTGCGCATTCGTCTCAACCAACTCGATCACGCAAGGTGAACAGGTTGGCCTGTTGTGGCCGCTGCTGCTCTCCAAAGGTATACGAATTCACTTCGCGCACCGCACCTTTCAGTGGAGCAACGAAGCACCCGGCCAAGCCGCCGTGCATTGCGTCATTGTTGGGTTTGGACGTGGCGAGGTCGCAAAAAAGCTGATCTTCGACTACGACCACCCCAAGGCCGATCCCAGCGTGATCGAGGCCAGAAATATCAGTCCTTATCTGGTCGATGCGCCGGATGTCATCGTCGGTAATCGCAGCGTGCCCCTCTGCGACGTGCCGAAGATGTCTTGGGGCAACAAGCCAACGGATGGCGGCCACCTGATCCTCTCGCCAGAAGAACGAGCCGAACTGCTCGCAAAAGAGCCGGGGGCGGCACCATTCGTTCGCCGGTATATGGGCGGTGGCGACTTCATCAATGGCATCGAACGCTACTGCCTGTGGCTGCCGGATGCGGACCCGACAACGCTAAAAACGCTCCCCGAGGTTATGAAGCGAGTAGAGGCGGTTCGACAGGAGCGTTTGGCGAGCAAGGCCGCTTCCACTCGGGAGTACGCCAAGTTTCCTACGCGGTTCCGCCAGATTGCCCAGCCTGACACCGACTATCTGGCCATCCCCGAGGTTTCATCCGAGCGTAGGAACTACGTTCCCATTGCGTTTCTGTCCTGCGAGGTCATTTGCAGCAACACGTTGCAGTTCGTTCCTTCTGCATCTCCGTACAACTTTGGGACGCTCACCAGCGCTATGCACATGGCCTGGGTTCGGACGGTTTGTGGACGGCTGAAAAGCGACTTCCGCTACTCCAACACAATCGTCTACAACAACTTTCCCTGGCCGGTGGACGCCAACGACGTCCAGCGCGAGGCCATCGCCACCGCCGCCCAGGGCGTGCTGGATGCCCGCGCTGCCTTTCCGGACGCCACGCTGGCCGACCTCTACGACCCGCTTTCCATGCCGCCGGCGCTGGTCAAGGCGCATCAGGCGCTGGACCGCGCGGTGGACGCGGCCTACGTGCCGAGCGGCGGCAAGCGGGCATGGGCGTCCGATGCCGAGCGGGTGGCCTTTCTGTTCGAGCTGTACCAGCGCCTGACCAGCCTGCTGCCGGCGGCCGCCGCGCCGAAGCGTCGGGCCAAGACGGCGTGAGCTGACCGGCGGCGCACTGCGCGGGCGCCGGCCCGGCCGGCGCGGGATGAAATCGAAAGCCAAAAAAAACCGGCGCCACCCCAGGGATGGCGCCGGTTTTGGTGTGGTCGCAGCCTGCGCTCAGGCTGCGCGGGCGACCCCACCGTCAGCCGGTGCCTCGCCCAGCCAGTCCGGCCAGCCGGCGCGGCGGTTGGCCTCGCGCGCCAGGGCGCGTTCGTCGGCGTTGGCGTGGTTCAGGTCCCAGTCCTTCAGGCGCGGCTGGATCACGCGGTTCCAGATCGGCGGGAAGAACGCGGCGATGCCCCACAGCAGGATGTTGCGCATCTGCGGGCCATTCGGCCGCGGCGTCAGCGCGTAGTAGGGCCGGTCCGGGTCCTGGTGGTGCTCGACGTGGTTGGTGATTTCGAGCCCCAGGATGCGCGTGGCGGCCGACAGGTGATTCCAGGTGTGGCGGTCCTCGATCGGCTGCCCCGGCACGCGCAGCAGGCCGAAGTGCTGCAGGTAGTTCAGCGCCTCGCCGAGGATGCGTCCGCCGCCCATGGCCGCCAGCTGCACCAGCAGCGCCGGCACGCCGCCGGCCCAGTACATGACCACCAGCACGGCCGCGGTGAGCAGCTGTCCCTGGATGATCTGGCTCTTCCAGTGCCACGGGCCGTGACCCTGGCCGGCCAGGCGGCGGCGCTCGTATTCCCACTCGTCGCGCGTGTTGCCGACGATGCAGCGCGGCACGAAGCGGTACACCGACTCGTCGCGGCGGGCGGTGTCGAAGTCGCGCTCGGTGTCGAAGTACAGGTGATGCGTGACCGTGTGCGAGATGTCGCGGTTGGGCGCGCCGATGATGCCGAAGCCAAGCTTGCCGATGACCGCGGCCAGCGTGTTGTGGCGGTGCATCAGTTCGTGCGCCGCGCCGACGTTGGCGATCAGGCCGATCCAGACCAGGTTGAGCGCGCTGGCCACCCACGGTTGCACCGGGCCGAGCGCGGGGTCGAAGCCGACGTGCGCGCGCCAGGCGAAGACCACGAACGTGGCGATCACCAGCACCATCTGCACATAGATCACCACGTCCGCCAGGGCGCCGTTTGTGATGTTGCGCGGGGCGTAGTCCTGCGGCGACAGGGTGTCGATGACGATCAGCGGCAGCAGCGTGGCGATGCCGAGCCAAACCCACTGCCCGTCCAGCACAAAGCCGGCAATGGCTGCCAGCGGCAGCAGGCAGTTGAGGTAATAACGCAGGTAATCCATGACCTTCCTCCTCGCTCCGTGGGGTGTCGATCGGTCCTGATCGATCGTTCGGCAATGTGCGCGAGCGGCCGTGCCGTGTCAATCGCCCATGCCACCGGTGTAGGAGGCCAGCCCCCTGGCCGATTGGATGCCCGACCAAATCGCCCAAGCGGCGCGTCGAATCTCGAAAAAAGCCAAGATGGGCGCTTTGCAAGACCTTGAATCGAAGAATGACCGCCCCCGCCCTGCCCATCGACGACGCCTTGCCGGCGCTGCGTGCCGCGCTCGAAGGCCATCCGGCGGTGGTGCTGGAGGCGCCGCCCGGCGCCGGCAAGACCACGCGCGTGCCGCTCGACCTGCTCACCGCGCCGTGGCTGGCGGACCAGAAAATCCTGCTGCTCGAACCGCGGCGTCTGGCCGCCCGCGCCGCCGCCCGGCGCATGGCGCACGTGCTGGGCGAGGCCGAGGGCGGCACGGTCGGCTACCGCACGCGCCTCGACAGCCGCATCGGCGCCACCACGCGCATCGAGGTGGTCACCGAGGGCATCCTGACGCGCCTGCTGCAGGCCGACCCGGCGCTGGCCGGCTACGGGCTGGTCATCTTCGACGAGTTCCACGAACGCAGCCTGCACGCGGACCTCGGCCTCGCATTGGCCTTGCAGGCGCAGGCGCTGCTGCGGCCGGATCTTCGGCTGCTGGTGATGAGCGCCACGCTCGACGGCGCCGCGGTGGCCGGGCTGCTGGGCGGCGCGCCGCGCGTGGTGAGCGAAGGGCGCGGCTTTCCGGTAGAACTGCGTTACCTGCCGGGCGAGGGGCCGCTCGACGGCCGGCTCGATGGAGCCATCCGCCGCGCACTCGCGCAAGCACCCGGCAGCCTGCTGGTGTTCCTGCCCGGCACGCCGGAAATCCGCCGCCTCGCCTGGCGACTGGAACGCGACGGCCTGCCGGCGGACGTGCAGGTCTGCCCGCTGTATGCCGGGCTCGATGCGGCGGCGCAGGATGCCGCCATCGCCGCGCCGCCGCCCGGCACGCGCAAGATCGTGCTCGCCACGCGCATCGCCGAGAGCAGCCTCACCATCGACGGCATCGGCGCGGTCATCGACTCAGGTCTCAGCCGCCACACGCGCTTCAACCCGCGCACCGGCATGGATGGCCTGGTCACGGTGCCGGTGTCGCAGGCCGCCGCGGCGCAGCGGGCCGGCCGCGCCGGGCGCCTTGGACCGGGCGTGTGCTATCGGCTGTGGAGCGAGGCCGACCACGCCCGCCTGCCGGCGCAGGAGCCGCCCGAGATCGCCGTGGCGGATCTCGCGCCGCTGGCGCTGGAACTGGCGCTGTGGGGCGTGCGCGACGCGACGGAACTTGCCTGGCTGACGCCGCCCCCGACCGCGCATCTCAAGCAGGCGCGCGCCCTGTTGCAGGCGCTGGGTGCGCTCGACGACGACCACAAGGTCACCGCCCACGGCCGGGCGATGGCCGGTCTTGGCCTGCCGCCGCGCCTGGCGCACCTGCTGCTGGCCGGCGGAGGCGAGGACGCCGGCCGGCTGGCGGCGCTGCTGGCCGAGCGCGACATCCTGCGCCGCACGCCGGGGCAGGCGCTGCCGGTGGACATCGAGCTGCGCCTCGCGGCCCTGCGCACCGGCCGGGCCGGCGCCGACGTGGACCGCGCCGCCTTCGACGCCGTGCGCCGCCTGGCCGAGCGCCTGGCGCGCCGCCGGCCGGCGGGTACGGCCGCCACCAGCGCCGGCGCCCTGCTGGCGCTGGCCTTTCCGGACCGCATCGCCCAGCGCCGCGGGCGCGGCAGTTATCGCCTCGCCAACGGCCGCGGCGCGGTGCTCGACGAAGCCGACGCGCTCGCCGGGGCGCCGTTTCTGGTGGTGGCGGAACTCGACGACGTGGGCGACAACGCGCGCATTCGCCTAGCCGCCGCCATCGATGAGACCGAACTCGAAACCACACTTGGCGAGCGGATCGAGACCGCCGAGGAAGTACGTGTCGACGCCGACAGCGGCGCCGTGCAGGCGCGGCGGGTACGGCGACTCGGCGCGCTGGTGCTGGCCGACGAGCCGCTGCCGAGACCTTCCGCCGCCGCCGTGGCCCGCGCATTGCTGGACGCGATCGCCCGTCGTGGAGTGACCGCGCTGCCGTGGAGCGAGGCGGACCGGCAGCTGCGCGCCCGCGTGGCGCTGATGCGCGGCCTGGAGCCGGATGCCGCCTGGCCCGATCTGGGCGATGCGGCACTCGATGCCCGTCTTGCCGACTGGCTGGGGCCGTTTCTTGGCAGCGTGCGGCGTCTCGACGATCTGTCCACCGGCCCGCTGCACGCCGCGCTGGCGGCCCAACTCGACCACGCGCAGAGCCGCCGCCTGGACGCCGAATTGCCGCGCGAGCTGACCGTCAACGGCCGCGCCCGTGCCATCGACTACACCGCCGACGCGCCGGTGCTCGCCGTGCGCCTGCAGGACCTGTTAGGCGCGCAGGACACCCCGCGCCTGGCCAGCGGGCGCGTGGCGCTGCTGCTGCACCTGCTCTCGCCCGCGGGCCGGCCGCTGGCGGTGACGGCCGACCTGGCCGGCTTCTGGCGCGGGGCCTATGCCGAAGTCCGCAAGCAGATGCGCGGGCGCTATCCCAAACACCCGTGGCCGGAAAACCCGCTCACCGCGACTCCACCAGCCGGCGATCGGAAACGGGTGCTCTAGGGAGGCGCTGATTTATTCAGCGCTTCCCGTCCGGGGCAGGATGCCCCGGCCTGGATCAATGGCGCAAGCCATTGATCCAGGGAGCGCATCGCGGGCGTGCACCGCGATGCGGCGAGCTGAAAAATCCCAGAGACGGGATTTTTCAGCATCTCCCTAGCCGCCGCCGCGCTGCCCGCCGATGATGGCGAGCTGGCGCGACAGCGCCACCAGCTGACCACTGCTGTCCCACAACTCGCCATCCTCGTGCAGGATGCCGCCGGTGACATGGCGGGTGGCGAAATGCGCCCGCAGCAAGCCAGGCGCGGGCACCCGATGCACGTGTACGGTCAACTCGACGGTGGGCACCCAGCCGCTGAAACCGACCCGCCGGAACAGGGGTGGCGGCAGGGCGTCCGCGAACAGCGGCAGCGAAAACACGTCCGGCTCGCTCGCATCGGCGAAGCCAAGCCAGGCATCCAGCGTGGCATCGGCAGTCGGATCACCGCGCTGCCAGTGCGTTGCGCTCGCCGGGTCCAGGCGCGCCAGCAGGTTTTCGTGGATGGCCACCGGCCTTGGCGACAGCTCGGCCATGGGTATGCACGCCGCAACCGCGGCCGTCTCAGGCGGTGATACCGTAGCGAGGTCCAGCCCGCTGCTCTTGGTGAAATCGGTAAAGGCGCCGACGAATCGCACCCGCTCCTGGCCGCGCTGGATCAGGCGCGCCGTCGCAACGCTGATGCGACGGCCCGTGCGAACGATTTCGGTCTCGATTCGCACCGGTCCCGCCTCGGTGGGTGCGAGGTAATGGCCGGTGATGCTCGCCGGATGTGGGCGATCCAGCGCGACGGCGAGCGCCCGGGCCGCCACCGCCATGACATAGCCACCGTTGGGGACCGCGCCGATAGCCCAGCCGGCCGACAGGTTGCCCTCGAATACGCCATCGCCGACGGGCGCAACCTGGCTGTCGCGTTGGAATTGACTGTCGGTGGTCTGCGACATGCGGGGCGGCTCCAGGGCGGGGGGTGGCTTGTCCTTGCGGCCAATGGGGCCAATGGCGGTGTCGGACAATGGATTTCATTGTGCCAGCACCGTGTTTTGCCGGCGAAGCCGCAAAGCGCCGTGCTGGGCGGGGTCAAGGAAGCGCTGATGTATTCAGCGCTTCCCGTCCGGGGCAGGACGCCCCGGCCTGGACCGATGGCGCAGGCCATCGATCCAGGGAGCGCATCGCGGTGCACGCCGGCGATGCGGCGAGCTGAAAAAACCCAAAGGCGGGATTTTTCAGCATGTCCTTAAGGAAGCCAGTTTCAGGTTCGGCCGGGGAGTTGCATTGTCGTCGCACGTAGGGGCTGTCCATCGGAGGCGCATCCTGTTGGTGGATACGGCCGCCTATTGGGGCGATGTCCTGCCGATGCGCCTGCAGGGCATGGGGCCGGACGGCTTGCAGGTCGAATCGGTCGACGGCGCGCAATTCCAGAACGTGCTCGACGGCGGGCAATTCGACCTCGCCCTGCTCGCCGCGCAGTCCCTGGATGAACTCGCGCGCGCGGTGCCGCACCTCGACCTCGCCGCCCTGGCGCAACGTTTGCCGCTGCTGCTGGTGCTCGGCGCCTGGCATGACGCCGGCGCGGTGCAGGCACCGCCCGCAGTGGGTGGCGCGGTGTTGTGGAAACGCGATTTCAGCGATGAGGAATTTTTCGCCGCCGTCGCGCAGGCACAGCTCAATCACGCGTTCCTGGCCAACCCGGACGGCGTGGTGCTGGTGGATTCGGACCGGCGTGCAGTCCTGTCGAACCCGGCCGCCCAGCGCATGCTGGGGCTGGGGGGAGAGCGAGAAGCCGCACTGAGCGCCGACATCGCGCCGGCTGGCCAGGGCCGCGGCGAGTGGCTGTCGCCAGACGGGCAGCTGCTGGAGTGGGAGGCGAGCGCCGCGGCGCACGGTGCTGGGCCGGGAGTAATCACGCTGCGCGAAGTGGGCGAGCAGCGGGCCAGTACCCGCGCGCTGACGTTTCGCGCCGAACACGACGCCCTGACCGGCCTGGTGAACCAGGAACGCATGCGCGAGGAGTTGAAGGCCGCGCTCGCCCGCGCGGATCGCGACGGCGGTCGGGTCGCGGTGCTTTATCTGGACCTCGACGGCTTCAAGCAGATCAACGACACCTTCGGCCACGCCGTCGGGGACGCGCTGCTGGTGGCGGTGGCAAAGCGCCTGATGGGCGTCTGCCGCGCCGGCGAGCTGGTGGCGCGAATCGGCGGCGACGAGCTGGTCATGGTGGCCGAGAGTTTCCCGCCGGGCTTCGAGGGACGCATTGCCGAGCGCGTGCTGGCGTCCCTGGTGCCGCCGATCCAGGCGGGGGACCGGTCCGTGCGCGTGGGGGTGAGCATCGGCGTTGCCGTTTATCCCGACCACGCGAGCGATCCCGACGGCCTGCTGCGCGCCGCCGACGAGGCGATGTACCAGGCCAAACGCGGCGGACGCGACACTTTCCGCCTGGCGTCAAGCCACGCCGACGTGGTCACGCAGCGCCGACAGGAACTGGCGGCGGGCCTGGAGCAGGCGCTGCTGCGGCGAGAATTTCAGGTGCTGTATCAACCCCTGCTCGATCTGCGGCAGGAGCGTTTCGTCGGCGCCGAGGCCCTGCTGCGCTGGCATCGCCCACAGCAGGGCATCCTGCACCCGGGCCAGTTTCTCGACGTGGCCGAGAGCAGCGGCCTCATCACGGGCATCGGCGACTGGGTGCTCGATCACGTCTGCCAGCAACTGGCGCAATGGCGCTGGGCGCTGGGCGAGACGTTTTTCCTTTGCGCCAACGTATCGGTCGTCCAGCTCCGCCGCGCCGACTTCGCCGGGCGGTTCCGGCGCATCCTGCAAAGCCACGGCCTGACCAGTGCCGCCGTGCGACTCGAAATCAGCGAGAGCGTGATGGCGCAGGAGATGGGCCGGGCGCTCGGCGACATGACCGCCGCCACCGACGTGCACTTGGCGGTCGACGACGTCAGTCAGGGCATGCTGTCGCTGCGCAACATCAGCGGCCTGCCGATCCGCAGCCTCAAGGTGGATCGCAGCCTGGTGGCCGAGCTTCCGCACAACACCCTGACCGCGCAGCTGGTGGACGCGCTGATCGCCATCGGCCGCACCTTTGGGCTATCGGTGGTCGCCGAAGGGGTGGAGACGGTGGAACAACTCCAGTTCCTGCGCGAACGTGGCTGCGACTACTGCCAGGGCTTTCTGCTGAGCGCGCCCGTGTCCGCGGCGGACTTGCCAACCTTGGTCAACACCCCGGCGCTGTTGCAGGGTCTTTTGACGCCGGCTCACTGAACCGCCGGCACCGGCCGGCCAACGCCGGCCAGGTGCCGGCGCCAGTAGGCTTCATCGAGCCGACTCACGGTGACCGTCTTGCCGTGCGAGGGTGCGTGCACGAAGCGGCCGTCGCCGTAGTAGATGCCCACGTGGTCGATGGCGCTGGCGCCACCCAAACGGAAAAACAGCAGATCGCCCACCGCCTCGTTGCCCGCGGGCACCGGCGCCGTCACATCCTTCTGGGTGGCGGCCGTCCGCGGCAGATCGAGCCCCAGGACGCGGTAGGCGTAGTGCACCAGACCGCTGCAATCGAAACCCTCGCCGGGTGCGTTGCCTCCCGTCCGATAGGGCCGGCCGACCATCGAGGCGGCGATTTCCGCGGCAAGGCTGTTGTCGCTGACTGGCGGCGTGGCCAGAGTCGGTGGTGCAACAACAGGGCGCGGTGGCGCGTGACCACAGGCGGCGAGCCAAAGCGCGGTCGAGAACAAAAATGCGAGGCGCAGACCTGCCCCCCGGTGGCGCCCCACGCGGCGCGGGCGCGCCGATCCTTCGGGGCGCGCGGCGCCGGGCCGCTCAGCCCCCGCCGATGGCGGGCACGAACTGCACGTCGCTGCCATCTTCGATGCGCTGGAAAAGGCCCAGGCTGGTGACGTAACCGTCGACGGCCACGGCAACCCCCGGCCGCAGACGGCCATCGTCCTGCACGATGGCCGCCTTGATGCCGGGAAAACGTTCGTCGAGCCGGTCCACCAGTTCGCGAACCGTGCGACCGGGCGCCTGGACCACCGCCTCACCACCGGTCAGGTGCTGCATGGTGGCCGCGATCCAGACGCTCGCCATCGTGCCTTCAGGCCACCTTGACCGAGGCCGGCTTGCCTTCCTTGGCCCACAGGGCTTCCAGAATGGCCCCGGGCGACATCGGCAGCGTGGTCATGCGCACGCCGACCGCGCGATAGATGGCGTTGGCGATGGCCGCCGGCGGCGGCACGATCGGCACCTCGCCGGCGCCGCGGATGCCATAGGGGTGGCCCAGGTTCGGCGTCTCCAGGATGACGGTGTCGATCATCGGCACGTCGAGCGCGGTCGGCATGCGGTAGTCGAGCAGGCTGGAGTTGGCCAGACGGCCGTCCTTGTTGTACCAGTAGCCCTCGTGCAGCGCCCAGCCGAGACCCTGCACGGCGCCGCCCTGCATCTGCCCCGCCACGTAGTCCGGATGCACCGCCTTGCCGACGTCCTGGAAGGCCGTGAAGCGCAGGATCTGCACCTTGCCGGTTTCCGGGTCGACCTCGACGTCGGCCAGGTTGGCAGCGATCTGGAAGCCGACGCCGTGCGGGTTGGCGGTGACATCCGCCGACACCGGACCGCCGGTCTCGTCCATGCGGGCCGCCACTTCCTTGAAGTGCATGCGCCGGTGCGGGTCGTTGCGGTCGACGAAGTCGGCCACGCCGGCGCTCTCGACCGTGCAGTCCACGTTGGCGACGTCGGTTTCCCACATCATGGCCACGCGCTGCTTCATCTGGTCCAGCACCTTCTCGGCCGCCTTGATGATGGCGTAGCCGGTGGCAAACGTGGTGCGGCTGCCGACCGACTGGAAGGTGTAGCCGATCGAGTCGGTATCGGACACGCTCGAGCTGATGTCGCCGAGCGGAATACCGAGCGCCTCGGCCGCCTGCATGGCCAGCGTCATGCGCGTGCCGGACAGGTCCGCGGAGCCGGTGGCGAGGTTCACCGTGCCGTCGACGTTGACGTGCAGCTCGCAGCTCGAGGTGAGACCCGCTCCGAACCAGAACGCGTACGACACGCCACGGCCGCGGTTAGGACCGCCAAGCGGCGCCGTGTAGTGCGGGTGCTTCTTGACCGCTTCGAGCATCTCGATGGTGCCGATGGGCGGCACCGGCATGCCGATGATCAGGCGGTCACCGGCCTTGGTGGCGTTCTTCAGGCGGAAGTCGATCGGATCGAGGCCGCATTTCTCGGCCAGCTCGTCGATCACCACCTCGACCACGAAGTTGGCCTGCGTGGCGCCCGGCGCCCGATACGGCTTGATCTTCGGCTTGTTGACCATCACGTCGTAGCCGTCGATGACCACGTTCGGGATGTTGTAGCGCGTGAGCGCGCACAGCGAGCCGGGCGCGATCGGCCCGCCCGGGTAGGCGCCCGCCTCGAACAGGAAGTACAGGTCCGCCGCGACCAGCGTGCCGTCCTTCTTGGCGCCGATCTTCACGCGGCAGTAGGTGCCGGAGCTCGGGCCGGTGGCCTTGAGCACCTCGGCGCGCGTCATGGCCATCTTCACCGGGCGGCCAGTCTTCTTGGCCAGCAGCGCCGCGAGCGGGTCCAGGTACACCACGTCCTTGCCGCCGAAGCCGCCACCGATTTCCATCGGAATGACGCGGATCTGCGACAGCTGCATGTTCAGGATCGAGGCCAGGAAGTCGCGGATGGCGAACGCGCCCTGGGTCGAGGTCCATACCGTCAGGTGGTTGTCGCTGTCCCAGCGGCAGGTGGTGATGTGGGATTCGATGTAGCCCTGGTGCACCGTGGCGGTGGTGAATTCGCGCTCGATGACGATGTCGGCTTCCTTGAAGCCCTGCTCGATGTCGCCGGCGGCCAGCTGCAGGCGGCCGGCGTTCGGCAGCGCCTTCTGGGTCGGAAACAGGAAGGCGCCCGGCACGAAGTCGTCGTGCAGCACGATGGCGCCGTCCTTGACTGCCTCGCGCACGTCCTGGATGAACGGCAGGATCTCGTATTCGACCTCGACCAGCGCCGCGGCCTCCTCGGCCACGTGGGGGCTGTCGGCGGCCACGGCGGCGACGGCATGACCGTCATAGAACACCGTGTGCTTGGCGATGCAGTTGTCGGCGATGTCCTGCATGCTGACGCTGCCGCCCTCGCCGGCCGCCACCACCGCCTGGTTCAGCGGCGGGAAGTCGGCGCCGGTGATGACCGCCTTGACGCCCGGCACGGCCAGCGCCTTGCTGACGTCGATGCGCTTGATGCGGGCGTGCGGGTGCGGACTGCGCACCACCTTGCCGTGCAGCATGTCCGGCAGGTGCACGTCATCGCCGAACTTGGCCTGGCCGGTGACCTTGTCGATACCGTCACGCCGGACCGGGGTGGTGCCCAGCACCCGCCACTTGCGGGGTTTGTACTCGGGTTCCATGTTCATTACGCCGCCTCCTTTGCCATGGTTTGGCTGGCCTTGAGGACCGCCCGGATCAGCTTGTCGTAACCGGTGCAACGGCACAGGTTGCCGGCCAGCCACAGACGCGCTTCGTCTTCGGATGGGTTCGGGTTGTGCTGCAGCAGCGCCTTGGCCGCCATCAGGAAGCCCGGCGTGCAGATTCCGCACTGCATGCCGGTTTCTTCCAGAAACGCCTGCTGCAGCGGGTGCAGCTTGTCGGCCGTGCCGAGACCTTCGACCGTCTCGATGGTGCGGCCCTGCGCCTCGACGCCGAGCACGCAGCAGGAATTCACCAGCACGCCGTCCAACAGCACGCTGCAGGCGCCGCAATTGCCGTCGTTGCAGCCTTCCTTGGTGCCGGTCATCTGCACCACGTCTCGCAGGGATTCCAGCAGGCTCTGCCGCGGTTCGACCAGGAATTCCAGCGGATCGCCGTTGAGCGTGGTTTCTACGTGGGTTTTCTTTGCCATGACCTCAAGCTCCCTTGGCACGCTCGATGGCGCCGCGCAGCGCGCGGGCCGTCAGCACCTTGACCAGATGTTTGCGCTGCTCGACCGTGCCGCGCATGTCGGTGATCGGCTTGGCCGCTGCCTGCGCCGCGTCGGCCGCCAGCTGGATGCTGTCCTCGTTGACCGGCTTGCCGGCCAGCAGCGCGCCGGCTTCGCGGGCGAAAATCGGCGTCGGTCCGACCGAGGCCAGCCCGATGCGCGCCGACACGAAGTTCTGCCCGCTGGCATCCAGCACCACGCTGGCGCCCACGCCGGCAATGGCGATGTCCATCTCGTTGCGCGGAATGAAGCGCAGGTAATGCGCGCCGCCGTTGGCCACCGGCGCCGGAATGTGCACGCTGACCAGCAGCTCGTCGTCCTTGAGGCAGGTCTTGCCCGGGGCGACGCAGAAGTCCTCGACCGGCACTTCCCGCGTGCCGTTCGGCCCCAGCACCTTGGCCACCGCGCCCAGCGCGATCAGCGTCGGGATGGCGTCGCCACTCGGCGCCGCGTTGCACAGATTGCCGCCGACCGTCGCGCGGCCCTGGATGTGCACGCTGCCGATCAGGCTCATCGAATCGACCAGCGCCGGGTATTTTTTGGCGACCTCGGCGTGCTCGTAGGCGCGACGGCAGGACACGGCCGCGCCCAGCGTCAGCCCGCCCGCCGTCAGCGACAGTTCGTTCAATTCGGGGATGCGCTTGCCGTCGACCACCAGACCGGGTTTACGGCGCCCGACGCGCATGTTGACGATGAGGTCGGTGCCACCAGCCAGTACGCGGGCATTGCCACCCGCGCCTGCCAACAGGTTTATCGCCTCGCCCAGCGACGTGGGCGCTGCGTACTCGAAACTATGCATACGCGAGTGAACTCCTTCTCGTGATGACTGGATCCCGCAGCGACCGACGGGATTGTTGTTGGCAGCGTTTCGGCGATGCGAGGCCGCGCGCCGGCAGGCACGGGTGCCCGAGTGCCGGACTCTAGCAATTTGTCGCTGATGTTGTCACCGGTTGCTGGGCCTCGACACGGCGCACTGTCAACGCCGCCAGACCCGCTGCCAGCAGCGGCACAGCCAAGGCGACAAAAAACCCGCGCGGACCGAAATCCTCCAGCACCATGCCACCGGCCGCACCGCCAACCACGGTGCCGATCCGGCCCATGCCGATCGCCCAGCCGACACCGCTCGCACGCACGGCCGTGGGATAGATGGAAACGGCGAGGTAGTTGAGCGCAATCTGTGGGCCGCCGACGAACAGGCCACTCAAGCCCACCAGCGCGAACACCAGCCCCCAGCGGCTGCCCGCCTGGGCCAGCAGCAGCGACACCACGACCGCGCCGGCCAGCAGCCACAGGATCAGCTTTCGCACCGGCAGCTTGGGCAGCATCCAGGCGAGCGGCAGCATGAACACCAGCGCCGCGCCGTTGAGGGTGACCGTGGCCAGCCCCGCCTGATCCTTGGGCAGCCCAGCCGCGGTCAGTACCGACGGAATCCACAGCACCAGCGCGAACCACGCCACCCAGTTGAAAAAGTAGGTGCCCCAGATGGCGAGCGTGTTGTGCCGCAGCGCCGGAGCGAGCAGCGCGCTGGCGCCAACCCGCGTCGGCGCTTCCGGCAGGGTGAAGACACTGCTGTCGGCCGGCGCGGCAGCTGGCGCCACCCTTGCCAACAGGCGGCGCAGCCCCGCCTGCTGGCCGCGCTGCGCCAGATAGTAGGGCGACTCTGGAAACAGCCTCCACAGCAGCGGCAAGAACAGCAACGGCGCCACGCCGCCCAGAATGAACACGCCCTGCCATCCCCAGACCGGGATGATGTGCCCGGCGATCAGACCGCCCAGGATGGCGCCGACCGGCAGCCCGAGCCCCGCCACCAGCATGATCAACCCGCGGTGCCGGGCCGGCGAAAATTCCGAGGCCAGCGTGTAGACGTTCGGCGCCGCGCCGCCCATGCCGATGCCGGTCAGAAAGCGCAGCACGATGAGTTGCTCGACACTGCCGGCGTAGGCCGTCAGCAGGGAGAAAACACCAAACACGGCCGTGGCCAGGAGCACCGCAGCGCGGCGGCCGTAACGATCGCCGAGCGGGCCGAACAGCACCGCACCCAACGCCATGCCCGCCACGCCGGCGGTGACGATCGGCGCCAGACCGCGCGGCCCGACACCCAGCGCCTGCGCCAGGGCCGGGCCGGTGAACGCAATCGCCTGCGTGTCGAAACCGTCGAAGGTGGTGACCAGAAAACACAACACCACCACCCGCAGCTGATAGGCGCCGAAACGCGCCTGATCGAACCATTGCGGCAAATCGACGCGCACGCCAGCCGACATAGCCCCTCCCCTGCTCATTGATTGCGGCGCAGCATATCAGCGTGCCGGCAGGCCAACGGCCGGCTGACACGCTTGCCGGGTCGGATCAGCGGCGCCCGCCGAGCAGCGAGCCCAACACCCCGCGCACCAGTTGCCGCCCCAGCTGACTGCCCATGGCGCGCAGGGCGCTCTTGGCGGTCGCCTCGAGCAGCGTGTCCGGCTGCCGGCCGCGGCGTGAAGGCGGCTCATCGCGTCTGGGCGGCGCCGCGGCGGTTTCAGCCGGCGTGGCGGCCGCGGCACGGGCGGCGAGCAACTCGTGGGCGGACTCGCGGTCGACCGGCGTGTCGTAGCGGCCGGCGAGTGGCGAGCGCGCCAGATGCTCGGCACGCTCCGGCGCAGTCAGCGGGCCCAGGCGCGAGGCCGGCGGGCGAATCAGCGTGCGCTCGACCGGCGTCGGCATGCCGCGCGCGTCGAGCACCGAGACCAGCGCCTCGCCCACGGCCAGCTCGGTGAGAGCCGCTTCCACATCAAGGCCCGGATTGGCGCGAAAGTTCTGCGCCGCCGCGCGCACTGCCGCGCGGTCTTTCGGCGTGAAGGCGCGCAGCGCGTGCTGCACGCGGTTGCCGAGCTGGCCGAGCACGGAATCCGGAATGTCCTGCGGGTTTTGCGACACGAAATAGACGCCGACGCCCTTGGAACGGATCAGGCGCACCACCTGTTCGATCTTTTCGAGCAGCGCCCTGGGCGCCGTGTCGAACAGCAGGTGTGCCTCGTCGAAGAAGAACACCAGGCGAGGTCGATCGACGTCACCGACTTCCGGCAGGCGCTCGAACAGCTCGGCCAGCAGCCACAGCAGGAACGTGGCGTACAGGCGCGGGCGCGGCATCAGCGCGCTGGCGTCGAGCACGCTGATCACGCCCTGACCGGAAAAGTCGGTGCGCATGAGGTCGGCGAGGTCCAGCGCCGGCTCGCCAAAGAAATCGCCGGCGCCCTCCTGCTCCAGCACCAGCAACTGGCGCTGGATGGCCGCCACGCTGGCGCCGCTGAGGTTGCCGTACTCGGCGCGCAGGCTCGCGCCGTTGTCGGCCACCCACGCCAGCAGGCTGCGCAAATCTTTGAGATCAAGAAGAAGCAGGCCCTGATCGTCCGCCACCTTGAAGGCGGCGTAGAGCACGCCGGTCTGGGTGTCGTTCAGCTCCAGCAGATTACCGAGCAGCAGCGGGCCCATGTCGGACACGGTCGCCCGCACCGGGTGGCCGGCCTTGCCGTACACGTCCCAGAACACCGTCGGGTTGCCGCGCGGCGCGAAGTCGGTGATGCCGAGCTCGGCCACCCGCGCCAGGATCCGCTCGCCGGGCTGGGCGGCTTGCGCGAGACCCGACAGGTCGCCCTTCACGTCGGCCAGAAATACCGGCACGCCGGCGCGCGAGAACCCTTCGGCCAGCGTCTGCAGGGTGACCGTTTTTCCCGTGCCGGTGGCGCCCGCCACAAGGCCGTGCCGGTTGGCCATGGCGCTGTCCAGACTCACCGCCACGCCGCCCGCCGTGGCGCCCACCGCGATTTGCGTCATTCGCTTTGCCCGTCGGCCCTCGGCGCCGGCGTGGATTGCCAGGCGGTGAGCTTCCACTGCGCCGCTTCCTGCACATAGACGGCGGTGTAGAGGACCTCTGCCTGCAGCGGTTTGCCGTTCAACACCACGGCGACGCGATTGCTGCCGCTGAGCAGCGCCACCTGCGGCGACAGCAGGCGCACCTGCTGCTGCACCGGCGTGATGGCGGTGTAGGTCATGGCGCCGCCGACGGCGGCCTCCAGATACGCGGCGCGGTCCTGCGCCAGGCCGTTGCTGTGCACGTAGCGCAGCTCCGTCGCCAGCGTCGCGGCCAGCGCGGTCCGGTCCTCGGCGATCAGCGCCGCGGTGCGCGCCGCATCGGCGGCGAGCACGTCCTGCGCGGGGTCGGCGAGTGCACCGCCGCTGCACAGCAGGGCCAGTGCCGCCACCATCGCGCGCCCCATCACGCGGCCCTCGGCAGGCGCAGCAATGCCAATGCGGCCAGCGCGGTGGTGATGCCCTCGTAGATGGCCGCGCCGGGATTGGCCCCAGCCGGACCGTGGATGCCCATGGCGATGGAGCGCGTCAGCACCAGCCCGCCCATCACGCAGGCGATGGCGGCGAGGGCCGGCCGGGTCCACGCCGGCCGCCAGCCGGCCAGCAGACAGAACACCCCGAAGCCGGCCTGCAACCCGCCGTACATGGCGCGCACCTCGACTAGGCCGGCCGCCGCCTCGAGCCCGTAGCCGGTGAAGCGGCCGGCCACCTCGACCGGAAACAGGAAACAGGCCACCGCGTAGCCGAAAAACGAGATGCCGGTGACGATCAGCACGAACCTGGCCAGTGCCATGGCGATTCCTCCCTGAAAAAACCCGCCGGCAATGGCGCCAGCGGATGCCGGCCGTGGAGTCTTTCGCTCCTGCCGGGTCGCCGAGTTTACGACCCGGCGGCGCGACGGCGTCAGTCGCGGTAGCCGGGGTCGTGCCGGTCCAGCCAGCGCAGGAGCGACCGGAACGGCAGACCGCCGAGGCCGGTCGGCGTGATGAAGTGCTGCTGCTGCGGCACCAGCGCGGCGATGCGCGTCAGCATGTCCTGCGAGCCGTGCAGGGGCTGGCCCATGGACAGCGCCGCCACCTGCGTGCGGCAGGCGTGCTCGAGCAGCCACATCAGCATGAAGGCCTCGCCGACGCTGTCGCCGGCGGTCAGCATGCCGTGATTGCGCAGCACCAGCACCTTCTTGTCGCCGAAATCCGCCACCAGGCGTGCCTTCTCGCCATCGTCCACGGCGAGGCCCTCGAAGTCGTGATAGGCCACCTGGCCGGTCAGCTGCATCGAGTCCTGGTTCACGTGCAGCAGGCCGGGCGTGCAGCTCGCCACCGCCTCGCCGGCCACGGTGTGGGTGTGCATCACGCACTGCACGTCGTGGCGGGCGGCGTGCACGGCGCTGTGGATCACGTAGCCGGCGCGGTTGATGCGCGTCTGCCCGGCGTAGTCGCCGACCACGTTGCCGTCCAAGTCGATCTTGACCAGGTTGGACGCCGTGATCTCGTCGTACATGAGGCCGAAGTTGTTGATCAGGAAGTGATCTTCCTTGCCCGGTACGCGCGCGGTGATGTGGTTGAAGATCAGCATCGACCAGCCGAAGCGGTCAGTCAGCCGATACGCCGCGGCGAGTTCCGTGCGCACCTGCCATTCCTCGGGCGAGCACTGGTCGCGGCGCACGCCGACCGGCAGTTCGAAGTCGCGGGGCTGGTTCATGGCGTTTCTCCTCGTGCGGGATGGATGCGCCGTCCGTGGCGTCGGCGGGCATCGCGCGCCTCGCCTTCAGGCTTGCTTGCGGAGCTTACCTTACGATCGTTAAAGTGGCCGCGCCAGGGACGGCAAAGCACGCGTGACGGCGTCCGGAACCGGCCGCCCGCGCAGGACCGCCGCCCGTACCGGAGGAGAAACCGATGAACGCCATCCACGACGGCGCCCTGCCCGCGCCGGAGCGCTACGTGCACGACGACCCGGCGGCCGGCGTGTTCGACGTCCACCGCGACGTGTACCGCGATCCGGCGCTGTTCGAACTCGAGATGCGCTACGTGTTCGAGCGCCACTGGGTGTTCCTGGCGCACGAGACGCAGGTGCCAAAGCCGCTCGATTACCTCGCCACCTGGATCGGCCGCCAGCCGGTGCTGCTGCACCGCGACGACCGGGGCACGCTGAATGCGTTCTTGAACGTGTGCCCGCACAAGGGCGCGGCGGTGTGCCAGAACGAATCCGGCAACCGGAAGTTCCACGTCTGCCCCTACCACGGCTGGACCTTCAACGCCCGCGGCGACTGCGTGCTGGTGAAGGACCGCGCCCAGGGCGCCTATCCGTCGCACTTCGAGCAGGCCGACACGCGCCTGCCGCCGCTGGCGCGCTTCGGCAATTACCGCGGCTTCCTGTTCGGCAGCCTGAACCCCGACGTGCCGCCGCTCGAGGAGCACCTCGCCGGCATCAGCGCGTTCCTGGACATGATCGTCGACCAGTCGCCGGACGGCACCGAGGTGATTCCCGGCCGCTCGTACTACACCTTTGACGCCAACTGGAAGATGCAGCTCGAGAACTGCCTGGACGCCTATCACCTCACGTCCACGCACCCGAGCTTCATGAACATCGCCGCCTCGCGCGCCAGCGGCGGCAGCAGCTTTCGCAACATCGACATCGCGGACTTCGTCGACCCGGCCATCCCGTCCGGCAGCTACACGTTTGCGGGCGGCCACGCGGCGATCTGGATCGAGACCGCGAACCCGCAGGTGCGCCCGCTGTACAGGCAGTACGACGCGCTGGTCGCGCGGGTCGGCGCCGAGCGCGCCGACATGATGCTCAAGACCATCAACTTCACCGTATTCCCGAACCTGCAGTTCTCGTGCAACGCCTGCATCCAGATGCGCGTCATGCGCCCGCTGGCGGTGGACCGCACCGAGATGCGCAGCTACTGCATCGGCCCCCGGGGCGAAGCCGCCGATCAGCGCAAGCTGCGCATCCACCAGTTCGAGGACTTCTTCAATCCCACAGGCCTCGCCACGCCGGACGACTCGCGCGTGTACGAATCGGTGCAGGCGGGCCTTCGCGCGCGCGGCGCGCCGGCGGTGGGTCTTGGACACCTGCGCGGCCTGGGGCAGGTCATCCAGGGACCGGACGACTACGCGCGGCAGATCGGCGTCACGCCGCTGACGTCGGCCAGCGGGCGCTCGGACATGCAGGACGAGACGGTGTTCCACGGCTCGTACCGCGAGTGGGCGCGGCGCATCAAGGCCGGTCTCGCGAGCGAGGTGTCGGCATGAGCCCCGAGCAGGCACTCGCCACCGGCAGCGCGCTGCTTTACCGCCAGGGCCGGCTGCTCGACGAGCGGCGCTGGCAGGACTGGCTCGACCTGTTCACCGAGGACTGCCGGTACTGGGTGCCGGCCTGGGTCAGCGAGCAACGGCAGACCGAGGACCCGGACCGCGAGGTGTCGCTGATCTATTACGACCTGCGCTCGCGCCTGGCCGACCGGGTGTGGCGCGTGCAGTCCGGCACCTCGGTGGCGTCGGACCCCATGCCGCGCACCTGTCACGCCATCAGCAACATCCAGGTCGACGCCACGGACGACGGCACGATCGAGCTGTTCGCCTGCTTTCGCGTGGACTACCACTGGCGGGCCAAGTCGGACGCGTTCTTCGGCCACTACCGGCACACGCTGCGCCGCGAGGGCGCCGGTGATGGTGATGACTGGCGCATCGCCCGCCAGACGATCAGCGTGCTGAACGACTACATCCCGACCCTGCTCGATTTCTACCTGGTGTGAACGCCATGACCCACAGC
The DNA here is from genome assembly GCA_049322795.1 of Pseudomonadota bacterium. GTDB lineage: Bacteria > Pseudomonadota > Gammaproteobacteria > Immundisolibacterales > Immundisolibacteraceae > Immundisolibacter. The sequence goes on along the minus strand of JBMOQH010000022.1, from coordinate 10,319 downwards.
TTGCGAACGCCCCTGTGCGACACGCTCGGCATCGAGCTGCCCATCGTGCTGGCCGGCATGGGCGGCGTGTCCTGGCCCCGGCTGGTGGCCGCCGTCAGCAACGCCGGCGGACTCGGCGTGTACGGCGCGGCGGGCCTCGAGCCGGCGCAGATCCGCGAGCACATCCGCGAGATCAAGTCGCTCACCGACCGGCCGTGGGCGCTCGATCTGCTGGTGCCGATACCGGGCGTGTTCGACGCGCAGATCGACGTGATGCTGGAAGAGGGCTGTCCCATCTTCCTGTCGGCGCTTGGCGTGCCGACCGAACTGCTGCCGCGCCTGCGCGCCGCCGGCATGAAGATCGGTGCCATGGTCGGCGCGCCCCGGCACGCCAAAAAGGTCGCCGCGGCCGGCGTGGACTTCATGGTCGCGCAGGGTACCGACGCCGGCGGGCACACCGGCAACATCGGCACCTTCAGCCTGTTGCCGCAGGTGGTGGCAGCGGCCGGCGGCACGCCGGTGCTGGCCGCCGGCGGCATATCGCACGGCAGTCAGCTGGTGGCGGCACTCGCCATGGGCGCGCAGGGCGTGGTGATGGGCACGCGCTTCATCGCCAGCGACGAGGCGCACGCACTCGATTCGTGGAAGCAGCGCATCGTCGCCGCCGAGGCCACCGACACCACGCTCACCCGCTGCTACAGCGGCAAGCAGATGCGCGGCTTTCGCAACCGCTACACCGACTCGTGGATCGGCCGCGAGGCGGACATCCTGCCGTTCCCGCAGCAGATGGAAGTCTCCATGCGCGAAGGCGTGCTCGACATGTTCGGCACCAGCGAAGACCCCGACCGCGGCTGCCTGCCGACCGGCCAGAGCTGCGGCGGCGTGCACGACATCAAGCCGGCGGCCGCCGTGATGGCGGATTTTCTGGCCGAGGCCCAAGCCGCGCTATCGCGCCTGCCGGGGCGCTGAACTCCCGCCGAGGCCTCCCGCACCGCAGGAGAAACGGGGAATCAATCAGCGCCTGCCCGTCATTCGCCCGGCCGCGGCGCCACCGACAGCGGGCGGCTGAACACGATCGGCGCCGGCTCGTCCTTGGGCAGCTCCTTGAGCGCGAACTTCTGCGAGTCCTGCGCCAGCCGGGCAGCCGCGCCGTCCTTCTCCAGCTTGATCAGCAGGCGCAGGTCGTTGGCGGAATCGGCATTGGCGATGGCGTCGTCGTAGCTGATGGCGCCTTCGCTGTAGAGCGCGTGCAGCGCCTGGTCGAAGGTGCGCATGCCGAGCTCGTTCGAGCGGGCCATGATCGGCTTGATCTCATGCACGGCGCCCTTGCGGATCAGCTCGGAAATGAGCGGGCTCGCCAGCATCACCTCCACCGCCGCGCGCCGGCCCTTGCCGTCCACCGTGGGCAGCAGACGCTGCGAGACGATGGCCTTCAGGTTCAGCGACAGGTCCATGAGCAGCTGCTGGCGCCTTTCCTCCGGGAAGAAGTTGATGATGCGGTCCAGCGCCTGGTTGGCGTTGTTGGCGTGCAGCGTCGCCAAACACAGGTGGCCCGTCTCGGCAAACGCGATGGCGTGCTCCATGGTCTCGCGGGCGCGAATCTCGCCGATCAGGATCACGTCCGGCGCCTGGCGCAGGGTGTTCTTGAGCGCCTCCTCGAAGGACATGGTGTCGACGCCCACCTCGCGCTGGGTGACGATGCAGCCGCCGTGGTCGTGCAGGTACTCGACCGGGTCCTCGATGGTGATGATGTGCCCGCTGCTGTTGTGGTTGCGGTAGCCCACCATGGCCGCCAGCGTGGTCGATTTGCCGGTGCCGGTGCCGCCCACCATCAGCGCCAGACCGCGCTTGATCATGGCGATCTCGCGCAGCACGGTGGGCACCTGCAGGTCTTCGATGGTGGGAATGTGCGTTTCGATCTTGCGCACCACCATGCCGACATTGCCGCGCTGGATGAAGGTGCTGACGCGAAAACGCCCGATGCCGCGCGCCGAAATGGCGAAATTGCACTCGAAGGTATTCTCGAGCTGCGTGCGCTGGCGCTCGTTCATGATGCCGTAGCACATCTCGCGCGCCTGCTCGGCGCTGAATTTCTCGTCGCAGGCCGGTTTCACCGCGCCGTGGGTCTTGATGCTGGGAGCGACGCCCGCGGTCACGAACAGGTCGGACGAGTTCTGCTCGACCATGGTCTGCAGCAGGCTGGCGAAATCGATCATCGCGAAACTCCGGAGGTGAGCGGCGTGGGGCCCGGTGGGCGCACCGGCGCTAGCGGAACAGCTCCTTGTTGGCGGCGCGCAAAGCGGCGTCTTCGCGGCTGATCTTGTGCAACGTGACCATTTTCTGCAGGCACTGGTCGAGCGTTTGCATGCCGTGCGCCTGACCGGTCTGGATGGCCGAATAAATCTGGGCGACCTTGTTCTCGCGGATGAGGTTGCGGATGGCGGGGGTACCGATCATCACCTCGTGGGCGGCGATGCGGCCGCCGCCGATGCGCTTGAGCAGCGTCTGCGCGATCACCGCGCGCAGCGATTCGGACAGCATGGCCCGCACCATGTCCTTCTCGCCGGCCGGGAACACGTCGATGATGCGGTCGATGGTCTTGGCGGCGGAACTGGTGTGCAGCGTGCCGAACACCAGGTGGCCGGTCTCGGCGGCGGTCAGCGCCAGGCGGATGGTCTCCAGGTCACGCATCTCGCCGACCAGGATGGTGTCCGGGTCCTCGCGCAGGGCCGAGCGCAGCGCCTCGCTGAAGCCGTGCGTGTCGCGGTGCACCTCGCGCTGGTTGACCAGGCAGCGCTTGCTCTCGTGCACGAACTCGACCGGATCCTCGATGGTCAGGATGTGGCCGTACTCGGCGCGGTTCTTCTCGTCCACCATGGCCGCCAGGGTGGTCGACTTGCCCGAGCCGGTGGGGCCGGTCACCAGCACGATGCCGCGCGGCAGCATCGCCAGATCGCCAAAACTTTGCGGGGCTTCCAGATCCTCCAGCGTCCTGATCTTGTTCGGCACGTTGCGAAACGCCGCCGCCGCGCCGCGCTGCTGGTTGTAGGCATTGACGCGAAACCGCGCGAGCCCGGGAATCTCGAACGAGAAATCGGTTTCCAGGAACTCCTCGTAGTCCTTGCGCTGGCGGTCGTTCATGATGTCGTACACCATGTCGTGGACCTGCGAGTGGTCCATCGCCGGCAGGTCCAGGCGCCGCACGTCGCCATCGACGCGGATCATCGGCGGCATGCCGGCCGACAGGTGCAGATCGGACGCGTTGTTGGTGACGGTGAACGCCAGCAGCTCCGTGATATCCATGCGCTGATGTGCCTCTGAACGGCCCCGCGGGCCCGGCTGGGTGGAAAAACCGCCGCTGCTATACTCGGCCGCGGATTATCGAAGGGTTATGCCATTACATCTGTCGCTACTGCAAATTCTTTAGGTGTTCTGGCCGATCGGTGGCAAGCGGTGCAGGAACGCCTGCGCCAGGCCATGGAGCGTTACCAGCGCACGACGGGCAGCGTGACAATGGTGGCAGCCAGCAAGGCTCAGCCTGTCGACCACATCCGCGGGCTGGCCGAGTTCGGCCAGCGCCGCTTCGGCGAAAACTATCTGCAAGAAGCGCGCCCAAAAATGGACGCTTGTGCGGACCTTGAACTGGAATGGCATTACATCGGTGCCTTGCAGAGCAACAAGGCTGCCGAGGTGGCGCGGCGCTTCGACTGGGTGCACACGGTCGCCTCGCGCCAGCTGGCGCAGCGCCTGTCGCTTGCCCGTGGCGGTCAGCGCCCGCCGCTGAACGTTTGCCTGCAGGTCAACATCGATGGCGAGGCCAGCAAGGCCGGTGTTGCGCCGGCCGCAACCGCCGAGCTGGCCCGCGCCGTGGCGGACCTGCCGGGCCTGCGGCTGCGCGGGCTGATGGCCGTGCCGGCGCCGGCCAGCGATTTCGAGGCCCAGCGCAGGCCGTTTCGGGCGCTGTGCGAACTGCTGGAAGAACTGCGCGGACAGGGCCTGCCGCTCGACACACTGTCCATGGGCATGAGTGGCGATCTGGAAGCGGCCGTGGCCGAGGGCGCCACCCTGGTACGCGTCGGCAGCGCGTTGTTCGGACCGCGCCCCGCGCGGCCTTGAGGTCGACAAACAGGACTCCTTGGCGTTATGGCAGGCGAAATCGTATTTATCGGTGGCGGTAACATGGGCCGGGCGCTTCTCGGCGGCCTGATTGCCGATGGCGTACCCACCGGCCAGCTCGCCGCGGCGGAACCGGACGCCGCCCGGCGCGCCGCGCTCACTGACGAACTCGGGATGCGCGCGGCCGCCCAGGGCCATGAGCTGGTCGCCGATGCCAGCGTCGTGGTGCTGGCGGTCAAGCCGCAGGTGCTGCGCGATGTGGTGCAGGAGCTGGCCGGGCAGTTTGGCGCCCATCGGCCACTGGTGGTGTCGATCGTCGCCGGCGTGACCGAAGCCGACATCGACGCCTGGCTGGGTGGCGATTTTCCGATCGTCCGCTGCATGCCGAACACGCCCGCCCTGGTGCGCCAGGGCATCAGCGCGCTGCACGCCAACGCGCGCGTCAGCGGCGACCAGCGCGCGCAGGCCGAGCGCATCCTGGGCGCCGTCGGCAGCGTGGTGTGGGTGCCGGAAGAAGCCCAGCTGGACGCGGTCACCGCCGTATCCGGCAGTGGTCCGGCCTATTTCTTCGCCGTCATGGAGGCGATGGAACAGGCCGGTGTGGCGCTCGGCCTGACGCCGGACGTATCGCGCCGACTGACGCTGCAAACGGCGCTCGGCGCCGCGATGCTGGCCACGCAAAGCGCCGACCCGCCGGCGGTCTTGCGGGCCCAGGTCACCTCGCCCGGCGGCACCACGCAGGCCGCCTTGCAGGTGCTGCAATCGGGCGGCCTCGCGGCGCTGTTCAAGGACGCGCTCGCTGCCGCGCACCGGCGCGCCGGCGAGCTGGCCCGGCAGGCCTAGGGCGCCCACATGGTTTACTCGCCCCTCACCCAAGCCGCCCTGTTTCTGGTGCAGACCGCGTTTGGCCTCTACGCCGCCGTGGTGCTGCTGCGGCTGCTGTTCCAGGCCATGGACGTCGACTTCCGCAACCCGCTGTCGCAGTTCATCTACAAGGTCACACAGCCGCTGGTCGCACCGCTGCGCCGCGTGCTGCCGTGGCGCCTGCGCGTCGAGCCCGCGCTGGCGGCGCTGCTGCTGGCGGTCCAGTTGCTCGAGGTCTACGCGCTCAGCGGCATCCGCGGCTACGTGCCGGGCCTGCCGGGTGCGCTGCTGATGGCGGTCGGGCAGGCTTTGGCCCTGCTGACGCTGACGCTGAGCGCCATCCTGATCGTACGCGCCATCGCCAGCTGGGTGGTCGCCGCCGGCGGCGGCTACAACCCCATGCTGCGCCTGCTCGACGAACTGACCGAGCCCATGCTGGCGCCGCTGCGGCGGGCCATCCCGCCCACCGGCGGCCTCGACTGGTCGGTGCTGATCGCGCTCATCGCGATCCAGCTCGCCAATATTCTGCTGGTGCAGCCGTTCATCGGGCTGGCGGCAAGAATCATGGTGCAGGGCTTGTGAGTGACATGCCGTACCGTCGTCAGGGTGCAGTGTGGCTGCTCGACTTGCTGGTGCAGCCGCGGGCCGCGCGCACTGAAGTGGCCGGCCTGCACAACGGCCGCCTCAAGCTGCGGCTGACGGCGCCACCGGTGGAAGGCGCGGCCAACACGGCCCTGGTCCAGTTTCTTGCCGACCGACTCGGCCTGCCACGCAGCGCCGTCGACGTCGCCCGCGGCACCAGCGGCCGCCACAAGACCATCCGCATCCAGGCCGGAGACGAGCTCGCGTCCCGCCTGTCGGGCCTCCTGGGGACATCCGCGTGATCGACTGGACCGCCGTCGACACCGTGCTGCTCGACATGGACGGCACGCTGCTCGACCTGCATTACGACAACGCCTTCTGGTTCGAGCACCTGCCGCGCACCTGGGGCGCGCGGCGCGGGCTCGACCTGCACACGGCGCGCGAGGTGATTCACCAGCAGGCCGAGCGCCGCCGCGGCACGCTCGACTTCTACTGCATGGCCTACTGGAGCGAGCTGCTCGAACTCGATGTAGCGGCCCTGAACGCCGAGCTCGCCCACCTTATCGGGCTGCGCCCGCAGGTGACGGAATTTCTGGGCTGGCTGCAGGCGGCCGGCAAGCGGCGCGTGCTGGTCACCAACTCGCACCGCAGCGGGCTCGATTTCAAGCTGGCCCGCACCGGCTTGGCCGCCTGGCTGGACGGCATCGTCTGCGCGCACGACCTTGCGGCACCCAAGGAAGACCCGGCCTTCTGGCCACGCCTGCGCGAGCAGCTGGGATTCGACCCGGCACGAACCCTGCTGGTGGACGACAACGCCCACGTCCTGCGCGCGGCACGCGAGTACGGCATCGCCCACCTGCTGGCCGTGGCGCAGCCGGACTCGCGCGCAGCGCCGCAGCAACTGCCCGACCTGCCGATGGTCCTGAACTTCGTCCAGTTGCTGCCACAGGACTGACTGCGGCCCCGTCTCGGGCCACAACATATTGTGCGAAAACGCGTTTTGGATACGCCGCCAGGAAGTGCGAAACGCCAAACGATCGCTAGCGCATTATTTACATAACTATATGTAAATTAAATAAAAAAAATATATCCATCGCAGACGTTGACGCTCCATCCATGGGCGCGTAATGTCCACCGGCCTTCACAAGATGTTGTGTCTGGCGCGGCGGGCATCGCAAGCCCGCCAAACAGGAAACCGCCTCGCACACACAAGCCCAGGGAGTCCCGATCGCGATGAACAAGGTGGTCACTATCCACGCCCCAACCCGCAGCGCAGATGTTCCGGTGCAGCCGGCATCGCTGGACATCTGGGACAAGAAGTACCGCCTGAAGGCCAAGGACGGCACCGCCATCGACCGCGACGTGGACGAGACCTACCAGCGCGTGGCGCGCGCCCTGGCGGACTCCGAAAAGCCGGACCTGCGCGAGCACTGGTACGAGCGCTTCCTGTGGGCGCTGCGCCGCGGCGCCATCCCGGCCGGGCGCATCACCTCCAACGCCGGCGCCTGGGCCTACAAGCCCGCCACCTCCACCATCAACTGCACCGTGTCCGGCACCGTCGAGGACTCGATGGACGACATCCTGCAGAAGGTGCACGAGGCCGGCCTCACGCTGAAGGCCGGCTGCGGCATCGGCTACGAGTTCAGCACGCTGCGCCCGCGCGGCGCCTACGTCACCGGCGCCGGCTCCTACACCTCGGGGCCGCTGTCGTTCATGGATATCTACGACAAGATGTGCTTCACCGTGTCGTCCGCCGGCGGACGGCGCGGCGCGCAGATGGCCACCTTCGACGTCGGCCACCCGGACGTCATCGACTTCATCCGCGCCAAGCGCGAGGACGGCCGCCTGCGTCAGTTCAACCTGTCGCTGCTGGTCACGCGCGAGTTCATGGAGGCGGTCAAGGCCGGCGCCGACTGGCAGCTGGCGTTCCCCCTCACGCAGCACGAGGCCGAGGCCGACGGCATCGACGTGCACACGGCCGACAACATCATCTGGCGCGAGTGGCCGACGCAGCGCAACTACATCGTCAACGACCAGGGACTGGTCGCCTGCAAGGTGTACCGCACCATCAAGGCGCGGCGGCTGTGGGATCTGATCATGAGCTCCACGTACGACTACGCGGAGCCGGGCTTCATCCTCATCGACGAATACAACGAGTTCAACAACAACTGGTTCTGCGAGAACATCCGCGCGACCAACCCCTGCGTGACGGCGGACACCTGGGTACACACCGCCGACGGTCCGCGTCAGGTGTCGGACCTGATCGGCACGCCGTTCCTGGCGCGCGTCAACGGGCAGGATCACCGCAGCGGCGCGGCGGGCTTCTTCAAGACGGCCGACAAGCCCGTCATCGGACTGCACACGACCGAAGGCTACAGCCTGCAGCTGACGGCCGATCACCGCGTCCTTCGCGTGGCGCGCTTCACCCGCTACAGCTGCGACACCGAATGGTGTGCCGCCGGCGAGCTGCGGCCCGGCGACCGCGTGGTGCTGCACGACCATCGCGCCGCGCCCCACTGGGCGGGCGAGTACACGCACGAACAGGGCTATCTGCTCGGCCTGCTGGCCGGCGACGGCACGCTGGCGGCGGACCGCGCCGTGCTGTCAGTCTGGCAGCCGCAGGCCGCCGCCAACGGCGACCTGTCCGCGCCAGCGCACGGCACGCACGGCGTGATGGCCGCAGCGCTGGCCGCCGCCCGCACCCTGGAACACCGGGCCGACTTCGCCGGCTGGTCGGCCATCGCCGGCCGCGACGAATGGCGCCTGTCCACCGCCGCCATCCGCAAACTGGCCCGCGAGGTGGGCATGGCGCCCGGCGACAAGCGCATCACGCCGCGCATGGAACGCGCATCGAGCGCGTTCCACGGCGGCTTCCTGCGCGGCCTGTTCGACGCCGACGGCTCGGTGCAGGGCGACCAGCGCAAGGGCGTCAGCGTGCGCCTCGCCCAATCCGACCTGCCGCAGCTCGAAGCCGCGCAGCGCATGCTGCTGCGTCTGGGCATCGCCTCGCGCATCTACCGCGACCGGCGCGCCGCCGCCAGCCGCCTGCTGCCGGACGGCAAGGGCGGCCAGCAGGCCTATGCCAACCGTGCCCAGCACGAGCTGGTCATCAGCGGCGAGAACCTGGCCGTGTTCGCGCAGCGTGTCGGTTTTGCCGACACCGACAAGGCGGCCCGACTGACCGACGCCCTGGCCCGCTACAGCCGGACCCTGAACCGCGAACGCTTCACCGCGCGCGTAGAGAGCCTTGCCGAGGCCGGCGTGCAGCCGGTGTACGACGTGCAGGTGCCGGGCGTGAACGCCTTCGACGCCAACGGCCTCTACGCCCACAACTGCGGCGAGCAGGGCCTGCCGCCCTACGGCGCCTGCCTGCTGGGCTCGGTCAACCTCACCTGCTTCGTCGAGAACCCGTTCACGCCGGACGCCCGCTTCAACTGGGACGAATACCGCGACGCGGTGCGCGTGTTCACGCGCATGCTCGACAACGTGGTCGAGATCAACGGCCTGCCGCTGCAGCAGCAGCGTGACGAAATTTTCCGCAAGCGCCGCCACGGCATGGGCTTTCTGGGTCTCGGCTCCACGCTGACCATGCTGCGCATGCGTTACGGCTCCGAAGAGTCACTCGAATTCACCGAGGCCGTATCGCGCGAGATGGCCATCGCCGGCTGGGAAGCCGGCGCGCAGCTGGCAACCGAAAAAGGCCCGGCGCCGATCATGGACGAACTGTTCGAGATCACGCCCGACATGCTGCGCAAGCGCCCGGAGTTGGCCGCCGACGGCCACAAGGCCGGCGACACCCTGCCCGGCCGCGTGCTGCTGGCGCGCTACAGCCACTACATGCAGCGCGTCGGCGCCGTGCGCCCGGACCTGATCGACGCCATCGCCGAACACGGCGCGCGCTTCACCCACCACAGCTCCATCGCCCCCACCGGCACCATCTCGCTGTCGCTGGCCAACAACGCCAGCAACGGCATCGAGCCGAGCTTCGCGCACCACTACTTCCGCAACGTCATCCGCGAAGGACGCAAGACCAAGGAAAAGGTCGACGTGTTCTCCTACGAGCTGCTGGCCTACCGGCATCTGGTGAACCCGCGCGCCATTCCCGGCAGCACCGACCCGGCCGAACAACTGCCGGATTACTTCATCACCGCCGAGGACATCACGCCCAAGGCGCACGTCGACATCCAGGCGGCGTCCCAGAAGTGGATCGATTCGTCCATCTCCAAGACCGCCAACGTCCCCACGGACTATCCGTTCGAGGACTTCAAGAACATCTATCTCTATGCCTACGAGCAGGGTCTCAAGGGCTGCACCACGTTCCGCTTCAACCCGGAAGCCTTCCAGGGCGTGCTGGTCAAAGAGAAAGATTTGGAGAACACCACCTATCGTTTCGAGCTCGATGACGGTACTGTCATAGAGGCCAAAGGCAACGAGGAGATCGAGTACGACGGCGAACTGCACACCGCCGCCAACCTGTTTGATGCGTTGAAAGAAGGCTACTACGGCAAATTCTGAGCACCGGGAGGGATTGGGACGATGAGCAAAACGAAAGCGACTGCTGCGACGGGCGCCGCCAAAAAGGCAGTTACCGCCAAAGCGACCAAGGCGGCAAAGGCCGCCGCGCCGGCGAAAGCCGTTGCGTCTGCGAAGAAACCCTCGACCAAGGCAGTAACCGCTGCGGCGCCGAAAAAGGCACCCGCCAAGGCCGCCACCGCACAGGCCACCGCAACGCCAGCCAAGAAAGCACCCGCCCAAAAGGCAAGTGCCGCGCCGGCCAA
>JBMOQH010000021.1:0-3399 GCA_049322795.1 Pseudomonadota bacterium | reverse complement strand
GGCGAGCACGCCAAGCGCGACGTTGAGATGGTCGCCGACGAATTTGTGGCTGGCAAGCTGCTCGACACCGACGCCGGCCTGCCACAGCAGATAGCGCGGCACCAGGTGGCCCATGGTCGAATGCGGGTCGCCGAAGGCGAAGCGCTTACCGGCAAGGTCCGCCAGCCGGCGTATCGGGCTGTCGGCGCGCACGAAGATTTTGCCGTGGAAGACCGGGCTGTTGCCGATCTGCTGGCGCGCCAGCAGCGGGCGCGGTCCATGCAGGCTGCGCAGTTGGACGTAGAGTTTGGGGCCGAGGTAGGCAAGGTCGTAGCGGCCGATCGCCACGCCGTCGAGGTGCGTCTGGTAGTCGCGGGCGACGTGCAGCCGGACGGGTTCCCCGAGACGCGCCGACAGATATCGCGCCAGCGGCGTGAAGGATTCGACCAGGCGGGTGGCGGGCTTGAAGGGATGCACGCCGAGCACGAGCTCGGCATCGGCGGGCGAGGCGAGGCAGAGCACGCCAGCGAGCGCTGCCAAGCTGCGCATCCAGCAGGCATTCATGATCGCACCGCCGTCTCGCCGAGCGTGAAATGGAAAACCGCCCCCTGGCCGGGCGCCGCTTCGGCCCACACGCGGCCGCCATGGCGATGGACGATGCGGCGCACCGTGGCGAGCCCGATGCCGCTGCCCTCGAATTCGTCCTGCCGGTGCAAGCGCTGGAATGCGCCGAACAGCCTGCCCGCGTATTTCATGTCGAAGCCGACCCCGTTGTCGCGGATGCGGAACACGGTGCCGCCCGCCTCCCGGACCGCGTCGAATACGATGTGCGCGATGGGCTGCCTGGCTGTATATTTCCAGGCATTGCCGAGCAGATTGTCGAGCAGGATGCGCAGCAGGCCGGGATCGCCGTGCGTGAGGAGATCGTCGGCGATCTCCACGCGGACTTGGCGATTCGGCTGGCCCTGGCGCAGGGCATCGATGATGTCGCGCGCCAGCCTGCCAAGGTCGACCTCGACTGGATCGAGTGGTGCGCGGGAGAGACGCGACAGCTTCAGCAGATCGTCGATCAGCGCAGACATGTGCTGCGTGCCGTTATGGATGCGATGCAGATAATCGATGCCCGTGTCATCGAGCCGGCTGACATAATCCTCGAGCAGCGCCTGGCTGAATCCGTCGATTGTCCGCAGCGGCGCGCGCAGGTCGTGCGAGACGGAATAGGCGAAGGCTTCCAGCTCCTGGTTGGTTGCCTCCAGTTCCAGCGTGCGCTGCCGTACGCGCTGTTCGAGCGTGGCGTTGAGTTCCAGCAGGCTGTCGTGCGCGGCCTTGCGTTCGAGCTCGACGGCGATGCGCGAGGCGAATACGCCGAGGATGGGCGCGGACCAGCACGTCAGCGCCATCGGCCGCGTGTCCATGACCGACACCAGGCCCATCATCGTGCCTGCCGAGGAGACCAGCGGGCTGCCGAAATAGCTGTCGATGCCCATTTGCACGAGCATGGCGTCGTCCGGATAGAGCCGGGCCGCGTCGCGCGGGATCAGTTCCTTTTTCAGGTCGAGGATGTCCTTGCAGGGCGTGCCGTCGAGCGCATACGTGAAATTCTCGACCAGGCCCCCGCCCGCACAAACCGCCATGGTCCGTACCGATTGCCGGTCGGGCAGCAAGCGCCCGATGAAGGCGTAGCGCGCGCCATACGCGCGCGCGAGATTGCAGACGGCGTCCTTGAAGAAGGTATCGGTATCGTCGCTGCTGCTGGTGCGCGCCAGCGAGGCCATGATGTCCTGGACCTGTTTCTGCTCGGTGATGTCGAGCAGGAAGCCCCGCAAGCCGAGTGGGCCCTGCGCGCCCGTCACCACGCTGGCGTAGTCGCGTAGCCAGACCGTGCGGCCGTCCGCCGCGAACATGCGGTATTCGAACGCATGGTCCTCGCCCCGTGCCATGGCGGCGGCACAAAAGGCCGGCGCCCATGTCCGGTCCTCGGGGTGCATGTGGGCCGGCCAGAATCCGGGCGTCAGCCAGTCCGCCACGGGGTAGCCGAGCAGGGCTTCGACTCGCGGGTCGATCTGGGTGAAGCGTTCTCCGTGCAGATCGTATTCCCACGAGATGGGCTGAATGGTCTCGACGGGAACAGGGCGGATTGCGCTGTCCGCGCCGGCGGGGGCGCTGGCTTGCGTCGGCTCATCGATGCTGGAAGGGTCTTTCATCGCATACTCTGCACACTGCGCCGGACCGGGGGCGGCGCCTCCCCACGGGTGTCGCCGGCTACGACATCAGGGCTCGGGCAGGGGTGCTGGCCAGTGGATGCCGTAACCCTGCGCATAATCCACGCCGATCTCGGCCAGCCTTGAAAGGATGGCCTCGGATTCGACGAATTCGGCGATCGTCTGAAGGCCGGCGACGTGGCCGATGGTGTTGACCGCCTCGACGATGGCAGCGTCCATCGGGTCGTCGAGCATGTCGCGGACGAAGGCGCCGTCGATCTTGAGATAGTCGGCGTGCAGGGTCTTCAGGTAGGTGAAGGAACTCAGGCCCGCGCCGAAATCATCCAGCGCGACGCGACAGCCGAGCGACCTGACGCCGTCGATGAAGGCGAGCGCATGGTTCAGGTTGGCGATCGCCGCCGTTTCGGTGATTTCGAAGCACAGGTATTCGGCGGGGAATCCGTAACGGTCGAGCTGGCGCCGCACATAATCCAGGAAGCTCTCGTCGCTCAGTGTGGCGCCAGACAGGTTGATGAAGGCGAGTTCGCCGCCGCGTGAGATGCCGGCGGGCCGGCAGGCGGACAGGTGCGCCAGGCAGTTCGCCACCACCCAGCGGTCGATCGCGGGCATGAGCCCGTAGCGCTCGGCGGCGGGGATGAAGGTGCCGGGCAGGATCAGCCGTTGGTCGTCCGCCTCGCGCAGGCGCAAGAGGAATTCACGGCCGGCCGGCGGCGAACTGCCGTTGAGCGCGACGATGCGCTGGTGGTGTAGTGTCAGACGGTTCGATTCGAGCGCCTGGTTGATCCGGGTCACCCATTCCATCTCGCCGTGGCGCTGCCGCAGTTCGGCGTCATCCGGCAGATAGAGCTGGACGCGGTTGCGGCCCTTGTCCTTGGCGGCGTAGCACGCCATGTCGGCCTGCCGCAGCACGTCGGCCAGGGTCAGGCCGGGACTGTCGAGCATGACCATGCCAATGCTCGCGCCGAGGTTGAAGGTCTTGCCCTGCCAGGAAAAGCGGAAGTCGCGTATGCGTTCGAGGATGTGCTCGCCGATACGCTTGGCCTGCGCGACCGGGCAATCCTGCAGCAGCACGCCGAATTCATCGCCCCCCAGCCGCGCCAGCGTGTCGGCGCTGCGGATCGGGCCCTTGAGCAGGGTGGCGATCTGGCGCAGCATCTCGTCGCCGGCGACATGGCCGCAGGTGTCGTTGACGATCTTG
>JBMOQH010000020.1:26137-52375 GCA_049322795.1 Pseudomonadota bacterium | reverse complement strand
CGGGTCGCGCCGGGGTGTCGGCGCGACCCGCTTCCGACCGGTGCGGCCCGGCTTACATCATGTCCATGCCGCCCATGCCACCCATGCCGCCCATGCCGGGCGGCATGCCGCCGCCGGCCGCTTCCTTCTTCTCCGGCGCTTCCGCCACCGCACACTCGGTGGTGATCAGCAGGCCGGCGATCGAGGCGGCGTTCTGCAGCGCCACGCGCGTCACCTTGGCCGGGTCCAGGATGCCCATGGCCACCATGTCGCCGTACTCGCCGGAGCCGGCGTTGTAGCCGAAGTTGGACTCGTTGTTGGTGCGCACCTTGTCGAGCACCACCGACGGCTCCTCGCCGGCGTTGGCGACGATCTGGCGCAGCGGCTCATCCATGGCCCGCAGCGCGATGCGCACGCCGACGTTCTGGTCCTCGTTGATGCCCTTCAGGTCCCGAATCTTGGCCGCCGCGCGCACCAGCGCCACGCCGCCGCCCGGCACCACGCCTTCTTCCACCGCCGCACGGGTGGCGTGCAGGGCGTCCTCGACGCGGGCCTTCTTTTCCTTCATCTCGACTTCGGTGGCGGCACCGACCTTGATCACCGCCACACCGCCGGACAGTTTGGCGGCGCGCTCCTGCAGCTTCTCCTTGTCGTAGTCCGAGGAGGTGTCCTCGACCTGACGGTTGATCTGCTTGATGCGGGCCTGGATGTCCTCGGCCTTGCCGGCACCATCGATGATGGTGGTGTTGTCCTTGTCGATCTGCACCTTCTTGGCCTGGCCCAGGTCTTCCAGGGTGGCCTTCTCCAGCGTCATGCCGGTCTCTTCGGCGATCACGGTGCCGCCGGTCAGGATGGCCATGTCTTCCAGCATCGCCTTGCGACGATCACCGAAGCCCGGCGCCTTGACCGCGCACACCTTGACGATGCCGCGGATGTTGTTGACCACCAGCGTGGCCAGGGCCTCGCCCTCGACGTCCTCGGCCACCACCAGCAGGCTGCGGCCGGACTTGGCGACGGCTTCGAGCACCGGCAGCATCTCGCGGATGTTCGAGATTTTTTTGTCGTAGAGCAGGATCAGCGGGTTGTCCAGCTCCACGTTCATGGACTGCTGGTTGTTGATGAAGTACGGCGACAGGTAGCCGCGGTCGAACTGCATGCCCTCGACCAGCTCCAGCTGGTTGTCCAGGCTCTGGCCTTCCTCGACCGTGATCACGCCCTGCTTGCCGACCTTGTCCATGGCGTCGGCAATGATGTCGCCGACCGAGGTGTCGGAGTTGGCCGAGATGGTGCCGACCTGGGCGATCGACTTGCGGTCCGTGCAGGGCTTGGACAGCTTCTTGATTTCCTCGACGGCGGCGACGACGGCCTTGTCCAGACCGCGCTTCAGATCCATCGGGTTCATGCCGGCGGCGACCGCCTTCATGCCCTCGACGGCGATCGCCTGCGCCAGCACGGTGGCGGTGGTGGTGCCGTCACCGGCCTCGTCGGAGGTGTGCGAAGCCACCTCTTTCACCATCTGCGCGCCCATGTTCTCGAGCTTGTCGGCCAGCTCGATTTCCTTGGCCACCGACACGCCGTCCTTGGTGATGGTCGGGGCGCCGAAGGACTTCTCCAGCACCGCGTTGCGGCCCTTGGGGCCCAGCGTGACCTTGACCGCGTTGGCCAGAACGTTGACGCCCTTCATCATCGCGGTGCGGGCGTCGGACCCGAAATGCACCTGTTTGGCTGCCATTGCTGCTATTCCTCAATGAATATCTTGCGGGGAATGTCTTGTGGGGAGCGCGCGCTCAGTTCTCGACGACGCCCATCAGGTCGTCCTCGCGCATGACCAGCACTTCCTGGTCGCCGAGCTTGACCTCGGTGCCGGAGTACTTGCCGAACAGCACGCGGTCGCCGACCTTGACCTGCAGGTGGCGCACCTCGCCGTTGTCCAGAACCTTGCCGGGACCAACCGCCAGCACCTCGCCCTGGACCGGTTTTTCGGTGGCGGAGTCGGGCAGTACAATGCCGCCCGGGCTCTTGCGTTCCTCTTCCATGCGCTTGATCACGACGCGGTCGTGAAGGGGACGAATCTTCATTTCAAGCCTCCAGATAATGGATTTGCGCGAACAAGCCGGCCGGCGCCAGACCGCCGCGGCGGTTGCCGGAATCGTTTAGCACTCTCGTGCGAAGAGTGCCAAATGATAGGCGCTGACCCCGCGACGTCAAGAGCTGCGTCGCAAGCAGCGCCGGACGGGCAGGCGCAACATGGGGTTCGGACGCGGGCTTTCAAGTCCCCCTGACGACGCACACCGATGAACGACGAAACCTCCCCCTGCCGCCTGTTGCTGTCGGCCTGCGCCGACGTGGCCACGGCCGAACGGATCGCCGCCGCGCTGGTCGAGGAAGGCCTCGCCGCCTGCGTGACGCTGCTGCCCGGCGCGCGCTCGGTTTACCGCTGGCATGGCGCCATCGAGCACGCCGAGGAGTGCGTGCTGCTGATCAAGGCCCGCGCCGACGATTACCCGGCGCTCGAACGGCGCCTGCTGGCGCTGCATCCCTACGACGTTCCGGAACTGCTGGCCGTGCCGGTGCTGGGCGGCAACCCGGCGTATCTGGCCTGGCTGGAGGCGCGCGGTGTTTAGGGTATTGATGGTTCTGCTGACCGGGCTGCTGCTGGCGCCGGTGGCGCACGCCGACCTCGCCGGCCTGCTGGGCGACACGCTGCAGATTCTGAGCCCGCAGCAGGCGTTTGCCCCCGAGCTCGCCGCAGGCGCCGACGGGACGCTGGAACTGCGCTTCGTGATCGCGCCGGGCCATTACCTGTACCGCGACCGGCTGTCCGTGACGGGCGCCAAGAACACCGCGCTGGCCCCGGCGCTGCCCGCCGGCGAGCCTTACGACGACGCCGAGTTCGGCCGTGTGCTGGTTCTGCGCGGCCCGCAGCGCATACCCTTGGGGGTGCCCGCTGAAGCCGGCGTCGGCATCGACCTGCGCTACCAGGGCTGCGCCGAGGGTCGACTGTGCTATGCCCCGGTCCGCGCCCACCTGCAACTGCCCTGAGTCCCCGCATGAGCTTTCGCAAGCGATTTGGCACCGCCGCCCTGCTGCTGCTGGCCCTGGTGGCCGGGATGATGGCGCGGACGCACCTGCTGCCCGGCCCGACCTTGCAGGCGGTCAGCGACGGCTCGACGGTCGAGGACTTCGCGCTGCCCGACCTTGACGGTCAGGTCCGGCGGCTGTCGGAGTTCGCCGGCAAGACCGTGGTGCTGAATTTCTGGGCCAGCTGGTGCGGCCCGTGCCTGGAGGAAATCCCGGACTTCATCGACCTGCAGGCCCGCTATTCGGACCGGGGCGTGCAGTTCCTGGGCGTCGCGGTGGAGGATGCCGCCTCGGCCCAAAGCATGGCCGCGCGGCTCAATCTCAACTACCCGAGCATGGTCGGCGATCTCGATGCCATGGACCTTGCGCGCCGGCTCGGCAACTCGGTCGGCGCGCTGCCGTACACCGTCATCATCGGCCCGGATGGCCGGGAGCGCGCGCGTCTGACCGGGCGTGCCGATCCGGCCGACGTCCAGAAATGGCTCGACGCCGCGAGTTCCTGAGGTCCCTCACTCGCCGCGCAGACTCTGCGCGGGCGGCGTTGCCAGCACCCGTCGCGCGCCCAAGCGCCCGGTGAGCGTGACCAGCGCCGTGGCGAGCACCACGGTCGCCAGCAGCGCGAGCACATTGGGCCGGTAAGGCACCTCCAGATAGCGCAGGCAGGCAAACGCCCCGGCCGCCACTGCCGCGCCACATCCGAGCAGCGCCGCGGCGCCGCCGAGCAGCGCGAAACGCAGGTTGTAGACGGCGCCGAGCTGGCGGCGGCTGGCGCCCAGCGTGCGCAGCACGGTCGCCTCGGCCAGCAGTCGGCTGCGTTCGGCGAGCACCGCGGCCAGCAACACGGCCAGCCCTGCCAGCAGCGTGAACAGGGCGAGAAAGCCGGTGGCACGGGACAGTTGCCTGACCATGTCCTGCAGGGTCGCGGTCATGGCCTCGAGGTCGATCACGGTCAGGTTTGCAAAGCGCTGCACCAGGGTTTGCAGCAGGGTGTCGGCGTGCGCCGGATCGACACGGTAGGCGGTGACATAGGTGGCCGGCGCCTGGTCCAGCGCCCCCGGGGCGAACACGACGAAGAAATTGCTGCGCAGGCTTTCCCAATTCACCTCGCGCAGCGAGGTGACCGTGCCGGTCACCTGCTGGCCGCCGGTGTCGAAGGTGAGCGTGTCGCCGAGCCCGACGCCAAGTTCGGCCGCCCAGTCCTGCTCGAGCGAAATTTCCGCATCGGCGCCGGCCGTCCACCAGCGTCCGGCGACAATCCGGTTGCCGGGTTCCGGATCGGCGCGCCAGGTCAGGTTGTTCTCGCGCTCCAGAAAGCGCCGCGCCCGCTCATTTGCCGGCGGTGGGGGCGCCTGGCCGTTGATGGCGACCAGCCGCGCCCGCACCATCGGCCGCAGGTCCGAGTCCTGTGCGCCGCCGTCCGCAAGCAGCTGCGCCACGGTGTCGCGCTGGTCGGGTTGCACGTCGATCAAGAAGCGGTTGGGTGCGTCCGCTGGTACGCGCATCTGCCACTGCTTGAGCAAATCCGCTTCCACCAGCGCCGGGGTGACGATGGCGAGCACGCCGAACCCGAGCGCTGCCACCGCCAGCACCGTGTGCGCCGGGGCACGACCGAATGCCGCCGCCGCGTAACGCCAGGCGAACGGTCCGCGCGCCGAGGCCCGCCGTGCCGCCCGCGCCAGCAGCCGTGCGCCGACACCGAACAGCAGTGCCGCGCCCAGCAGCACGCCGAGTCCGAGCAGGCCACGCGTGGCGCTGGCACCCAGCCAGCCGTAGACGGCGCCGCACAGCAGCAGCGCGAGCGCCAGGCCGCCGGTTTCCGTGCGCGCGAAGCCGCGTTCGACCTCGCCTTCGCTCGGCGCCCGCAGGACGGCCGCGGGTGGCGTTGCGCCCAGGCGCAGCAGTGGCGGCGCTGCCACCGCGAGCGCCACCAGCAGCGCGAGACCGACGGCCACCGGCAGCAGGCCCGCATCGGCGGGCGGCAGATCGGTCGGCACGAGGCCGCTCAGCAGCATGGGCAGCAGGCGTTCCAGCGCGCTGCCGGCCGCGGCGCCCAGCAGTCCGCCCAGCAAGCCGACGCTCGCCACCAGGCCCGCGTAGGTGAGCAGCACCAGGCGCCGACTGGCGCCAAGAGCCTTCAGCGCCGCGGCGGCCGGCAGGCGCTTTTCGGTGAGGTTCGAGGCCGCGAGCACCACCGCGGCGGCGGCCAGCACCACCCCGGCCAGCGCCACCAGGCGCAGGAAGTCCGCCGCCTGACGGGTGAGCTGGCGTGTCTCGTCGAGGCCCTCGTCGGCGGTCTCGGCCTTGAGCGTGTCCGGCAGGGCACGTGCCAGCGCCTTGGCCAGTCCTGCCACCCCGGCGGGCGGTGGCGCATAGAGCAAACGGCTGCGCACGCGGCTTTGCGCCGATACCAGCCGCGTCGCCGGCAAGTCGGCGAGGTTCATCAGCACGCGCGGGCCGATGCTGAATGCGCCGGCCACGCGATCGGGCTCGTGCTCGATGACGCCGGCCACCCGGAACGATGCATAGCCGAGCTCGATATGCGCGCCGACGTCCACCCCCAGCTGGGCCAGCAACACCGGCTCTACCCACACCGCGCCCGGCGCCGGCGCGCGTTGGACGCCCTGGCCCTGGATACGCAGCTCGCCGAGCAGCGGATAGGCGGCGTCCGCGGCTTTCAGCTCCACCAGCCGCAGCCGCTCGCCGGCCGCCGCCATGGTCGGCAGCTCGACCAGCACCGCGGCCGGCTTCAGCGCCGACGGCAAATCTTCCGCAAGCGGACGCAAGTCGCGTTGCGCGGCCACGCGCACCGAGCCCCCCAGCAGGGTCGCGGCGCGCGCGTCGATGCCGGCCTGCACGCGCTGCGCGAAGCCGCTCACGCTGGCGAGCGCCGCGACGCCGATGGCCACCGCCAGCAGCATGGCCCACAGCAGCGGATCGGGACGGCGCAATTCCCCGCGCAGCAGGCGTGCCGCGGTGCGCAGCTCAGACATGGTCGGTCAGCCGGCCGGCCCGCAGCAGCAGGCGGCGGTCGACGCGCTCGGCCAGCGCGTCGTCGTGGGTGACCACCACCAGCGTGGTGCCGGCGGCGCGGTTGAGGTCGAACATCAGCTCCAGCACCGCCTGTGCGCTCGCGCGATCGAGACTGCCGGTCGGTTCGTCGGCAAACAGCACCTGTGGGCGGCCGACGAAGGCGCGCGCCAGCGCCACGCGCTGCTGCTCGCCCCCCGACAGCGTTGGTGGGTAATGGCGGGCGCGGTCGGCGAGACCCACCCGTTCCAGCATGTCGCGCGCCCGGGCGCGGGCGCCGGCCTCGCCGCGCAGTTCGAGCGGCAGCGCCACGTTGTCGAGCGCGCTCAGGTTGCCGAGCAGCTGGAAGTTCTGGAACACGAATCCGACCTGCTGGCGGCGCAGCGCGGCGCGGGCGTCCTCGTCGAGCGCGGTGAGTTCCTGCTCCGCCAGCCACAGCCGCCCGGCGCTCGGCAGGTCGAGTCCCGCCAGCAGCGCCAGCAGCGTCGTCTTGCCGCTGCCGGACGGTCCCACGATGGCGCAGCGCTCACCGGCGGCGATGTGCAAATCGACCGGATGTAGGATGTCCAGCCTTCCCTGCGGCGAGGTAACCCACTTGGCGACTCCCTGGGCGCGTATCACCTGCGTCTTGCTCCTGTTGTTGGCTGGCGGCGCGCGGGCAGCCAACCGGCTGCCGGCGGGTTCGATTCTGGTCATCGGCGACAGCCTGTCGGCCGGCTATGGCCTGCCGGATGGCGCGTCCTGGCCGGCGCTGCTGGCCGGGCGGCTCGGTCAGCACGCGCCGGACTGGACGCTGGTCAACGCCGCCATCAGCGGCGACACCAGCGCCGGGGGGCGGGCACGCTTGCCGGCGCTGCTGGCGCGTGAGCGCCCGGCGCTGGTGCTCATCGAGCTGGGTGCCAACGACGCCCTGCGCGGCCAGCCGCTAGCCGCCACCGCCGACAACCTGCGCGCCATGGTCACCGCCGCCCAGGCGGCCGGCGCGCGGGTGGGCCTGATCGGCATGCAGATTCCGCCGAACTTTGGCCCCGTCTACACGCGACAGTTCCACGCGCTGTTCAAAAAAGTCGCCACCGAGACCGGCGTGCCGCTGCTGGACTTCCTGCTGGAACCGATCGCCCACGAACCGGCGCTCTTTCAGGAAGACGGCATTCATCCCACGGGCGAGGCGCAGGGCCCGATCGCCGATCACGTGGCGCGCTGGCTCGCGGCGGCCTTTGGCCTGCCGGCACTGGCCGGCGAATCCTGAGCCGGCAGGACGCGCCTTGCGCCCCTAACCCCGCGCGCCGGCGGCCGGCTGGTCCGGCAGGGTGATGTTCAGTTCCAGGATGTCGCAGTCGCCCTGGTGGTCGACGTCCACCTTGACCGCGCTGTCCTCGACCGTCACGTAGCGGCGCACCACTTCCAGCAGGTCGCGCTGCAGGTTGGCGAAGTAGGCCGGCCGGGACTGCTCGCGCCGCTGGTGGGCAACCACGATCTGCAAGCGCTCCTTGGCCAGCGAGGCGCTGTTCTTGCGGCCAGCGCGCAGGAATTCGATGATCCTCATGCGCGACCTCCGAACAGCCGCCGCAGCAGGCCGCGCTCCTCGGTGATGAAGCGCAGGGGTTTTTCCTCGCCCAGAAAGCGCGCCACGGTGTCCGTGTAAGCCTGCGCGGCGTCGCTCGCCTGCTCGAGAATGACCGGCGTGCCGGCGTTCGACGCGGCCAGCACCGTGGGCGACTCCGGAATCACGCCGAGCAGCGGGATGCCCAGAATTTCGCCGACGTCGTCGAGGCTCAGCATCTCGCCCTTGCCGACCCGCTTGGGCGAATAGCGCGTCACGATCAGGTGCTCGCGCACCCGGCCACCCTGCTCGGCGGCGCGCGTCTTGCTGGCCAGAAGGCCCAGGATGCGGTCCGAGTCGCGCACCGACGACACCTCGGGGTTGGTCACCACCAGCGCCTCGTCGGCGAAGTACATGGCCAGATGCGCGCCCTTCTCGATGCCGGCCGGCGAGTCGCACAGGATGTAATCGAACTCCTTGGCGAGCTCGTCCAGCACGCGGCCGACGCCTTCCAGCGTCAGCGCGTCCTTGTCGCGGGTCTGCGAGGCGGCCAGGATCGCGAGACCCTCCACGCGCTTGTCGCGGATCAGCGCCTGATTGATCTGCGCCTCGCCGTGGATGACGTTCACGAAGTCGTACACCACGCGCCGCTCGACGCCCATGATGAGGTCAAGGTTGCGCAGGCCGACGTCGAAGTCGATCAGCACGGTCTTGCGCCCGCGCAGCGCAAGCCCGGTGCCGAAGGCAGCACTGGTGGTGGTCTTGCCCACCCCGCCCTTGCCGGAGGTGGTGACGATGATGCGTGCCAAAAGAGTGCTCCTCGTGTGCCGGGGGAGGCCGCCTACAGCGGGGCCGTGACCAAGTCTTCGCCGTTCAGATACACCTGCGCCGGGCGGCCGCGCAGCGCGGGGTCGATATCGTCCGCCACCTGGAAACAGCCGGCCACGGCTATCAGCTCGGCCTCCAGTGCACGGCAGTAGATGCGCGCCGTGGTGTCGCCGCGCAGCCCCGCCAGCGCCCGCCCACGCAACGGGCCGTAGACGTGGATGTGCCCGTCGGCCAGCAGCTCGGCGCCGGGGCTGACAGGCGCGAGCACGATCAGGTCGCCGCGCGCGTATACCTGCTGGCCCGAACGCACCGGCTGCGTCACCACGCGCGTGGGCACCGGGGCCGCGGCCAAGGCCGTTGCCGACTCCGCTGCTGGGGCCGGGCTTGCCGCCGCGATCTCCGCAGCGGTGGGCGGCGGCTCCTCGACCACGGCCGGGGTCGGTTCGGCGTCCCGCGGCAGGCGCCCCTCGCCGAGCACGCCGATACCGATCGCCGCCGCCTGGCTGGCCACGGCATCGCCGCCGCCACGCACGGCGACCGGCACGAAGCCCATGCCGGCCGTGAGCCGGCGCAGGCCCGGCAGGTCGAGGGCAGTCGCGTCCGGCAGGTCGGCAAGGTCAATCAGCAGCGGAGCGCGGTCGAACAGCGCCGGTGCCTGTGCCACCCGCGCCGCGAGGCCGGATTCGATTTCGGACAGATCGGTCGTCAGCGGCTTCAGGATGGACAGCGTCACAAGGCTGCCCTTGAGCCGAAATGGGGGGCTCGCGGCCATTCGGAAAATCGGGTTGGAGGACGCCGCGCGTCGGCGGCGTCGCTACCTTAGCAGAGGGTGGGGTGGTCGCCTAGCAGCCGCTGCAAAAAGTATCGCGGTGCCTGCGCCGGTGTCGGCGCGCCTTCCCGAATGGATAATTTAATTTTTTAATATCAATAGGTTGATATTTTATCGGCGGCCATTGCCTACCGGAAGCCGCCGTAACCACCGCGCCGTCGCCCGCGCAGCATGGGCAGCACCAGGCCCAGCACCGTGCCGGCGGCGAGCACCGCGGCGCCGGTGATGAACCAGCGTCGCCGGTCGTCGCTGCGCAGGCGGGCTGCTTCCTCGCGCAAGCCGTCGAGCTGCGCCTGCAGGCTCTGCACTTGCTGGTCGAGTTGCTGGTTCTGGTCCGCCAGCGCGGTGGCCTGGCCGGCCGCTTCCTGCAAGGCCGGCTGCTGCGCCAGCAGCGCATCGTGCTCGCGTTGCAGCGCACGCAACGCGAGCACTGGGTCGATTTCCGCTGCCTTTACGGCCGCCGCCTTGTTGCCCGGGGTCGATTCGAGGGCAATGGCGTACCCACCCGGCAGCAGCGCCACGACGAGCACAAAGGCAAGTTGCTTGCGGGTCATGGTGTCTCTCTTGCTGGGGGCGCGGCATTTTAGTGCAGTGCCGGCCTTGGGTTGAAACGTCCGCGGACAGGGGCACCGGCAAGCGTCGCCACGCCACCGCATTTCCGGGCGAGTTGCCGCGACGGCCGGGTGCTAGACTGCGCCTGCGCCGGGAAATTGAAGTCGAATGCCCACCGGCGCATGAACGGGTTGCCCGATACGACCATCGGTCGATACCAGCGGCAATAAGCTGATCGTTTCTACATGAGACGTCCTGTCGCTTGTTGCGCCGAGTCGGCGAGATGACGCGTTTTCAGTCGAAATAAAAGGCCCTGCCGTTGGCAGGGTGTTTTCATTAACCACGGCGATTGATTCAATTAGACATGCCCTATCTGATTGTCAAACAGACCAAGAAAACGCTTTCCAAAGGCAAGTTTCTCGATCGCGAAAGCGGCGAGATTTTCGAGCGCGAACGGCTGACCACGGACCGCGAGTCGTATCTGAACAGTGACGAACCGGTGTGTTGGGTGCCGTGGATCGACATGGCGATGACATTCTCGAGCCGTGCCAAGGCTGAGGAAGTGCGTCGCAAGCTGCCCAAGGAAGGCATCTCGATCGAGACGATGTGAAGCCATCCACGCCATGGCGTGTGGATGATGGTGGCCGCATCCGGTCCCGGATGGGGTCACGGCGCGGCAACCGTGCAGCGGGAAGAGCCGCTCTCGGATGGGTGGGGACAGAGGGCCGAGCGCCGTGTATGAACGCCTGTTGCCGACGATCCTGATCCTCGCTGTCGGTGTGGTGTGGCGGCATTTGCAGCCGGGCGGCCTGCCGATCGGCCAGGTGCGCCAGGTGTTGAATGCGCTGGTGGTCAACCTGTTGGCGCCGGCAATGATTCTGGGCGTGTTCCTGACGGCGCATCCGGATACCACGCTGCTGCGTGTGCCCGTGGCCGGGGTGGTCGTCATCGCGACGTGTCTTGGCGCCAGCCTGCTGGTGTTCGGTGCCATGCTGCGCGCCGGCCGCCTGACGCGTCCGCAGGCCGGCGCGGCAATCCTGGCCGCGAGTTTCGGCAACGGTTTGGGCGCCGCGTTGCCGGTGGTCGATTCATTGCTCGGCGGCTCCGCCGCGCGCGTGCCGCTGCTGTACGACATGTTCGCCACCGTGGTGGTGTTCTGGTCGCTCGGCGTGGTGCTGGCGGCGTGGTTCGGCGGTGCCGCCGTCGGTTGGCGCAGCGCGCTGGTGGTGTTGCGCATGCCGCCGTTCTGGGCAACGGTGGTGGCCTTGGCGGTGAACGCCGGCGGCATCACGTTGCCGCGCGGACTGGTGCAGACCTTCGTGGTGCTTGGGCAGGCCACGGTGCCGATTCTGCTGTTCGTGGTCGGCAGCACGTTCACGCTGCGCGGACTGTCCCGACTTGATGTCCTGGTGCCGGTGGTGGCGATCCGGCTTGGCCTCGGCTTTGCCGTCGGGCTCTTCGGGGCTCAGCTGGTCGGACTCGGCGGGGAACTCGAAACCGCCACGGTGCTGGTGGCCATGGCGCCCTCGGTGGCTGTCGGTATTGCCATCAGCGAGCGCTTCAAACTCGATTCCGAGCTTTTCACTGCGTCACTGACGGCAACGACGGTGCTTTACGTGTTGCTGGCGCCCGGAGTGATGTCGCGCCTGTAGATAAATCCGCGTACCGGACAGTGTCCGCCGGCAGCAAACCGGCGGTGGCCGAATGAAAGACATGTAGGCACGGTGCCGCGCGGAAGGCCGCGATCAGTGCGCCTGTGCCGAGCGGGCGTGATCGCGCAAAATTGCAGGGCCACACATCACCGAAGGACGTACGGATGACCTTGCGGGAACCACGCCTTGACGCCGTCTTGCAGCGCCTGCACCAGGAGGCTGCCCTGGACGGCGCGCGCTGGGCGGAGCGCCGTGCCGCCCAGGCCGCCGGCCGGCTGCCGGACGACGAGGGCCTGGTGCGCATGGGCGAGTTCTATCTGGCCGTGTCGCCCGACGAAGGCCGCCTGCTGTACCTGTTGGCGCGGGCGGCACGCGCCCGGCGCATGGTCGAATTCGGCGCGTCCTACGGCGTGAGCACGCTGTACCTGGCGGCCGCGGCGCGCGACGGCGGTGGACACCTCACCACCACCGAGGCGCACCCCGACAAGTGCCGGGCGCTGCGCGCGAACCTCGCCGAGGCGGGCGTGGCGGACTGCGTGACGCTGCTGGAGGGCGATGCGCTGCTGACTTTGGCGGACCTGCCGGGCCCGGTCGACCTGCTGCTGCTTGACGGCTGGAAGAGTCTTTATCTGCCGGTGCTGCGGCTGCTTGAGCCAAGCCTGGCGCAAAACGCGCTGGTGCTGGCGGACAACGTGGACCACGAGGCGGCGCAGGACTACCTGGCCGCCGTGAGCGACTCCGACGCGGGCTTTCTGACGCACCGCATGGGTGATATGGCCGTCAGCCTGTACCTGGGCGGCCAAGGGAAGCGCTGAAAATGCGGTCCGTGGGCGTGTTCCGTTCGGAACTTCCTGCGCGGGCGACGCGTCATTCGAGCGCCGCGGGCGCACCCGTTTCGACCCCGGCCTCGGCCCCGTGCTCGGACTCGTTCTCGATTTCGTCCTGGTCGTCCTCGATGGGCAGCGGCACGTAACCGCCCTCGATCGGGTGCAGGATGTAGCCGCCGGACTTGCTGTCGCGCTCCAGAGTCAGCCAGCCGCGGGCAGCGGCTTCTTCCAGCATGTCGTTGAAGCTGCGAAAGCCATGGAAGCGCTCGTTGAAGCCCGGCCGGCGCCGGCGCAGGGTCTGCTTGACCATCGAGCCCCAGATTTTCTGCTCCTCGCCGCGGTCCTCGACCAGCGCGGCGACCGTTTCCATGATCAGCCGCAGACCCTTGTCGGCGCGACTGCTGGCAGGTTGGTCGTCGTCGGTGGCGGCGGCTTCGGGTTCGGGTTCGGCCGGATCTTCGGTCAGTGCGTCGGGGGCCGCGTCGGCGGCGGGCAGGGCGGCGGCCAGGCTGTCCACGGCGTCGCTCGCCGCCGCTTCGCCGCGTTTGCGCCGCCCGCCGCGCGAGCGGGATTTGCGCTTCGGCTCATCGCTGGCGGCTTCCGGCATCGCTTCGACCGCGACCGCTGCCGCCTCGCTGGCGGGCCCGGTCGGCGCGGGCTCGAGCCTGGCCGGCTCGGTCTTCGACTTGGCGCTGCGCCGACGGGCGGGTTTTCTTGCCACATCCGCGCGCACCAGGTCGTCGTAGTAGATGAACTCGTCGCAGTTGGCGATCAGCAGGTCCGACGTCGAGCTCGCCACGCCCACGCCGATCACCTCCTTGTTGTTCTCGCGCAGCTTGGACACCAGCGGCGAGAAGTCCGAATCGCCGGACACGATGACGAAGGTGTTGACGTGACTTTTGGTGTAGCAAAGGTCGAGCGCGTCCACGACCAGGCGGATGTCGGCCGAGTTCTTGCCGGACTGGCGCAGGTGCGGGATCTCGATCATCTCGAACGCCGCCTCGTGCATCGCGGGCTTGAATTTCTTGTAGCGCTCCCAGTCGCAGTAGGCCTTCTTGACCACGATGGGGCCCTTCAGCAGCAGGCGCTCGAGAACCCGGCGGATGTCGAACTGGTCATACTTGGCGTCGCGCACGCCCAGCGCCACGTTCTCGAAGTCGCAAAACACCGCCAGAATCGGCGTGCGATGGCTGCTTGGGTTGCTCACGGGCATTCCTTGACGGCGACGGATACGGCCATTATCGGGCCGTTGCCGATCTCCCGTTCAAGGCGGCTCCAACATTGCAAAGGCAAGCGGAAAGGAACCCCATGACGCACCGCGTCACCATCAGCTACTGCACGCAATGCCGCTGGCTGCTGCGCGCCGCCTGGATGGCGCAGGAACTGCTGTCGAGCTTCGAGGACGAGCTGGCCGAGGTGGCGCTGCGTCCCGGCCGCGGCGGCGTGTTCGAGGTCACGGTCGACGATCAGCCGATCTGGTCGCGCGCCGCCGAGGGGCGTTTCCCGGACATCAAGGAACTGAAGCAGCGCGTGCGCGACCGCGTGGCGCCCGGACGCGATCTTGGCCATGTGGATCGCTGAGCGGCTGGCGCGCGGCGTGCTCGCCGCGCTGCTGGCGCTGCTGGCGCTGCTGCCGCTGGTCGCGCCGGCGCAGGGCGAACCCCCGCACGCCCGCGTGACGCTGCTGGCCGACGTGCAGGGCGTGCTGCCGGGGCAGCCCGTGTCGCTCGGCGTGCGCTTCGAGCTCGACCGCGGCTGGCATGTGTACTGGCAAAACCCCGGCGATTCCGGCCAGGCGCCGCGCATCGACTGGCAGTTGCCGGCCGGCTTCACGGCCGGCGACATCGAGTGGCCGTACCCGGCGCAGGTGTCGCCGCCGCCGGTGGTCACCTACGGCTACGAGGACGAGGTGCTGCTGCCGGTGGCGCTGACCACGCCCGCCGGCATCGCCGGCACGGTGGCTCTGCGCGGCACCGTCCACTATCTGGTGTGCAAGGACCTGTGCCTGCCCGAGCAGGCCACGCTGGCGCTCGACCTGCCGGTGCTCGAACGCGCCGCGCCCGATCCCGCCGGCCAGCGCGCGATCGCCACCGCCCGCGCCAGGCTGCCGCGGCAGTGGCCGGCGGTGCCGCTCGAGGCCACGCGCTTCGGCGACCACGTCCATCTGGCCTGGCCGGCGGCGCAGGACGGCGCCGTGCAGTTCTTCCCCGACCGCGAGGGGCAGATGAAGCACTCCGCCGGGCAGGTGCTCGAGCGCGTGGCCGATCGGCTGCGCCTGACGCTGACCGCCGCGGCGCAGTTCGAGCGCCTCACCGGCGTGTTGGTGAACCCGCGCGGCTGGGATGGGGCCGGACAGGTGCCGGCGCTGGCGGTGGATGTGCCGGTGCGCACGCTCGATGCTGCCCCGCCGGCCGGGCAGCCGGTAACGACGCCGACAAACGCCCCCGCCGCCGGCATGGGGCTGGCGCTCGCCGCCGGGTTTGCGCTGCTCGGGGGCCTGATCCTGAACCTCATGCCCTGCGTGTTCCCGGTGCTGTCGGTGAAGGTGCTGAGCTTCGTCCAGGTGGCGCATGGCGATCCGGGCCGGGTGCGGCGGCACGGCCTCGCGTTCGTGGGCGGCGTGCTGGTCAGTTTCTGGCTGCTGGCGGGGCTGCTGCTCGCGCTGCGCGCCGCAGGCGGCGGCGTCGGCTGGGGCTTTCAGCTGCAATCGCCGGGCTTCGTGGCCGCCATGGCGCTGCTGCTGACGGCGGTCGGACTCAATCTGATGGGCGCCTTCGAGGTCGGGCTCGGCCTGTCGCGCCTGGCCGGCAGCGCGCCGCAGCCGGTCGGCTATCCCGGCTCGTTCCTGACCGGCGTGCTGGCGGTGCTGGTGGCCACGCCCTGCACGGCGCCCTTCATGGGCGCGGCGCTCGGCTTTGCGCTGGCGCGGCCGGCTGCCGAAGCGCTGACGATCTTCACCGCGCTCGGGCTCGGCATGGCCTTGCCCTACCTGGCGCTGGCGGAAATGCCGGCGCTGCTGGCGCGCCTGCCGCGACCCGGGCCGTGGATGGCGACGCTGCGCCAGGGGCTCGCCTTTCCGCTGTTCGCCACCGCCGTGTGGCTGGTGTGGGTGCTGGGTCGACAGTCGGGCGTGGATGCGGTGGGGCTGTTGCTGCTGGCGGCGCTTGGCGTCGGCTTCGCAGCCTGGGGCTTCGGGCACCTGCAGCGCGGACCGCGGCGGCGCTGGCTGCCGGGCGCGGTGGTCGTGAGCGGCCTTGGCTTCGCCGCCCTGCTCGGCTTTGCCGCGGCCATGCGCCCGGCCGCGCTCGCCGCGGCGCCGGCACGCGGCGCGCCCGCAACCGCCGCCATCGACTGGCAGCCCTGGTCAGCGCAGCGGGTGCAGCAACTGCGCGATGCCGGGCGGCCGGTGTTCGTCGACTTCACCGCCGCCTGGTGCATCAGCTGTCAGGTGAACAAACAGGTGGCGCTCGATACGGGCACGGTGGCCAAGCGCTTTGCCGAGCTTGGCATCACCGCGCTCGCGGCCGACTGGACGCGCTACGACCCCGCCATCACGCAGGCCCTGGCCGGCTTTGGCCGCAGCGGCGTGCCGCTGTACGTCTACTATCCGCCGGGGGGCGAGCCGCGGCTGCTGCCGGCCGTGCTGACGCCGGCGGCGGTGCTGGAGGCCGTGGCGCGCTGACGACGCCAACCGCAGGGGGGATTCCGCATGGCGCGACAAGGTCTTCGCCAGTACATCGGCGCCGCGCGCGCCCACCTCACGCAACTGAACCGCCAGCCGCTCAGCCGCGCCGCGCTGGTCGTGGTCCTGCTGCTCGATGCCTTCGTGCTGAGTTCGATCTTCGACGGACTGGCGCGCCACACCGCGCAGCTCACGCAGCCGGAAGAAGCCGCGCCGGTGCGCTGCCGCGACATCGTGCTCGACCGGCAGTGGACACCGGCCGGCCGGCTGGAGCAACTCGGCGAGGTGGTGGCGGCGCACGCGGCCGCACCCGCCTGGCAGACGCAGCGATCGAACCCCGCGCCGCATCCGGTATGCGCGCCGCTGCTGGGCGCGCTGGATGCCGTGCTGGCCGACGCGGCGCTGACCCGGCAGTTCGACGACGCCCGCGCATTGCGCCGCGAGAGCGCCGATCTGCGCACGCAGACCGAACGCCTGAAGGGCAGCTACGACACGGCGCTGCTGGAGCGGATCGCCAAGTCCGACGCGCAGGCACGCGGCGACACGCTGGGCCGCGAGCTCGGCGCCAAGACCGCCGCGCTCGATGCAGTCACCGGCCGCCTCGCCCAGCTCGAAGCTGCCATCGACCGCCAGCCCCGCGTGCAGGCGCTGTGGCAGCGCATCGACGCCATCGCGCCGGCCGATCGCGAGCGCCTGCGCGCCGACCTGCGCCAGCTGGAAACCTGGTACCCGGTGCGCCGGCTGGGCTGGGAGGCGCTGTTCCTGGCGCCGCTGCTGGGGCTTTTCTACGCCTGGAACGCCGCCAGCATCCGCCGCGCGCGGGCGGTGCAGACGCTGGTCTCGGCGCACCTGCTGGTGGTGGCCTTCATCCCGGCGCTGTGCAAGCTCTTGCAGCTGGTCTACGACATCCTGCCGCGGCGTTTCCTGCGGCAGCTGATGACGCTGCTGGAGTCGCTGCATCTCATCGCGCTGTGGAACTACCTCGCCATCGGGCTCGCCGTCGGCGCCAGCCTGGCGCTGATCTACGTGTTGCAGAACAAGCTGTTCGCGCGCGACAAGCTGCTCGCCCGGCGCATCGCTCGCGGCCAGTGTCAGGACTGCGGGCTCGCCCTGCCGCCGGGCAGCGCGTTCTGCCCGGCCTGTGGCTTCGGGCAGCTCGCGCCCTGTCCGCACTGCGGCAAGGCCACCCATGTGCATGGCCGTTACTGCCGCGAGTGCGGGCAGGCGATGGGTTAGCGAAGCGCTGATTTATTCAGCGCTTCTCGTCCGGGACAGGATGTCCCGGAATGAATCCAGGGCAGCAGGCCTTGATTCATGGAGCGCATCGCGGGCATGTACCGCGATGCAGCGAGCTGAAAAATTCCAAGGATGGAATTTTTCAGCGTTTCCGAAGGCGTCAGCCGAGCACGTTCAGGAACACCGTGATCAGCAGTGCATTCACGAAGTCGATGAAGAACGCGCCGACCAATGGCACCACCAGAAACGCGCGCGGCGCCGGCCCGTAGCGGTCGGTCAGGGTCTGCATGTTGGCCACGGCGTTGGCCGTGGTGCCCATCATGAAGCCGTAGAACCCGCCGGCCATCACGGCGGCGTCGAAATCGCCGCCCATCAGGCGGAACACCAGCCGGCACAGCCCCACCAGCAGCAGCGCCTGCGCCAGCAGCAGCCCGAGCAGCGGCAGGGCAAGGTCCGCCAGCTCCCAGAGCTTCAGCGTCATCAGCGCCATGGCGATGAACAGCGACAGCGCCACGGCGCCCAGGTTCTCCACCGCCTGCACCGGCACGTGCAGCAGCGGCTGACGGTCACCCAGATTGCGCAGCACCGCCGCCGCCAGCATGGCGCCGATGTAGGCCGGCAGCGTCAAGCCAAGCGCCGTGAAACCACGCGCGACGTAGCCGCCAAGCCACATGGCGAGCAGGATCAGGATCACCGCCCGCAGCAGCGCGGCGCCGGTGTCGGCAGGCGCCGGGCTATCAGCCGCCTCGGCGGATCGCGTCGCCGGCCCGGCCGAGCGCAAACCCCGGCGGGCGATGATGCGCCCGGCCAGCGGCCCGCCGAACAGGCCGCCCATGACGATGCCCGCCATGGCCGCCGACACCGCCACCACCGTGGCACCGCTCACGCCGGCCTGCTCGAACAGCGGCGCGAAGGCGAGACCCGTCGCCGGCCCGCCGGCCAGCGTCACCGAACCCGCCAGCACGCCCAGCAGCGGCGGCAGGCCCATGGCGGCGGCGAGTCCGGCGCCGAGCAGGTTCTGCGCGATCACGGCGACCGCCGCAATACCCAGAAACCACGCCACCTGCACACCGCCCACGCGCAGCAGTCGCACGCTGGCGCCGAGGCCGACGGTGGTGAAGAACGCGATCATCAGCGGCGACTGCAGCGTGGTGTCGAAGCGCACCAGGTCCTGCCCGTCCCGGCGCAGCGCGGTCATCGCCAGTGCCACAAGCAGCCCGCCCAGCACCGGCGCCGGCAGGTCGTAACGCGCCAGCAGCGGCACCGCGCGCCGCAGCCCCTGGCCGGTCGCCACCGCCAGCGCGGCCAGCGCCAGCGTTTCGGTCAGGCCAAGGGTGAGCAAGCCTCAGGCCGCCTTCAGCGGCGCGCCGGCGCGCGTGGTGCCGGCCTGGCCACCGCGCATCAGCACCTGGCCGTTGACCACCGTGGCGGCGATGCCGCGCGCGTCCGACACCAGCCGCCGCGCGCCGCCCGGCAGGTCGAACACCGCCCGCGCCAGCCGATTCGAGCCGACCGTGGCCGGGTCGAACACCGCGATGTCGGCCTTGTAGCCGACCGCCAGCCGGCCGCGCTCGGCAATGCCGAACACCCGCGCCGGGTCGTCCGTGAGCCGCCGCACGGCGCGTTCGAGCGTCATCGCGCCGCGCTCGCGCACCCAGGTGCCGAGCAGCCAGGTGGCGTAGCCGACGTCGCAGATTTGATCGACATGCGCGCCGCCGTCGGAGGCGCCGATCAGGGTGCGGGGGTCGTTGATGAGCGTGGCCACCACGTCGAGGTCGATGTTCGAAATCGTATACAGGAACCGTGCCGACAGCCCGTCTTCGAGGGCGAGGTCGAGGAAGGTATCCAGCCCGTCGGCGCCGCGCTCGGCGGCGATGTCCGCCACCGTGCGGCCGACCAGCGGCTGCAGGCCCTGCGCTTCCACCTGTTGCAGCTCGAGGCGCGTCCAGTCGTCCGCGAAGGCGCCCGGTTGTTTCAGCTCGGCGCGCAGCGCATCCCTAAACGCCGGGTCGCGGTAGGCGGCGGCCAGGCGCTCGGGGCCGGTGTTGAACAGCGGCGCGAAGGTCTTGCGGTCGGCGAAGATGAACGGATTGGTCATCTCGAGCTGCGTCAGGAACGGCCGGCAGGACACCTGCGGCACGGCGCCCATGCGCGTCAGCCAGTCGGTTTCCTCGAGTGTCTGCAGCGCGCGCTGCGGATTGCCGACCGGCACCAGCAGGAAGGTCCAGGTCAGCGGGCGGCCGCTTTCCTCGAGCAGGAAGCGCAGCAGGTCCTGTTGCTCCGCGCTGAGCGCGCCGCCGACGCCGCCCATGGCGATCTGGATGGTGCCGCGGCCAAGATCGCGCAGCACGTGGCACAGGGCCTTCAGCTCGTCGCGACTGGCGAGGCGCGCGGCCAGCGGCTTGCCGCCGTGGCCGATGTGCTGCGCCAGCACCGTGGTGCTGAACCCGAGCGCGCCGGCCTGCATGGCGTCCCGCAGGTGCGCGGCCATCTGCGCGATCTCGGCCGCGTTGGCGCCGCGGGCGCCCGAGTCCTCGCCCATCGCGTAATGGCGCAGCGCCGCCAGCGGCAGCAGAAAACCGACGTTCAGCCCGACGCCGCCGCCGCCGACCGCCGCCATGAACTCGGCGAACGTCTCCCACTGCCAGCGGATGCCGGCGCGCAGCACGTCGGCCGGCATGGCCTCGACGTTCACCAGATCCATCATGGCTACCTCGCGCGCCGCCGGCCGGCAGGGCGCGATGCCGACCCCGCAGTTGCCCATGACCACGGACGTGACGCCGTGCCAGGCGCTGCTGCTGAGCAGCGGATCCCAGCACCACTGCGCGTCGTAGTGGGTGTGCGGATCGATGAAGCCGGGCGACACCACCAGCCCGCTGGCGTCCAGCGTCTCGCGCGCACTGCCCAGGTTGTCGCCGATGGCGACGATGCGGTCGCCCTGGATGGCCACGTCGGCGCGCCGGGCCGGGGCGCCGGTGCCGTCGACGACGGTGCCGCCGTGGATCAGAAGGTCGTATGTCATGACAGTTTCTCCTCGCCGGAATGCGTGTTGTGGGGAGCCTCAAGGGAAGCGCGGATTTCTTCGGCGCTTCCGGTTCGGGGCAGGATGCCCCGGCATGAATCCAGGGCTGAGCCCTGGATTCATGGAGCGCATCGCGGGCATGTGCCGCGATGCAGCGAGCTGAAAAAATTCCACGGATGGAATTTTTCAGCGTCGCCCGAAAGGCGAGCCGGAGCATCCATGTAGCGGCGGGCCTGCCGGCATCATTCCGCCCGCCGACCGGGCGGTCAAGGCGCGGCACAGCCACCGGGCCACCCACGCGCAGTTTCACGATTGCCCGTCGGTGCTATAAGGCGTCGGCGTGTCTGCGCGCGCTCCGTCTGCTGCGGCGGGGGATGGTCATAACGACAAACTGCGAGGCCATGCAGGGAGGAGGGGCGACGATGAAACGATCCGACCGACCGGACCCGACGCGGCGCCGGGTGTTGGCGGGCACTGCCGGGGCGGCGGGTTTCGGCCTGCTGGGCGCGATGCCGACGCTGGCGGCAGGCGAGGTGGCGCACTGGGACGCGGAAACCGACGTGCTGGTGGTCGGCACCGGGGCGGCGGGTTCCGCGGCGGCCATCTTTGCCCACGCCGCCGGGGCGCACGTGCTGCTGGTGGAAAAGGCCGATTACTACGGCGGCACCACGGCCAAGTCGCAGGGCGGCTACTGGATTCCGAACAATCACCTGATGCGCTCGCGTGGCCTCGTGGACGAGCGCGCCGCGGCGCTGCGGTACATGGCGCGCCTGTCCTATCCGGAGCTGTACGACCCGGCCGCCGAGCGCCTGGGGCTGGCCGCGGACGATTACGCGCTGATCGCCACCTTTTATGACCACGCCGCCCCGGTGGTCGAGCGCCTGCAAATACTGGGCGCGCTGCGCAGCACGTTCTTTCCACGCGCGCAGGGCTACGAGTACATGCCCGATTACTACGCCGCGCTGGCGCAGAACGAGGCGCCACTCGGGCGCATCCTGTCGCCGCGCCTGGCCGACGGCACGCCCGGCATGGGCGTCGAGATCGCGCGCCAGTTCGAGGCGGCGGTGCGGGCGCGCGGTATCGGCGTGCGCTTCGGCCAGCGCGCGGTGCGCCTGATCCAGCAGGCGGGCGCCGTGGTGGGTGTGGAAGTGGCCGACGCGGATGGCGCCACGCAGCGCCTGCGCGCCCGGCGCGGGGTGGTGTTCGGCACCGGCGGCTTCATCCACAACGCGGACCTGCGCCGGCGCTTTCTGCGCGGGCCGGTATACGGTGGCTGCACCGTTCCTGCGGCGCAGGGGGATTTCATCCCGCTTGCGCAGTCGGTGGGCGCGCAGCTCGGCAACATGCAGCACGGCTGGTGGGCCGAGCTGGTGTTCGAGCAGGCGGTGGTGAATTCGGCGGTGCCGATGAACGTGTTCGTGCCGCCGGGCGACGCCATGCTGCAGGTGGACCGCACCGGCCGGCGCTACGTGAACGAGAAATTCGTCTACAACGAGCGCGCGCAACTGCACTTCGTGTGGGATCCGCAGCGCGCCGAATACCGCAACCTGCTGACCTTCATGGTGTACGACCGGCGCGTCGCGGAGCAGTTTGCCGGCATGTTTCCGTTGCCGCAGGGCGCGGCGCCGTATGTGATCGAAGGCGCCGATTTCGCGGCGCTGGGCAGCGCCATCCGCGCCCGCCTGGCGCAGCTCGCGCCCCACACCGGCGGCTTTGCGCTGGCCGATGACTTCGCCCCCCGGCTTGGCGAGACGGTTGCCCGTTTCAACGGCTTCGCGGCCAGCGGCGAGGACGCGGATTTCGCGCGCGGGCAGACCCCGGTCGAGGGCTATTTTCACAACATGTACCGGCCGCCCGGCCAGAGCAACCCGTCGCCGAACGCAACCATGCACCCACTCGCGCCGCAGGGCCCGTACTACGCCATCATCCTGTGTGCCGGCGTGCTGGACACCAAGGGCGGTCCGCGCATCGACACCCGCGCGCGCGTGCTGGACGCCTTCGGTGCGCCGATCCCGGGGCTGTACGGCGCGGGCAACTGCATCGCCTCGCCGGCCGCACAGGCGTATTGGTCGGCCGGCGGCACCATTGGTCCAGCGCTCACCTTCGGCGCGCTGGCGGGCGAGCACGCGGCGGCGAGGGCTTAAGGGAAGCGCTGATCTATCCAGCGCTTCCCTTCCCGGGGCAGGATGCCCCGGCGTGGGGCAAGCACGAAGTGCTTGATTCACGGAGCCCGTCGCGGGCGTGTACCGCGACGAGGCGAGCTGAAAAATTCCACGGAAGGAATTTTTCAGCGTCTCCTTAAGGGGAGCGCTGATCTATCCAGCGCTTCCCGTCCGGGGCAGGACGCCCCGGCCTGGATCAATGGCGCAAGCCATTGATCCAGGGTGCGCATCGCGGGCGTGCACCGCGATGCGGCGAGCTGAAAAATCCCTGGGACGGGATTCTTCAGCATCTCCTTAGCGGGCGGTAGCGCGCCGACTGGGGCCGGGTTCTATCCCCGGCCCAGTATCGCGTCGGCGACGAAGGGATTGTTGCGTCGCTCGGCGCCGAAGGTGGACATCGGCCCGTGACCGGGCACGAAGCGCACATCGTTGCCGAGTGGCCACAGTTGTTCGCGGATGGCGCGCAGCAAATCCGCATGGTTGCCGCGCGGCAGGTCGGTGCGGCCGATGGAGCCGGCGAACAGGACGTCGCCCACCAGCGCCAGGTGGCTGGCCGCGTGAAAGAAAACGACGTGCCCCGGCGTGTGGCCTGGGCAATGGCGCACGGCCAGCTCCACGGCGCCGAAACTCACCGTGTCGCCGCCCTCGAGCCAGCGGTCCGGCGTGAAGGCGGGCAGGGGTGGGAAGCCGAACATCTGCGCCTGCATGGGCAGGCCCTCGATCCAGAACGCGTCGTCCCGGTGCGGGCCTTCCACCGGCACGCCGTACCGCTCTTTGAGCGCCGGCGTGCCGCCGACGTGATCGAGATGGCCGTGGGTGAGGAAGATCTTCTCCACCCGCGCGCCGTGCCGATCGACGGCGGCGACGATGTCCTCCACGTCGCCGCCGGGGTCCACCAGCGCGGCGGCGCCGGTCGTGCGGCACAGCAGGACGGTGCAGTTCTGCTGCAGCGGCGTGACCGGAACGATGTCGAAGGCGAGCGCGTCAGGCATGGGGCGTCAGTCCGCCAGCTTGTGTTGGATGATGAGGTTCTCCTCCACCAGGCGTCCGCCGATCAGGTGCTCCTGGATAATCGTCTCCAGCACCTGCGGCGTGCAGGAGTGGTACCAGGCGCCTTCCGGGTACACCACCGCCACCGGCCCCTGCTCGCAGATGCGCAGGCAACCCGCCTTGGTACGGTAGACGCCGCCGTCACCGGTGAGCTTGAGCGCGTTGAGGCGTTTCTTGAGGAAGTTCCACGATTCGACGCCGGCCTCGCGCGAGCAGCATTTCGGCTCGGCAGCGTCGACGCACAGAAAGATGTGGCGGCGGATGCGGTCCACGCCGAGCGATTCGGCGGTCTCACGGATGGTGCTCATGTTTCTCCTCGGGGCGCGCGTGGCGGGGGCAGCGTCGGCATGATGGCGGCGCGCCGGCGGGGGCGTCAACGCGCGGGATGGGCGCTGGCGGGGCTGTTCGGGGCGTGCCTGCTTGCCGGCTGCGCGCGCGACGAGTCCACCATGCCGACACTGCGCGTGGGTCTCGCGCAACCCGTGCTGGACGTGGATCCGCGCCGCGCCGCGGATGCCGCCTCGGCGCGGCTTGGCCGGCTGCTGTATTCGCGGCTGGTGGAACTCGACGCCGACTACCGGCCGCGACCGGCAGCGGCCGACTGGCAGCCGATCGACGCGCTGCGCTGGCGCTTCACGCTGCGCGCGCCGCGGCCACAGTTCACTGACGGCACGCCGCTGACGGCGGCGGATGTGGCGGCCACCTACGGCGCGGTGCTGGACGCCGGCGCCGCGTCGCCGCTGCGCGGCGAACTCGGGCCGCTCGCAGCGGTGACGGCGGTGGACGACGACCGCATCGACTTCACCCTGAGCGCGCCCGATCCGCTGTTCCCGGCGCGCCTGACGCAGGGCATCGTGCCGGCACGCTGCGCCGGCGCGGCGCCGGCCGGCGAACGGCCGTGCCATTACGACGGCAGCGGCCCGTTCGCGCTGCAATCGCTTGCCGCCGACCGGGTGGTGCTGAAACGCCGGCGCGACGGTCTTGCCGTGGAATTCCATCTCGTGCCGGATCCCACCGTGCGCGTGCTCAAGCTGCTGCGCGGCGAGCTCGACCTGTTGCAGAACGACCTGCCGCCGGAGCTGCTGGCGTATCTGGAACGCCAGTCCGCCGTGCGCGTGCTGCGCGGGCCGGGCACGAGCTTCCACTATCTGGGCTTCAACCTGACCGACCCGCTGACGGGAGACGCGCGTGTGCGCCGGGCGGTGGCGCACGGCATCGACCGCGCGGCGCTGATTCGCCATCTGCTGGGTGGCGCGGCGCGGCCGGCCGGCAGCGTGCTGCCGCCGGGGCACTGGGCGGGCGTCGACGATCTGCCCGACTACCGGCACGATCCGGCGCTCGCGCGCCGGCTGCTGGCCGAAGCCGGCTGGCGGGGGCCGCGCCTCACCTACAAGACCTCCACCGATCCGCTGCGCCTGCGCATCGCCACCGCCATCCAGGCGCAGCTGGCGCAGGTCGGCATCCGCGTGCGCGTGCAAAGCACGGAGTGGGGCAGCTTCTTCGGCGCCGTGCGGGCCGGGCGGTTTCAGATGTACTCGCTCGCCTGGGTGGGCGTGACCCAGCCGGACGTGCTGCGGCAGGTGTTTCACAGCGCGTTGGTGCCGCCGGCCGGCGCCAACCGCGGGCGCTTTGCCGATCCGGCGGTCGATGCCATGCTCGACACGGTCGCCGCCGAGCCCGCGCGGCAGGCCGATCTGTACCGGCAGGCGCAGCGGCGCATCCACGCCGAACTGCCCTATGTGCCGCTGTGGTACGAGGATAATGTGGCCGCCGTGCGCACCGGCGTGCGCGGCTATGCGCTGCGCCCGGACGGCGCCTGGGATGCGCTGCAATTCACCGACCCGCCCGATGCCGCAGATACACATTGACCTCGCACGCCAGTGGCTGGAGCTGCGCGACCACGGCCGCGTGCTGCTGGCGGCGCCCGTTTCCACCGCCGCGGCGGGCCTGGGCGAGCAGATGGGCAGCTACCGCACGCCGCGCGGGCGCCACCGCGTGCGCGCCCGGATCGGCGCCGATGCACCCGTCGGCGCGGTGTTCGTCGGCCGGCGCTGGACTGGCGAGGTGTACAGCCCGCAGCTCGCCGCCGCGCACCCGGGGCGCGACTGGATCCTGACGCGCATCCTGTGGCTGTGCGGCTGCGAGGTCGGCTTCAACCGCCTGGGCGCGGTCGACACCCAGCGCCGCTACATCTACATCCACGGCACGCCGGACAGCACGGAACTCGGCGTGCCGGGCTCCAAGGGCTGCGTGCGCATGGGCAATGTCGATCTGCTGCGGCTGTTCGATCTGACGCCCCCCGGCACACCGGTGGACCTGGTCGAGTGAACCGGCTGCCGATGCGCCTTGCCAGCACCGCCGGCACCGTGCTGGCGGTGCTGGTGACGGTTTTCCTGCTGGTGCGCGTGCTGCCGGGCGATCCGGTCGAGGTGCTGCTCGGCGAGCGGGCGAGCGGCGCCGATCGCGCCGCGATGCGGGCCGAGCTGGGCCTGGACCGGCCGCTGCCGGCGCAGCTTTCGGACTTCCTGCGCGGGCTGGCGCGGCTCGATCTTGGGCAGTCGCTGCGTCATCACGCGCCGGTGACCGAGCTCATCGCCGCCCGCCTGCCGGCGACGCTGGAACTCGCCGCCGCCGCCTTGGTGTTGGCGGTGCTGTTGGCACTGCCGCTCGGCGTGCTGATGGCGGTGCGCCGCGATGCGGTCACCGGCCGACTGGCCGGCGCGCTCACGCTGCTCGCCCTGGCCCTGCCGGGGTTCTGGTTCGGGCCG
>JBMOQH010000020.1:0-26127 GCA_049322795.1 Pseudomonadota bacterium | reverse complement strand
TGCTGGTGCTGCTGTTCGCGGTGTGGCTCGGCTGGCTGCCGGTGGCGGGCCGCGCGGGAACCGCCTCGCTGCTGCTGCCGGCGCTGACGCTGGCGCTGGGGCTGGCGGCGGGTCTTGCGCGGCAATTGGCGGCCAATCTCACCGAAACACTCGCTTCGGAACACGTGCGCACGGCCCGCGCCAAGGGCCTGCCGCCCGCGCAGGTGCTGTGGCGGCACGGGGTGCGAAACGCGCTGTTGCCGGTGGCGACGCTGTTCGGGCTGCAGCTCGGCGCGCTGCTGGGCGGGGCGGTGATCACCGAAACCGTGTTCGCCTGGCCGGGCGTCGGCGCGCTCACGGTGGACGCCATCAATGCGCGCGATTACCCGCTGCTGCAGGGCTGCGTGCTGCTGATCGCGACGGTTTACGTGATCGTCAACGGCCTCACCGACCTCGCCTACGGCTGGATTGACCCGCGGGTGCGCCGGCCGTGAGGGGCGCCGTCGCCGGGCTCGGCCTGTGGCTGGCATTGTCAGCGCTGGCGCCGTGGCTGCCGCTGTCCCCCGATGCGGTGCATCTCGAGCGCGTGCTGGCGCCGCCGGCGATCGCGCCCGGCGCGTGGCTCGGCGCGGATGAACTCGGCCGGCCGCTGCTCGACCGCCTGCTGGCCGGCGCGCGGGTGTCGCTCGAGGTGATGCTGCTGGTGGTGGCAGGGCAGGCGCTGCTGGGCATCGGCGCCGGCCTCGTCGGTGGCTATGTCGGCGGTCTGCCGGACCGCCTGCTGCGCGCCGCCACCGATCTCACCTTGGCGTTCCCGGGTCTGCTGCTGGCCTTGCTTCTGGCCGGGCTGCTCGGCCCCGGCATCGACAATGTGGTGATCGCGCTGGTCGCCGTCGGCTGGGTGGGTTTCGCCCGGCTCACCCGCGCGCAGGTGCTGTCGCTCAAGCGCAGCGATCACGTGGCGGCGGCCGTCGCG
This sequence comes from Pseudomonadota bacterium, assembly GCA_049322795.1. Lineage (GTDB taxonomy): Bacteria > Pseudomonadota > Gammaproteobacteria > Immundisolibacterales > Immundisolibacteraceae > Immundisolibacter. Next base: position 25,172 of record JBMOQH010000020.1, on the reverse strand, counting down.
CTTGGTTGTGGTCACGCGCGTATCCTGCGCCGGCATCTGCTGCCGCTGCTGGCGGCGCCGCTGCTGGTGGAGGCGGTGCTGGCCTGCGCCGGCGCCATCACGGCCGAGGCCGGTCTGTCGTTTCTGGGGCTTGGCGTGCAGCCGCCGCAGGCATCCTGGGGCGGGCTGATCCGCGAGGGTGCGCGCTATCTGCTGGTGGCGCCCCATTACCTGCTGCTGCCGGGCGCGGCCCTGGTGGCGGTCATCTACGCCATCAGCGTGCTCGGTGAGCACCTGCGCCGCCGGCTCGATCCGAAGGAAAACCCGTGAATTACACCTGGGCCGACGCGGTCGGCAATCTTGGCGTGCTGCTGGTGCTGGGGGCCTACCTTGGGCTGCAACTCGGCCGCATGGACGCGCGCGGGCCGGGCTATTCCGCCTGCAACGCCGTGGGCGCGGTGTTGCTGCTGGTGTCGCTGACCGTCAACTTCAACCTGTCGTCGGTCATCATCGAGATCTTCTGGCTGGCCATCAGCCTGGTCGGCCTCGGGCGTTACTGGCGCCGGCGCCGTTCGCGGCAGGCCGGCGCGCGCTGATCAAAAAGATCGGGTACTCGGCGTCGCCGTCGGGTCCGGCCCGGTGCACGGTGTGGGCGGTGCAGGCGGCGATGTCCGTGAGGCCCGCGGCGCGCAGGCGTTCCATCAGCCATGCGCGCTCGAAACCGGCGTGAAACACGCCCGGAATCGGCCCGCCGTGGAAGCTGCCGTCCTCGGTGTCGAGATCGGCCAGCGCCAGCCAGCCGCCGGGTTTGAGCAGGCCGGCCAAGGTCCGCAGCACGGCGGCGGTGTCCTCGATGTGGTGCAGCGTCATGCTGCTGAAGATGAGGTCGAAGCGCTCGGCGGGTTGTGGGTCGACGGTGAGGTCGAGGCGGCGTGTCTCGATGTGGGGCAGGCCCGCCTGGCGGCACTTGTCGTCGAGCACCGCGAGCATGGCGGGCGCGATGTCGGCGGCTACGATGTGGCCGAGCCGGTTCGCCAGCAGCACGCTGACAAGACCCGTGCCACAGCCGTACTCGAGCGCGCGCATGTCGGTGCGCAGCGGCAGCGTGTCGGCGATGGCCGCCGCCACGGCGCGGGCAATGCCGGCGCGCATCGGGTTGTCGTCCCATTCGGCGGCCATCGCGTTGAAGCGGTCGAGATTGGCCTGCGCGTCGTTCATGGCGGGTTCCGTCGTGGGTTGCAGCCGGGGAGCGGCCTTTGCTGCATGGTAATCTGCGCGCCCCGCGGCGCCAGCCCGCCGCGCGGCCTGTTCATCGTGCTCCCGCCGCGGGGCATTCGTTTTCCGATCCGGAGGCACCCGTGCCCGACATTCGCCTGCCCGATGGCTCCGTCCGCAGCTACCCGCAACCGGTCAGCGTGGCGACGGTGGCGGGCGACATCGGCGCCGGGCTCGCGCGCGCGGCGCTGGCCGGCAAGGTGGACGGCAAGCTGGTCGACACCTCCCACCGGATCGACCACGACGCGGAACTGGCCATCGTCACCGAGCGGGACGCGGACGGCGTCGAGGTCATCCGCCACTCGACCGCGCACCTGCTGGCCTATGCGGTGAAGGAGCTGTTCCCCGAGGCGCAGGTGACCATCGGGCCGGTCATCGACAACGGTTTCTATTACGACTTTGCCTACAGCCGGCCGTTCACCCCGGACGACCTGGCCGCCATCGAAAAACGCATGGGCGAACTCGCCAGGCGCGACATCCCGGTCAGCCGCGAGGTGTGGCCGCGCGACGAGGCGGTGAGGTTTTTCGAAAGCCAGGGCGAGAAATACAAGGCCGAGCTGATCGCCGCCATCCCGCCCGGCGAGGACGTGTCGCTGTACCGCGAGGGCGATTTCATCGACCTGTGCCGGGGGCCGCACGTGCCGTCCACCGGCAAGCTCAAGGTGTTCAAGCTGATGCGCGTGGCGGGCGCCTACTGGCGCGGCGATTCGCGCAACGAGATGCTGCAGCGCATCTACGGCACCGCCTGGGCGAAGAAGGAAGACCTCGACGCCTACCTGCACCAGTTGGAGGAGGCCGAAAAGCGCGACCACCGCCGCATCGGCCGCCAGCAGCAGCTGTTCCACCAGCAGGACGAGGCGCCCGGTATGGTGTTCTGGCACCCCAAGGGCTGGGCGCTGTGGCAGACCGTCGAGCAGTACATGCGGGGCGTGTACCGGCGCTCCGGCTACCAGGAGGTGCGCTGCCCGCAGATTCTGGACGTGTCCCTGTGGAAGGCCTCGGGCCACTGGGACAACTACCAGGAGAACATGTTCTTCACGGAATCGGAAAAGCGCGACTACGCGCTGAAACCGATGAACTGCCCGGGACACGTGCAGATCTTCAGGTCCGGCCTGCACAGCTACCGCGAGCTGCCGATCCGCTACGGCGAGTTCGGTGGCTGCCACCGCAACGAGCCGTCCGGGGCGCTGCACGGCATCATGCGCGTGCGCGCCTTCACCCAGGACGACGGCCATATCTTCTGCACGCCGGAGCAGATCGAGGCCGAGGTGACGGCGTTTCACCGTCAGGCGCTGGACGTGTACGCCGATTTCGGTTTCACCGACATCGCGGTCAAGATCGCGCTGCGCCCGGACAAGCGGCTCGGCGACGACGCCGTCTGGGACAAGGCCGAGGCGGCCCTGCGCGCGGCGCTATCCGCCTGCGGCGTGGCCTGGGAAGAGCTGCCCGGCGAGGGCGCCTTCTACGGCCCGAAGATCGAATACCACCTCAAGGACGCCATCGGCCGCGCCTGGCAGCTTGGCACCATGCAGGTGGACTTCATGATGCCCGAGCGCCTGGGTGCCGAGTACGTCGACGAGCACAGCCAGCGCCAGCACCCGGTGATGCTGCACCGCGCCATCGTGGGTTCGCTGGAGCGCTTCATCGGAATATTGATCGAGCACTACTCGGGATCGCTGCCGCTGTGGCTGGCGCCGGTGCAGGCGGTGGTGCTGAACATCACCGACGCGCACGCCGAATACGCCAAGCAGGTGGCCGATGCGCTGCGCCAGCACGGGCTGCGTGTGCAGGCCGACTTGAGGAACGAGAAGATCGGCTATAAAATCCGCGAGCATACCCTTCAGCGCGTTCCTTACTTGCTGGTTGTCGGCGAGAGGGAGCGCGCTGATTTGTCTGTGGCCGTGCGCACGCGCACCGGCGAAGACAAGGGCAGCCGGCCGCTGGCAGAGGTGGTCGAAGCCTTTGCCGCCGAAGTGGCGAACCACGGCCATCGTGTTACGGAGTGCTGAGACATCGCGAAAGAGAAAAAACTGCGCGTCAACGGGGAAATCACCGCCTCGTCGATACGCCTGATTGGTCCCGAGGGCGAGCAGGTGGGCGTGGTGAGCCGCATGCAGGCCCTGGACGCTGCCGACCAGGCGGGTCTCGATCTGGTGGAGATTTCACCCACCGCCGACCCGCCGGTGTGCCGCGTCATGGACTTCGGCAAGTTCCTGTACACGGAGAGCAAGAAGCAGCAGGTCGCCAAGCGCAACCAGAAGCAGACCCAGGTCAAGGAGGTCAAGTTCCGGCCCCAGACCGACGACGGCGACTACCAGGTCAAGCTGCGCAACCTGCTGCGGTTCTTCGAGGAAGGCGACAAGGCCAAGATCACGCTGCGCTTTCGCGGTCGCGAAATGGCGCACCAGGAACTCGGCCGCGAACTGCTGCAGCGCCTCGAGGATGACCTCAAGGGCGTGGCGGTGGTCGAGCAGTACCCGCGGCTGGAAGGCCGCCAGATGGTGATGGTGATGAGCCCGCGCAAATAGCGCTGGCCGTTTCGGGGCGCGATGGCGTTGCCCCAACAGTATTTCAGGAGTATCCGACCGTGCCGAAGCTGAAGACCAACCGCGGTGCCGCCAAGCGGTTCAAGAAAACCGGCTCGGGGGCGTTCAAGTGCAGCCACTCGCACCTGCGCCACATCCTCACCAAGAAGAGTTCCAAGCGTAAGCGGGGCCTGAATGGCACCACGCTGGTGTGTGCGTCCGACACGCCGGCCGTTCGGCAGATGCTGCCGCACGCCTGACGTTTCCGCCGTTTCGTCCGAGTTCTAAGCCATGCCAAGAGTCAAACGCGGCGTCATCGCCCACGCCCGCCACAAGAAAGTCCTGAGTCAGGCCAAGGGTTACTACGGTGCCCGAAGCCGGGTGTTCCGGGTCGCCAACCAGGCCGTCATCAAGGCCGGTCAGTACGCCTACCGCGATCGCCGTCAGCGCAAGCGCCAGTTCCGCGCGCTGTGGATCGTGCGCATCAACGCCGGCGCGCGTGAGTGCGGCCTGTCGTACAGCGTGTTCATGAACGGCCTGCACAAGGCCGGTATCGAGGTGGACCGCAAGATGCTGGCCGATCTGGCCATCCACGACGCCGCCGCCTTCGGCGCGCTGGCCGAACAGGCGCGGGCCGCGCTGGCGAGCTGAGCTCGTCACGCGCGCCGCGCGCTTCCTGAAAGGGCAGCCTGGTCTGCCCTTTTTTGTGTCGACAGGATCATGACCCAAGACCCGCAGCAGCTTGCCGAAGACGCGCAGCGCGCCATCGCGGCCTGCCACGACGAGGCCGCGCTGGAGCAGCTGCGCGTGGCCTATCTGGGCCAAAAAGGCGCAGTGACAGAGTTGCTGCGCGGTCTGCCGCAACTGCCGCCCGAGCAGCGACGGGAGTTCGGCAAGGCGGTCAACATCGCGAAGCAGGCGCTTGAAGCGGCCATCGAGGCGCGCCGGGACGTGCTGCGCGAAGCGGCGCTGGTCGCCCGTCTTCAGGCCGAGCGCGTGGACGTCACCCTGCCAGGTCGCGGCGAGCAGCCGGGCGGACTGCACCCGGTCACCCGTACCCTGGCGCGCATCGAGGCACTGTTCCGCGGCATCGGCTTCGACGTCGAGGAAGGGCCGGAGATCGAAGACGACTTCCACAACTTCGGCGCCCTCAACATCCCGGCCGATCACCCGGCGCGGGACATGCACGACACGTTCTACCTGCCGTCCGGGCTGCTGCTGCGCACGCACACCTCGCCGGTGCAGATTCGCGCCCTCGAGCGCAGCCGGCCGCCGGTGCAGCTGATCGCGCCGGGGCGCGTTTACCGGCGCGACTCGGACCTCACGCACACGCCGATGTTCCATCAGGTCGAAGGGCTGATGGTGGACGAGGACGTCAGCTTCGCGCACCTGAAGGGCATCCTGATCGAGTTCCTGCGCCAGTTCTTTGGGCGCGGGGATCTGCCGATCCGTTTTCGGCCGTCGTTCTTCCCCTTCACCGAGCCGTCGGCCGAAGCGGATATCGGCTGCGTCATCTGCGATGGCGCCGGCTGCCGCGTGTGCAAGCACACCGGCTGGCTGGAGGTGCTCGGCTGCGGCATGGTGCACCCGAACGTGCTGCGCAACGTCGGCGTGGACGCGGAGCGCTACACCGGCTTTGCGTTCGGCATGGGCGTGGAGCGCCTTGCCATGTTGCAGTACCGCATCGGTGACCTGCGGCTGTTCTTCGAAAACGACCTGCGCTTCCTGCGCCAGTTCAACTAGGCCGTCGTCCCATGCGAGTCAGCGAATCCTGGCTGCGCGAGTGGTGCAACCCGCCGCTCGACACCGCCGGCATTGCCGAGCGTCTGACCATGGCCGGCATCGAGGTCGGCGCCATCGAGCCGGTGGCCGGCGCATTCGATGATGTGGTCGTGGCGCGCATCGTTAGCACCCGTTCGCATCCGGACGCGGACCGCCTGCGCCTGTGCGAGGTGGAGGCGGTGCCCGGCGAACCCTTGCTCGGCATCGTCTGCGGCGCGCCCAACGCGCGGCCGGACCTGCGCGTGCCGCTGGCGCGCGTCGGCGCCAAATTGCCCGGTGGGCTGCACATCAAGAAGAGCAAGATTCGCGGCCAGCCGTCCGACGGCATGCTGTGCTCGTCCCAGGAACTGGGACTCGGCGAAGGCCAGGCGGGGCTGCTGGAGTTGCCGCACGACGCGCCGCTCGGCACGTCCCTGCGCGACTACCTGCGGCTCGACGATCAGGTCATCGAGGTCGAGCTCACGCCCAACCGGGGCGACTGCCTTGGCCTGTCCGGCCTGGCGCGCGAGCTGGCAGCCCTGACCGACACACCGCTCACCCCGCCGGATGTGCCTGCCGTGCCGGCGACGAGCGGCCGCGAGCTCGCGGTGCGGCTGGACGCCCCGGCCGCTTGCCCGCGTTACCTGTGCCGCGTGATCGACAACGTGAACCCGCAGGCGCCGAGCCCGCTGTGGCTGCAGGAGCGCCTGCGCCGCGCCGGCCTGCGCAGCCTGGGGGCGGTGGTGGACATCACCAATTACGTGTTGCTCGAACTCGGACAGCCGCTGCACGCCTTCGATCTGGACCGCGTCGACGGCAGGATCGTGGTCCGGCAGGCGCGAGCCGGCGAGAAGCTGCGTCTGCTGAATGGCCAGGACGTCGATACCGATGCCGATCTGCTGCTGATCTGCGACGACTCGCGCCCACTCGCGGCGGCCGGCATCATGGGCGGCGCCGATTCGGCAGTTGGCGGCGACACGCGCAGCGTGCTGCTCGAGAGCGCGTTCTTCGCCCCGCGGGCCATCGCGGGCCGGGCGCGGCGGCTCGGCCTGCAGACGGACGCCTCGCAGCGCTTCGAGCGCGGTGTCGATCCGCACGGACAGCGGCTTGCCATCGAGCGCGCCACGCAGTTGCTGATCGAGTTGTGCGGCGGCGAGCCGGGGCCGGTGGTCGAGGCCTGCGCCGAAGCCGAGCTGCCTGCCGCGCCGGCAATCCGCCTGCGCGCGCAGCGCGTGGCGAAGGTGCTGGGCTGCACGCTCGCCGACGCTGAAATCGAGACCATCCTGCGCCGTCTCGGTTGCACCTTGGTGTCGCAAGGCGTCGGCGTGTGGCAGGTCAGCCCGCCCAGCCGGCGTTTCGATCTGGCCATCGAAGAAGACCTGATCGAGGAACTCGCGCGCGTGCGGGGCTACGAGACGCTGCCGGCCATCCGCCCAGCGCCGCACGGCAACTTTCCGAATGCCGGTGATGATCGGGTGTCCCGACAACGTCTGGCGCTCGCGCTGGTCGATCGCGGCTACCAGGAGGCCATCACCTACAGCTTCGTCGAACCGGGTTTGCAGGCGCTGGTCGACCCGCAGCGCCCGCCGCTGGCGCTGGCCAATCCGCTGTCGGCGGAAATGGCCGTGATGCGCACCAGCCTGTGGCCGGGCTTGCTGCAGGCCTATGCACACAATGCCCATCGCCAGGCCGTGCGGGTGCGGCTGTTCGAAATCGGCCTGCGCTTTGTGCAGGGCGCGAGTGGGCTCGACCAGACCGGCGGCGTCGCCGGCCTCATCGCCGGCCCACGCAAGCCGGAGCAGTGGGCGCAGCCGGCCGCGCCGGTGGACTTTTTCGACCTCAAGGCCGACGTCGAGGCGCTGTTGGCCACCACCGGGTGCGCCAATCAGTTCAGCGTCGAGCCGGCCGAGCACCCGGCGCTGCATCCCGGCCAGAGCGCGCGCCTGCTGCGGGCGGGGCAGGGCGCGGGATGGTTCGGGCGTCTGCATCCGGCGCTCGAGGCGGAACTGGGTCTCGACGACTCGCCGTTGCTGTTCGAGATCGATCTGGTGGCGCTCACCGCGGGGCGTGTACCGGTCCACGCCGAGGTGTCGCGCTTCCCCTCCGTGCGGCGCGACATCGCGGTGGTGCTGCCGGAGGGCGTGCCGGTGGCGGACATCTTGGCCGTCGCCCGCGCCGCGTGCGCGCAGGCGCCGGTTCAGGAATTGCTTGTTTTTGACGTATACCAAGGACAGGGTGTGCCGACGGGCTTCAAGAGCGTCGCGCTTGGGATTACCCTTGCCGCCACCGAACGCACCCTGACGGATGCCGATGTCGAGCCGCTGATCGGGCGCGTGCTGCACGCGCTCGCCGAGGCCCATCAGGCGCACTTGCGGGACTGACAGACATGAGCCACACCCTGACCAAGGCCGAGATGGCCGAGATGCTGTGCGGCGAGCTTGGCGTGAACAAGCGCGAGGCACGGCAGATCGTCGAATCGTTTTTCGATCACATGCGCGCGGCACTCGGCCGCGGCGAGGGCGTGAAGCTGTCCGGCTTCGGCAATTTCAACCTGCGCCAGAAGAGCCAGCGCCCCGGCCGCAACCCCAAGACGGGGCAGGAAATTCCTATCACCGCGCGCCGTGTGGTAACGTTCAAACCCGGTCAGCAGCTCAAGCGACGCGTCGATACCTATGCTGGAACCGTCGCAGAATGACCAGCTGCCGCCGATACCGGGCAAGCGCTATTTCAGTATCGGCGAGGTCAGCGAGCTGTGTGCGGTGCGCCCGCACGTACTGCGTTACTGGGAGCAGGAATTCCCGGAGCTGACGCCGGCGAAGCGCACCGGCAACCGGCGTTACTACCAGCGTCAGGACGTGATCCTGATCCGGCAGATTCGCAGCCTGCTGTACGAACAGGGGTTCACCATCAGTGGCGCGCGCCTGCGCCTGGGTGGTGAAGCCAGCCGCCAGGACACGGACCGCACGGCGCAGTTGGTGCGCCAGACGCGGCAGGAACTCGAAGAGGTTCTGGCGATTCTTAAAACCTGATGCGCAATACCGCATCAAACGACTTTCTCGGGGCGTGGCGCAGCCTGGTAGCGCACTTGACTGGGGGTCAAGTGGTCGGAGGTTCAAATCCTCTCGTCCCGACCAATTCCATACGGGGCAATCTCCGCCCGGAGCTTGCCCCGTTTTGCTGTCGACACCGACGGTTGTCTGAGCGATGAGCCACTCGTTTCGTGCGGGTACCGACCGGCATGCCGCAGGTATCGGCATGACCTCGCAGCGCACGCGCGATCGTCTGATCGAGACGCTGGAGCAGCTGTCGCCGCTCGACCCGCGGGTGCTGGACGTCATGCGCCAGGTGCCGCGGCATCTGTTCGTCGAGGAGGCACTCGCCAGCCGTGCTTACGACAACGTGTCCCTGCCCATCGGCCACGGCCAGACCATCTCACAGCCGCTCACCGTGGCGCAGATGACCACCGCCCTGTTGCAGGGTCCACCGCTGCGCCGGGTGCTGGAGATCGGCACCGGGTCCGGTTACCAGACCGCCGTACTGGCGGCGCTGGTGCCGGAGGTCGTCAGCATCGAGCGCATCGCCGCCCTGGCGGCGCGCACCCGGCGCATCCTGCGCGAAATCGGCGTGCGCAACGTGGCCCTGGTGGTGGGCGACGGCGGCCAGGGTCTGCCCGACAAGGGGCCCTACGACGGCATTCTCATGACCGCTGCCGCGGCCACGCTGTCGCCAAAGCTGTTCGAGCAACTGGCCGAAGGTGGACGGCTGATCGCGCCGGTCGGCGCCCGCGAACAGGCGCTGCGTCGCTTCACGCGAACCGCCAGCGGCCTGCACGAGGAACGTCTGGGTAATGCGCACTTCGTGCCGCTGCGCCGCGGTCGCGGCTGAGGACCGCGCACCCGCCAGGGCGTTTCGCCGCCGCCTGCTGTGCATCGGCCTGCTGGCCGTGATGTGCGTTCTTGCGGGTTGCGCCAGTCGCCCGACCTCGCGCGGCGGGCCGGCTGCCGTGCCGGCGGCAGGTGGCGAGTATCTCGTGCAGCGTGGGGACACCCTGGCCTCGATCGCCCGGCGCCATGGCACCGACTACCCGACCCTGGCTCAGCTGAACGGTTTGCGGCCGCCCTACACCATCTACCCCGGGCAGCGCCTGCGCCTGCCGGGTGGCGGGTCCGCGCCAGCGGCGCCGCCCATCTCCGGCTGGCGCTGGCCCACGGAAGGCCGGGCCGTGCGCGGCTTCTCGGACGCTCACGGCGGCAACAAGGGTCTGGATATCGCCGGGCGTATCGGTCAGCCGGTGCGCGCGGCGGCGGCCGGCACCGTGGTGTACGCCGGCAACGGTCTACGCCAGTACGGCAACCTGTTGATCGTGAAGCACGACGCCGATTACCTCAGCGCCTACGGACACCTGCAGCAAATCAGCGTCGCCGAGGGCAGCGCCGTGGCGGCCGGCCAGACCATCGCCAGCATGGGCAGCCGCGGAGATGGAAGCGGACTGCTGCATTTCGAAATCCGCCTGCGCGGCACCCCGATCGACCCGTCGCGCCTGCTGCCGCCCGGCGGCTGATCGTCACCAAAAACGCCCCGGTCGGACCGGGGCGTGTGTGGATGCGCCTTGCCGAAAATCAACGCCGCCCGGCGGCGATCTCGGCCAGGATGTTCGGCACGTAGTCCGCCGGCTTTTCCTTAGGGTCGTTGAACTTCCAGCTGTCAAGGACGAAGGTCACGACCGTCACGTGGCTGTCCTTGAAGTTGATCAGGTAATCGGTCTGGATCGGTCCGAACACCTGCTTGCCGGCGGGCGTGTCCTGTTCACGCCACAGGCGTGGCAGGAACTGCACTTTCCACAGATTGCCGGCCTTGTCGTAGTTGTCGGCCATGTGGAAGATCGGGTACTCGACGTCGCAGTACCAGGTCTTGCGCGAGTAGTAGTGCGCGGTCGGCGGCGTAACCTCGATCACGTACACCTCACGCGGCACCCAGTGCAGCTTGGGCATGCCGTAGGGCTTTTGCTCGGTTTCGACGTAGGGATACTCCTCGGCCTTCGACTTGGCGTCCTTGACCCAGCCTGGACTCTGCGGGTCGCCCACCGGCATCAGCTGCCAGCGTTTTTCAGCGAGCTTCTGATCCGTGTACCAGCCCGGGTAGCCGGAGAGGACCCAGGGCTCATCGGACAGCAGGTCCGTGCCGCCGATGGGATCGAACCAGGCACCGCCCGACAGGCGGCGGATGCGGCGCACCGATTTCACGTAGGCGAAGATGTCGTCCAGCCGTCCGTCCATGTAGCGGTAGGTCACCGTGCCCAGGCCGCGGATGTCCTCCGGGTAGTAGGCATACAGGATCTGCCGGTAGTGCTCCTTGCCGCCGTCGAGCGTGGCGTCACCGGTGCCGTAGCGCCCGGACATGTACAGGCGGCGGTAGAACCAGCTGTTCTTGCGCTCAAAGCCGCGGTCCATGCTGAACAGGGCAAAGCCGAGATCGGCCGACGAGGTGTAGCCGATGGGGCCGCCGAGGTAATTGTTCCAGACGACTTTCTTGGCGGCGTCCGGGTCGGCGACGTCGATGTCGGGGAACGGGACGCCGGCCGTGTAGCCGCTGATGCGGTTGCTGGCGCCGTCGAGCTGGGCCTGGCCGCGGTACTGACCGGTGCTTGCCTGCAGGTCCGCCGGCAGGCCCGGCGCCTGCCACTGCGTTTGCAGGTTCATCGACAGGCCCTTTTCCCGGACCATCCATTTCTGGGTATCGCTGAGCAGGCTGTCCAGGCTGCGCCCGCCCAGGGTTTCGTTCTTGAGGCTCTCGTAGTTGCCGGCATTGAGCACGGTGCCGGACGGGATTTCGCCGGCTGTTGCCGGCAGCGCGGCGGCCATCAGCGCCGCGGCGCAAAGGGTTTGCTTGAGCATGGGTGTTCTCTGGTGACGGTGGCGGCGCTCAGAACTGATACGTGGCGCGCATCAGCAGCTGGTTGTTGTTGGCGAAGTAGCCGAACAGGTGCGTGTCGGCCGACGTGGTCCACGGATCGCCGTCGTTGAACTTGCTGTCACCGTCGTGGAAGAAGAAGTCCGCCTCGAAGCGCAGGCGCCAGTGCTCGCCGTACACCAGGTCCACGCTCGGGATGAAGAAGCCGCCGTTGTTGGACGGATCCCAGCCGGCGGCGAAGGTCGGGTTGATGGTGTCGTAGCGGTAGTTGAGCGCCAGAATGGCGGTGGCCACCGTGGAGTGCTCCTTCTTGACCGCGGCGTGGCCGGGCCCGTCGACGACGGCGCGGGGATCACCCACGGAGCGCTTGTCGTAGCCCAACAGCCAGGTGTCGAACACCTGCACCGAGAACAGCGACGGTCGCGCCGTGCCCAGCCAGCCTTCGGTCTTGAGCTGCTTGTCCATGCGCACCATGGCACGGATGGTGTCGTGGTTGGTCACGCCGCCCAGGCTGGGCAGCGGCTGGCAGGTGAGCGGATTTGTGGAGTCGAAGCAGTTGGCCGGCGAACCCAGCAGGTTGTAGGGCTTGTCCTTTGTGAAGGCCACCTCGGTGCTGAATACCGCGTCGACCGGCTCCACGTAGCCGCTGGCGGTGAAGCCGTAGGTGCTGAGCTTGGGGAAGTACAGGCTGCCCCACAGGCCTTTCAGATCGCCCAGGTTGGCGGTGGGGTTCCAGATCGAGTCGATCACCGGATCGGTGCCGAACCAGCGCAGGTAATTGAACGTGTACTGAACCGGTCCGGCCATCCCCGACCAGCGCAGACCCCAGGTGGTGTCCTCGACGTCGCCGTCGGCGTGACGGTAGTTGTAGCGCAGGAAGGACAGGATGTCGGTGCCGCGGTCCTTCTGCGGCGCCCAGCGGCCGCCGAAGGTGTCGTACAGGGAGCCGATGTCGTGGTCGCGGCCCCAGCCGCCCGGTCGCAGCAGCAGCTGCATCGTGCCGTTCAGCTCCGGCACCTTGATCTGGCCGTTGATCATCGCCAGAGGCCGGCGCGTGTCCTCGTTTTCGGGTTCCAGGAAGGCGCGCCAGCGGAAGTCGTAGCCCTGCACGATGTCCATGGCCTGGAAAAAGTCGCTCTCGCCCCACACCACCTGCTGACGGCCGACCGTGAAGCCGAGCCGCTCGCCCAGGTCGAAGGCCACGTAGAACTCGCGCAGCTCGTTCTCGTTGTACTGGTCGTTGAAATCGGTCTTGCGCGGGACGAAGAACGGCGCCCCGCCGAAGCGCGCGTCGTGCTGGTCCTCGAGGTCTTCCGAGTAGCTGGTCAGCGGCTCGCGGGCGATGCGGCCGATGGCCTTGACGAAAAACGGCCCCGCCTGCGTGTCCGCGTTCAGCTGCAGCACGCTGCGCAGCATGGACACGTCGAACTGCTGGTCGCCGCGCAGATCCTTGTTGTCGCTGAGGTTGGTCGACACGTACTGGCGCAGGTAACCGCCGACGTTGACCTGCGTATCGCCAAGATTGAACTCGGCGGCCTCGGTCGCCACCGCCAGAAGCGCCGCTGGCGCCAACATCCAAGGTCGCTTGTCGGTAGTAAGCCTCACGTCTTGTCTCCTCCCTCAGAGCAAAAAGCTGACCCATTCCAGCACGGGCCGGTCCCGGCCGATTGCGTCGCATCAAGGCGGGCCGCGGTTCGCACCGCGGGGAGCCGGGCCGACCGCGTTTTACCGCGCAGCCGCGTGACACATGGGATGCACGGCGTGTGCCACTAATTTTTGTCTTTTATTTCATAAGGTTGTATCTTTCGACGGGAGAGGCATCTGTGTAATTCATGCAGCTCTTCCTCATTTGATGAATTGCCGTGTAACGTTCCGGCACGCGGGTGACGGGTCACCGCCACCGGACTACAAAAAATTCGGAGGAGACAGTCATGGGCCAGGCAATGGCGCGCCGGGTACCGCTACGTGCGCAAACCGAACCGGCCCCGTCGGTCGCCGGCCCTTCGGTACCACCGGCGATGCACGATCTGTTCGAGCGCTTGCAGTTCGCGCCCGACGAGGGGCGGATCTCGCTTGGCGGCCAGCGCATGCTGCTGCTGCATGCCAGCGCCCTTCAGACGCTGCGCCAGGCCCTGATCGAAAGTCTCGGCGTGCCCGGCGCTCGGGCGCTGCTGACACGCGTCGGCTACCAGGCAGGCGCCCAGGATGCGCAGCTCGCCCGCCGCGTGCGCGGCGCCGCGTCGGCGCTCGATGCCTTTCTGGCCGGACCGCAGCTGCACGGCATCGAGGGCATCGTGCGCGTCGAGCTGGTGCGCATGGACATCGACGTCGAGCGCGGTCATCACCGCGGCGAGTTCCTGTGGCATGACAGCGTGGAGGACGAGGATTTCGTCGCCCGTTACGGCCTCGGCGACAGTCCCGCCTGCTGGACGCAGATCGGCTACGCCAGCGGTTACACCAGCGGTTTCATGGGCCGCACCATCGTCTACCGGGAAGTGGCGTGTCGCGCCATGGGCGACGCGCTGTGCCGCATCGTCGGCATGCCGGCCGAGGACTGGGACGATGCCGCCGAGGATCTGCACTACCTCGGCTTGGCCGCGTCCGCCGCGGCGCCCCCGGCCGGGCCCGGACGCCATCGGCGTGGCGCCAAGCCGGCCGTATTGCCGGCGGCGCAGGCGCTGGTCGGCCGCGCCCCGGCCTTCGTCGAGGCGCTGCGGCAACTGCGCGAGGTGGCGCCGAGCGACGCGCCGGTGCTGCTGCTCGGCGAGACCGGCGCCGGCAAGGAACGCTTCGCGCGGGAGCTGCATCGCCTCGGCCGGCGCGCGGACGGCCCGTTCGTGGCCGTCAACTGCGCGGCGCTGCCCGACACGCTGCTGGAGGCGGAAATGTTCGGCGTCGAGAAGGGCGCCTACACCGGCGCCGGCACCCCGCGGGCCGGGCGTTTCGAGCGCGCCGACGGCGGCACGCTGTTCCTGGACGAGGTCGCCAGCCTGAGCGCCGCCGGACAGGCCAAGCTGCTGCGCGTGCTGCAGGACTGCGAGGTGGAGCGCCTGGGCGGCACGCGCGCCCGGCGCGTGGACGTGCGGGTGGTGGCGGCCGCCTCGCCCGATCTGCTGCAGCAGGTGGCCGATGGGCGGTTTCGGCGCGATCTGTTCTACCGCCTGGCAGTGGTGCCGATCCGCATCCCGGCGCTGCGCGACCGTCCGCAGGACGTGCCGCTGCTGGCCAGGCACTGCCTGGCGAACGTCGAGGCCCGGCACGCGCGGCGCAGCGGCGGCTTCGCCCACGGCGTGCTCGACGCGCTCGCCGGCTGGGCCTTTCCGGGCAACGTGCGGGAGCTCGAGAATCTCATCGAGCGCGCCGTGCTGATCACGCCGCCCGGCCGGCCCATCACGCTTGCCGCCCTCGAGCCCGTGCTGGGCGAAGCGCACGACACCGCCCTGATGCCGCGCTCGCTGCCGCAGCTCGAAGCGCACCTGCTCGAACGGGCGGTCACCGCCGCCGGCGGCAACCTGAGCCGGGCCGCCCGGCAACTGGGCATCACCCGCGCGCAGCTCGCCTATCGCCTGGGCAAGTATGGCCTCGCCCGGCCGCGCCCGACCATGCCGGTCACCTGAACGGCCAAGGCCGGGTCAGGACGACCGGCCCATGAACCGGTTGACGTCGGTCGGGTTGATCAGATCGCCCACGGTCCAGCCGTCGAGGTCGTACTCGCCCATGCAGCGCTCGGCGAAGGCCATCAGCTCCCTGTCCAGCCCGCGCGCCTGGCCGATCCACAGGTTCTCGAGACGGATGTTCTCGTGGTTGCCGGCGTAGTTGCGCTCGTACAGCTCGTGCCGGCTGCCGAACTCGGTGCCGATGGCGTCCCACAGCAGGCGCATGGTCTTGACGCGATCCTCGGCGTCGTGGCCGTAGGAGCCGCGGATGTACTTGTCGATGTAGCCGCGCAGTTCCGGCACCTTGAAGTCGACCGCGTGCGAGTTGAGGTAGATGAGGCCGCTGGCGACGGCGTTCTCGACCAGCTCCTTCAGGCGCGGGTAGGCCATGGTGGCGATCACCCGATACGCCAGCGCGCCCTGCACGTTGGGCTGCACGGCGCCGTTGGGGCCGGCTTCCGGCATGCCGCACATGGCGTCCGACAGCGACCAGAACAGATGCCGCCAGGCCAGCGCCTCGCCGATCGCCACCTGCACGCCGCGAAAATCGCGGCTGCCGGTCAGCTCCACCGCCTTCATCAACAGGCCGGTGATGAAGTCGAACTTCACCGCCAGGCGCGTGCAGCCGTGGAAGGCGAAGCGGTTGGCCCAGCCGGACGCCGGCAGGAACTGCGCCGCCTTGTCGCAGTCGCCGTAGATGAACAGGTCCTCCCACGGGATCAGCACCTGGTCCAGCACCAGGATGGCGTCGTTCTCGTCGAGGCGGCTGGACAGCGGGTAGTCGAACGGGCTGCCCATCACCTCCGCCTGGTAGGCATAGGACGGCCGGCAGATCAGCTTCACGCCCGGCGCGTCCATCTTCACCATGCCGGAGATGGCGTAGCGCGGGTCGCCGGTCGGCGTCGGGCCGTACTGGCCCAGAAAGTTGTAGTGCGTCAGCGCCGAGCCGGTCGCCACCACCTTGGCGCCGGACACGATGATGCCGGCGTCGGTCTCCCGCTCGCAGTGCACATAGACGTCGGCGACCTCTTCCGGCGGGCGCTGGCGGTCGATGGGCGGGTTGACGATGGCGTGGTTCAGGAACGGGCAGCGCTCCTGGTTCATCGCGTACCAGCGGCGGGCATTGTCCTGGTACGGGGCGTAGTAGTCGGGGTTGAAGCCGAGCGTGACCATGAAGCTCGCCTTGTAGTCCGGCGAGCGGCCCATCCAGCCGTAGGTGAGGCGCGCCCAGGCGACGATGGCATCGCGGGCGTGGATCAGCTCCTCGCGCGTGCGCGACACCTTGAAGAACGGGTGCGTGATGCCGCCGTTGCCGGTGTCGGTAGGCACGGCGATGGCCTGCGCCGGGTCGTGCAGGGCGTCGTACAGCCGCGCCAGCATGCGCGCCGGGTTGCGGAACGCCGGGTGGGCGGTGACGTCCTTGACGCGTTCGCCGTAAATCCACACCTCGCGCCCATCACGCAGGCTGTCGAGGTACTCGGCGCCGGTGTAGGGGCGCACGGGACTGGTCATGGTCGGGCTCCTCCTTCTCGTGTGGACGAGCGGTCTTCGCAACGGCAGTGCCAAGCGTGTGCGACGCCGCCAAACGGCACGGCCACGCGCTGCGCCGGCCGATCAGGTGCAGACCCGCGGGGGCCGCGATTCACCAAAACCGCAAGTGTTTGCGTTTTACCGCAAGCCGCCCGAAGGCGCGATGCGAGCGGGTTACAGTCTCAGGCCCAGCCCGCTTCGGTGAAGCCTGCCGTGCCAAGTCCGTTTTCCGACCAGCCCACCAGCCGCCGCACGCTCGGTCACTACGACCAGCACGCCGACGATTTCTGGCAGGGCACGCGCGACCACGACGTGAGCCAGAACCGCGACGCGCTGCTGCGGCACATCGAGGGCGCGCCGCCGTTCACGCTGCTGGATTTCGGCTGCGGGCCGGGGCGGGATCTGATCGCGTTCAAGGCGCTCGGGCACACGGTGATCGGCCTCGACGGCTCGGCCGAGTTCTGCGCCATGGCGCGCGCCCACTCCGGCTGCGAGGTCTGGCAGCAGGACTTTCTGGCACTCGACCTGCCGCCGGCGCATTTCGATGGCGTGTTCGCCAACGCCTCGCTGTTCCATGTGCCGGCGGAACACCTGCCGGCGGTGCTGGCGGCGCTGTTCGATACGCTCAAGCCCGGCGGCGTGCTGTTCGCCAGCAACCCGCGCGGCGAGGACGAGGCCGGCTGGCAGGGCGAGCGCTACGGCGTGTATCACTCGCTGACCGGCTGGCGCGCTTTCGTCACCGCCGCCGGGTTCGTCGAGCTGGAGCATTACTATCGCCCGGCCGGGCAACCGCGCCATCGGCAACCCTGGCTGGCCACCGTCTGGCGCCGACCCTGAGGAGGACACTCAAATGAAGATCGACTGCTTCACGCACGTCATGCCGCCGCGGTTCTACGCGGCCATGAAAGCCAAGATGACCGGCCCGGATTACCTGTCTGGCCTGATCGAATCCATGCCGCAGCTGGCCGACCTGCCGGCGCGGCTGGCGGTGATGGACCGCCACGGCGTGGACGCCCAGGTGATCACCCTGTCCTCGCCGCCGATCGAGATCGCCATCGGCGACCCGGCCACCGCGGCGGAGCTCGCCTCTCTGGCCAACGACGAGATCGTCGCCATGGCGGCGCAGCATCCGGGGCGCTTCATCCCGGTCGGCATCGTCGCCATGAACAACCCAGCGCGCATGGCGCGCGAGGCCGAGCGCTGCCTGACCCAGCTCGGCATGAAGGGCGTGCTGATCTACTCCTCGGCCGCCGGCGTGCCGCTGGACCGGCCGGAGTTTCGGGATTTCTTCGCCGTCATGGCCCGGCACGACTACCCGGTATGGCTGCACCCGGCGCGCGGCGGCAACCAGCCGGACTACCGCGGCGAGGATTCGTCGAAGTACTGGATCTGGCAGGTGTTCGGCTGGCCGTACGAGACCACCGCCGCCATGACGCGCCTGGTGTTCGACGGCCTGTTCGACCGCCACCCGGACATCAAGATCATCACCCACCACGCCGCCGCCATGGCGCCGGCCTTCTCGGCGCGCATCGACGCCATCTACGGCCAGCCCAGCATGCCCGAGATCCGCGCCGCGGCCGAGAAGCTCCAGCGCCCGGCCAACGAGTACTTTCGCCTGTTCTACGGCGACACGGCGCTGATGGGCGCGGTCGGCGGCCTGGCGGCGGCGTACGAGTTCCTCGGCCCCGAGCGGCTGCTGTTCGGCACCGACACGCCCTTCGACGGCAGCGGCGGCGAGGACTTCACCCGCGACACGCTGTTCAGCATCGCGGCGCTGGCGGTGCCGCCGGCGCAGAAGGAGGCGATGCTGTCCGGCAACGCGCGGCGCGTGATGAAGCTGGATGGATGAAGGCATACCGCTGCCGGCGGCGCTGCGGCCGCACGCCGCATCCTGCCGCCTGTGGGACGAGGCCACGGTCCATCGCTGCCTGACGGACGACCCGGGCGCTTATCTCGCCTTCGCACGGCGCTATCTGGGCGATCTTGCCGCCGGCCGCGCGCAGCTGCAGATGCCCGCCAAGCTGGTGCTGGACGACCCGGACGGCGGCGATTTCCGCCTCATGCCGTGCGTGGTGCGCGGCCCGCGCGGCACGCTCAAGACGGTCAAGATCATCGGCACCAACCGCGCGCAGCGCCGGTTGCCGGGGCAGATCACGGTCGGCGAGCTGTTGGTGCTCGATGCCGCGGAGCAGGACGTCACCGACCGCTTCGAGGCCTGCCTGCTGTCGTCCGCGCGCACCGGGCTGGTCGCCGCGCTGGCGCTGGCGGCACTGGCGCCACGGGCGCGGCACATCGCCATCGTCGGCGCCGGCCGGGTGGGCTACTACGCGGCGATTTGCTGCGCCGCCGCGCTGCCGCTGGAGTGGATCGACCTCATCGATACCGACTCCGCGCGGGCGCGCGCCACCGCGCACGCCCTCGGCGAAGCCGGGCTGCCCTGCCGGGCCGTGCCGGGGGCCGATCCCGACTGCGATGCCTGGCTGCTGGCCACCACCAGCGAGCAGGCCTTTTGCGCCCCGCCGCCGGATTCATCCCCGGTGGTGCTGAGTCTTGGCGCCGATGCCGCCGGCCAGCGGGAGCTCGCCGACGCCTGGGCCGGCAAGGCCGCGCTGTGGGTCGATTCCGTCGACGCCGTGAATTACGGCGATCTGCGCGCCTGGCGTGCGCGCGGCCTGATCGACAACGCCCCGCCGCCCGATTTGCTGGCGCTGCTCGCCCAACCGCCGCCTGCCGCAGCCGGCGAGCCGCGGCTGTTCATCAGCACCGGCTGCGCGCTGTACGACAACCTGACCGCGGCCTACCTGTTAGGGAGACGCTGAAAAATTCCATCCATGGACTTTTTCAGCTCGCCTCGTCGCGGACCATGCCCGCGACGGGCTTCGTGAATCAAGCACGCCTTGCCTGCTTCACGCCGGGGCATCCTGCCCCGCACGGGATGCGCTGATCGATTCAGCGTCTCTCCAGCCGGCGGCGCCTGATCGCGCCCTACTCCCAGCGCCGGCGCAGCACCTTCTTGTCGAACTTGCCGACCGACGTGCGCGGAATGGCGTCGATCAGGTGCACGTCCTCGGTGTACGGAATCTGCCACTTGGCGAAGTCGCCGTTGGCGCCCAGGAACGCCTGCACGGCGTCCGGCGTCAGCTCGCCCTCGCGGCCCGGCCGCGGCACCAGGAAGGCCACCGGCCGCTCGTCCCATTTCGAGTCCGGTCGCGCCACCACGGCCGCCTCGGCCACCGCCGGGTGGGCCATGAGCGCGTTTTCCATGTCCACGCTGGAAATCCACTCGCCGCCGGACTTGATCAGGTCCTTCACCCGGTCGGCGATGCGCATGTAGCCGTCGGCGTCGAGCGCCGCCACGTCGCCGGTCTTGAACCAGCCGTCCGGCGTGAAGGACTTGCCCGAGCCCTCCATCTTGAAATAGTTGCTGATCACCCACGGCCCGCGCACCACAAGCTCGCCGATGCTCTGCCCGTCGCGCGGCAGGATTTCGCCGTCCGGGCCCTCGATGCGCATCTCGATGCCCGGCACCGGGATGCCGGCCTTCAGGCGCGCGGCGTATTTTTCTGCCGCCGGCGCGTTGCGCGCGCTCCGCTTGAGGCGCGACACGGTGCCCAGCGGGGACAGTTCCGTCATGCCCCACAGCTGGATGATGGGCACGCCGTAGCGCTCGTCGTAGGCGGTCATCAGGGGCGCCGGCACGGCCGAGCCGCCGCAGGCGATGCGCTGCAACGGTTTCAGGTCCCCGCCGTGCTGCTGCAGGTACTGGTCGATCATCATCCAGATGGTCGGCACGCCGGCGGCGAAGGTGACTTCCTCGCCGCGGATAAGGTCCACCACGTCGGCGGCCTGCGGGTTCCTGCCCGGGAACACCAGCTTGCCGCCGAACATCACCCCGGCGAACGGCAGTCCCCAGGCGTTGACGTGGAACATGGGCACGAATACCAGCGCGCTGTCCTGCTGCGAGAAGCCCATCACGTCCGCCTGGCCGACGACCATGCTGTGCAGGTACAGCGCGCGGTGGCTGTACAGCGCGCCCTTGGGGTTGCCGGTGGTGCCGGAGGTGTAGCAGATGGCGCAGGCGGTGTCCTCGTCGAGCTCCGGCAGTTCCGTGACAGGCGTGGCGGCGGCCAGAAAATCCTCGTACTCGGTCTCGCCGCGCAGGCCGAAGGTCCCGCTGCCCCCCTCGCGCATCACCACGAAGCGCTCGACGCCCTTGCAATGCTCCTGCAGCGGGGCCAGCTGGTCGGCGAGGGACTCGTCGACGAAGATCATGCGGTCTTCGGCGTGGTTGACCAGATAGGTGAGCTGGTCGGTGGAAAGCCGAATGTTCAGCGTGTGCAGCACCGCGCCCAGGCACGGCACGGCGAAGTACAGCTCCATGTGCTGGTAGCGGTTCCAGGCGAAGGTGGCGATGCGGTCGCCGGGCTTCACGCCAGCGGCCTTCAGCGCCCCCATCAGGCGCAGCACGCGCTGGTAGAAATCGCCGTAGGTGTAGCGGTGCATGCCGCCCGGCTCGCGGGTGACGATTTCGCCGTCGGCGAACAAATCCCTCGCCCGCTGCAGGATGGCAGTCAGCGTCAGCGGGTAGTTCATGATCAGGCCTTGCATCGTCGTCTCCTCGGGCGATCGCATGTCATTGGAATGCCGGCGGGGCGCCGGGCGGCCAAGCTTAACCGCGCGGTTCCGGGCGCGCCACGGCAGGGGCTTGGGTCAGTTGCCGGCCTTTTGCAGGCGCTCGAGATCGGCCACCACCTCGGCCGCGTGCGTGTCCGGATCCACGTCCAGATACCGGTGGGCCACGCGGCCTTGCGGGTCGATGATGAAGGTCACGCGCCGGGCCATCTTCATGACCTTGAGGTCGCGCAGCGCGCCGTAGGACGCCGCCACCGCGCCGTCCGTGTCCGCCAGCAGCGGGAACGGCAGGCTGTGCTTTTCGGCGAAGTCCGCGTGCGAGGCCACGTCGTCCACGCTCACGCCGACCACCTCCGCGCCCAGCCGGCGGATGCGCACGATGTCGTCGCGAAAGTTGCACGCCTCGGTGGTGCAGCCGGGCGTGTCGTCCTTGGGATAGAAGTA
Organism: Pseudomonadota bacterium; assembly: GCA_049322795.1. Classification (GTDB taxonomy): domain Bacteria; phylum Pseudomonadota; class Gammaproteobacteria; order Immundisolibacterales; family Immundisolibacteraceae; genus Immundisolibacter. The sequence goes on along the minus strand of JBMOQH010000020.1, from coordinate 3,460 downwards.
CAGCACCAGCCAGCGGCCGGCATAGTCGGACAGCGAGTGCGTCTTGCCGGCCTGATCCGGCAGGCTGAAGGCCGGCGCCGGGGCGCCGATTTCGGGCGCTTCGGCGGCGTGGGTCACGGCCGGCAGGAACAGCAGCAGCAGGGCGGTCAGCAGGCGTTTCATGCGGCCTCCGGTGGGGTCGGTGACGGCGGTTTAAGATGGCGGGCGCAGCATACCCCGCCCCATCCGCAGGAGGAGTCCGCCATGCGTTACGCCGCCCCCGGCACCACCGGTGCCAAGGTCACGTTGAAATCCCGCTACGCCAACTTCATCGGCGGCCAGTGGGTCGCCCCCGCGTCGGGCGAATACTTCGACAACATCACGCCCGTCACCGGCCAGAACTACTGCGAGATTCCGCGCTCGAACGCCGCCGACATCGAGCGCGCGCTCGACGCCGCCCACGCCGCCAAGACCGCCTGGGGCAAAACCGCCCCCGCCGACCGCGCGGCGCTGCTGCTGAAGATTGCCGACCGCATGGAGCAGAACCTCGAAGCGTTGGCCGTGGCCGAGACCTGGGACAACGGCAAGCCGATCCGCGAGAGCCTGGCCGCCGACCTGCCGCTGGCGGTGGATCACTGGCGCTACTTCGCCGGCGTGCTGCGTGCGCAGGAAGGCGCCCTGTCGCAGATCGACGCCGACACCGTTGCCTACCACTTCCACGAGCCGCTCGGCGTGGTCGGGCAGATCATCCCGTGGAACTTCCCGCTGCTGATGGCGGTGTGGAAGCTGGCGCCGGCGCTGGCGGCCGGCAACTGCGTGGTCCTGAAGCCGGCCGAACAGACGCCGGTATCCATCCTGGTGCTGATGGAACTGCTGCAGGACCTGTTGCCGCCGGGCGTGATCAACGTGGTCAACGGCTTCGGCGTCGAGGCCGGCAAGCCGCTGGCGTCCAGCCCGCGCATCGCCAAGATCGCGTTTACCGGCGAGACCACCACCGGGCGGCTGATCATGCAGTACGCGTCCGCCAACCTCATCCCGGTGACGCTGGAACTCGGCGGCAAGTCGCCCAACATCTTCTTCGACGACGTCGGCGCCCGCGACGACGCCTTTTTCGACAAGGCGCTCGAAGGCTTCGCCATGTTCGCCCTCAATCAGGGCGAGGTGTGCACCTGCCCGTCGCGCGCGCTGATCCAGGAATCGCTCTACGAGCGCTTCATGGAACGGGCGCTCAAGCGCGTGGCGGCCATCCGCGCCGGCGATCCGCTCGACACCGACACCATGATCGGCGCCCAGTCCTCGCCCGAGCAGCTCGAAAAAATCCTGTCCTACATCGACATCGGCAAGCAGGAAGGCGCGCAGCTGCTGGCCGGCGGCGCGCAGCGCAAGGCCGAGGGCGATCACGCCGGCGGCTATTACGTCGAGCCGACCGTGTTCAAAGGCCACAACCGCATGCGCATTTTCCAGGAGGAAATCTTCGGCCCCGTGGTCTCCGTTGCCACCTTCAAGGACGAGGACGATGCGCTGGCCATCGCCAACGACACCCTGTACGGCCTCGGCGCCGCCGTGTGGTCGCGCGAGCAGAACCTGTGTCACCGCATGGCGCGCGGCATCCAGTCCGGCCGCGTGTGGGTCAATGCCTATCACCTGTACCCTGCCCACGCCGCGTTCGGCGGCTACAAGCAGTCCGGCATCGGCCGCGAATGCCACAAGATGATGCTCGCCCACTACCAGCAGACCAAGAACGTGCTGGTCAGCTACAGCGAACAGGCGCTGGGGTTCTTCTGATGAAGGGTCTGAAAAACCCATCGCTGGGCTTTTTCAGACTCGCCGGGTTCGGCACGGGCCCGAACCCGGCTCCGCCGGATCAGGCACCTGCACGCCTGATCCGCGAACGCCCCTGCTTGGCGCGTATTCGATGATGGGCACCGCCAAGGCTCCGCCGCGCGTGGTGGCCACCGACGCGGCGCTCGCCCTCATCGAACGCCTGGTGGCCCGCCACGGGCCACTGATGTTTCACCAGTCCGGCGGCTGCTGCGACGGCAGCTCGCCCATGTGCTACCCGCGCGGCGACCTCATCATCGGCGCCCAGGACGTGTACCTCGGCGACATCGGCGGCCAGCCCTTCCACATCGGCGCCGCCCAGTACGAATACTGGAAACACACCCAGATCATCATCGACGCCGTCCCCGGCCGCGGCGGCATGTTCTCGCTGGAGGGACCGGAAGGACTGCGCTTCCACAGCCGCGGGCGGCTGTTTGACGATGACGAATGGGCGGTGTTGGAGGGGCAGGAGGCGATTCAGGGCAACGCCGGTTGAGGCTGGCAATCCATGTCGTGCCGTGTTGTGTGGTGAACGCGCGGCTGGCGGGCTTGGCGGCAGTGCACAACAGGGAGTGCGATGCGCTTGATGATGCTACGCGGGCTGACCTGTCTACTTCTCCTGGGGCGTCATGACCATGCGCTACTGCGCCGAGTACTGCATTGATGTACCGGACGACTTTCCGGTGGACGAACTTACCGCATTCATGGCGGCCGCTTGAAAGGTGCTGCTGCGTGATGGCAAAGGGCTAGAGTGGCGAGAATTTGGCGGCGCGTCGAATCTAATCGGGTGGCGCTACCGTGCGTCATCGGAACATTGGCTCTACTACAAGCACTCGTGGGAAGCAGAGGGCGTGGCCGTAAATCACGAGGGTATCTATCTGCGAGAACGAGCGCTTTTCGGAATGTTCGCCGCAGGTGTTTCATGCATTGACAGTCTGGCGTATGCACTTGCGGCGCTGTCGAGCCACACCGATGTGCTAGCGATTAGATTCGGGGCCGATGAACAGCGAGTGTGTAGCCCGAAGAGATTACTCGCGTGGGTATCACCAATGCCGAAAGGAACCCGGCTAGCGGAAGCGCTTTCCGCGCTATGTACTTCCTTGGAGTGGAAGATGTGGGTTGACCTTCGCAACCGTATGAGCCACCGGTCAAACCTTCCGCAGGTGATCTTCGGCGCAATAGGAAGCGAACCACCACCAGCGAGGGCACTCCAGTTTGCAGCAACTTCTAGCACGCCAATGGTCGAAGGAGACTTGGAGACCTTCGATGCGCTTCACGCTTGGTTGGCGAGTGCGCTCACTCGGTTGTTAGTCGAAGGTATTCGTCTGTGCTCGCCGTAACGCCCAACCTCGTTATCGTACGTTCGCGAGCGGGGTGGGGAAAGCGAGCGGTAGGGTGGGGAAAGGCCGTCAGGCCGTCCCCACGCGGCTTCGACTTGCGCTCAACACCGCCGGTATTTGCCCTCTCCGCGCGTGGGCACGCTGCGCTTTGCCCACCCTACCCACGGCGGGGCGGGGCGCCGCGTAGATGCGATGAGCCCGCGTAGATACTGTTATCCGGCCACCGAATGCAAGCTGGGGTCGAACGGCCGTCCGGAGCGCAGCACGCCGTAGGCGACGCACAGCAGCTTTCGCATCATGGCGCCCAGGATCAGCATCGG
>JBMOQH010000019.1:0-252246 GCA_049322795.1 Pseudomonadota bacterium | reverse complement strand
GCTGTTGTTTGCGTGGTTGCCGGGGCTGCTTGCGGGCTGGATGCTGCGGGTTTCGCGCAGCCTGCCGCTGGCGCTGCTGGCGCTCACCGGCCTCGCGGCGCTGCTCGTGGTGGTGGTCCACCAGGTTGGCCTGCCGGAGGGGCAGCCGGAGGCTCGTGCCGCGCTGGTCGAGAACCTGCGGCGCTTCAGCCCGAACACGCCGGTTGACGAACTCGACGCCGCGCTGGGTGTGATGTTGCAGCTGACGGGCGGCCTGCTGGCGCTGGTCTTGCTGACGGCGTGGAGCGGCGGACTGTGTCTGGCGCGCAGTTTGCAGGCGCGCTTGCGACGGCCGGGCGCGTTTGCGCAGGAGTTTCGCGCGCTGCGCTTCGGGCGCGCGTACGCCGGTTTGCTGCTGGCGGTGCTGGCCGCGGCCTTTGCCTGGCGCATGGCGGCAGGCGGCCTTGCGGTCGAGCTGGCGCTGGTGTGCGCCGTGCCGGCCCTGCTGCAGGGGCTCGCGCTGGTGCACGGCGAGACGGCGCGGCGCGGCTGGTGGCCACGTCTGCCGTGGGTGGTTTATGTCCTGCTGGTGGTGGCGACGCCCCAGATCGGCGCGCTGCTGCTGGTGCTGGGGCTGGTGGATAATTGGGCGGATTTCAGGAGTCGCCCGCTGCGCTGAGCGCAGCGGGCAGGCCGGCGCGGTCTGACGCCGGACAGGTTCATATCAACAGCGTGGAGCTGCGGTCATGCAAGTGATTCTGATGGAAAAGATTCGGTACCTCGGCAACGTGGGTGACCGGGTCGATGTCAAGGGTGGTTACGGTCGCAACTACCTGCTGCCGACTGGCAAGGCCGTGTTCGCCTCGCCGGAAAACATCGCCCGCTTCGAGGAGCAGCGCGCCGGCATCGAGAAGGCTGCCGCCGACGCGCTGGCCAAGGCGCAGGCGCGGGCCGCCGCCTTGCAGGACGTGACCGTCACGCTGGCCCACAAGGCGGGCGAGGGTGGCCGCCTGTTCGGGTCGGTGACCACGCGCGAGATCGCCACCGCGCTGACCGCCGCCGGGCATGCCGTGGATCGCCAGGAGCTGAACCTGCCCGAGGGCGCCATCCGTACGCTCGGCACCTTCCCGCTCGACGTGAATCTGCACGCCGACCTGACCGTGCAGGTCACGGTCGCCGTGGTCGCGGAGTAATTCGCTTCCTGACCGGCCCAAGGCCGTCTCGTGGCCGACCCGGGCGCACTTAAGGTTCCTCCGCATTCCATCGAGGCCGAGCAGTCGGTTCTCGGTGGGCTGCTGCTGGAAGGTTCGGCCTGGGACCTGGTCTCCGACCGGCTGGTCGAGGACGACTTCTACCGCCAGGATCATCGCCTCATCTACCAGGCGATCCGGCGCGTCTATGACCAGCAGCGCCCCTGTGACCTGATCACGGTCGCCGAGGATCTGGAACAGACCGGCGCGCTCGACCGCGCCGGTGGCATGGCGTATCTGGGGCTCATCGCCAGCGGCGTGGTGAGCGCCGCCAACATCGGCGCTTACGCCGACATCGTGCGCGAACGGGCCATCGCCCGGCACCTGATCAGCGTCGGCAGCAACATTGCCGACAGCGGCTTTCACCCGGCCGGCCGCTCGGTGCCCGAGCTGCTCGACGCCGCCGAGGCGCAGGTGTTCGAGATCGCCGAGCGCGGCACGCGTGCGCGGGCTGGCTTCGCCGCCATCAAGGACCTGCTGCCGAACGTGGTGGAGCGCCTCGACGCGCTGTATCGGTCCGGCACCGCGCTGACCGGCGTGTCGAGCGGCTTTGCCGACCTCGACCGCATGACCTCCGGCCTGCACGCGGCCGAGATGATCATCGTTGCCGGCCGCCCGTCCATGGGCAAGACCTCGTTCGCCATGAATATGGTCGAGAGCGTCGCCATCCGCGCGCGCCAGCCGGTGGCGGTGTTCAGCATGGAAATGCCGGCCGAGCAGCTGGCGCTGCGCATGATCTCCTCGCTGGGGCGGGTCGACGCCCACCGCGTGCGCACCGGCCAGCTGCACGACGACGACTGGCCGCGCGTCACCTCGGCGGTGACCCTGCTCGGCGAGGCCAACATCTTCATCGACGACACGCCGGCGCTGACGCCGCTCGAGCTGCGCGCCCGCGCCCGGCGCCTGAAGCGCCAGCATGGTCTTGGCCTGATCGTGGTCGATTACCTGCAGCTCATGCAGTCGCCGGGTGCCGGCGACAACCGCACGCTGGAAATTTCCGACATCTCGCGCTCGCTCAAGGCGCTGGCCAAGGAACTGTCGGTGCCGGTGATCGCCCTGTCGCAGCTGAACCGCTCGCTGGAGACCCGCCCCAACAAGCGCCCGGTGATGTCCGACCTGCGCGAGTCGGGCGCCATCGAGCAGGACGCCGACGTGATCCTGTTCATCTACCGCGATGAGGTCTACAACGAGGACAGCCCGGACAAGGGCAAGGCCGAGATCATCATCGCCAAGCAGCGCAACGGCCCGATCGGGCACCTTTTCCTGGCATTCCTGGGCGCCTACACGCGCTTCGAGGACCTGGCGCAGGACTACCGCGGCTATGGCGACTGACCGCCCGCCAGCGGCCGGCTGACCACCCGCAGTGGCCCGCGACCGCAATCAGTACCGCTGCGCCGAGTGCGGCGCGCTGTTCGCCCAGTGGGCCGGCCAGTGCACCACCTGCGGTGCCTGGAACAGCCTCGCCGAGCACACCGCCGCCGCGCCGCGCGCCGCGCGGCCGGCCAGCGCCGGCTGGACCGGCGAGCGCGCCGTCACCCATCTGCGCGAAGCCACGGCCGGCGCGCCGGCGCGTCTGGCGACCGGCTCGGCCGAGCTCGACCGTGTGCTCGGCGGGGGGCTCGTGCCGGGCTCGGTGGTGCTGCTGGGCGGCGATCCCGGCATCGGCAAGTCGACCCTGCTGCTCCAGACGCTGGCCCGGCTGGCGCAGACGACGCGCGTCCTGTACGCCAGTGGCGAGGAATCGGCAGCGCAGATCGCCGCCCGCGCGCAGCGCCTGCAACTCGGCGACGCCGACCTGCCGCTGCTGATCGACGCGCGCCTCGAAGCGATTCTGGACGCCGCCGCCGACTGTGCCGTGCTGGTGGTGGACTCGATCCAGACCCTGGTGGCGGAAACCGTCGCCTCGGCGGCCGGCTCGGTGGCGCAGGTGCGCGAGTGCGCGGCGCGCCTGACGCGGCTGGCCAAGACCAGCGGCACCAGCGTGCTGATCGCCGGCCACGTGACCAAGGAAGGCGCGCTGGCCGGGCCGCGCGTGCTCGAGCACATCGTCGACACGGTGCTCTATTTCGAGGGCGACAGCTCGAGTGCCTATCGCGTGGTCAGGGCGTTCAAGAACCGTTTCGGCTCGGTCAACGAGCTCGGCGTGTTCGCCATGACCGAGGCCGGCCTCAAGGAAGTCAGCAACCCGTCGGCGATCTTCCTCACCCGCCACGCGCGCCCGGTGGCCGGCAGCATCACCATGGCGACGCTCGAGGGCACCCGACCGCTGCTGCTCGAGGTGCAGGCGCTGGTGGAATCGAGCCCGCTCGGCAACCCGCGGCGGCTCGCGCTCGGCATGGACGGCTCGCGTCTGGCCATGCTGCTGGCGGTGCTGCACCGCCACGCCGGCGTGGTGCTGTTCGACCAGGACGTGTACGTGAACCTGGTCGGCGGGCTCAAGGTGACGGAAACCGCCACGGATCTGCCGGTGCTGCTGGCGGCGCTGTCGAGTCTGCGCGACCGCCCCTTGCCGGTGGACGCGCTGAGCTTCGGTGAAGTCGGTCTCGCCGGGGAGGTGCGCCCGGTCCGCGGCGGCCAGGAGCGCCTGCACGAGGCGGCCAAGCTCGGTTTCCGGCGCGCCGTGGTCGGCAAGCTGAACGCGCCACGCAAACCCATTGCCGGGCTCGAAGTGCTGGCGCTGGAGCACCTGGGCGAGGTGGGCGAGGTGTTCGCCCGGCTGGTGGACTGATCGGGCCGCGGGCGCCGTGGCGCGCGGCTCGGGCATGCGGGTTGCTTGGCCTGTTGGTGTCGGCCTGGACGCGCGGTTGGGGCCGGGGCGCTGGCGACCCCATACTTGTCGCCGCACCGGCGCTTGTTGCGTGTGGCGGAGGCGGATGCGCCCGGCTGCCGCGCCAGGTTCAGTTTCATTCTTCAGTCAGGGAACAGCAGCAATGCAGCACAGCGTGTTCAAGAAGAAATCGATCGAGCAGGCCGCAGCGGGTGCGGAACACGGTCTGGCGCGCCACCTGTCGGGTCTGGACCTCACGCTGCTCGGCATCGGCGCGATCATCGGCGCGGGCATCTTCGTGCTCACCGGCGTGGCGGCGGCCACCAAGGCCGGCCCGGCGCTGTCGCTGTCGTTCGTGATGGGGGCGTTCGCCTGCGGTTTCGCGGCGCTGGTGTATGCGGAATTCGCCTCCACGGTGCCGCTGTCCGGCAGCGCCTACACGTATACCTACGTCACGCTCGGCCAGCTGCCGGCGTGGATCATCGGCTGGGATCTGATCCTCGAATACGCGCTTGCCTGCGCCACAGTGGCCATCGGCTGGTCGGGCTACTTCCTGCGCCTGTTGCAGGGGATCGGCATCAACCTGCCGGCCGCGCTGACCCATGCGCCGGGTGACGGCGGCATCATCAATCTGCCGGCATTTTCCGTGATGTTGCTGATCAGCATGGTGCTGGCGATCGGCGTGCGTCAGACGAGCGTTGCCAACGCGGTGATCGTGATCGTGAAGGTGGCCGTGATCGGCATCTTCCTGATTGCCGCCGTGCCGCACGTGCAGCCGGTCAACTGGGAGCCGTTCATGCCGTTCGGCTGGTCGGGCGTGATGGCCGGTGCCGGCCTGATCTTCTTTGCCTATATAGGCTTCGACGCCGTCTCCACTGCCGCCGAGGAAGCCCGCAATCCGCAGCGCGACATGCCGATCGGCATCATCGCCTCGCTGGTGGTGTGCACGCTGATCTACATCGCCGTCACCGTGGTGCTGACCGGCATCGCGCCGTATGCCACGCTGAACGTGTCCGACCCGATCGCGTTTGCCCTCGCGCAGGTGGGCGAACGCTTCGCCGCCGGCGCCACGGCCGTCGGCGCGGTGGCGGGCCTGACATCGGTGCTGCTGGTGATGATGTACGGCCAGACGCGGGTGTTCTACGCCATGTCGCGCGATGGCCTGTTGCCGCCGATGTTCAGCGAGGTGCACCCGCGCTTTCGCACCCCGGCGCGCACCACCCTGGCGACCGGTCTGCTGATCGCCATCGCCGCCGGCGTGTTGCCCATCCACGAGGTGGCGTCACTGGTCAACGTCGGCACGCTCGCCGCCTTCGTGATGGTGTCGGTGGCGGTGCTCTATCTGCGCCGCGCGCAGCCGGACCTGCACCGGCCGTTTCGCACGCCGTTCATGCCGTGGACGCCCATTCTTGCCATCCTGTCGTGCGGTTACCTGATCGCGAGCCTGGAGGCGGTCACCCTGTGGCGGTTCGTGATCTGGATGGTGCTCGGCGTGGTCGTGTACTTTTTGTACGCGCGCCGGCACAGCGCCTTGCTGGGCAGCTGAGCTGAAACCCCGATTCGCATCGTGCGCCCTTGTGAGGCGGGCCGCCGGCCTTGTGCTGGCGGCCACGCTGGGCGCCTGTTCGCTGGCGCCGCACCGCGCGCCGCCGGCGGCCGATCTGCCGGCCGGCTGGAACGACGCCGCCCTTGATGCCGCCACGGCGCGCCTGCCGGCCGACTGGTGGACGCAGTTTGGCGACCCGGAACTCGACCGCCTGGTCGCGCAGGCGCTCGACGCCAACCTTGACCTCGCGCTCGCCACGGCGCGGGTGGAGGAAGCGCGCGCGCAGCTCGCCGGCAGCCGTGCCGAGCAGTGGCCGACCCTGGACGTGCAGGCGGATGCCTCGCGCCAGCGCGGCGCTTCGGGCACCGGCGGCGACGTACGGACGCTCTACAGCGTCGCGGGCGTGCTCGGTTACGAGCTCGACCTGTTCGGTCGCCTGCGCAGCGCCACCGACGCCGCCCGTGCGCGCCTGTTCGATTCCGCCTACACCGCCGAGGCGCTGCGCCTGACGGTGATCACCGACGTGGTCAGCGCCTACCTCGACGTGCGCAACGCCCAGCGCCAGCTCGCCATCACCGACGCCACCGTCGAGGCGCGCCAGGAGGCGCTGCGCGTTCAGGAGGCGCGCCTGCGTCTGGGTGCCGACACCGAGCTCACGCTGCGCCAGGCACAGGCGGAACTCGCCAGCACGCAGGCGCTGGCGGCGAGCCTGCGCGACGCCCTGGGCCGCGGTGAAACCGCGCTGGCCGTGCTGACGGGGGCGACGCCGCGATCGCTGATCGAAACTCAAGCGCCGCCGCAGCTTGCCGCCAGCGCACTGCCGGGGGCGCTGCCGCGCGTGCTGCCGAGCGAGCTGCTGCAGCGCCGGCCCGACATCCGCGCCGCCGAGGCGGCGCTGCGCGCCGCGAACGCCGACATCGGCGCCGCGCGTGCCCTGTGGTTTCCGCGCATCAGTCTGTCCGCGCTGATCGGCAGCGACGCGCTGCGGGTCGGGGATCTGTTCACCGGGCCCGCGCAAAGCTGGTCGCTCGGCAGCTCGCTGGTGGCGCCGCTGCTCGATTTCGGGCGCGTCAGGGCGCAGGTTGAAGGTGCCCGGGCGCGCAGCGTGCAGGCCGAACTACTGTACCGGCAGACCGTGCAGACGGCGTTCGGCGAAGTGCGCGATGCACTCACCACGCTGCGCGAAGCGCAGGCCCGGGAACAGGCACAGACCGACGCGGTGCGCGCCCTTACCCGCGCGCTCGCCCTGGCGCAGTTGCAGTACCGCAGCGGGCGCGGCCTGTACCTGACCGTGCTCGACGCCCAGCGCAGCCTGCTGACGGCGCAGCTCGACCAGACGGCCGCGGCGCGTGACAGTCGCGCGGCCGCAGCGACCTTGTTCAAGGCGCTTGGTGGTGGCTGGGCCGCGGAGGCGGACGCCTGAATGCCGCGCGGGCGGCCGTGACGCCACCCGAAGAGACCACTTTCCGGAACGCACGCACCCCATGCCCAGCCCACTGTTGACCGACCTGCGAGAACAGCCAAACCCGGCGCTGCTGGCCGCCTTCGAGGCGTTGTACCGGCGCACGTTCACCGACCCGGCCGAGCGTGAGGATCCGGCGCAGTGGCCGCCGCGGCTGTATGGGGACCTGCCGCCGCCGCAGCCCCGCATGCACCTGCTGGTGGCCGTCGATGGCCAGGAAGGGCACCTGCTCGGCGGCATCGCCTTCGAGTATTACCGGGACAGCCGCTGTGGTCTGCTCACGTATCTGGTGGTGGCTCCCGACGGACGCCGCCGCGGGCTCGGCCGGCAGCTCGTGCGCGGTGCGCTGCAGCGGCTGCAGCAGGACGCCCGCGCGCACGGCGCGGAGCTTCGCGGCGTATTCGCCGAGGCGGAAGACCCGGACCGGGTCGGCGCGAGGGGCGATGCCGCGATGCCGCCGCGCGAGCGCCTGACGGCGCTGGCGCGCCTGGGCGCACGGCGGATCGACATACCCTACGTACAGCCGGCGCTCGAAGGCGGCGACGGACCGTGCCGGCACCTGCTGCTGCTCGCCTTCTACCCGCCGACCGGCCCCATCGCGGGCAGCGTGGTGCGGGATTTCCTGCACGAGTTCTATCGCGCGCTGGGGATCGCCGAGCCGGCCACGGATGCCGATTTTCGGGCCATGGAACGGGCACTGGATGGCGCCAAAATGCTCCTGGCGCCGCGCGCGTCCTGACGTCGACACCACCCCAACCGCGAGCCGACCATGACGGATTGCACCCGCCCGCCCGGGCCCGACAACCCCACGCTGTCCCTTGCGCGGGCCGCGGTCTGCCTGCATTACGTCGATGGACCGGCCGCGCCAACCGGCACGGCGGCCTACCGGAACGACAGTGCCTTTGCCTCGATGGAACTCGACCTGCTGGCGTACCGGTTTCAGCAGCCGGCGCCCTTTGCCAGCGACACCGAGGCCCCGCCCACCGGCCCACAGCCGTCGGGGAAATTGCTGCACCGGCGGCCGATCGTCATCGAGTATCCGGACCGTTTCAGCTACCACTCGGAAGGCCGCACGCCGGAACTGCGGGTCAAGAATCCGCAGCGCCGGGCCGAGCTTCTGGTCAGCTCGACGCGTTTTGCCGCCTGCGGTCGGCGCATCTGGCATCTGGTGATCACGCCGCGCGAGGACGAGGCCTTCAGCGAGTACGAGCTGATCATGCTGATCCACCTCTACGACGGGCGCACCGAGCGCACCGGCCTCGATCGGAAAATCCGCTTCCGATTGGAGGATGGCGCGGTGGGGTGTCTGGTTGCCGAGCTGCCGCGGCGGCTCGGGTTGCCCCTGCAGGCGAACCATGATCCCGAACTGACGGGCGGCACGCTGCAACTGCTGATCGGTGACCAGGATGGCGCCGCGCAAGCCGGCAGCGAACCCCGCCAGAACGTATTCGATGTGCTGCGTGGAGCCCGCGAGCCGGAGGGCAAGGACGACGCCCAAACGCTCAGAAGGTGGATGCGTGCCGACTGCGTGCAGCGACGGCAGATCCTGGCCTACTGTGGCATCGTCACCGGCATCTTCGACTTCGACCAGATCGACGACGAGGAGGCCCTCGACACGCTCGAGCCGACCTTCGCCGCGGCGTCGTCGTTCCTGCGCATCCATCGCCGCACGCTGATCAGCGTCGCCGATGACGACCGCGCCATGGGCGCGTGCTGGGACACCATCGGCATCAGTCCCTACCTGCTCCTGCCCCATGCCGCCCTGATCTACAACGAGGCCCTGGTGGACCGGGCCGAGCGCGGCATCGCCACCGCGCTCACCAGCAAGAAGCCGGGCCTGGGCAGCCTCGAGGATGCCTGGTTCGACGCCGATACCCACCTCAACGCGCTGTACCTGCCCAACGTTTTCAACTACGTCACGGAGCGGTCATTGTTCGACGCCGGCAGCGAGTGCCGCGGTGCGAATGCCCGGCGCAGCGCCGTGCAGGCGAAGCTGGATCAGCTGAAAAGCCAGATCGACATTGCGCGCGAGCACCAGCGCAAGGGTGGTGAGACGGTCATTCAAATGCTGCTGGCGGTGATCTCGCTGCTGCAGGTCAAGAGCGTGATTGCGGAGATATTCGGCTGGGAACAGAACCACACCGGCGTGTGGCTGGCCCTGGCCGTCGGCATTCTGCTGCTCACCGTCGCGGTCTGGTGGTCCTACCGCAGAGGCTTGCCCAAGCGCATGGTGACCACCGGATCGCGCTGAGAAGGCGCCATTCGCACGGCTCCCGACGGCCGCCGGACTCAGGCGCAGGGGAACAGGCTGCCGCCGTTGGCCTCGTGCCAGCGCTGGATGCCGTCCCAGATGTCCGTCGCCGTCTCGGCGAACCAGAACAGGTCCCGGTCCTCGGGATCGATGACGCCCTCGTCGACCAGGAAGTCGAAGTCGACCGCTCGCCGCCAGTAGCTCTCGCCGACCAGCACCACCGGCACCGGGTAAATCTTTCGGGTCTGGATCAGCGTCAGGGTCTCGAACAGCTCGTCGAATGTGCCGTAGCCGCCGGGAAATGCCACCAGCGCCCGCGCCCTTTGCAGGAAATGCAGCTTGCGCAGCGCGAAGTAGTGGAAGCGGAAGCACAGCTCCGGCGTGATGTAGGGGTTCGGGTATTGCTCGCGCGGCAGGCTGATGTTGAGCCCGACCGACTTGGCGCCGGCATCGAAGGCGCCGCGGTTGGCAGCCTCCATGATGCCCGGCCCGCCGCCGGTCATGATCACCACCCGGCAGTCCTGCGGGCCGCCGCCGGCGTTGCCGACCAGCGTTCCGAGCTCCCGCGCCACGTCGTAATAACGGGCCTTGGCGGCGCGCCGCTCGGCCACCTGGAGTTGCCGCGCCAGGTCGGGGTCGTGCGGCGCGGCGGCCAGCGCGGCGCGGCAGGCGTCCAGGTCGGCCCGGGCAGCCGCCGGCTCGTGGATGCGCGTGCCGCCGAACACCACGATGGTGTGGCGGATGCCGTGCTCGCGCAGCAGCAGTTCGGGCTTGAGGTAGTCGACGTGCAGGCGCAGGCCGCGCGTGTCGTCCAGGTTCAGGAAATCCGGGTCCTGGTCGGCGATGCGGTAGCTTGGGCTGTCCAGGATGGCCTGCACCCGCAGCGGCGCCGCCGGATCCTCGGCGGCGGGCTTGGGCTGCTGGTCCGGCAGCGGCCGCGAGCGCTGGCCGCCTGGCGGGTGCGGCGGCGGACGATGCCCGTTCATGCCGTCTTCGTCAGGCCGGAGGCCCTGCGCGCGCGCAGGCGCAGCGTGCCGTTCTCGACCAGCGAGTACACCGCGGGCACGACGATCAGCGTCAGCAGCGTGGAGGTCACCATGCCGCCGATCACCGCCACCGCCAGCGGGCCGTTGGTGTCGGACCCGGCGCCCACCCCGAGCGCCGCCGGCAACATGGCGAGGATCACCGTCAGCGAGGTCATCAGCACCGGGCGCAGGCGCACCGGGCAGGCCTCGCGCAGCGCGTCTTCGATGCTCTTGCCCTCGGCGCGCAACTGGTTGGTCAGGTCCACCAGCAGGATGGAGTTCTTGGCCACCAGACCGATCAGCAGCACGAGACCGATCATCGAGTAGATGTTCAGGGTGTGGCCGGCCAGCCACAGCGAAGCGAGACCGCCCACCATGGCCAGCGGCTGCGCCACCATGATGATGAACGGCTGCAGGAAGGAGTCGAACTGGCTGGCCAGCACCATGTAGAGCATCACCAGCGCCAGCACGAAGGCGACGGTGACGAAACCGATGGTCTGGCTGAACTCGCGAGCCGAGCCCAGCAGGCGGATCGAGTAGCCGAGCGGCAGCACCTCGGCGGCCACCTCCTGAACCTTCTCCACGGCCAGGTTGAGCGGCATGTCCGGGTTGTTGTAGAAGCGCGCCGCGTACTGCAGGTCGAAGCGGTCGATGCGCGCCGGGCCGGGGCTCTCGATGAAACGCGCCACGGTATCCAGGCGCACCAGCTCGCCGTTGCCGGCGCGCAGGAAAATCTTGCGCAGGTCGTCCGGCGTCTCGAACACGCCGTCCGGCGCCTTCAGGCGCACGTCGTAGCGCTCGCCGTCGCCCGGATCGTCGTTCCATTTGGCGATGTCGATGCCGCCCGCCAGCACGTTGGCAGCCGTCGCCACGTCGCGGCTGGAAAGCCCGAGCGCCGCCGTGCGCGTGCGGTCCACCTGCAAGCGCAGCTGCGGCATGTCGAGCAGCAGGTCCAGATCGATGAAGCCGAAGCCGGGCATCCGCATCAGGCGCTCGCGCATCTGCACCGCGTACTCGCCGACCTTCTGCAGGTTCGGCCCGCGCACGGCGAATTGCAGGGTTTCGCCGCGCTGGCCGCCGATGGCCGGCGTCGGCACCGCGAATGCGCGCACGCCCGGCAGGTTGCCGAGCTGCGGGCGCAGGCGGGCGATGACGTCATGCTGGCTCACGTCCCGTTCATGACGCGGTCGGATGGTGACGAACACCATGCCCTCGTTGGCCTGCGCGGTGGTGAACAGGCCGATGGCGCCGAAGGCGTATAGCACCTCCGGGTCGGCGTGCAGCACCTGCTCGATCATCTGCAGGCGCGAGTTGGTGTACTCGACGCTGGAACCGAGCGGGGTCTTGAAGATCACCATGAAGCGGCTTTCGTCCTCCACCGGCACGAACTCCTTGCCGATGGCGCGAAAGAAAAACACGCTGCTCGCCACCACCACCAGGGTGGCCGCCACCACCGCCCAGCGCCGGCGCAGGCCGGCCGTCAGCAGCCGCCGGTACAGACCATCCAGCGCGTCGAAGAAGCGTCCGAATGCCGTATACAGCCGGCCGTGGCGCTGGCTCACGTCCAGGTAGCGCGAACACAGCATGGGCGTCAGCGTGAGCGACACGAACCACGACACCAGCACGCCGAACACCACCACCACCGAGAAGGCGTTGAAGAAGCGCCCGATCATGCCGCCCATGAACACCACCGGCACGAAGATGGCCACCAGCGACAGGGTGGCGGCCAGCACCGCGAACATCACCTGCCGGGTGCCCTCGACGGCGGCGCTGTGTGGGTCGGGGTCGATGTGCTCGCGGTGACGGTGGATGTTCTCCAGCACCACGATGGCGTCGTCCACCACCACGCCGACCAGCAGCAGCAGCGCCAGCAGCGTCATGGAGTTGAAGGTGTAATCCAGGAAATACATGACCGCGATGGCGCCGAGCAGCGACACCGGGATGGCGGCGGCGATGATGAGCGTGGCGCGGAAGCTGCGCAGGAACAGCAGCACGATGGCACCCGCCAGCAGCGTGCCGCTGACCAGGTGCTCCTGTAGCGCCTCCACCATCTCGACGATGAAGATCGAGTTGTCGGTGCCTTCCTTGAGCTCGATGCCGGCGGGCATGTTCGGGATGATCTCGCTGGCGAGCCGGTGCTTGATCTCGTCGACGATGGCCACCGTGTTGGCCCCGCTCACCTTGACGATGCCCATGCCGACCACAGATTGCCCATCGCGCCTGGCCAGGCGCCGGTAATCGGCCATGCCGTCGATGACGTCGGCCACCTGGGACAGCCGGATCTCGGCGCCGTCCCGGTAGCCGACGACCATGTTCTGGAGCTCGCGCGGGTTGTGGTACTCGACGTCGAGCTTGAGCAGCCGCTCCTGCGTGCGCGAGGTGACGAAGCCCCCCGGCAGCAGCAGGTGCTCGTTGCGGAACGCGTCCAGCAGGTCCTGCACGGTCAGGCCGTGCGCGCTCAGGCGCTCCGGGTGCACCTCGACGCGGATATTGCGCGGGCGCAGGCCGCCGATGCGGATGTCGCCCACGCCGTCGATGGTCTCGATCTGCCGGCGCAGCGTGTTGGTGACGAAGGTGTTCAGCTGCTGCAGGGTGCGATCGCCCAGGATGTGCAGCCACAGGATGGGCGTGGCGTCGGCCTCGACCTTGGCCACCACCGGCGGGTCGGCGTCGTCCGGCAGCTGCGCCACCACCTGGCTGACCTTGGACTGCACCTCCTGGAAGGCGACGTCGATGTCCTTTTCCAGCTTGAAGGTGATGGTCACCTGCGACACGCCGGGCGTGGAGCTCGACTGGATGTAGTCGATGCCCGGCACGCTGTTGATCTGACGCTCGATGATGTTGGTGATGCTGGCGTCGATCACTTCCGGGTTGGCACCCGGCTGGGTGGTGGTCACCGACACGATCGGAAAATCGACATTGGGGAAGCGGTCGACGCCGAGCTCGCGGTAGGCGACCAGGCCGAACAGCACGATCACGCCGCTGAGCATGTACGCGAGCACATGCCGGTTGATGGACAGTTCCGGCAGGCTCATGCGCCACCCTCCTGCACGCGCACCGCGGCGCCGTCGCTCAGGAAGCCGGCGCCGTCGACCGCCACCCGTGCGCCTGGCTCGACACCCGACCGGATCTCGACCTTGCCGTCGTGGTACACGCCGGGCTCAACCCTGACCGCGCGCGCCTTGTCACCCTCGATTACATAAATGGTGGGGCCCGCCGGGCGCAGCACCACGGCTGTTTCCGGCACCGACAGAGCCTGCTCGCGGCGGCCGAGGATGACCTCGCCATCGATGCTGGCGCCGGTCTTCCAGGCGCCCGGATTCGGCAGGTCCACCAGCACCAGCAGGGCCCGGTTCTGCTCGCCGACATTGGGGCGAATCTCGCTGATGCTGGCCTCGATCACGGTGTCGGGCGCCGCCGGTGAGCGCAGGCGCACGGCTTGTCCCACCTTCAGCACCCCGGCCAGCGCCTCCGGGTAGGGCAGGCTCACGCGCAGCAGCCGGTCGGTGCTCAGGCGCACGATGGGTGCGCCCACCGTCACGTAATCGCCAAGGTTCACCGACCGCGCCGTCACGCCGCCATCCACCGGCGCCAGCACGCGGGCGCGCGCCAGGTTGCGCGCCGCCTCGCCCGACTGGGCCTGTGCGGCGGCGAACTGACTGTCGAGGGCCTTCAGCTGCGCCTGCGCGTCGTCGAGCGCGTTTCTGGCGAAAAAGTCGCTCTTGGCGAGCGTCTCGTAACGCGCCACCAGGCGCTGCTGCTGGGCGATCAGGGCTGCCAGGCGGTTGCTCTCGGCCTGCGCCTGCCCCTGCCGCAGCCGGTAATCCTCGGCGTCGATCTCGGCCAGCAGTTGACCCTTGGTCACCTTGTCGCCGACTTCCACCTTCACGCTGAGCACGCGCCCCGCCACCTCGGCCGCCACGGCGGGTTCGACCAGGCTTTCCACCTGCCCGACGCTGGCTTCGATCGTTTCCACCGTGGCCGTGTCCACCTCGACCGTGGTGATCAGAATGCCTGGCGGCTTCACCGCCGCTTGCTCCGTCTGACCGCAGGCCGCAAGCCCGAGGGCGGAAATGACAACGACAGGCAGGGTCCAGAGCAACGGGCGCACGGCTGGCATGGAGTCTCGGAGGGTGGGGTTGATGGGCGCACCCGGCCCCGAGGGCTCGCGCGCGGCATGGCCTTTGACATTCCGTGCCCGCGCAGGTTGCACGACCGGCGCGCGCATGCGCGGGGGGAATCCCCTTCGAGTCGGCATCCTGCCGGGGGAGGGTGGCACGCGGCAGCGCGGTGCCGCCCACGGCGACGAGGCGCGTGAGCCGACGCTTTATATCACAGGGCGGGCGGCCGCCTGACCGTGCGGTCAGGACAAATTCAGGCGCCCACCGGGCGCCATGGGCGTTCGTGGCGCAGCGCCACGCGCCGCGCCTGGTGATCCGGAAGCGCCGCCGCGAGCAGGGCGTAGAAGCGCGGCCCGTGGTTCATTTCGCGCAGGTGACACAGCTCGTGCAGCAGCACGTAATCGATCAGCGCCGGCGCGAGCAGCACGAGCCCCAGATTGAGCGTGATGCGCCCGCTGCCGGCGCAGCTGCCCCAGCGGCTGCGCATGCGCGCCACGCGCGTGGGGGGCACGTGTCCCGCGAGCCAGGGCAGTTTGGCCGACAGTGCGGCCAGGCGTCCCGGCAACAGCGCCTGCGCCTGTTGACGGTACCAGCCGTCGAGAGCCTGGCTCACTGCGCCGGCGTCGTGCGGTGCAGACACGCACAGGTGCAGGCGCCCGTCTTGCAGCTGCACCCGCGTGCGGCCGTCCGCCAGGTGCAGCGTGTAGGTCTCGCCAAGATAGCGCTGGCCGCTGCCCGGTCCGAAGTCGGGCACGTCGGCTTCAGTGGTGGCACGGCGCAGCAACTGCCCGGCAATCCAGCGCCGATGCCGGTGCAGGATGTCCGGCCACAGACGCGCCGGCAGGCGCTGCGGCACGCGCAGTTCAAGCACGCCGTCCGCTCCCACGCGCAGCGAGTAGGTCCGCCGCTGGGCCCGCAGCACACGGCAGGCCAGCGCCTGGCCGTCGAGTTCGAAGCGGAACTGCCGATCGGACGCGCTCACGGCAGCACGTCGAGACGCTGGAACACCTGCACGCAGTGCGCCGGCAGGCTGGATTGCGCCCCGGCGGGCAGGATCTCGCCGTCGCCCTGGCCGTCGTCGCTGCTGGTGTCGAACACGCGCTTCCAGGCCAGGCCGTGAGGCGGCGTCGGCATGCGCAGCAGGGTCGGCGTCGAGCCGGCATGCAGCGCCACCAGATAGCTGTCGTCCCGCCGCGATTCCCCGTGCGGGCCGAGGTGCTCCACGCCCGCCTCGCCGTCCAGCACGCAGGCCAGCAGGTGCGGTTCGGCCTGCCAGTCGTCGCCGTTCTTTTCGGTGCCGTCGCTGTTCAGCCAGACGATGTCCGGCTGGCCGCTCGCGGTCATCGCCTGCCCGGTGAAGAACCGGTCGCGGCGGAACACGCCGTGGCGTTTGCGCAGCCGCAGCAGCCGGCGCACATAGCGGTGCAGGGCGGCGCCTTCGGGCTCGCCCAGGCGTGACCAGTCCGGCCAGCCGATGGGGTTGTCCTGGCAGTAGGCATTGTTGTTGCCGCCTTGCGAGTGGCCGAATTCGTCGCCGGCGAGCAGCATCGGCGTGCCCTGCGAGAGCATCAGCGTCGCCAGCAGGTTGCGCATCTGCCGCAGGCGAAGCGTGCGGATGGCGGCATCGTCGGTCGGACCCTCGACGCCGCAGTTCCAGCTGAGGTTGTTGTCGGTGCCGTCGCGGTTGTCCTCGCCGTTGGCTGCGTTGTGCTTGTGCTCGTAGGAAACGAGGTCGCGCAGGGTGAAGCCGTCGTGCGCGGTGATGAAATTCACGCTCGCGGTCGGCCGGCGGCCGTGGTTGATGAACAGGTCGCTCGAGCCCGTCAGGCGCGAGGCGAGCGCCGCAATCTGTTCGGTGTCGCCGCGCCAGAAGCGGCGCACCGTGTCGCGGTAGCGGTCGTTCCACTCGCCCCAGCCGGGTGGGAAGCCGCCCAGGCGGTAGCCGCCCGGGCCCAGGTCCCACGGTTCGGCGATGAGCTTGACGTCGGCAAGCACCGGGTCCTGGCGCACGGCATCGAAAAAGCCACAGCCGGGGTCGAAAGCGGCGTCCGCCTGCTCGCGCGCCAGCGTGGTGGCGAGATCGAATCGGAAGCCGTCGACGCCCATGTGCTGCACCCAGTAGCGCAGGGAGTCGAGCACCAGTTGCAGCACGCGTGGCTGGGACAGATTCAGGCTGTTGCCGCAGCCGGTGAAGTCACGCACATGGCGCGGCGCCGCCGGCTCGGCATGGTAGTAAACGGCGTTGTCGATGCCGCGAAAGCTCAGCGTCGGGCCGAGTTCGCCGCCCTCCGCGGTGTGGTTGTAGACCACGTCCAGCAGCAGCTCGATGCCGGCCTCGTGCAGGGCGCGCGCCAGCAGGCGGAACTCGGCCGGGTCGGTGCCGCTGAGGAAGCGGTTGTCCGGCGCAAAAAAGCCGATCGTGTTGTAGCCCCAGTAGTTGCTGAGGCGCGACTCGACCAGGCGCCGCTCGTCCACGTGCGCGTGAACGGGCAGCAGTTCGACCGCCGTCACCCCGAGATCGGCGAGGTAGGCCACCACGGCCGGCTCGGCAAGGCCGCGAAAGCTGCCGCGCAGTGGGGCGGGTACGTCCGGGTGCAGGCGCGTGTAGCCGCCAGCGTGCAGCTCATAGATCACGCTGCGCCGCCACGGCTGCCGCGGACGCGGAGTAGGTGGCAGGTTGCCGGCGTTGGCCACCACCACGCACTTGGGCATGTAACGGGCGCTGTCGCGGCTATCGAACGACAGGTCGGCGCGGGCGTCGCCGACGCGGTAGCCATACAGCGCGTCGTGCCAGCGCACGGTGCCGTGCAGCAGGCGCGCGTAGGGGTCCAGCAACAGCTTGTGGTGGTTGAAACGGTGCCCGCGTTCGGGGTCGTAGGGCCCGTACACGCGGTAGCCATACAGCTGGCCCGGCCCCATTTCCGGCAGGTAACCGTGCCAGACCTCGTCGGTGTACTCAGGCAGCGCCACGCGCGCCGTCTCGCGCCGGCCGGTGGCGTCGAACAGGCACAGCTCCACGCGCTCGGCATGCACCGAGAACAGCGCGAAGTTGACGCCGCGCCCGTCCCAGTGCGCGCCGAGCGGGTACGGCGCACCGGGCCAGACGCGCCATTGATCGGACGATTGGGTCATGCAGGATCACCCGGAGCGAACAGGGCTTCGACGTCTGCGAAGCGCGGCCGTGATCGACGCTATAGCAAGAAGTGCGCCGTGCTGCCTGGATTCAGTCGCGGAAGTTTACGTACTGCAGCGGCAGGTCGAAATCGTCGAGCTTTCGCAGCAGCGCGATCGCCGCCTGCAGGTCGTCGCGGCTCTTGCCGGACACGCGCAGCTCGTCGCCTTGGATGGCGGCCTGCACCTTGAGCTTGCTGTCCTTGATGTGCTTGACCAGCTTGCGGGCGTGGTCGGCGTCGATGCCCTGGCGCACGGTGATGGTCTGCGTGGCGCGCTGGCCGGCCTCGACCACCTTGCCGTAATCGAGGGCCTTGAGATCGACGCCGCGTTTGGCCAGGCGCGTGCGCAGCACGTCGAGCAGCTGTTCGATCTGGAAGCGGCTGGGTGCCTCGGCCGTCATCACGGCCTCCTTGAGGTCCACCTTGGCGCCGGTGTCCTTGAAGTCGAAGCGCGTGCCGAGCTCGCGGTTGGTTTGATCGACCGCGTTGGCCACCTCGTGCAGGTCGGCCTTGGAGACGACATCGAATGAGGGCATGGCGGTCCTCGCGTGGGCTGTCAGGGAAGGGCCGCTTTATTCAGTGCGCCCTGTCCGGGGCAGGATGCCCCGGTAGAAATCAGTGGCACAAGCCATTGATTCATGGAGCGTGGCGCGGGCCTGCACCGCGCCGTAGCGGACTGAAAAAATCCAGGTATAGGTTTTCAGTGTTTTCCCAGCACCCGGCGGCGAGGAAGCGCCGCCGGGTGGGCCAGGACTACCCGTGCTGGGTGTTCTTGTCCTGCTCGGTGGGCGCCTGCTCGTCCGGCTCCGCAGCGCCCGTTTCCACCTGTACCCATGGGCTTGGCTCGGGCGCCGGGTTCCAGGCGGGGGCGGGCGGTTGCGGCTCGAACGCCTCGACTTCCGCGAGCGGCTGCGGCTCGAACGCCTGCGTCTCGGCGGGCGGCTGCGCTGGCTCCGCTGGCGCGGGCCCGGAAGGCTGGGTCTCGACCATCGAGTCCCACTCCGGCGCCGGGGCCGGTGGCACGTCGGGGGCGGTTTCGATGGTCAACGGCTCGTGCTGTGCGGCCAGCTCGACAATGGTCTCGACCGGTGCAGGGGAGGGCGGCGGTTCCGCGGTGCTCTCGTCCCGTGTCCACATGGCGGGCTCCGTCTGCGGCGACGCAACCTCGACGTGCGAGGTCAGCGGTGCGCTTTCCAGCACCGGTGCCAGTGCTGCCGGTGCGGCGGCGATGATGGGTGCCGCGAGTTCGCCGACCGGCGGCTGAACGGTGTCGCCCGGCGCAGGGGCGGGAGCGGCGCTGCCGTTTTGCGGCTGGTTCGCCACGTTCCGCTCGCCGCCGCCCTGGCCACGACCACCCCGTCGACCGCGTCGGGAGCGGCCCTCGCGCTGAGCTTCCCGCGGCTGGCCTTCGCGCTGCTGCCCTTCACGTTGGCCCTCACGCGGCTGGCCTTCCCGCTGTGCATCGCGCGGTGCGCCATCGCGCTGTGCGGCGGCTTCGCGCGGTCCGGACGCGGCACGTTGGGCATCCCGCCCACCATGCTGCGGGCGCGGCGTTGCCGGGGGCTGTTGACGCGGCGGCTGCGCACCCTGTCGAGCACGTTCGCCGCGCGACTCCGGACGAGCCGGCTGTGCGCTTGCGGGTGGCTGCTGACGGTGTCGCGGGCGCGCGGGTTGCGCGGCGGGCGCGGGCGCCGGCTCCGGTGTGCCCGAGAGGGCACGCCACAGACGTGTGAACAGTCCGGCCTGCGGTTGTGCGGCCGGCGGCTGCTCGGGCTCCGGGGCACCCGGCGGCGGGGCGCTGCGCACCATGCGCTGCACGGCGGCGGTCGGCGCCGGCTGGGCGGCCGGCGCGGCGGCCGCTTCCGGCGGCGGAACGGCCAGGGAGAGCTCGTGGCTTGGCGTGTCCAGCAGGCGCTTGTTCAAGTCCTGCACGCGCGTGCGTTCCAGTTCGTAGTGCGGGGTTTCCAGTGCCGCGTTGGGCAGGATGATCGGATTCACGCCGAGGCGCTGGCCAAGCGCCGCCACCGCATCCCGCTTCTCGTTGAACAGATAGGTCGCCACCGCGACCGGCACCTGCACCTCCAGGCGCCCGGTGCGTTCCTTGAGCGCCTCGTCCTCGAGCAGGCGCAGTACGTGCAGCGCCGTCGATTCCACGCTGCGGATGGTGCCCTGGCCCTCGCAGCGCGGGCAGGTGATGTGGCTGGTTTCCTTCAGCGATGGGCGCAGGCGCTGGCGCGACATCTCCAGCAGGCCGAAGCGCGACAGCTTGCCGAGCTGGATGCGCGCCCGGTCGTGCTTGACCGCATCGCGCAGGCGATCTTCCACCGCGCGCTGGTTGCTGGCCTTCATCATGTCGATGAAGTCGATCACGATCAGCCCGCCGAGATCCCGCAGCCGCAGCTGGCGGCCGATCTCGTCGCAGGCCTCCAGATTGGTGTGGGTGGCCGTCTCCTCGATGTCGCTGCCGTGCGTGGCGCGCGCCGAGTTGATGTCGATGGCGGTCAGCGCCTCGGTGTGGTCGACCACCAGCGCGCCGCCGGAGCGCAGCGGCACCTCGCGCCGGTGCGCGGTCTCGATCTGCTGCTCGATCTGGTAGCGCGTGAACAGCGGCACCTTGTCCTGGTACAGCTTCAGCCGCGACAGGCTCTGCGGCATCAGCTGCTGCATCAGCGAGCGGGCTTCCTCGTAGGTCGCCTCGTCGTCGATCAGGATCTCGCCGATGTCGTCGCGGAAGTAGTCGCGGATGACCCGCGCCACCACGTTGTTTTCCTGGTAGATCAGGAACGGCGCTGCGCGGCCGGTGCTGGCGGCGTCGATGGCGGTCCACAACTCGACCAGGTGGTCCAGGTCCCACTGCAGCTCGGCGAGACTGCGCTCGGCCGCCACGGTGCGCACGATGACGCCCATGTTGGTCGGCAGCTGAAGCTGCCCGAGCAGATCCTTCAGTTCGGCGCGGTCCTCGCCCTCGATCTTGCGCGACACGCCGCCGGCGTCCGGGCTGCACGGCATGAGCACCAGGTACCGCCCGGCGAGGCTGACGTGCGTGGTCAGCGCCGCGCCCTTGGTGCCGCGCTCCTCTTTCTCTACCTGGATCGTGACTTCCTGGCCTTCGCGCAGCGTGCGGCCGGGTTCGCCGTTCGGGCCCTGCAGGTAATTCGGGGCGACTTCCTTGAGCGGCAGAAAGCCGTGGCGGGCGCCGCCGTAGTCGACAAAGGCGGCTTCGAGGCTGGGTTCGACGCGGCGCACGATGCCGCGGTAGATGTTGCCTTTCTTCTGGTTGCGGTTAGGCGATTCGATATCGAGGTCGAACAGGTATTGACCGTCGACGATCGCCACGCGCAGTTCTTCCGACTGGCGGGCGTTGAACAGGATTCGTTTCATCGGGGGGTTCTCGCGACACGCGCCGGGCGACGCAGCGCTTGCCGGGCGGCAGTGCTCCCAAGGGCGGGGGCAGGAAAGCCGGCACGGCGCGCTGCGGCGCGGCGCTCAAGACAGATACAAGGCCTCCGGTGCGTGCCGCCCACGAGGACGGATGCAGGAGGAATAGAATGGCTCGCACAAAATCGGTGGCAGCGGCGCTCAGGCGATGCGTCAGCACGAATGACGCAGCCAGCACGACGACGCCCGGGGCGGTTTGCCCGAGGCGCCGGATCGTTGCCGAGAGGTTTGGGATCGTCATGATGGCCACTGCCCGGCAACATTAACACGCGATGACAGGGCTTAATACCGATTCCCGCCGGCCGCCGACACGGGCCGTCACCTATGTGGACATCGCGGCCGATCAGGCCGGCCAGCGGGTCGACAACTTCATCCTGGCGCGATTTCGCGGCCTGCCGCGCACGCGCGTCTACCGCCTGCTGCGCCGGGGCGAGGTGCGCGTCAACGGCGGGCGCATCGGGCCCGAGCATCGCCTGCAGGCGGGTGACCGCGTGCGCCTGCCGCCGGTCGACCTGCCCGAGCCGCGGCCGGCCGCGGCGGCGCCCGACTCTCGCCTGCGCCAGCTCGAGGCCGCCATCCTGTTCGAGAACGATCGCCTGCTGGTGCTCGACAAGCCGGCCGGCCTCGCCTGTCACGGCGGCAGCGGGGTGGACTTCGGCGTCATCGAGGCGCTGCGTCAGCTGCGCCCGAGCCAGCCGTTCCTGGAGCTGGTGCACCGGCTCGACCGCGACACCTCGGGCTGTCTGCTGATCGCCAAGCGGCGCAGCACGCTGCGTGCCCTGCACGAGCAATTGCGCGGCGGCATCATCGACAAGCGCTACACCGCGCTGCTGGTCGGGGCGATGCCGGGCCGCCGGCGGCGCGTCGAGGCAGCCCTCGACCGCTACGAACGCGGCGGCGAGCGTCTGGTGCGCGTCAGCGACGACGGCAAGCCGGCGGTGACGGTCTTTCACCTTCGCGAGCGCTTCGCGGCGGCGACGCTGGTGGAAGCTGAGCTGCTGTCCGGGCGCACGCACCAGATTCGCGTGCACGCCCAGCATATCGGCCATCCGGTGGCGGGCGACCCAAAATACGGCGATCCGACCGCCGACTCGATGTTGCGGGAACTGGGCCTGAAGCGCCTGTTCCTGCACGCGGCGCGGCTGGAAATCGGCCCACTGGACGACGACACGCCGCGCTGTTTCGAGGCGCCGCTGCCGGCGGCGCTCGAAGCCGTGCTGCGGCGCCTGCGCGAAACCCCATCACCGACGAGGACCGCATGAACGACGACGGCCAGCCGACCACCTGGGAGCGCGGCGTGCTCGAACGCCTGCTGCGCGACACGCTCATCGAGCAGCGCCGCGCCCGCCGCTGGCGAATGTTCTCCCGCCTTCTGACGGTGTTGGTGTTTCTGGCGGTGCTGGGTCTGCTGCGCACCAACGTGACAGTGCCGAAGGTCGCCAGCCGCCACACGGCACTGGTGCAACTGAACGGCATCATCGCCCCCGGCACCGATGCCGACGCCGACCTGGTGATCCAGTCGCTGCGCGCGGCGTACGACAACACGAACGTGGCGGGCGTGGTGCTGCGCATCGACAGCCCGGGTGGCAGCCCGGTGCAGGCCGGACGGATCAACGACGAGATCCGTCGCCTGCGCACGCTGCACCCAAACGTGCCGCTGCATGCCGTCATCAACGACATCTGCGCTTCGGGCGGCTATTACGTGGCGGTGGCGGCCGACCGCATCTACGCCGACAAGGCCAGCGTGGTCGGCTCCATCGGCGTGCTGATGAACGGCTTCGGTTTCGTCGAGGCGCTCGACAAGCTCGGCATCGAGCGGCGCCTGCTGACCGCCGGCGCGCACAAGGGCTTCCTCGACCCCTTCTCGCCGCAGAACCCCGAGGACGTCGCCCACGCTCGTGAGCTGCTCGCCAGCATCCATGGCCAGTTCATCGACGTCGTCAGGCAGGGCCGCGGCGAGCGGCTCAAGGACGATCCGCGCCTGTTCAGCGGTCTTGTCTGGACGGGCGCGCAGGGGATTGAGATGGGTCTTGTGGACGCGCTCGGCGACGCCGATTCAGTGGCGCGTGACGTGTTCAAGGCCGACAAGCTGGTCGACTACACCGTGCAGCCGGCGTACTTCCAGCGGCTGATCCGCGGCGCCGGCGGCGAGGCGGCGAGCGCCGTGCTGAACACTGTTTCCAATGGGCTGCGCTGGCGTTAGGGAAGCGCTGAATTTATTCAGCGCTTCCCGTCCGGGGCAGGATGCCCCGGCCTGCATCACCGGCACAGGCCCGTGATGCATGGAGGGCCGTGCGGGTGCGCGCCGCGATTTCCGTCAAGGCAGCGGGACACCTTCGGCGCGCAGGAGCTCGCACAGGGCAAGCAGCGGCAGTCCGAGCAGCGCCGTGGGGTCATCGCCGCTCATGCGCTTGCATAGCGTGACTCCCAGCCCCTCCGAGCGCAGCGATCCGGCGCAGCCGAAGGGCTGTTCGGCATCGAGGTAGCGCGCGATGTCGGCGGCGTCGAGCCGCCGCAGTTCCACTTCGAACGGCACCAGCCGGACGGCGGCCCGGCCGCTCGCGCTGTCGAGCAGGCACAGGGCGGTTTGAAACACCATCACCCGGCCGGCCGCGAAAGCCAGCTGTTCCGCCGCGCGGGCGCGATCGCCGGGCTTGCCGAGCACCCGCCCGCCCACCACGGCCACCTGATCGGAGCCGATGATCAAGTGCGCCGGATAGTTGCCGGCAACCGCCAGCGCCTTTGCCTGGGCCAGGCGCTGGGCCTGCGCGGCCGGGGTCTCGCCGGGCAAGGCCGTTTCATCGACCTGCGGCGAGCGGCACGCGAACGGCAAACCGAGGCGGGCGAGCAGCTCGCGTCGGGTCGGTGAGCTCGATGCAAGCACGAGGGGCAAATGCGGCGCGGACATGCGGCTTCCACGGTGAGGTCGGGGCGGCCATTCTAGCCAGCGCGTCCGGAGCATCGGGCGGTCGGTTTCTTTGACACCCGACGCAGGCCGCCACTACACTTCGCGCCCTTATGGCCGGGCTCACAGTGGATGCGATCGACCCGCGCGAATGGGCCCGGACCGGCCGGCAGACCCACGGCACGGTGCCGCTGGCGAGCATGGGCCGTTTGTGCCAACTCCTGGAAGACGACAGCGGTGAAGTAGAAGTCACGCTGCTGGGGCAGGTGCTCGCCGGTGGACACCTGGTGCTGACCGGTAGCGTGGAGTGCTCGGTTTCGGTGCGCTGCCAGCGCTGTCTCGAGCCGTTCACGCTGCGCCTTGAAGCGCCGATCCGGCTGGGCGTATTGAAGGAGGAAGGTGAACTTGCCCGCCTGCCAGAGGGTTACGAGCCGCTGATCTGCCCGGCGGACCAGGCGCTGCCACTGGCCGAATTGATAGAAGACGAATTGTTGCTGGTCCTGCCCGACCACCCGCACCATGCCGAAGGCATGTGCAGTACCACGGCAGTGCCGGCGCAGCAGGCGGGGAAGCGGCAGCCGTTCGCGGCGCTTGCCTCCCTCCGTAAACAAGGCCCGCCCGGCGGGCACGACGACTGACAGGATTTCCCATGGCCGTTGCACAAGACCACAAGAGCCGCTCCAAGCGCGGCATGCGCCGTTCCCACGACGCCCTGAAGCCGCCCACGCTGTCGGTCGAGCCGACCACGGGCGAAATTCACCGCCGCCACCACGTCAGCCCGAGCGGCTATTACCGCGGCCGCAAGGTCATCGATACCGGCAAGGGCGAGTAGGCGTTGGGACTGGTGCTGGCGGTGGATGCCATGGGGGGCGATCATGGCCCAACCGTGGTCGTACCCGCCGCACTGGCCTTTCTGCGCCAGAACACCGACGTGCGCCTGATCCTGGTCGGCGACGAGGGCACCGTGCGCGCCCTGCTGCCGCCCGACGTGGCGAGCCTGGCGCTGGACGTGCGGCACGCGAGCCAGGTCGTCGACATGGATGAAGCGCCGGCCAAGGCGCTGCGCGGCAAGAAGGACTCGTCCATGCGCGTGGCGATCGACCTGGTCGCCGGCGGGCAGGCGCAGGCCTGCGTGAGCGCCGGCAACACCGGTGCGCTGATGGCGACCGCGCGCTTCGTGCTGCACATGCTGCCCGGCATCGAGCGTCCGGCCATCGTGCGGGCGCTGCCAACCTTGCGCGGCGAGACCTACGTGCTCGACCTGGGCGCCAACACCGAGTGCAGCGCCGAGCAGCTGTGCGAATTCGCACTGATGGGCGCGGTGCTGGTCGAGGCGCTCGGCAAGCGGCGCAATCCGACGGTCGGCCTGCTCAACATCGGCAGCGAGGCGACCAAGGGCACCGACACCGTGCAGCGTGCAGCCGAGCTGATCCGCGCCAGTGGCCTCAATTTCCACGGTTATGTCGAAGGTGACGACATCTACGCCGGCACCACCGACGTCGTGGTGTGCGATGGATTCGTCGGCAATGTGGCGCTCAAAACCAGCGAGGGACTGGCGCGCATGATCACGCAGGTGCTGCGCGAGGAGTTCAGCCGTTCACCGTTGCGGCGCCTGGGCGCGCTGGCGTCGATGCCGGCGCTGCGGGCGCTGCGCCAGCGCCTGGACCCGCGTGCCTACAACGGCGCGAGCCTGCTCGGCCTGCCGGCGACGGTCATCAAGA
This sequence comes from Pseudomonadota bacterium, assembly GCA_049322795.1. GTDB lineage: Bacteria > Pseudomonadota > Gammaproteobacteria > Immundisolibacterales > Immundisolibacteraceae > Immundisolibacter. The sequence continues at coordinate 226,608 of JBMOQH010000019.1, read as the reverse complement.
GCCACGGTGGCACCGATGTGGTCGGCTTCACGCAGGCCATCACCGAGGCCGCCGCGCAGGCCCGCGCCCAGGTGCCGCAGCGCATCGGCGAGCGCCTGGCGGACTTCCTGCCGCAGGCGCTGACGGCGTGATGTATTCCCGTGTCATCGGCACCGGCAGCGCGCTGCCGGAGCGGGTCGTCACCAACGCCGATCTCGAGAGCGTGGTCGAGACCAGCGACAAGTGGATCTTCGAGCGCACCGGCATCCGGGAGCGGCGCATCGCCGCGCCGGGCGAGACCTCGACCGATCTTGGCGAGAAGGCCGCGCGCGCGGCGCTGCACATGGCCGGGCTCGCACCGTCTGACATCGGCCTGGTGGTGGTCGCCACCTGCACGCCGGAGAAGGTTTTTCCGAGCACGGCATGCCTGCTGCAGAACCGCCTGGGCATCGCCGGTGGCCCGGCCTTCGACGTGGTGGCCGCCTGCGCCGGATTCATCTATGCATTGTCGGTGGCGGACAGCCTGCTGCGCAGCGGCGCGGCCGACACGGCGCTGGTCATCGGCACCGAGACGATGTCGCGGATCATCGATTGGCAGGACCGGCGCACCTGCATCCTGTTCGCCGACGGCGCAGGCGCTCTGGTGCTGCGTCGCGACCAGACCCCCGGCATCCTCTCCACCCACCTTCACGCCGATGGCAAGTACAAGGACTTGCTGTGGGTGCCGGGGTGGGTATCCGACGACTACGCCACGCTGGCCGAACACCCCCCGCACATGGTGATGGAAGGCTCGGACGTGTTCCGGGTGGCGGTCGAGAAGCTCGGCGAATCGGTGGAGGAGGCGCTGGCCGCCAACGGCCTCGACAAGTCCGCCATCGACTGGCTGATTCCGCACCAGGCCAACCTTCGCATCATCGCCGCCATTGCCAAGCGTCTGCGCCTGCCGATGGAGCAGGTCGTGCTCACCATTGCCGAACACGGCAACACGTCGGCCGCTTCGGTGCCGCTGGCGCTCGATGTCGCGGTGCGGGACGGTCGCGTCAAGCCCGGCCAGACACTGCTGCTGGAGGCCTTCGGTGGCGGTTTCGCCTGGGGCTCGGCGCTGCTGCGCTTCTGAGCCTGCCACCCGGCCCGACATTCCCGTTCGGATTTCTCGCATGACACTGGCATTGGTTTTTCCCGGTCAGGGCTCGCAATCGGTCGGCATGCTGGCCGAGTTGGCGAGTGAGTTTCCCGAGGTCGAGCAGACCTTCGCCGACGCCAGCACGGCGCTCGGCTATGACCTGTGGCAACGGGTGCAGAACGGCCCGGAAAGCGAACTTCAGCTCACCGCCGTGACGCAGCCCGCCATGTTGACGGCCGGCGTCGCGGTCTGGCGCGCCTGGCAGGCCGCCGGCGGACCGGTGCCGGCGGTGATGGCCGGCCACAGCCTGGGCGAGTACAGCGCGCTGGTCTGCGCCGGCGCCCTGCCGTTTGCGCAGGCGGTGCAACTGGTGCGCCAGCGCGGCGAGTTGATGCAGCAGGCGGTGCCGGTCGGTCTCGGCGCCATGGCGGCGGTGCTCGGGCTGGACCGTGCCGCCGTCGAGGCGGCCTGCGCCAGCGCGGCAACCGCCGACGAGATCGTGGCCGTGGCCAACTACAACGCGCCGCCGCAAAGCGTCATCGCCGGTCACACGGCAGCCGTGCAGCGCGCCTCGGCCGCAGCGCTGGCGGCCGGCGCCAAGCGGGTGGTGCAGTTGCCGGTGAGCGCGCCCTTCCATTGCGAGCTCATGCGGCCGGCGGCGCTGGCGCTGACACCGGCCATTGCCGCGGCGAGCATCGCCCCGCCCGCCGTGCCGGTGATCAACAACGTCGACGTGGCGACGCCCGGCGATCCTGCCGCCATTCGCGATGCGCTGATCCGGCAGATCTACTCGCCGGTGCGCTGGGTCGAGGTGGTCGAGAAGATGGTCGCGCTGGGCGTCACCCGGGTGGTCGAATGTGGTCCCGGAAAGGTGCTGGCGGGTCTGACCAAGCGCATTTGCAGCGAACTCGACAGCCTCGCCGTGCAGGATCCGGCCAGCCTGCGCCAGGCGCAGGCCGCCGTTGGCTGACGGCACGCACACAGGATCGATATGGACATTCGTCTCGACGGGGAAATCGCACTGGTGACCGGCGCCAGCCGCGGCATCGGCCGGGCTATCGCCCACCAGTTGGCGCAGGCCGGCGCCACCGTGATCGGTACCGCCACCAGCGAGGCCGGCGCGCAGCGTATCGGGGATGAGCTCGCTGCCGCGGGTCTGAAGGGCGGCGGCATGGTCTTCAATGCGGCGGACCGTGATGGCACCGTGACCCTGGTCGATGCCATCAAGTCGGCCCACGGGGCCGTGTCCATCCTTGTCAACAACGCCGGCATCACGCGCGACAACCTGCTGCTGCTGCTCAAGGACGACGACTGGGACATGGTGCTCGACACCAATCTTGGCGCCGCCTTTCGCCTGGCGCGGGCCTGCGCCCGCGGCATGACGCGGGCCCGGCGCGGGCGCATCATCAACATCGGTTCGGTGGTCGGTGCCATGGGCAACGCAGGACAGGTAAACTACGCCGCCGCGAAAGCGGGCTTGGCCGGTTTCACGCGCGCCCTGGCGCGCGAATTGGCAAGCCGCAGCATCACCGTGAACACCGTGGCACCGGGTTTCATCGACACCGACATGACCGCCGCCTTGACCGAAGATCAGCGCACCGGCCTGCTGCAGTCGGTGCCGCTCGGACGCTTTGGCGAAGCCGGCGAAGTGGCGGCTCTGGTTGCCTACCTCGCCTCGCCGCAGGCCGCCTACATCACCGGTCAGACCCTGCACATCAACGGCGGCATGTATCTGGCCTGAGACGGCCCCGCCGTCCAGCGCAAGTCCCTTTGTTTGTTTCCCCTGGGAGGAAAGTGAGTCATGAGCAGCATTGAAGAGCGCGTGAAGAAGATCGTTGTCGAGCAGCTGGGCGTCAAGGAAGAGGAAGTCAGCAACGACTCCTCCTTCGTCGACGACCTGGGCGCCGACTCGCTCGATACGGTCGAGCTGGTGATGGCCCTCGAGGAAGAGTTCGAGTGCGAAATCGCCGACGAGGCCGCCGAGAAGATCACCACCGTGCAGGAAGCCATCAATTACGTCGAGAAGGAACTGGCGTCCCGCAAGTAAGGGGCGTCCCACCATCCGCCGCGGGGCCGCTGGCAGTTGAGTAAACGACGGGTCGTCATTACCGGACTGGGCATGGTCAGTCCACTTGGGCTGGACGTGCCGAGCTCCTGGGCGGGCATTCTTGCCGGGCGCAGTGGCATCGGTCCGATTGCCGGTTTCGATACCAGCGCGTTCAGCGTCAGGATCGGCGGCGCGGTGAAGGACTTCGAGGTGGGCAAGTACCTGTCCCCGAAGGAAGCCCGCAAGATGGATACCTTCATCCACTACGGCATCGCGGCGGCGCAGGAGGCCTTGCGTGATGCCGGGCTGGAGGTGACCGAAGCCAACGCGGAGCGCATCGGCGTCGCCATCGGTTCCGGCATCGGTGGCCTGCCCGGCATCGAGGCCGGGCATCTCGATTACCTGAACGGTGGCCCGCGGCGGATTTCGCCCTTCTACGTGCCGGGCAACATCATCAACATGGTGGCCGGCAACGTGTCGATCATGTTCGGGCTCAAGGGGCCGAACATCGCCGTCGTCACGGCCTGCGCGTCAGCTACCCACAGCATCGGCGACTCGGCCCGTCTGATCGAGTACGGCGATGCCGATGTCATGCTCGCCGGCGGCGCCGAAATGGCCACCTCGCCCATGGGCCTTGGCGGTTTCGCCGCGGCCCGGGCGCTGTCAGGCCGCAACGACGAGCCAACGCGCGCCAGTCGTCCCTGGGACCGGGACCGCGATGGCTTCGTGCTGGCCGACGGCGCGGGCATTCTGGTGCTAGAGGAACTCGAGCATGCGCGCCGACGCGGCGCCACCATTCATGCGGAAGTCCTCGGGTACGGCATGAGCGGCGACGCGCACCACATGACGCAGCCGGACGCCAGCGGCGACGGCGCCTTCCGCTGCATGCGCCTGGCGATGCGCAATGCGCAGCTCGATCCGCAGGACATCCAGTACGTCAACGCTCACGGCACCTCCACGCCGGCCGGTGACGTGGCGGAAACGGTCGCCGTCCGGCGCGCCTTCGGCGACCACGCCGATCGGCTCGCGGTCAGCTCCACCAAGTCCATGACCGGCCACCTGCTGGGCGCGGCCGGGGGCGTCGAGGCGATTTTCAGTGTGCTGGCGCTGCGCGATCAGGTGGCGCCGCCCACCATCAACCTCGACCAGCCGGGCGACGGCTGCGACCTCGATTACGTGCCGCACACCGCGCGCAGCATGCGACTCGATAACGTCATCAGCAACTCATTCGGCTTTGGCGGTACCAATGCCACCCTGGTGTTCGGCCGCCCGCGCTGAGTCCGCACGTCGTTTCGGCAATCATGCCGCGCGCTGACCAACGCGTCTCAAGGACACTCTGGCGGCGTGCCACGACCGCATCGGCCTTGCTGGTCTGTCTGCTGCTGGCGCAGCTGGCCTGGCTCGGTCACCTGGCGAACCGTCCGATCCGGACGGCCGGCAGCGTGTTGGTGCAGCCGGGTCAGACGCTTGCCACCGTGCTCGATACCCTTGCCTGCGCCGGGCAGATCAAACATCCGCGCGCCATCCACGTCTGGGCACGCCTGACCGGTCGGGGCGATCGCATCATTGCCGGCGAGTACGAAATCGACCCGGCCACCACGCCGGCCCGCCTGCTTGCGGATTTCGCCGCCGGGCGCGTGCTGCAACACGCCGTTCGTCTGCCTGAGGGCGGCACCTTTCGCGATGCGCTGCGCGCAATCTGGGCTTTCCCGGGGGTTACCGCCACGCTGCGCGAGCACAGCGATGCCGAGATCATGGCGGCGCTCGGTGCCCCCTCGCTGCCGGCCGAGGGCTGGTTTCTGCCGGACACCTACTTCGTGACGCGCGGCGAGACCGATCTCGCGCTGCTGCGTCGCAGTCATGCGGCCATGCGGGCGCGTCTGGCCGCCCTGTGGGCGGCGCGCGGTGCCGGCGCTCCGGCGACGGCGCAAGACGCCCTCATCCTGGCCTCGCTGGTCGAGAAGGAGACCGGGCGCGCCGACGAACGCCCGCTGGTCGCCGGCGTGATGCTGAACCGGCTGCGCCTTGGAATGCCGCTGCAGATCGACTCGACCGTGATCTACGGGCTCGGCGAGGCCTTCGATGGCAACCTGACGCGGCGCGACCTGCTCGCCCCGACGGCACACAACACCTACACCCGGAAGGGCCTGCCGGCGACGCCGATCGCGCTGCCGAGCGAGGCTTCGCTGACGGCAGTGCTGCACCCGGCGCCGGTCGACTATCTGTACTTCGTGGCCCGTGGTGACGGCAGTCATGCCTTCTCGCGCACGCTGGCCGAGCACAACCGGGCGGTCGACTGTTACCAGCGCCGTCAAGCCGGGCGCTGCCCGTCGTGAGTGGCGGCGGCTTCATCACGCTGGAAGGCCTCGAGGGTGCCGGCAAGAGCAGTCGGGCGGTCGAGCTGAAGGCCTTCCTCGAGCGGCACGGCAAACGCGTGCTGCTGACCCGCGAGCCCGGCGGCACGCCGCTCGGCGAGCGCTTGCGCGAGTTGCTGCTGGCGCCGGCCGATCCGCCCATGGCGCCGCTGACGGAACTGCTGTTGATGTTTGCCGCGCGCAGTGAGCATGTGGCATCAGTCATCCTGCCGGCCTTGGCCGACGGCGTCTGGGTGGTCTGCGACCGCTACGTCGATGCGAGTTACGCCTATCAGGGCGGCGGACGCGGCCTTGGTGTCGGGCCCGTAGCGGCACTTGAAGCGCTGCTGCCGCCGCGCGCGCGCCCGGATCTGACGCTGTTGCTCGATTTGCCGGTCGAGACGGGGTTGGCGCGTGCCAGGCAGCGTGGCGCCGCGGACCGCTTCGAGCGGGAGACCATCGAATTCCATCAGCGCGTACGCGAGGCCTATCTGGCCCGCGCGCGCCAGGCGCCGCAGCGCTATTGCGTCATCGATGCCGCGGCCGGGCCCGACGCCGTGCAGGCCGCCATCGAACACGCCGTGAGGCCGCTGCTGTGAGCGCCCCGTTCCCGTGGCAAGCGGATGCCTGGCAAACGGTGTGCGCCGCGCGGGCGGCCAATCGGTTGCATCACGCGCTGCTGGTGACGGGTCCGCCCGGGATTGGCAAGGCCGAGTTCATCGAGGCGCTCGCCGGCTTGTTGCTGTGCGAGCAGCCGGCCGCCGGGGAGCCCTGTGGGGTTTGCCGCGGCTGCCAGCAACACGCCGCCGGCAGTCACCCGGACTGCGTGGTGTTGAGCCCGGATCATGAGCGCCGCCCGGCGTTCGCCCGCTACGCCGGGCAGCGCTGCCAGTACGACACCAAGCGCAAGACACCCTCGGTCATCATCAACGTGGAGCAGGTGCGGGAACTGCACGATCGCCTGCACGCCAGCGCGCACTACGGCGGCTACAAGCTGGCCGTGCTGCTGCCGGCCGATGCGCTGAACACGGCCGCCGCCAACGCGCTGCTCAAGCTGCTGGAGGAGCCGCCCGATAACACGTTGTTCCTGCTGCTGTCGCAGCGCGCGGCGCATCTGCCGGCGACCGTGCGCAGCCGCTGTCAGCTGCTGCGTTTGCGCACGCCGCCGTTGGCGTTGGCCCGTGGAGCGCTGCCCACGAGTGGCGGTGATGCGGACTTGGCGCTCGATCTGGCCGGTGGGGCGCCGTTGCGGGCGCGCAATTTGCTTTCGTCGGACATCGCCCAGGTCTGGCGCGATGTCGAGGCCGGATGCGCCGGCCTGTTGACGGGCACGGCCGATCCGCTGCGCCTGGCGCGCGACTGGATCAAGCTGCCGCAAGAGGCGCTCGACGCGGCCTTGTACGGGTGGCTGCGCCATGCGCTGCGGCGCGCGGGCGGCGATTCCAGGGCGCGCGTGCGGCAGCCGGCGCCGCCGGCGCGCCTGCAGGCGTTTGCGGCCGAGTTGGAGGATTTCATGCGCCTGCGCGAGCATCCGCTGGTCAAGGACCTGGCCTTGCAGCGCCTGCTCCACCCCCTGTGGACGGGCGGCTGAAGCGCCGCCCGAAACATGATGGAGCCCCCCATGGCCGACAATTCCCCAGCTGAGTCACCGACTGGCGTACTGGCCGTTTCCATCCGCGACAAGAACGCGCTTTACGCCTCCTACATGTCGTTCGTGTCTGGCGGGGGGCTGTTCATTCCCACCAGCCGTCAGGTACACCTCGGCGACGAGCTGATCCTGCTGCTCTCCTTGATGGACGAGGCGGAAAAGCTGCCCGTTGCCGGCAAGGTGGTATGGATCACCCCGCGTGACTCACAGAACGGCAAGGTGGCCGGCGTGGGCGTGCAGTTCGTCGACGACGACAGCAGCCGGGTGGCGCGCAACAAGATCGAGACCTACCTTGCCGGTTCGCTGAACAGCGAGCGCCATACCCATACCATGTAGGCATGCTGGTCGACTCGCACTGTCACCTTGACCTGATCGACCCGACCCTGGAACGCGTCGACGCCTTGCTGGCGCAGGCGGCGGCGGCCGGTGTGGGGCACTTTCTGTGCGTGAGCGTGAGCCTTGCCAACGCGCCGGTGGTGCGTTCGCTCGCCGCGCGCCACGACACCGTGTCGGCATCGGTCGGCGTGCACCCGAACCATGTCGGTGATGACGACCCGGACGTGCCGGCGCTGGCGCGGCTGGCCGACGATCCGCTGATCGTCGCGGTTGGCGAAACCGGCCTCGATTACCACTACGGCGCCGACCATGTCGCGCTGCAGCAGGCCCGCTTTCGGACTCACATCCGCGCCGCGCGCGAGGTGGGCAAACCGCTCATCGTGCACATGCGCGACGCCACTGACGACACTATGCGGATCCTCGCCGAGGAGCGGGCGTCCGATGTCGGCGGCGTGATGCACTGCTTCACCGAGGACTGGCCGACCGCGCAGCGGGCGCTGGAGCTCGGCTTTCACATCTCGTTCTCGGGCATCGTCACGTTCAAGAGCGCCGAACCGATCCGGGACGCCGCGCGTCAGGTACCGCTCGATCGCCTGCTGGTCGAGACCGATGCGCCGTATCTGGCGCCCGTGCCGCACCGCGGCAAGCAGAACCAGCCGGCTTACGTGCGCCAGGTGGCCGACTGCGTGGCCGCCCTGCGGGAGCTGCCGCCGGCGACGCTGGACGCGCAGGTGGGGCAAAACTTCTTCGCCTTGTTTCCGGCGGCCCGGCCGACTCGGGCCGTCGCCGGCGAGTGAATCGGCACGCTGCCGTCTGCGCCGGGTCTCTTTGAGCGAGTGAAGCGATCACCGGGCGATCCGGGGCGCGCTCTCGAGATGGCCGCCATTCTGGGCGCAGAGAAGCGTCGCCCGGTGACCGAGTATCGGGCGTTGGCGGCGCAGGCCGAAGTGCTGCGCGGCAGGCTCGAGCATCTCGGCGTCGCCTGAGCCGGAGGTCGGGCATTCCGCGCGGTGGTGTCCAGCGCCTGAGACGAGCTGGCGCTAGACCGCCGCGGCGCCGTAGTAGAGGCTCACCGTGTGCTGGGCCTGGGCGAAGAACAGCCAGCGCTCGGTGAGGGTGCCGAGGATGCCGGCCAGCAGCGCCACTGCCAGCAGCGCGCTGGCCGCCGGTGCCGGCAGCACGGCCGCCACGAGCACCAGCAGCAGCGGCAGGCCGAAGCCGACCAACAGCACCAGGCGCCGCAGCCGTGCGGCGTGCGTGCGCGCCACGCGAAAGCCCATTTCCTTTTGCAGGTAATTGGCCTCGGTGTGCGGGCGTTCGAGCAGCCGCGCCTGGCCGAGCACCGCAAGGCCGGTGGCATCGGCCGTCCGCGCCAGCGGCGCCGCGACGTCGATGGCGCGCCAGTAGGCCTGTTTCACGCCGGCGGCGGCGAGCAGGGCCGGCGCGGCAATGGCGCACGCCAGTCCGCGCCCCACATCGAACAGGCTGGCCAGCAAGACCAGCCACAGGGCGCCAGTGGCGAGCGCCAGCGTGAGGTAAGCCGCCGGCACCCAACGGTTACGCCACTGCGGGATGGGCTTCAGACTGGCATAGATCATGGCCGTGCACAGCACGGTCAGCACGGCCAGGATTGCCGTCAGCGCGCCGGCGACGGCGTATGGGCCGTCGGTGCGACCGGCCAGGATCCAGCCGCCGGCCAGCCACAGCCCCGGCGGATACACGGCAAGGGCCAGCACCCCCTCGCGCGACAGCCAGGAGCTGCGCCACTGGCTCAGCGCCCGCCAGGCCCGTTCCGGGTGTCCGAGGTGGAAGGTGGACGCCAGCAGGCCGGCGGTGATCAAGGCGAACGCGCAGCCGAAGCCGGCTGCACCGAAGGCCGGCTGCGCCGGCACGGCGCCGAGCAGGCCCAGCACGGCCAGCAGGATCAGCAGGCCGTAGCCCATGCCGGAGGTGACGGTAAACAGGATGACCGAGGCGGCGGGATGCACGGCGTGGCTCAGCGCGACAGCAGGCGATCGACCCAGCGCAACAGGCGCTCGCCGACGTCCGCGCCGGCGGCGGCATCGGGCAGCGGTTCGCTGTCGGCGGCGGCCCGCCGCGGTCGCGGCGGCAGGTATTTGTTGACCGGCCGGTAGCCGAGGTCCGGCAGCAGATCGACGCCGCCGCGTTCGGCCACCTGCCTCGAGACCGCCGAGTCGGGGTCGCCGAGATCACCAAAAGCCCGCGCCGACGCCGGGCAGACCATCACGCAGGCCGGCTGGCGTTCGGCCGGCGGCAGGTTCTGGTTGTAGATTCGGTCCACGCACAGGGTGCACTTTTTCATGGTGCCGCTGGCGTAGTCGTACTCCCGCGCGCCGTACGGGCAGGCCCAGGAACACAGCTTGCAGCCGATGCATTTGTCCTCGTCGATGAGCACGATGCCGTCCTCGCCGCGCTTGTACGAGGCGCCGGTCGGGCACACCGTGACGCAGGCCGGCTGCTCGCAGTGCAGGCACGAGCGCGGGAAGTGCACCGTGCGCGTGTCCCCGCCACAGCCGGATTCCACCGTGGGACCGACCTCGAAGGCGTGCACGCGGTTGAACCAGACGCCAAATGGCTCGGCGCCGTAGGGGTTCTCGTCGGTCAGCGGCGCCATGTGGCCGCCGTCGTTCCATTCCTTGCAGGCCACCGCGCAGGCATGGCAACCGACGCAGGTGTCCAGATCGATCACCAGGCCGAGCTTGCGGCCGGTGGTGTTCTTGGCGATTTGGGTCATGGCTTGCGCACAGGGTGAAAAAGATGACCACGCCGCGTGGCGCGCTGGTCTTGATGGCCGTCAGGCGCGGCAGCGGCGCCGCTTGCCGGCGGTTTGCTAGACTGCCGCGGCACTGCAAAACAGGCTCGACAGGAGGAGTCGCCGTGAGCGAGATGACGCACGAGGAAATGGTTGCCCGCGCCGAGCATATCGGCCAGCAGGCGGCGCTCGAAGTGGCCGAGGCCGAGCGCCGCGGCGGGTTTTCGCTCGCGCTGCGCGATGTGGTGCACAAGGCGCAGATTCACAAGCTGCTGCGGCCCAGGCGCTACGGCGGCTTTGCCCTGGGTCCGCGCACGTTCTCCGAGGTGGTGCGGGTGGTCGCCCGGCACAACGCGTCCGCGGCCTGGCTGGTTTACTTCACGGCCCTGCACGAGCAGTGGGTGGCCTTCCTCGACCCCAAGGGGCGCAAGGAAATCTACGACAGCGACGGCTTCACGGCCGACATCTTCTTTCCCATCGGCAAGGTGCAGTACGTCGAAGGTGGCGTGAAGCTGTCCGGCCAGTGGAACTGGGGCAGTGGGGTCAAGTGGGACACCTGGATCGGTCTGGGTGCCTTGGTCGAGGTGCCGGGTCACGCCGCGGGGCCGCAGCCGTGCCTGGTCACCGTCAACACCAGCGAGATCGACATCGTCGGCGAGTGGGACCCGTTCGGCCTGCGCGGCACCGGCAGCCACACGGTGCGCTGTGAGGACGTGTTCGTGCCCTGGCACCGCGTGCTGCCGCTGCTGCACGTCAAGACCACCGGGGAGCCGGTGGGCGGCGACGTGGAGGCCGAGGCGCCCATCTACCGCATTCCGTTCATGCCCATGTTCACGGTCGGCTTCGGCGCCATCGCCGTCGGTGCCGTGCAGCGCATCGCCGAAGAGGTGAAGCAGCGCGTGCGCGACCGCCAGCGCGTGCTGTACGGCGTCAAGGAGTGGGAGTCGCCCATCGCCCAGCGCAACGTAGCCGAGCTGCTGACCCGCAAGGACGCGATCGAGGCGCTGCAGGAGCGCTACGTGCAGCAGCTCGAGGCCTGGGACAAGGCCAACACGCCGGTGGTGTCCGAGGCGGATCGCAACCGCCCGAACGCGTGGCGCTCGTGGATGTGTCGCGAGGCGAGCCAGATCGCCTTCCGCGCCATGGAGATGCTGGGCGGCGCCGCCACCACGCGCGGCGACGTGCTCGAAATCTACTCGCGCGACCTGGTCATGCTGCTGATCCACGTCGGTCAGCTGTACGACGACAACATGCTGTCCTACGGCCGGGCCGAGTACGGCCTGAGCGGTCATCCGCTGCTGTAGCACGCGCTCGCCTCAGCCGCGGCGGCGAAACGCCGCGCCCCGTTGCAGCCGCCGGGGCGCCGGCGGCAGGCCGGGCGGCGGTGGCAGCGTGGCGAACTGCGGTTCGCTGTGGGCCGGTTCGTCGGCCGCGGCCGGTTCGATGCGCACGCGAAGGTCGTACCAGGCGGCCTGGCCGGTGACCGGGTCGCTGTTGGAGTGACCGCCGCCGGGCAGGGTCTCGGCGATCAGGTGATTCAGCAGAAAGCCCTGGCGCGCCTCGGCGGCGTCCGGGTCGAGGCCCCACGCACCGGCCCGCTTGCCGACCGCGTTCCAGGTCCACACCGTGTCCGGGTTCACGCCGGCCATCAGGCGCACCTGGCAGCGGATGCGCCCGTGATGGCTGCTGACCCACACCCAGCCGTCGTCGGCCACGCCGAGGCGCGCCGCCGTCTGCGGGTGCAGGTACAGCCGGTTGCTGCCCAGGATCTGCCGCTGCCAGGCGTTTTGCGAATCCCAGGCGTGGTACATGATCATCGGCCGCTGCGTGATGGCGTGCAGCGGGAAGTCGGCGTTGTCGATCGCCGCGCCCTCGAACGGGGGGTACCAGATCGGCAGCGGGTCGAAATGGCGCTCGATGCGCTCGCGCTGGTCGGCCGGCGGCGTCACCGCGCCATGACCGCGCGCGGCGAGGCGAAAGGTCTGCAGCGGCTCGCTGTACAGCTGCAGGACAATCGGCTCGGCCTTGGCGATGAAACCCATGCGGGCCGCGTAGTCGAGGTAGTCGCGGTTGGCGTGCTTGAAGTAGCGCGCCTCTTGCGGCAGTTCATCGCGCCAGAAGCAGCCGTTGTCGATGTAGCGCTGCAGCTGGTCGGGGTTGACCGCGCCCGTGCCGTGCTGGCCGCCGTCCGCGCCGCGCCAGCCGGCCAGCGTGCCGATGCCGGGCTTGCGCTCGTGGTTGACGAGGTAATCGGCATAGCCGCCCGGATAGCGCGGGCTGCCGTCGTCGTTCACCATGCCGGGCAGGCCGAGCCGCGCGCCAAGATCGAGCAGCACAGACTGGAAGCCGCGCACGTCCCGGTCCGGCTGGACGATCGGCTGGCGGATGGCGTCGGCCGGGCCGTCGGCGCTGGAGATCGGCCGGTCCAGCAGTGAGATGGCGTCCCAGCGTTCCAGATACGTCGTGTCCGGCAGCACCAGATCGCTGTAGGCCACCATTTCAGACGCGAACGCGTCCGAGTAGACGATGAACGGGATGCGGTACTCGCCGCTGGCCGGGTCGCGGTCGGTCAGCATGGCGAGCGTGCCGGCGCTGTTCATGCTGGAGTTCCAGGCCATGTTGGCCATGAACAGGAACAGCGTGTCGATCGGGTAGGGGTCGCCCCGCCAGGCGTTGTGGATCACCGCGTGCATGGCGCCGTGCGCGGCCAGCGGCGCTTCCCAGGAATACGCCTTGTCGATGCGCATGGCCCGGCCGTGCGCGTCCAGCAGCAGGTCGTCGGGACTCGCCACGAAGCCGAGCGGCAGGCCCGGCAGCGGCTGGCCGGGTTTCACCTCGCCGGGTTTGCCGCAGGGCGGTTGGCGCGGCGGCACGGGTCGCGGAAACGGCGGCCGGTAGCGAAAGCTGCCCGGCGTGTCGACGGCGCCCAGCAGCATCTGCAGCACATGCAGCGCGCGGCAGGTGTGAAAGCCGTTGCTGTGGGCCGAAATGCCGCGCATGGCATGAAACGCCACCGGCCGGCCGACCATGCGCTCGTGCCGGCGCCCGGCCCAGTCGGTCCATGGCTGGTCGATGATGACCGGCTGGTCGAAGGCCGCCCGGGCGATCTCGGCCGCCAGCCCGCGGATGCTGGCGGCGGCAAGGCCCACCTGATCGGCGACTGACTCCGGCGCCCAGGCCGGTTCCAGATAACGGCGCGCCAGCAGCTCGAACACCGGCACCGCGCCGCGGCCGTCCGGCAGCGTGCGCCGGCCGGCCAGCACCGGCTGGGTGTCGGGGGACATGGCACTCGTCAGATCGTTCCGCTGGCGATCGAACAGCAGCGGATTGCCGTCCGCGTCGCGCGCGAACAGGCCGTCGTCCGCCGCACCCGGGTCGTCGATCACCAGCCACGGCGCGTTGGTGTAGCGGGCGAGGTAGTCGAAATCCACCTGCTCGCTGCGCAGCAGCTCGTGCACCAGCGCCAGGATCAGCAGGCCGTCGGTGCCCGGGCGGATGCCCAGCCACTCGTCGGCGATGGCCGAGTAGCCGGTCTGTACCGGGTTCACGGACACGAACTTCGCGCCGCGCGCCTTGAGCCTGGCCAGACCGATCTTCAGCGGGTTGCTGTCGTGGTCCTCGGCCACGCCGAACATCACCAGATACCGGGTGTGTTCCCAGTCGATCTCGCCGAATTCCCAGAAGCTGCCGCCGATGCTGTACAGCCCGCCGGCGGCCATGTTCACGGAACAGAAGCCGCCGTGGGCGGCGTAATTGGGCGTGCCGAACTGCTGCGCCCACCAGCCGGTCAGCGCCTGGCTCTGGTCGCGGCCGGTGAACAGCGCCAGCCGGCGCGGGTCGCTGCCGCGGATGCCGGCCAGGCGGTCGGTGAGCAGGCCAAGCGCCTCGTCCCACTCGATTTCCCGGAACTCGCCACTGCCGCGTTCGCCGGTGCGCAGCAGGGGTTTGCGCAGCCGCGCCGGCGACTCCTGTTTCATGATGCCGGCGCTGCCCTTGCCGCAGATCACGCCGCCGTTGACCGGATGGTCCGGGTTGCCGTCGATGTAGCGGATCCGGCCGTCCTTCAGGTGCACGCGCACGCCGCAGCGGCAGGCGCACATGTAGCAGGTGGTGGTCTTGATCTCGTCGGCGACGCGGGGCGAGGTATCGACGTGGGGGTCGGGGCGCGGCATGCAGCAGGTTACGGCGATCGGCTCATTTGGGAATGAGCTTATAGCCGATCGGCTTAAGGCCGCTAGACCGCCCTGCACCGCGGCCAGTGGCAGGACGTAGCGCGCGGCCGCCCCATGCCGCAGGGCGCCCTTACGCAGCGTTGTGCGGCGGCGCCCTGCTCAGGTGTTGCCCGCGCTCAGCAGGCGCAACCACTCGCGGAAGATGCCGGGCAGGTGGGTTTCGTCCTGAAAGCTCGGGCTGCTTTGCACCGGTTCGATGCCAAGGGCGCGCGCCGCGGCGTCCGCGCCCGGATGGGCGCGCCTGGCACCGCGCGCGTAGTCCTGCGGTCCGGTGGTGGAGGCCGCAGCGAAGCCGCTCTGGCTGGCCTCGAACTCGCGCAGGTCATCCGGCGTCGCCATGCCGCTGGCGTTGAAGAAGTCCTCGAACTGGCGCACGCGCAAACGCCGCGCGTCGGCCGATTCGCCGCGCGGCGCCAGGCAGTAGATGCGCACTTCGGTCAGGTCCGGCGCCAGCGGGCGGAACACGCGGATTTGCGTTGACGTCTGGTCCATCAGGAACACGTTCGGGAACAGCAGCATGTTGCGGATGCGGTCAATCATCCAGGACGCCTTGCCGGCGCCGAATTCCCGGGCCAGACGCTCGCGTTGGCGCGCCAGCGGCCGCACCTCGGGCTGCGCCACGTCCGACCAGGCCAGGATGTGGCCGCTGCCGAGGTCGTAGGCGCCGCTGCCGAGTTCGAGAATGCGGTCGTCGGCGATCGAGGCCACGCCCTTGCTGCCCTGCTCGGCCATGCGCCGGGCGATCATGCCGATGAAATTGGCGTGCACGGTGCCCACGTGGTAGCCGTCGAGGCCGTTTTCGGCGTGCACCTTCCAGTTGCCGCGAAAGGTGTAGGTGGAGCTGCCGCGCAGCACCTCGAGCCCGTCCGGCGACTGGTCGACCAGGGCGTCGATGACGCCGGCCGCCGCGGCGAGGTAGTCGCGCAGCGCCGGCACCTCGGTCTTGAGCGAGCCGAACAGGAAGCCGCGGTAGTTCTCGAGCCGCGGCAGGGGCTTGAGGTCGTGGTTCTGGCCTTCGAACGGCGCCGGGTAGGCGCCGGTCGTCCGGTCCTTGATTTCCACGTTTCGCCCGGCGCTGTCGTACACCCAGCCGTGGTATGGGCAGGTCAGGAACTTCGCGTTGCCGCGCTGGGTGCGGCACAGCTGCGCGCCGCGGTGCGCGCAGGCGTTGACGAAGCCGCGAATCTGCCCGTCCTGGCCGCGCATCAGCACCACCGGCTGGCGGCCCATGTGCAGCGTGAACCAGTCGCCCGGCTGCGGCAGCTGGCTTTCGTGCGCCAGGTACAGCCAGCTGCCCTCGAAGATGTGCTCGAGCTCCAGCCGGAACAGGTCCGGGTCGGTGAAGATGCGGCGGTCGACCCCGAACATCTGCTGCGCCGGGTCGTCGTACAGGTAGCTTGCCGGCGCCAGCGCGCTGGGCAGCTCGGTGGGCTTGTTCATGCGTGTTCTCCTCGGGGGTTCGGGCGGCGGGCTCTGTGGTCCGCTCGCCAGATCGGCCGCAGCGGCGTCAGCCGCTCGCGGCGCGTTCCAGGCGGGTGATCTGATCGCGCAGCTCGAGCCGCTTGCGCTTGAGTTCCTTCAGCTGCGGGGAGGCGAGCCCCGGGCCGTTTTCGATGTGGTCGATCTCGGCATCCAGCAGGCGATGCTCGCGGCGCAGCTGGTCCAGCGTCGCGGCGCCGTTCAGACGGGTCTCTGGCATGAGGCGTCCTCCTTATCGGTGATAATCCGGCCGGCTGCCACACGCTAAACCCGCGCTGCGGGGCCGTCCAGTCCCCACCGCCCGGTGCCCATGGATCCCATTCTCGAAGTCCGCGATCTGGTCAAGGAATACCCCGGCGTGCGCGCCGTGGCGGGCGTGAGTTTCCGCGTCGCGGCCGGTTCCTGCTTTGGTCTGCTGGGGCCGAACGGCGCCGGCAAGACCACCACGGTGGAGATGATGGAGGGCATCTGCCGGCCGACCGCCGGCGCGGTGCTGTACCGCGGCCAGACGCAGGGCGCGCAGTTTCGCGCGGAAGCCGGCATCCAGTTCCAGTCGACCGCATTGCAGGACTTCCTGACCGTGCGCGAGACGCTGGTGCTGTTCCATAGTCTCTACCCGCGGCGGGCGGATCTGGAGTCGCTGATCGACCTGTGCCAGCTGCGCGACCTGCTCGAGCGCGACAACCGCAAGCTGTCCGGCGGGCAGCGCCAGCGCCTGCTGCTGGCGATCGCGCTGGTGAACGACCCCGATCTGGTGTTTCTGGACGAGCCGACCACCGGCCTCGACCCGCAGGCGCGGCGCAGTTTCTGGAAGCTGGTGCAGGACATCAAGGCGCAGGGCAAGACCATCGTGCTGACCACGCACTACATGGAGGAGGCCTACGTGCTGTGCGACGAGATCGCCATCATGGACCGCGGCGGCATCATCGCGCAGGGCTCGCCGGACGCGCTGCTGAAGGCGCATTTCGAGGACGTGATCCTGACCCTGCCGAAGGCCGACTTCGCGCCGCCCGCCGAATTTGGCCATGTGCTGCTGGACGCGGGCGAGCTGTGGGAGCTGTCGACGCGCGACGTGGCGGCCGCGCTGCACGCGCTCGAAGGCGCCGGCGCCAGCCTGGGCCGCCTGCGCATCCGCGAGCGCACGCTCGAAGACCTGTTCCTGGAACTGACCGGGCGCGAGCTGCGTGCCTGAGTCGCCCGTCCATCCCCGCGGAATCCGTGCCGTGCTGCGTCGTTATCTTGCCTTGACCCATGCCCGCAACATGGAGTTCCTGCGCGACCGCGCCTCGCTCGGCTGGAACCTGCTGTTTCCGCTGGTGCTGGTGGCGGGACTGGCCGTCATCTTCGGCGGCCCGCCGCGGGCGCTGTTCAAGGTGGCGGTGATCGGCGCCGGCGATCCGGTGGATGCCCAGGCCCACCCGTTCCTCGCGACGCGATACGCGGATTTCTATGCCTTGCCGCCCGATGCGCGGGAATCCGCCATCGCCAAGGTGGGCCGCCACCGGCTCGACATGCTGGTCGACCTGGGCGAGCCGGCCAGCTACTGGGTGAATCCGGAATCGCCCAAGGGCTACGTGCTGGAACGCCTGCTCGCCGCCGCCGGTGGACCGCCGCTGGCGCACGGCGCCGTGCCGGGCCAGCCCATCCGCTACATCGACTTCCTGCTGCCCGGCATCCTCGGCATGAACATGATGTTCTCCTGCCTGTGGGGCGTGGGCTACGTGGTGGTTCGGTACCGCAAGAGCGGCTTCCTGAAGCGCCTGAACGCCACGCCGGTGCGGCCCATCGAGTTCATCCTGGCGCAGCTCACCTCGCGCCTGCTGCTGATCATGGGCATCACGCTGGTGGTGTACGTTGGCACGGACTGGGTCATCGGCTTTCGCATGGAAGGCTCGCACCTGCTGCTGGCGACCGTCACCACGCTGGGTGCGCTCGCCATGATCGCCATGGGCTTCGTGGTGGCGGCCTTCGTCACCAGCGAGGAGCTGGCCGGCGGCATCCTGAACTTCCTGTCCTGGCCGATGATGCTGCTGTCCGGGGTGTGGTTCTCCATGGAGGGCACGCAGCCGTGGTTGCAGCAACTGGCGCAGCTGTTTCCGCTCACGCACATGGTCGGCGGCGCGCGCGCCGTGATGCTGGACGGCGCCGGCTGGGTCGATCTCGCCCCGCAGCTGCTGACGCTCGCGGCCATGACGCTGGCGTTTCTGGCCATCGGGGCGCGCATCTTCCGCTGGCGGGCGGATTGAGCCGCTCGCGAACGACCACCACGACGATGACCCGGGAGGAGGGGACTTGAACGCAACGGCACAGGCAGCGGTCGCCGGCCGTACGCCGAAGGGCGTCTGGAAGGTGATCGGCGCCTCGTCCGCCGGCACCATGATCGAGTGGTACGACTTCTACATCTTCGGCGCGCTGGCGCCGGTGATCGCGCCGCTGTTCTACCCGGCCGGCAACGACACGCTGGCGCTGATCGCCTACCTGTCCACCTTTGCCGTCGGCTTCGTGGTGCGGCCGTTCGGCGCGCTGTTCTTCGGGCGCCTGGGCGACCGCGTGGGCCGCAAGGTCGCCTTCCTGATCACGCTGCTGATCATGGGCGGCGCCACCGCGCTGGTCGGCTTTCTGCCCACCTACCAGTCCATCGGTATCGCCGCGCCGCTGGCCTTGCTCGCCATCCGCGTGCTGCAAGGGCTGGCGCTCGGCGGCGAGTACGGCGGCGCGGCCGTGTACGTGGCCGAGCACGTGCCGGACCACCGCCGCGGCTTTTACACCAGCTTCATCCAGATCACCGCCACGCTCGGCCTGTTCGTGTCGCTGGCGGTCATCCTGACCGTGCAGGGCAGCATGAGTGCCGAAGCCTTCTCCGCTTGGGGCTGGCGGCTGCCGTTCATCCTGTCGCTGCTGCTGGTTGGCGTGTCGTTCTACATGCGCGTGCAGATGCGCGAGTCGCCCATCTTCGAGCAGCTGCGCGAGCGCGGCATGACCTCCGCCGCGCCCATCCGCGAGGCCTTCACCCAGCCGGCCAACCTCAAGCGGGCGCTGGTGTCGCTGTTCGGCGCCACCGCCGGGCAGGGTGTGGTCTGGTACACGGGCCAGTTCTACGCGCTGTTCTACCTGCAGAGCATCCTCAACGTGGGCGGCCTTGCCGCCAACACCATCGTCGCCTGCGCGTTGCTGCTCGGTATGCCGTTTTTCGTGCTGTGCGGGGCGCTGTCGGACCGGATCGGGCGCAAGCGGCTGATGATGGCCGGCTTCGCGCTGGCGGTGGTCAGCTACCTGCCCATCTACGGCGCCATGCGCGACGTGGCCGGCTCGCAGGTGACGACCGTGCAGTCGCAGGCGCACCCGGTCACCGGGGCCAAGACGCTCACCCCCATGAGCACCGTGGACGGGCAGCTGCAACCGGCACCCAAGGTACTGACCGGTCTTGGCGTCGGCGAGGTGCTGCGACACCCGGTGGCGCACCAGTTGATCGGCCTCGTCTGGCTGCAGGTGCTGCTGGTGACACTGGTGTACGGGCCGATCGCCGCCTACCTGGTGGAAGCCTTCCCGGCGCGCATCCGCTACACCGCCATGTCGCTGCCGTATCACCTCGGCAACGGCGTGTTCGGTGGCCTGCTGCCGGTGGTGGGCTTGACGCTGGTGGCGCGCACCGGCGATATCCACGCCGGGCTCTACTACCCCATGGCCATCGCCGCCATGAGTCTGGTGGTCGGCAGCCTGCTGTTGCCGGAGACTCACGGCACGCGGATGTGGGACGAGGCGGCCGAGCCCTTGCCCGAAACCGCCCCCAAACCGGCCGCCGACTGACGCCGGCCCGGTGAACCGCACGGAGCGTGACATGACCGCCACCCAGGAACGCCGCATCGCGCTTGCCTGCGGCGAGAACCGCTACCTCGAAGCCGGCGACGGCCCGCCGCTGCTGCTGTTGCACGGCATGGGCATGGCGAGCAGCGCCAATGGCTTCGATCTGCTCATTCCGCACTTGGCGGGTCGCTTCCGCGTGCTGGCGCCGGACCTGCTGGGATTTGGTCTTGGCACGCGCCGCGTCGAGGCCGGGCCGACCTTCGAGCTCATCGTCGACCAGCTGCGCGAGTTCATGGACCGCCTGGGTCTTGACCAGGTGCACCTGGTCGGCCACAGCCTGGGGGGCTGGGTCGGCAACCTGCTGGCCTACGAGAGTCCCGGCCGGGTCGAGCGCCTGGTCGCCCTGTGCTCGGCCGGGCTCAACGTGCAGCCGGCGGCCGGCATCCGCGCGAGCGCCGTGCCGACGCGGGCGCAGTTGGACGCGCTGGTGCGCGGCTGGCTGCACGATGCCGGGCGCGTTTCGGACAACGATCTTGATCACCTGGTCGATACGCTGGTGGCCGCCGCGGGCGCACCCGGCGCGCTCGAAAGTCTGGATGCGCTGCTGGCGCAGCAGGAGAACCCCGCCCTGCGCGCGCGGTATCTTCTGATGCGCCGCCTGCCGTTCGTCACCACGCCGACGCGGGTCATCTGGGGCGAGCACGATCCGCTCGAGCCGTACCCGGTGTGGGCGCAGGAAGCGTCGCGCCTCGGCGGGGACATGCGCCGTTCGAGCCGCCCCTGGGCCGCGCCCGGGGCGCGCTTCGCCAGCCTGCCCGCCGGGCACTACCCGCACTGGGAATTGCCACGCGAAACCGCGGCGCTGATCGCTTCGTTTCTACTCGACCACGAATGAATCGATAGAGGAGACTGCCCATGTCCGCCATCGCCCCCATGCAGCGCCCCCGCTCCGTCGACGAGATGATGCAGCGCGTCGCCTTCATGATCACGCCGGACGGCATGGGCCGCGCCTTCAGCTTCCAGCCGCGGCCGGACGACGTGTTCATCGCGCCGTTCCCGAAAAGCGGCACCACCTGGCTGCAGCAGATCGTGCACACGCTGCGCACCGGCGGCGACATGGCCTTCGATGAAATCACCGAGGTCATCCCGTGGCTGGAACTGGCGCACGACCTCGGCATCGACGTGGAAGCGGAGCAGCGCGCCCGGCCGCGCGCCTTCAAGACCCACCTCGCCTGGGGCCAGGTGCCCAAGGGCGCGCGTTACATCGTCTCGGTGCGCGACCCGCGCGACGTGCTGGTGTCGCAGTTCCACTTCTGGAACGGCTGGTTCTACGAGGCGGGCAGCGTCAGCATCGACGACATCGCCATGGGCCTGTTCCTGAACCCGCACGTGCCGTTCAGCTACTGGCGGCACTTGCAAAGCTGGTGGCCGCAGCGCGGCCGGCCGGACGTGCTGATGCTGTGCTACGAGAGCATGCTGGCCGACCCGGCGGCCGCCATTCGCCGCATCGCCGCCTTCATCGGCGTGCCGCTCGACGACGCCCTGCTGCGCCTCACGCTCGAGCATTCGTCGGTCGAGTTCATGCGCGCCCACGCCCGGCAGTTCGACGACCACCTGGTACGCGAGGCGCGCGACCCCGTCTGTGGGCTGCCACCCAGCGACAGCGGCGGCCACAAGGTGCGCAGCGGCAAGGCCGGTGGTCACGAAGCGGTGCTGAGCGACGCCGTACGCGCGGCGCTCGACGAAGCCTGGCAGCGGGAGATTGCGGCGCCGCTGGGGCTGCCGGATTACGCGGCGCTGCGGCGGGTGCTGGATGGGGGAGGGTAGCCTTCCAGCCAGGCCGTTGCTGCAAAGCGTCCACCAAGCGGTGCCGCAAGCCACGGCATACCCCCGCCAACCGGCCACCCGTCAGACGTTCTGATCGACCACCGGATAGACGGCATCGCCCCACGGCGTGTCCGGATTGTCCATCATCAGCCCGATGATCACCGGCACGAGCTTGCCCAGCAGTCGTGTGCAATCGCGCAGCTGTTCGCGGTTGACCTTGCCGTCCCAGGTCGCGCCGCCGTGGATCAGTTGATTGCGCAGCGTGTAAAGCCGGTTGAACACCACCGAGAGCAGCCGCGGCGTGTCGCCACTCGCCAGCGCCAACTGCGCCGATTTCTTGGCCCTGTCGAACCGGTCCCGCCATTCGGCCTCGTCGATCCGGCCGCGCTGGTATTCCCAGAACGGGTGGAACACGTACGGGTTGTCGAGCAGCGCGCGGATGCTGCCGGAGAACTCGCGCCAGATCAGGTCGTCGATGCGCTTGCCGGTGTCGAGCGCGCAGAGCTTTTGCAGAAAGACCGTGAACGTGGCCTTGTCGGAGGCGCGGTCGCCGTCATCGAGCTCCTGCGCGTAGGCGGCATTGAATGCGATCCACAGGAAGATGAACCTGCCGTCCACGTCCGTCGCCTGTTCGGCGCGATGCAGCCAGCTCAGGGCGCGGTGGATGCGCAGCGTCAGGCCGATCGGATGCGCATCGCGCACCTGCCGGTGGCGCTGCTTCAGCGTGGCGTGATCCGGCGTGCTCCCGGTCGGCGGTTTTGGTGTGGTCATGGGTCGGTTCTTCGGATTGGAAGAGGCTGGTAGTTCCGTTCGACCTGTTTCGGCCCATCCCGGGCTGAACGTGAACTTCCGGCATGGGCCGACGAGGTTCTGAACTGCTGCGGTTTGCTGTGAGCCAGTGCGAACCGGATCGAAAAACCCGCTGGTACGCGCTGCGGCCGTCTACGATCAAGCAGGTTTTGGCCCTGATTGGTGGCCGGAAAGGCCGCTCCCCCTCGTCTGCTTTTCGGGCCAGTCCCATTCCTGAAACGGGATTGAATCCGCGTCCATCAAATCACTGCCTTCCACTCTCGCAACTGGCCGACGATCTGTGTCAGTCCCTGCTTGAGCAACGTATCCAGGTACTCGTCAACGGTCTTGGGCGGGTTCTTCAGCGATCGGCGGTGGTTGGCCACCGCCTCGCACACTCGGGCGGCGTGCAGATCCAGTAGATCGAAAATGAAGTCGTCCGGATGCTGAGCGGTCAGGTTGAAGGGTTTGAGCCGTTCCGGCGGGAAGTCCTTCAGGTTGAAGGTCACGATCAGGCTGGCGCCGCCGTGAATGGCGGCGGCCACCACGTGCCGGTCATCGGCGTCCGGCAGCTCGACAGACGGAATCAGATGCTCGAAGCCGGTGACCAGGCTGTCGCGGACGTGGGCGTTCATCAGCGACCGCGTCCGCTCCAGGTCTTCGGCCTTCAGATCCGGCCGCTGGTTCAGAACGTTACGCGTCCACTCGTCGTGGATCATGTCCGTCCAACGCGCCCGGTACAGATCGGTCAGCGCCAGGCGCATCAGCAGGTCGCGCAACGGTGCCGGGTAGAGCACGCACGCGTCGTAGATGACGGTGAAGTTCGAACTCATTCATTCGTACCCCATCTTGAGCGCCTGGGCTTGCTCGGCCAGTGCATCGAGGGCCTTGCTGCGCTCGGCGTCGATCCGCTCCTTGTACGCGATCACGTCCTGGTAGCGGACGCGGCGGTGCGTGCCGATCTTGTGGAACGGGATCTCGCCCCGCTCCAGCAACTGCACGAGGAAGGGGCGCGAGACGTTGAGCACGTCCGCTGCGTCCTGGGTCGTCAATTCGGCGTGGATCGGGATGATGCTGACCGCGTTGCCCTCACCGATTTCGGTCAGGACGTCCACGAGCAGCCGCAGCGCCGACACCGGGACGCGAACCGGATGGGCCGCGCCCTTGTCGTCGAAGATCTCGATCTGCTGGGTTTCCGCGCGGGTCTGCAGGAAGGCGGACAGCGCTCGGCCGCTCTCACGGGCGATGGCAACTTCTTCGGCCGTCGGCAACGAATGGGTGGGAGAGCGTGTGGTCATGGCAGCCTCCTGGAAGCTTCGAACAGCATCGTGAAAGGGAGTATAACCGCAATAAACGAATAGTCGAAATATTCGAAAATTGGTGGCCTTGCCTGGCAGGCACCCGAGAAGACACCCATTGATACCCATTCCGGCGCGGGCGGACCCCGCTACCGCCAATGGCGCCCATATTCACCGCACAATTTGCAGCTAATGAGTTGCCCGTGCGGAGAATACAGCCCATTATCTCCGCATGAATAGCGGCGAATACGACCACATCTGGCAGGCCAGCGACTGGCCGAACTGGCGCTTCGACCTGGCGGCGCTGGCCGGCCCCATGGCCGAGGTCAGCCGCGCCCAGGGGCTGCTGATGGGCCGCCTGGCCGACGTGGGTATAGGCCTGCGCAATCAGGCGAGCCTGGCAGCCCTCACCGAGGACGTGGTCAAGACCAGCGAGATCGAGGGCGAGCATCTCAATGTCGAATCCGTGCGTTCATCCATCGCCCGCAGGCTGGGGGTGGACATCGGCGCGCTCGCTCCGGTCGATCGCCACGTCGAGGGCGTGGTCGAGATGGTGCTCGACGCCACCGCCCACTGCCACACGCCGGTGTCGCCTGAGCGCTTGTTCGGCTGGCATGCCGCGCTGTTTCCCACTGGCTACTCCGGCCTTTCCAGGATCAAGATCGGCGGTTGGCGCGAGGATGCCAGCGGGCCGATGCAGGTGGTGTCCGGCCTCATCGGCCGCCAGCGGGTGCATTTCGAGGGGCCGCCGGCTGACCGTCTGGAGCACGAAACCAGCCGCTTTCTCGACTGGCTGAATGGTCCTTCGACCGAACCGCCGCTGCTCAAGGCCGGGCTTGGTCACCTGTGGTTCGTCACCCTGCACCCATTCGACGACGGCAATGGCCGTATCGCCCGAGCCATCGGCGATCTGCTGCTGGCGCGCGCCGATGGCAGCCCGCAACGCCTCTACAGCCTGTCGGCCCAGATCCAGCGCGAACGCACGGCTTACTACGACATCCTGGAGCGGACGCAAAAGGGGTCGATGGAAGTCACCGAGTGGCTTGTCTGGTTCCTCGACACCCTCAATGGCGCTATCGGCCAGGCACAGCACGCGGTCGATGCCGTAATGGCCAAGGCGCGATTCTGGCAGCTGTGGGCGACCACACCTTTGAACGAGCGGCAGCTGAAGTTGCTGAACCGACTGCTCGACGGCTTCGAGGGCAAGCTCACCAGCAGCAAGTGGGCGGCCATTGCCAAGTGTTCATCGGACACCGCCCTGCGCGACATCAACGACCTGCTTGCGCGGGGCGTGCTGCTGAAGTCGGATGCCGGCGGGCGCAGCACCCGCTACGGGCTGAGCGACCTGCCGGAGTAGCGGCGCTTCCCGGAATGGCCTTGGCTCGTGGATCAAATGGCCTTCACGCATCCTGTACGACGCGCTGCCGAGCATTCGATCTGCCAGTCGATCCGCCGGTGCCGTGGGATGAGCAACGGTCGGGCGCTGGGGTGGAAACGCCGCCTCAGCTCAACAAGCTCTTGAGATCCTTGAGCATCAGGAACAGGTGATACCCATCGGTCGGGCTGGGCTCGAATTCCCAGGATTCGTACCAGCGCCGCGCCGCATCATCCTTGGCATGCACCGGCAGGCAGCTGATGCCGGCGATGTCGGCAGCCTGCGCGGTACGCAGCAGGGCGTCCTTGAGCAAGGCCTGCCCCAGGCCCTTGCGCTGATGTTCCTCGTCCACTGCGAGCCGGGCCAGGATCATGACCGGCACCGGGTGGCGCGCCAGCCCCTTCATCACTCTCGACGGCGCGCCCTCCGGATCGACACTGCCGACTGCGAGGCTGTAGAAGCCGACCACCACGTCACGCTGGCAGCAGACGTAGGTCTGCGCGCTGTTGGCCTTCTGGTTGACGAGCGCGTAGCGCTGCAGGAACTGGTTCAGCGCGGCCTGGCCGCAGTCGAAAGCATCGACCTGATCCGTTGCAGCGAGCTTGCGAACGGGTGAGTAGTCATTGCTCAACCCAGCACCCCGGGTTCACTCAGCAGCTTCTTCAGACGCGGCTTGCTTTGCACCGGCCGATCCAGTGCTTCCTGGAACGCCTGCCACTGCGCGTCGTCCAGCAGGAACTGGCGGCGATCCGCCAGCGTCTGCGCAGCCGCCGCGACGCCCGCGTCGAGCAGGAACTCGCTGACGTTCTTGTGGCAGGCGCGTGCGGCTTCCTGCAGCAGCTGCTTGACCGGCGTGCTCGCACGAACGTCAATGCGTTCGGTCTTGGAAGGATTCTGGGTGCTCATGAGTTGCTCCATCCGGACCTGGAATACTTCATTGTAGTTGTCGGGACACTGTCCGGACAAATCGTTTCTTGTCTCGCCAGTCTGTGGTGGTCGATGACTACCGCCGAACCCGGGTAAGAAAAAAGGCCAACGGCGAACTGTTGGCCTTTGGTGTTGGTGGCGGGGTGGCACCCCGCACCAAACGACTATCGAAAGTAAGCAATCGAAGCGCTGCGGGCTGCTGCGAACAGGTGCGAACCGGATCAAAAAGCCTGCCGGTACGGCCATCGGCCGTGGACGATCAAGCGGGTTTTTTTTGCCCGGATTGGTGCCCGGAAAGGCCGCTCAACCTCGTCTGCTTTCTGGCGCCAGTTCAATTCCGGTTCGGGAATCGAACCCGCGTCCGGCGCCCCGACCAAAAGCACACCCATTTACACCCATTCGAGCCGGGCACCCTCGGAGGCAATGCAACTGCATTGACATGACAATGCGGCTGCATTATCATTCAAGCGTCAACCCAGATCCGCAGGAGGCTGCCATGGCCGCGACCCTCGAAGTCGAATCCACACTCACCGATCGCTACCAGACCACGGTGCCGGAAACCGTGCGTCGTGCCCTCAAGCTGGGCAAGCGCGACAAGATCCACTACACCATTCGCCCCAGCGGCGAGGTGGTGTTGACGCGCGCCGAAGCATCCGACGGTGATGACCCGGTACTCGGTCAGTTCCTCGGCTTCCTGGCTGCCGACATCACTCGCCATCCCGAGCGGCTGCAAGCTGTGGATGCTGGCCTCGTCCAACGGCTCCAGTCGCTGGTCGGCGACGTCGATGTCGATCTCGATGCTGCCCTGTCGGATGACGATGAATGAGCGCAGGGAAGCCTGAGCCCTTGGTTATTCATGGCTGGACGGTCTTCGCCCATCCACTGTTGCTAGCGCAGATTGAAGCGTTGGCGCGACAGGTCGAGAGCCTGAAGCAGAAGGACCCTGTCGGGTGCGTGAAAAAGAACGCCAGCAAACGACTGGCCGCGATCACCAAGCTGGCGTTCGATGTCATCCCGCAAGATCCGACGCGACCGGAGTACCGCCAGGGTGGGACGCTCGGTGACGATCACAAGCACTGGTTCCGGGCGAAATTCTTCCAGCAATACCGACTGTTCTTCCGCTACCACGCCCCGAGCAAGGTGATCGTTTACGCCTGGGTGAATGACGAAGACACCAAGCGCGCCTACGAAAGTAGCGACGACGCCTACCGGGTGTTCCGCAAGATGCTGGAAAGCGGGCATCCACCTGATGACTGGGATCAGCTCCTGGCTGAGGCGCAGAAGGAATCGCAGCGGATGCAGGAATCATTGGCAAGGGCGACAGCTGCGCAGCGATAACAGCACGCGGCATTCTGCTTGCGGCGAATCCGCTATCCAATCTCCGCAAAAACTGCGGCGAGTAGTCGGCGTCTCGATATCGCTTGGCTCGTCGGCGGAACAGCGCCTTCATGTACTCCTGCCAACTCATTCGGAAAGAGACCAAGATGGAAGTCGTTCACCTCAATCAAAAACAGCTGGCCGCCCGCTGGTGCATCAGCGAGGTCACCCTGGAGCGCTGGCGCAGCGAGGGGCTCGCGGACCGAATACCAGGACTGACCTCAACGTGAACCTAGAGAACAAACACAACAACAAGCTGGAACGACTCGGGTTCAGTTTCGAGCGCGGCGGCGTCCATACCGCCCGGACGATGATGCTCGCCGAGCTGCGTGCCCTGCTGTCCTTTGTGGACGCGGCTGACGCGGCCAAGGCCGATTATCTCGACGCCATCCAGACCGCCAATTGCCTGGGCAAACGCTCGGGCAAGACGCGGACGCTGACCTTCTGGCACCTGGCCGATGTCTACGCGCTCGACCCCAGCCTGTTGGTGTTTCGCGCTCTGCGCTTCTTCTGGCCGCGCGACGTGGGCGGGCAGCCGCTGCTGGCAGCGCTGTGCGCCTACTCGCGCGACCCTATTTTTCGGGCTACAGCGCCTTTTGTCCTGGGCTTCCAGGAAGGGGCCACCGTCACCCGTGAGGCGATGGAGGAGTTCATCGATGCACAAGAGCCGGGGCGCTTCAGCATGGCCACGCTCAAGTCCACCGCGCAGAACATCAACTCGTCGTGGACCCAGTCGGGCCATCTCGCTGGCCGCGCCCGCAAGGTGCGCGCCCGTGCCGTGGCAACGCCAGGCGCAGCGTCATTGGCCCTTCTTCTGGGCTATGTGAGCGGGCTGCGCGGCGAGTCGCTGTTCAAGAGCGACTACACCCGGATGCTCGACTGCACCTTCGAACGGACGCTCGAGTTGGCCGAGGACGCCTCGCGCCGGGGCTGGATCTCGCTCAAGCGCGTCGGCCAGGTGGTCGAAGTGCTCTTTCCGAACCTGATCACTGTGCAGGAAATGGAGTGGCTCCGTGAGCAGAGTTAAACGATTGATCCAGTCGTACAGCAAGTACGTGGCTGTCCCATGGCGCGATGACGCCGCAGCCGCTCAGCGCGTCATCTTCTGCGTGTATCACGAGACGGAAGAACTGCGCCTGCGGGCCAAAGTCGACGAGTTCGAGATCGCCACCCGCGCGGCGGGCCATGACTGGGCCGTGTTCGACCTGACGGACTCGTTCCCGAACTGGCTGGCCTCCCAGCGCTACGCCAAGAGCTACTTTCAAAAGCCCGGCCTGCTGTCCACACTGCTGCCCAAGTACCTCAGCTACATCGAAGCCGAGTTCGAAGCCTTCCTGCAAGACAAGAACGTCGGCGAAGACTTTGTCGTGGCGCTCCAAGGCGTGGGCACTCTGTTTGGCTTCCTGAAGGTCAAGGAAGTCGTGGACAAGCTCGCTCCCAAGGTGAAGGGCCGCCTGCTGGTGTTCTTCCCTGGCAGCTACGAGGACAACAACTACCGCTTGCTGGATGGATACGACGGCTGGAACTACCTCGCCGTACCGATCACCGCCGACAAAGAATTCTGAACAAGGGAAAGCACATGCTCAATCGCGATATCTACCAAAAGGACCCGGCGACCCGAAAGCTGGTCAACGAGGGCGTGGCCAGCGTCAACGACGAAAAGACCAACCAGGCGCTGTCCGTCCTGCGGTACGAGCTCGAAACCTTCGTCTGCGATGGCCAGTACGAAAAGGGCCTGGAGCACATCCTCGACGTCTACCTGAAGAACATCGAGCAGGCCGAGCAGCCTGCCGTGTGGGTCAGCGGCTTCTACGGCTCGGGCAAGTCGCACCTGGTCAAGATGCTGCGTGCACTCTGGGTCGACAGCGCCTTTGACGACGGCGCCACCGCGCGGGGCATCGCGAACCTGCCACAAAGCGTGAGCGACCAGCTCAAGGAACTCAGCACCCAGGCGAAGCGCCACGGCGGGCTGCATGCGGCGTCTGGCACGCTGGGCTCCAGCTCGCGCGACAAGTCCGTGCGCATGGCCTTGCTGGGCATCCTCTTCAAGTCCGTCGGCCTGCCGGAGCAGTACCCGGTGGCGCGCTTTGTCATGTGGCTCCAGCACGAAGGCATCTACGACGCCGTGCGGGGTCATGTTGAGAACAGCGGTTTCGACTGGAACGAAGAGCTCGACAACTTCTACGTGGCCGAGGGCCTGCACGAGGCCCTGGTCAAGGCCAAGCCCAACCTGTTCACATCGCCAGCGTCCTGCGTCGAGACGCTGAACAACCTGTACCCCTACGTACAGGACGTCTCCAGCGGCGACATGCTCAAGGCCATTCGCCAGGCGCTGACCCGCGGCGGCAAGTTCCCCCTCACCCTGGTGGTGCTCGACGAGGTACAGCAGTACATCGGCGAAGACAGCCAGCGCTCCATCGACGTGCAGGAAGTGGTCGAGGCCTGCTGCAAGAACATCGGCGCCAAGATGCTCTTCATCGGCACCGGCCAAACCGCTGTCACCGGCACCTCCAACCTCAAGAAGCTCGAAGGCCGCTTTACCGTGCGCGTCGAGTTGTCGGATGCCGATGTGGACGCGGTGATCCGCAAGGTCATCCTGGCGAAGAAGCCCGAAGCCAAGGCACCGGTCGAAAAGGTGATGCAGACCAACCTGGGTGAGATCTCGCGTCACCTGGCCGGCACCACCATCGGGCATCGCGGCGACGACATCCAGTTCTTCCCGCAGGATTACCCCATCCTGCCGGTGCGCCGTCGCTTTTGGGAGAACACCCTGCGCGTGCTGGACCAGACCGGCACCGACAGCCAGTTGCGCAACCAGCTCTCGATGATCCACAAGGTCATCCAGACCAACCTGGACGCGCCGGTCGGCGGCGTCGTGCCCGCGGATTACCTCTACTTCGACGCCGCCGACAAGCTGCTGCAGTCGCGCATCCTGCCGCGCAAGGTGCATGAGAAGACCATGGTCTGGGCCAAGGGCACCGACGACCAGCGCCTGATGGCACGGTCCTGCGGCCTGGTGTTTCTCATCAACAAGCTGGCCAGCAGCAACAACGAAATCGGCATTCGCGCCACCGTCGACACCCTGGCCGATCTGTTGGTGGAAGACCTCACCCAGGGCTCCAGCGCGTTGCGCAGCAAGCTCCCGAGCGTGCTCGACAAGTGCGAGCTGCTGATGAAGGTGGGTGACGAGTACCGCATCCAGACCGAGGAGAGCGCCGCCTGGAACGACGAGTTCCTGAGCCAGCGCAACAGCCTGGCCAACGAGGCCCACCGGGTGGATGCAGAGCGCGACGACCGCATCCGCAAGAAATTCGGCGAGATGGTGCGCAAGCTGTCGCTCACCCAGGGCACGTCCAAGGTCACACGCGACATCTTCCCGGTGTTCGATGCGCAATTGCCGAGCGACGCCGCCGAGAAGGTCTGCGTCTGGGTGCGCGACGGCTGGAGCATCGACGAAAACTCAGTGCGTGCCGACGCTCGCCAGGCGGGCAACCAGTCGCCCACCGTGTTCGTGTTCATCCCCAAGCGCTCGGCCGATGACCTGCGCCACTACCTGATCGACTTCAAGGCCGCCAGCGCCACGCTGGACAAGCGCGGCGTGCCCAACACCGCCGAGGGCACGGAGGCCCGCTCGGCCATGGAGACCACCAGGCAGACCGCTGAGGGCAAGATCCGCGAACTGCTGCAAGAGGCCTTCTCGGGCGCCCGTGTGTTCCAAGGCGGCGGCAACGAGATCCTGGGCAGCGACCTGCAGGACATGACACTGGAAGCCGCCACCAACGCCCTGCAGCGGCTCTACCCGCAGTTCCACATCGCCGACCACGCCGGCTGGCCCAAGGTCTACGAAAAGGCGCAAAAGGGAGCGCCGGATGCCTTAAAGAGCGTGGGCGACGACGGCGAACCCGCCAAAAACCCGGTGTGCAAAACCATCCTGGCTTTCATTGCCGGCGGCAAGAAGGGCATCGACATCCGCAAGAACTTCGAAGGCGCCACCTACGGCTGGCCGGGCGACGCGGTGGACGGCGGCCTGCAGGTGTTGCTGGTGGCCGGGCTGATCCGCGCCCAGGACGACAAGGGCCAGACCATCGACCCGAAAGACCTGGAGCGCAAGGTCATCGGCAAGACCCTGTTCAAGGTCGAGTCGGCCACGGTGTCAGCCGCGCAGCGCATCCAGATCCGCAAGGTGCTGCAGAAAGTCGGACTCACCGCCAAACAGGGCGAGGAGCTGGCCCACGTGCCGCAGTTCCTGGTCAGCGCGCAGGATCTGGCCAACCGCGCCGGGGGCGAGGCTCCGCGTCCAGCGCGCCCCGAAACGAAGGGGCTGGAGGAAATCCGCCTCACCGCCGGCAACGAGCAGCTGCTGGCGCTGTACAACCAGCGCGACGAACTCAGCGCCGCCATCGACACCTGGACGGATCTGGCCGAGCGCATCGACAAGCGCCTGCCCGCCTGGAACACCCTCAAGCGGCTGCTGGCCCAGGCCAACGGGTTATCCGGCGCCGAGGTCCTGGTGGCGCAGGTCACGCACCTGGAACAGCAGCGCCAGTTGCTGGAGGAGCCCGACCCCGTCACGCCGCTGGTGGCCAGCCTGACGCAGTTGCTGCGCGACGAACTGAACCGGCTGCACGCCGATTACCAGACCCGCCACAACAACGGCATGGCGCGCCTGGCGGCCGACACCAACTGGCAGCAACTGGAGCCGGAGCAGCGCAACAGCCTGCTCGCCGCGCAAAAGCTCACCCTCGCCGACGCGCCCAAGGTGCAAGTGGCCAACACCGACGAGGTGCTGGCCACGGTCGATCGGCTGTCGCTCGGCTCGTTCGCCGACCGCGTGGCCGCCATCGATTCGCGCTTTGACGCTGTGCTGGTGGCCGCCGCCGAGTTGATGGAGCCCAAGGCGCAGTTCGTCAGGCTGCCCAGCCGCACCATCAAAACCGAAGAAGACATCGATGCCTGGCTGCAGGACGCCAAACAGACCATCGCACAGGCCCTGAAAAACGGCCCGGTCGTTCTTCACTGAGGTCTGAACACGCATGATGCAAACACTCGACAAGGACCTGCGCGGCGCACTGGAGAAGACCGTCCGAGCGGCCCGCACGGTCGCTGAAACCGCGGCCCAAGCGGCGCTGGACCAACTGGGCGTGGGCCACGACAAGCCCGAGACCTTTCTGAGCGATGCCGAGAAGGCGCTGCGCAACCGCCTGCGCACCCACGGCAAGCAGCTCGGTGACGCCCGCGACTCCAAGAGCACCAACCCGACCTATGGCAAGCAAGAGCTGCGGCACCTGGTGCAAGAGGTGGCCTACCAACACTGGCACCGCATGCTGTTCGCGCGCTTCCTGGCCGACAACAACCTGCTGATGTACGACGGCGTGGCCGTCACCATCGAAGAGTGCGATGAGCTGGCCGCCGACCCCGACACGCAACCCGCCGCCAAGAGCGGCTGGGAGCTGGCCGGCAAGCTGGCCGCCCGCATGCTGCCGCAGGTGTTCAAGCCCGGCTCGCCGGTGTTCGAGTTGACCTTTGCGCCCGAACACCAGAGCGAACTGCAACGCCTGCTCAAGAACCTGCCCGACGCCGTATTCAAGGCCAGCGACAGCCTGGGCTGGGTGTATCAGTTCTGGCAAGCCGACAACAAGGAACGCATCAACAAGTCGGAAGTGAAGATCGGCGCCGACGAGTTGCCGGCCGTCACCCAGCTCTTCACCGAGCCGTACATGGTGGCCTTCCTGCTGCACAACTCGCTCGGCGCCTGGTGGGCCACCCGGCACCCGGGCAAGTCATGTCCGGTGAACCTCGACTACTTCCGCACACTGGAAGACGGCACGCCGGCTGCCGGCAAGTTCGACGGCTGGCCCGACTCGCTGGCCGACTTCAAGCTGCTCGACCCGTGCTGCGGCTCGGGACACTTCCTGGTGGCGGCCTTCCTGATGCTGGTGCCGATGCGCATGGCGGCGGAAGGTCTAAGCGCCAAGGAGGCGGTCAACCGCGTCTTGGCCGAGAACATCCACGGCCTGGAACTGGATCCGCGTTGTGTGGAGATTGCTGTGTTCGCGGTGGCGCTGGAGGCCTGGCGCTATCCGGATGCACCCGGCAAGCCGCTTGGAGTGAGGGAGATACCGGCCCCCAACATCGCTTGTTGCGGTCTGAAGGTCGCGGCCAAGGTGCAGGACTGGGAGGCACTAGTGCCCGAGGCCGCTCACAACGCGGCCCATCTCCGCGAAGGCTTGGCGCGTCTGCATCAACTCTTTGCCCAGGCGCCCATGCTCGGCAGCCTGCTCTCCCCCAGTAAGCAGAAGGGCGACCTTTTCGGCGCTGACTATCAGCAGCTCGGCAAACTGCTGCACGAGGCACTGGCTCGAGAAAGCATGAACGCGAGCAGCAATGATGAAGAGCGATGGGATTCCGCGCTTAGCGCCTTAGGGCTACTCGAAGCGTCGCGCTTACTGGACAGCCGCTACCACCTAGTGGTTACCAATGTGCCTTATTTGGCACGAGGTAAGCAGAGCGAGCAGCTAAGGAGCTATTGCGAAGCCCATTACCCGGAAGCCAAGAATGATCTAGCAAACGTGTTTCTGGAACGTTGCCTGGAATTGAGTCGCACCGATAGTGCTGGATTAGTACAGATCGTAATGCCGCAAAACTGGTTGTTCTTGGCAACATACAAGGCACAGCGCACTTCACTGCTTAAAAGCTGCAGTTGGAAGTTAGTCGGCCTACTGGGGGCGAAGGCTTTTCAGACACCGATGTGGGACTTCAACGTCCAACTCCTAACCTTGGGATCGGCTAGACCAACTGCATCTGACAAGCTTTGGGGAATAGACGCCGTCGCTGGACTAGATGCTGCAGCAAAGGCGTCTGCCCTGATTTCTCAGGAGCTTCAATGGCAACTCCAAGCTGCGCAGCTCGAGAATCCGTCGGCCACGGTTTCACTTTCATCGATCGCCACGGAGACACCGCTATCTAAGTACGCCAAGGCACACAAAGGTGTGTGCACTGGGGATTCCAAGAGGTTCATTCTGCAATTTTGGGAGCCTGTCGATTTTTTTGGAAAATGGCGGCTTTCCCGAACCGTAGGCGACGGGGCGGGTCGATTCACCGGCTTCACCGACGCCTTGCTTTGGGAAGGAGGCCAAGGTGCGCTTGTCGAGCAGGTTTTGGAGCGACTGAATGGAAACACCGGAGCGTGGATTCGCGGACTAGATGCATGGGGCAAGCCCGGAATATCCATCAGTCGAATGGCCGGCATGCCGACGGCGTACTACACAGGCACACCATTTGATGACAACCAGGCCGTCATCACGGCTAACGACTCTCCCACATTACCCGCAATTGCATCCTTCCTAGAAAGTAATGATTTCAGAGAGTCTGTTCGCAAGGCCAATTCCAAACTTAGCGTTGACAACCAATACCTTGGACAGGTCGATTTCGACATCGAGCGTTGGACTCGGATTGCAAGCGAGAAGTATCCCCACGGCTTGCCAAGACCGTATTCCGACGATCCCACCCAATGGCTTTTCCACGGTCACCCGCAGCCGGCTACTTTTCCGCTGCAGGTAGCCGTTGCGCGCTTGGTCGGCTACACCTGGCCAGCCGAATCCGACGACAAGATGGAGTTGTCTGATAATGCGCGTGAATGGATTGTGCGTAGCAAGGCGCTGGCCTCGCACGCCGACAAAGACGGCATCGTCTGTATTCCGCCTGTGGGCCGAGAGTCATCGGCAAGTGACCGGCTTCGCAATTTGCTGGCCGATGCCTATGGGCAAGACTGGAGCAACGACGTCCTCGCCCAGTTGCTGACGGCAGCAGATCACGCTGGCAAGTCGCTCGAAACCTGGCTGCGCGACAAGTTCTTCACCCAGCACAGCGCGCTGTTCGGCAACCGACCGTTCGTCTGGCACGTATGGGATGGACTGCGCGATGGCTTCGCCGCCCTGGTGAATTACCACAAGCTCGACTACAAGGCTTTAGAAGCGTTGATCTACACCTACCTGGGTGACTGGATCGGCCGCCAGAAGCGTGATGCCGAGAGCGGCGTGGACGGCGCCCAGGAAAAACTGGCTGCCGCAGAGGTGCTGAAGAAGCGCCTGGAACTCATTCTGGTGGGCGAGGCGCCCTACGACATCTTCGTGCGCTGGAAGCCGATCGAGGAGCAGCCGATTGGCTGGCACCCCGATCTGAACGACGGGGTGCGCTTGAACATCCGCCCCTTCCTCTCGGTTCCAGATGTCGGCAAAAAAGGTGCTGGCGTGTTACGCGACAAACCGAAGAGTCTGCATTGGGAAAAGGACCGTGGCAGCGATGTCCCGTCGGCACCTTGGTACGAGCTTGGCCTGCGGTACGGCGGCAAGGTGGGCGACCGCATCAACGATCACCACCTGACCTTGGCCGAGAAGCGCGCCGCGCGGGAGAAGGCCAAATGAGCACGTCGATCAAGATCGCCCAATGGGTTCAGAAGAAACCCATGATCTTGATTCGCTTCGATGAGGCGTTTTCGGAGTCCTTGCACAATTCGCGGCAAGGCTTCGAGCATCTCACCATCGTCAAGCCGCATTCGGTTCTTCAGGATTTCAAACTGCCGACGCTTTGCCTGATGGAAATTCAAGAGCAACGTGCAACCCGTTGTTACCTAGCCGCTGCCACCCGCAAGGTCGCAGTCAGCACTTTTGACTCCCGTCTGACCATCAAAAAGCTGCGACCGATAAAGCCATCATCTCTGCAGGAGGTTGGCGACAAGCTGACCGACACGCGAATGAAGAGGATGTTCAGCGAGCGCACGCCTGCAGAGGGCCATTTTGCGAATCTTTCGCCAAAGCTCAGCGGCCACCTCATTGAAGCACTGGCGGAAGATTCGGAAAATCAGGCGGCGTTGGACACTGCGCTTTCGCAACTGCCCAAGCTGCGCCGGACGCCAAACACCGACTGGGCACAGGAAGATACCATACAAACTGCCATGGATGCCTTTGGCATTCGCGGCAATGCGCTACCCAACGAAGTGGCCCTTAAACGAGGAGCATCCTCGGGACTCAGCCTGATTGGCACCTACCTCTATGAAGACAATGTAGTACACGCGGATGCATCACGCCTGCCAGGGTTTGATGCCATTGCTCCGGATGTCACCGGGCGCGCTGTCTTTCACAAAGGCGACGAGCGGCTGGTGATTTACACCGCCAATAAGTTGCCACTAGAAAAGATGCTTGGCGTTGATCTCATCTACATCAACGAAACCCGGGGCAATGTCGTCATGGTCCAGTACAAAATGCTGCAAGAATACAAGAAGGCCAAAGGCGACTGGCATTTTCGTCCGGTCAAGCAGCTTTGGGACGAGATTGCGCGAATGAAGATTCCGGCTATTCAAGTGGCGACTTCGGACTACCGTCTGAGCAGAAATCCGTTTTTCTTCAAGTTTGTGAAGCGGAAGATCGTTGACGACTCACATCAGTCATTTCTCGTTTCGCTTGATCATTTGAATCACATTCTTGCCTCTCCTTCGGCCAAAGGGCCAAAAGGCGGTGTTCGCATGAGCTATGACGCGCTGAATGGAACCTACTTGCGCGAAGCGGACATGGTCGGACTGATCCGTTCAGGGTATGTGGGCACGCATGGTGTTGAAACGACAGCACTGGCAACTATCATCGATGCGGTCGCCAAGGGCGATAAGGCTGTGGTTCTGGCCTGGCAGCAAAAAATACTAGAGAACAAGCCATGAGGGTGATCGAACATCTGGTCAAGACCCTGCGCGACTCGGCGATCTTCAACCCCGAGGTTCAAGTCGCGCCCTCGTGCATCTTGTGGCCCGACAAGGACCGCCAGTGGGAGGCAGTGATCCCGCGCCTGCAGAGCGAGCTGGCGGAACTGCTGGTGCTGGGCGACTACACGCCCGAGAGCCGCATGGGGCCGGCCATCTGGCTGCGCTGCGTGATTGCGGGCAAGGCGCCCGATGTGACCTTGCCGGCCGATCGCGTGCCGGTGTTCTACCTGCCTGGCGTGAGCCGCCAGGACCTGCGGGCGATCGAAGACTGCCCGGACCTCTTGAAGCCCTTGGCTGAGCTGCAGTACCGGGGGGTGATCTGGTCACAGGCGAACGCCAAGGACTGGACCATCATGGCCTTCCTGAAGTCGGACCAAGGCGGCATGGGTCTGGACGTGGCCCAGGACAACGATGCCAAGAACGCCATGCAACTGGCGCTGTACCGGCTGCTGGATGAAGAGCTTGAACTGCTGAAGGGCAAGCGGCTGGACAAGGATTACTTCAACACCCTGCTGACCGGCGGCGACCCGGTGCGCGACCTGCTGCAGTGGCTGGATCTGGGCGACGCGTTCCAGACCACGCGCGGCGCCAACGAGTGGACGGCCTTTGTGGAGGTATGCAAGTCACAGCTGGCGTTCAACCCGCAGGCCGATGGGGTCCTGGCCGGTGCCAGCAAGTTGGCGACGCGCGAGGGGCCCTGGCATTCAGTGTGGGAGCGGTACAGCGAAGCACCGAAGCGTTACCCCAACATCCCGAACCGAATCCGACAGTGCAAGCCGCCCGACCTGGGCATCTTCGACACGCCTGCCGAAAAGCTTAGCGGCTGGCCGCAATGGAATGACGAGCAGGAGAAGGCGCTACAGCATGATTTTCTGGCCTTGAACCACCTGCCCGCGCACGAAGCCAGGAAGCGGGTGCTGGAGCTGGAGAAGGCCCATGCGCCGCGCCGTGAGCTGGTGTGGGCTGAGTTGGGTGAATCGCCGCTGGCGCTGGCCGCCAAGCACCTGGCAGTGGTCGCGGAGGCGACCAAGACGGCCTTGGCGGCCGGCTCGGTTGCGGACTTGCAGGCCGGGTATGCCACGCAGGGCTG
The DNA here is from genome assembly GCA_049322795.1 of Pseudomonadota bacterium. Classification (GTDB taxonomy): domain Bacteria; phylum Pseudomonadota; class Gammaproteobacteria; order Immundisolibacterales; family Immundisolibacteraceae; genus Immundisolibacter. The sequence goes on along the minus strand of JBMOQH010000019.1, from coordinate 188,399 downwards.
GCGCGCCGACGATGCGGTGCTGTCGGCGCTGGCGTGTGTTGAGAGGGCGGCCGACGTTGATGCGGTGACGGCCGCTGTTCGGGCGATCTATCTGCCCTGGCTGGAGGAGTCTGCGCGCTACCTGCAGAAGCTGGTCGATGGATCGAGCTACCCCGGTGGCACGATCGCCAGCGCCAAGGCCTTCGCCGCCGCCAAGGGCGAGTGCGTGCTGTTCGTGGATGGCCTGCGCTTTGACGCGGCCCGCCGTCTCTCGGCCGTCCTGGAGACACGCGGCTGCCAGGTGGCGGAAGCCATGAGCTGGACGGCGCTGCCCAGCGTGACCGCGACCGGCAAGGCGGCTGCTTCGCCCGTGCGGACCAAGATCAGCGGCACCGACGACTGCGATGACTTCGAGCCTTGCGTCGCGGCCACCGGCCAGTCCCTCAAGGGCGGCTACCACTTGAAGAAGCTGTTGAACGACAACCACTGGAAGGTGCTGGACCGTACCGAAAACGGTGACGGTCAGGGCAACGCGTGGTGCGAATTCGGCGACATCGACAGCGAGGGGCACGCGCGCGGCTGGAAGCTGGCCAAGCACATCGACCCGCTTCTTGCCGAGATTGCAGAACGCATCGGCGCCTTGTTGGCTGCGGGTTGGAACAGCGTCAGGGTGGTGACCGACCACGGTTGGCTGCTCATGCCGGGCAAGTTACCCACGATTCAGATGTCCAAGGACCTCACCGACAACAAATGGGGGCGCTGCGCCTCGATCAAGCCCGGCGCTTCCACCGGTGAGCGCTTGTACCCCTGGTTCTGGAACCCCCATCAGCAGTTCGCACTGGCCGATGGCGTGAGCTGCTACGGCAAATCCGTGGACTACAACCATGGCGGGTTGAGCCTGCAAGAGTGCCTCACCCTGGATCTGGTGGTGACTCGGAGCGGGAGCGCTTCGGCCAAGCAGGTGGCCGAGGTCACCGACATCGCGTGGAAGGGTTTGCGCTGCACGGTGGCCGTGGATGGCCAGTACGCGAATCTGTCCCTGGACATTCGCACCCAGGCGGGCGATCCGGCTGCCAGCGTGGTCGTGAGCGTGAAGCCGCTCAAGGACAACGGCACCGCATCGGTGGTGGTTGAAAACGAAGAACTGCAAGGCCGCGGGGCGTTTCTGGTTCTGCTCAGCGCATCGGGCGAGCTGGTGGCCGAGGCAAACACCGTGATCGGCGGAGGCTGACGCATGATCGAACTGGATCAGATAGACAACAAAGCCGCCTCGGTACTGGACGGGTATCTGGTCCGGAAAGACCTGGTCCGCACCTTCAGTCGCCAGTTTCCGGTACCCACCTACGTTGTCGAGTTCATGCTCGGGCGTTATTGCGCCAGCACCGATCAGGAGGAGATCGACGAGGGGCTCGAGATCGTGCAGCGCCAGCTCAAGTCCCGCACGGTGCGCGCCGGCGAGGAGGAGCTGTTCAAGGCGAAGGCGCTGGAAACCGGCGAGGTGAAGATCATCGACCTCGTGACCGCGCGCGTGGACAACAAGGGCGAGTACGTCGCCAGCCTGCCAAGCCTTCGGCTGACCGATGTGCGGATCAGCAGCGAGCTGGTCAACCAGCACGAACGCATGTTGACCGGTGGCTTCTATGCCGAGCTGGGCGTGACGTTCGATGTGGCCATCGCCCAGGAGGCCAAAGGGCGTCCGTTTGGGATCACGTCGCTGCGGGAGATTCAGCTGTCCAAGCGCGACGTGTTGGACACCCTGGCCAAGGCCCGCGAGGCGTTCACCACCGAAGAATGGAAGTGCTTTCTGCTTCGATCCATCGGCATTGAGTCCGGCGGGCTGAGCGACCGCCAGCGAAACGCCCTGCTCCTGCGCATGGTTCCCTTTGTGGAGCGCAACTACAACCTGGTGGAGCTCGGTCCGCGCGGCACGGGCAAGAGCCATCTGTTCCAGCAGGTTTCGCCTTACGCCCACCTGATCTCGGGGGGCAAAGCCACGGTGGCCAAGATGTTCGTGGAGAACACAGCCAAGGGCCGGCGAGGCCTGGTGTGCCAGTACGACGTGGTCTGCTTCGACGAGGTGTCAGGCATCTCCTTCGACCAGAAGGACGGCGTGAACATCATGAAGGGCTACATGGAGTCCGGCGAGTTCAGCCGCGGCAAGGAGAGCATCCGCGCGGACGGCAGCATCGTCTTGGTCGGCAACTTCGACGTCGATGTGGAACACCAGCAACGCGTGGGGCACCTGTTTGGGCCCATGCCCCCGGAGATGCGTGACGACACCGCCTTCATGGACCGCATCCATGCGTTCTTGCCGGGTTGGAACGTGCCCAAGATCAACAAGGACCTGGTCACGAATCACTTCGGCCTGGTCAGCGACTTCCTGTCCGAATGCTGGAGCCAGCTGCGGAACCAGAGCCGGGTGAGCGAGCTGCAGAACCGCGTTTTCTTTGGCGGCGCCCTGTCTGGCCGGGACACGAACGCGGTCAACAAGACGGTCAGCGGCTTGCTGAAGCTGCTGTACCCAAGCGCGGATGTCCCGGTCCCCGACGAAGACCTGGAATGGGCCGTCCGCATCGCCATGGAGGTCCGGCGCCGCGTCAAGGAGCAACAGAAGCGGGTCGGTGCCGCCGAGTTTCGGAACACCCATTTCAGCTACGTCATGGGCGCCGACGGCGTCGAGAAGTTCGTCTCTACGCCAGAGCTGCAAAGCGAAAACAGCATCGGCGGCGACCCGCTGGAGCCCGGTCAGGTGTGGACCATCAGCCCCGGCGGCGGCGAGGAGAACTCCGGCCTCTACCGCATCGAGGTCAACGAAGGCCCTGGGTCAGGTGTGAAGGTGCTCAACAAGCCGATTCCTCCCGCGTTTCGCGAGAGCATCGGCTTCGCCGAGCAGAACCTGTACGCCAGGTCCATGCAGCTGGTTGGCGACAAGGACCCCAGGCAGCACGAGTTCACGGTACAGCTTCGGGCGTTTGACGCGGCAAAGTCTGGGGCGAAGCTCGGCGTGGCCTCGTTGGTGGCCCTTTGCACCTCGCTCTTGAAGCGAAGCGTGCGCGGCGGCCTGATCATCGTTGGCGAGATCAACCTCGGGGGCTCGATCGAACCGGTCCACAACGCGGTCACGATCGCCGAGATCGCCGTTGAGAAAGGCGCGACGTCGCTGCTGATGCCGGTGGCGTGTCGGCGTCAGTTGGTCGACTTGTCCGACGACATGGCGACCAAGATCGACATCCAGTTCTACTCCGACGCCCGCGACGCGCTGTTGAAGGCCATGGCCGAGTGACCCAAGCGAAACAACACTATGGCCCTTAACCTCGGCGAGGCGGTCGTCGACTACCTGACCGCGCGAACTTCTCTGCTCGACACGATTGCCGAGTGGATCTTCGCGACCTTGAAACCTGCGTCACCAGGCAAGAAAAAAGGCCAACAGCGAACTGTTGGCCTTTGGTGTTGGTGGAGGCGGCGGGAATCGAACCCGCGTCCGCAAGTCCTCTGCCTTCGGCTCTACATGCTTATCCCAGTCTATTGTTTTAACCGGCCGCCACCCGACGGGCAGGGAAGGCTACCGGCGATCCTGTAAGGTTTTGACGGGTTGGCTCCAGGCAGGCCGCACCGCGAGCCGGTGTGAGTCGACGCCTGAACCCCGGACGCATCGGCACATCCAGTCAGACGGCACCCTACTGGGTTTTAAGCAGCGAGTGCGTAGTTGTCGTCGTTGGCAACTATCTTTTTGCAGCGTGATTTACGAGGTCACTGCACCTCGGCATGCACCTCAGGGTTCGCAACCCACGTCGAAGCCAGGTCGCCCCCATGTATCGTTGACTGAGACATGGTACGCCCGCCGGCGGTTCCCGGCCAGACGAAATATTTTTTGCGTCAGCGCTTGGCGGATTTGAGGATCCGGCCGCGCTCGCGCTGCCAGTCGCGGTCGCGCTCGCTGTCGCGCTTGTCGTGCGCCTGCTTGCCCTTGGCGAGGCCCAGCTCCACCTTGCACAGGCCGCGCTTCCAGTACAGGGACAGCGCCAGCAGCGTGTAGCCCTTGCGCTCGACGGCGCCGATCAGCTTGTTCAGCTCCTCGCGGTGCAGCAGCAGCTTGCGCGTGCGGCGCGGGTCGGGCTCGTAGTGGGTGGAGACGGTCGGCAGCGGCGTGATCAGCGCGCCGATCAGCCAGGCGTCGTTGTTTTTCATGATCACGTAGCTGTCCACCAGCTGCACGCGCCCGGCGCGCAGGCTCTTGACCTCCCAGCCTTCGAGCGCGATGCCGGCCTCGAAGCGGTCCTCGATGAAGTAGTCGTGGCGCGCCTTTTTGTTGACGACGATGCTGGCGGAGCTGGACATGGACGGGCGGCCGGCGTGCAGGGCCCGGCATTGTAGGGGAACCGGCCGGCGCGGGCGGCTTGGTTATCATGCTGGCCAAGATGGAGTTGGCCACGGGACGACGGAATGGCGGCGACGCGCGAGATACGCAAATCGGTGGTGGTGGCGCACACCGCGCAGGACATGTTCCAGCTGGTCAACGACGTGGAGTCCTATCCGCAGTTCCTCCCGTGGTGCGCGGCGGCGCACGTTCTGGATCGGGACGACACGAGCATGCTCGCCAGCCTCGATATGTCGATGGCCGGCCTGCACAAGCGCGTCACCACCCGCAACCTGCTCGAGCCACACCGGCGCGTGGAACTGCGTCTGGTGGAGGGGCCGTTCAGTCGTTTTCACGCCGTGTGGGCGTTTGACGAGCTCGACGCGCTCGCGTCCCGGCCGCAGACGCGCGTCGGCTTTCATCTGTCCTACGCGCTTGCCGGCCGGCTGCTCGGTGCGGCCCTGGGGGCCGTGCTCGGCGTGGTGGCCGACGGGCTGGTCGATTGCTTCTGCCGCCGCGCGGACGTTCTGCATGGCCGCCGCTGACACGATGCGGGTCGAGCTTGCCTGGCTCGACGGCGTCGACTGCCGCATGGTGCCGCTGGAATTGCCAGTTGGCGCAACGGCGCGCGAGGCACTGCGAGCCGGCGGGTTTGTGGCGGGGGAGGGGGGCATTGGCCTGTTTGGCCGGATGATTGCCGAGGATGCGCCGCTTGCGAACGGCGACCGCCTGGAGCTTTATCAGCCGCTGCGGGTGGACCCGAAAATCGCGCGGCGGCGCCGTGCGGCGGTGGCCGAAAAAAAACGCCCCGGACGGTGAAACTTTTCGCCGTGGCCCCCGGTCTTAGTTTGCGAGACCTCTGCGAGGTATCACCCGCTTCCCCTCCCTGAGCGGGTTACTCTTTCAGCCCGGCCGCTTCGGCGATCGGGCTTTTTTTTGTCCCTGTATGTCAGTGACTTAAAGCGAGTGCCAGTCCGCCAGCAGGGTGCGCAGCGCCGCCACGAAGGCGAGCGGCTGGTCCAGGAACAGATGGTGGTGCGACTCGGGAATGGCCGCCACCGGGCCGCGCCGGTCCACCAGCTGGTGCACATAGGCGCGCACCTCGGGCGGGAACAGTTTGCTCCTGTCGCCGTACAGGATGCCGATGCGGCAGCGCAGCGCGCGCAGTTCCTCGGCCTGCTCGCCGACCTTGATGTGGGCCAGGCCGCGGTCGTCGAACTTCCAGGTCCAGTAGCCGTCCGGGGTCTCCATGATCGAGCGCCGGCCGATGTAGTCCAGGATGTAGCCGTTCTCGCACGGCTGTTCCGGGATCAGCCGAAAGCGGCTGAGCGCGCTGTCGAAGTCCGGGTAGTCGCGCCGCGGCTGGCGCAGCGGGTTTCTCGCCGTGCCGGGGAACTGAAACCCCGGCGGGCGGATCGGCGAGTCGGCCATCACCAGGCCCCCGACCCGCTCCGGTCGGTTGGCCGCCGCGCGCAGGCAAACCGCCCCGCCCAGGCTGTGGCCGACCAAGGTCACGTCCGCGCCGAAGCCGGCGTGCTCGCACACGCCGATCGCCTCGGCGGCAAAGTCGTCCAGCGCGTACTGCTCGCGCCGGCCGCTCTCGCCCATGCCGGACAGGTCCATGGCCGCCACGCGGTGATCGACGGCCAGAAACGGCGCGATGAAATCCCACCAGTGGCTGTGCGCGCCGCCGCCGTGCACCAGCAGCAGCGGCGGGCCGGACTCGCCCCAGCGGCGGTAGTGGATGGTGCAGCCGTCGATCGGCACCCAGACCGGTTCGGCCGGGGTGCCGACGGCCTCGTTGAACCAGTCCGGGGCGTCGAGGGTCATTTCTTGTGGAACTTGCGGAAGTCGGGCGTGCGCTTTTCGTTGAAGGCGGCGACGCCCTCTTTCGATTCCGCGGTGTCGTAGTACAGCGACAGCGCCTGCAGGCCCATGGCGGCCTGGCCGCGAATCTGCTCGCTGTCGGCGTTGAACGAGCGCTTGGCGATGGCCAGCGCCGTCGGGCTCTTGGCCATGATCTCGGCGCACCAGGCGGCGACCTCGGCGTCGAGCTCATCGTGCGGCACCACCCGGTTGACCAGGCCCATGCGCTCGGCCTCGTCGGCCTTGTAGCGGCGGCACAGGTACCAGATCTCGCGCGCCTTTTTCTCGCCGACGGCGCGCGCGAGATAGGCCGTGCCAAAGCCCGGATCGACCGAGCCCATCTTGGGGCCGACCTGCCCGAACTGCGCCTTGTCCGACGCGATGGTCAGGTCGCACAGCAGCGCCAGCACGTTGCCGCCGCCGATGGCGAAGCCCTGCACGCGGGCGATGACGGGCTTCGGCACGTCGCGGATGACGGTGTGCAGCTCCTCGACCGGCAGACCAATCGTGCCGCGCCCGCCGTAGCTGCCGGCGTGGGATTTCTGGTCACCGCCGGTGCAGAACGCCTTGTCGCCGGCGCCGGTCAGCACGATGACGCCGATGTCGGGGTTCCAGCCGGCGCGCTGGAAGGCGTGGATCAGCTCCTCCACCGTCTGCGCGCGGAAGGCGTTGTAGACCTCCGGCCGGTTGATGGTGATGGTGGCGACGCCGTCCTGTTCGGTGTAAAGCAGATCCTGGTAATCCACGAAAAAACTCCTTGATAAGTGCTTGATCCGATGTGATCGATCAGCGACCGGCGGCGCGCAGCGGGGTGCCGGTGCCGACCAGCTTCCTGAGCAGCTCCGGCGGCGCAAAGCGCGGCCCGACGCGCGCGGCAAGCGCCTCGCAGTCGGCCACGAAGCGGTCCACGCCAACCGTGTCGATATACGAGAAAACGCCGCCCGCCCAGGCCGGAAAGCCCCAGCCGAGCAGCGAGGCGACGTCGCCGTCGGTGGTGTTGGCCACCACGCCTTCGGCAAGACAGCGCACCGCCTCCACCGCCTGGATGTGCAGCAGGCGCTGCTTGACGCTGTCCACGTCCGGCTGCTCGGCGGCGCGCGGGAAGTGCTCCGCCAGCCCCGGCCACAGGCGCCGGCCGGCGTCGGAGTAATCGTAAAAACCCTTGCCGACCTTCTTGCCCACCCGGCCGAGTTTTTCGACGAACAGCTCGACCACCGGCGCCGACGGCGGCGGCGCGTAGGCGCTGCCCAGATCCGCCCGCGTCTGCGCGATCACCTTCTGCAGCAGGTCGAGCGCCACCTCGTCGGCCACCGCCAGCGGGCCGAGCGGCATGCCGCTGTGGCGGCCGGCGTTCTCGATCAAGGCCGGGGCCACGCCCTCGGCCAGCAGGGCCATGCCCTCCTCGAAGTAGGTGCTGAACACACGGCTGGTGAAGAAACCACGGCTGTCGTTGACCACCACCGGCGTCTTGCCGATGCGGGCGACGAAATCGAGCGCCTGGGCGAGGCACGTGTCCGAGGTCTCGCGGCCGCGGATCACCTCCACCAGCGCCATGCGGTGCACCGGCGAGAAGAAGTGCAGGCCGATGAAGTTTTCCGGCCGCGGCCAGTGCTCGGCCAGACCCGTGATCGGCAGCGTGGAGGTGTTGGAGGCGAACAGGATGTCGGGCCCAGTAGCCTGCGCGGTCCTGCGCGTGGCGTCGGCCTTGATGTCGCGCTGCTCGAACACCGCCTCGACCACCAGCTCGCAGCCGGCCAGCGCGGCGTAATCGGTGGTCGGGGTGATGCGGGCGAGCGCCGCCGCGCGGCCGGCCTCGTCCAGCCGGCCGCGTTCCACCTCGCGCGTCAGCAGCTTGTCGGCGTGGGCCTTGCCGCGTTCGGCCAGCGCCTGCTCGCGGTCCAGCAGCACGGTGTCGAGTCCGGCCGTGGCGCAGGCATGCGCGATGCCGCTGCCCATCAGCCCCGCGCCCAGCACGCCCACCTTGCGGAACTCGGCCCGCGGCACGTCCTTGGGCCGCGCCTTGAGCTTGCGGGCGTCGTTGAGCGCCAGAAAACCGCTGCGGATGAGGTTTTCGGCCTGCACGGTACTGGCCGTGACGCCGAAATAGCGGCTTTCGATGTCGAGCCCGGCGTCGATGGGCGAGGACACGCCCTCGTAGACGCAGGACAGGATGTTCTTCGGCGCCGGGTAGTTGCCGGCGGTGCGCTCGTGCACCTTGGCCACGGCCACCGACATGAACTCCTGCACCTGCGGGTTGCTCAAGTCGCCGCCGGGCACGCGAAAGCCCTTGCGGTCCCACGGCTGCTCGGCCTTGCCGCCGGCCAGGATCCACGCCTTGGACTTGTCGATCAGCTCGCCGGCCGGCACCACCGCGTGCACGATGCCGGCCTTGAGCGCATCGGCCACCGGCAGGCGCGTGCCTTCCACCAGCAGCGGCACCGCCGCGCGGATGCCGATCAGGCGCGACAGGCGCTGCGTGCCGCCGGCGCCCGGCAGCACGCCGAGCGTGACTTCCGGCAGGCCGATACGGCTCTTGGGATTGTCCGCCGCGATGCGGTAATGGCAGGCCAGCGCGAGTTCCAGACCGCCGCCCAGCGCCGTGCCGTTGATGGCGGCGACCATCGGCTTGCCGGCCGTCTCCAGCCGCCGGAAAACCTTGTTGATGGCGCGGCTGCCGGCCTCGAGCTTGGCGAGCGAGCGGTCGGCCAGGAAGTCCTGCACGTCGGCGCCGGCGATGAAATCCTTCTTGGCGCTGGTGACGACGATGCCCTTGACGGCGGGGTCGGCCAGCGCCTTGTCCACGGCCGCCACGTAGGCGGCGGTGGAGGCGTCGGTGAGCGTGTTCACGGACGCGCCGGGCACGTCCCAGGTCAGGATGGCGATGCCGTCGCCGTCCACGCGGTAATCGATCATCGCGTTCTCCTCACAGCCGTTCGATGATGGTGGCGGTGCCCATGCCGGCGCCGATGCACAGCGTGGCCAGACCCGTGCCCTGACCGCGCCGTTCGAGCTCGTCGAGCACGGTGGCGATCAGGATGGCGCCGGTGGCGCCGAGCGGGTGGCCGAGCGCGATGGCGCCGCCGTTGACGTTGATCCTGTCCATCGGCACGCCCACCACGTCGGCAAAGCGCAGCACCACCGCGGCGAAGGCCTCGTTGACTTCGTACAGGTCGATGTCCGACGGGCTCATGCCGGCCCGCTTCAGGACCTTTTGCGTGGCCGGCGCCGGGCCGGTGAGCATGATGGTCGGCTCCGAGCCGATGGAGGCGAACGCCCGGATGCGGGCGCGGGGCTTGAGGCCCAGGCGCTCGCCCGTTTCGCGGTTGCCGATCAGCACCGCGGCGGCGCCGTCGACGATGCCGGACGAGTTGCCGGCGTGGTGCACGTGCTCGATGCGTTCGAGCTGTGGGTAGCGCTGCAGGGCTACCGCGTCGAAGCCATAGTCGGCGCCGAGCTTCTCGAACGAGGCCGGCAGCTTGGCGAGGCTGTCCGCCGTGGTGCCGGGGCGGCGGTGCTCGTCGTGGTCGAGCAGCATCTGGCCGTCCACGGCGTACACCGGCGCCACCGAGCGGGCGAAACGCTTTTCCTCCCAGGCCTGCGCGGCGCGCGCCTGCGACTGCGCGGCGAAGCCGTCCACGTCGGCGCGCGAGTAGCCGTACAGGCTGGCGATGAGATCGGCTGAGATGCCCTGCGGCACGTAGTGGCTGTGGAAGGCCACCTGCGGGTCGGCGTACCAGGCGCCGCCGGCCGACGACATGGGGATGCGCGACATGGACTCGACGCCGCCGCCGACCACCAGATCCGACTGCCCGGACATGACCTGCCCGGCCGCCATGTTGACCGCCTCCAGGCCCGAGGCGCAGAAGCGGTTGACCTGCACGCCGGCCACGGTCTGCGCATAACCGGCGTCGATGGCCGCCACGCGGGCGATGTTCGAGCCCTGCTCGCCGACCGGACTCACCACGCCCAGGATCACGTCGTCGACGTTGGCGGTGTCCAGCTGCAACCGGTCACGCAGGGCGTTCAGCGCGGTGGTGGCGAGGCGGATCGGCGGCACCTGATGCAGCGCGCCGTCGGGCTTGCCGCGGCCACGCGGCGTGCGCACGGCGTCGTAGATATAGGCTTCCGGCATGGCGGTCTCCAGCGAAGTGTGGCGGGCGGGAAGGGCGCAAATGGTCTCACGAACGGGGCGTTTACCGGCCAGTCGTTAAGGAGGCGGCGAGCAGACACAGCCCCCGACGCCGCTCGAAGTGCGTCCGCGCTCAGTCGATCGCCGGCTTGCGGCGCAGGCGCTTCGCCGCGCCCTGTTGCTGCTTGGCATCGAGACGGCGCTCGCGCGACGCGCGCGTTGGCCGGGTCGCGCGCCGCGCCTTGGGCGCCTTGCAGGCAGCGTCGAGCAGCGCTGCCAGACGCTCCAGCGCGTCGGCGCGGTTGCCCTCCTGGGTGCGAAAGCGCTGCGCCTCCAGAATCAGCACGCCGTCGGCGCTCAGGCGTCGCCCGGCGAGACGGGTCAGACGCTCGCGCACGGCATCGTCGATGGGCGTGAAGCCGCGCGTGTTGAAGCGCAGTTGCAGGGCGCTCGACACTTTGTTCACGTTCTGGCCGCCCGGTCCGCTGGCGCGGATGAACACGAATTCGAGGTCGCGCGGGTCGGGCGTGATGGCCATGTGAAAAACGAGGCGGGGCGGCGGCGTTGCGCCCCATTGCACCACAGCAGCCACCGTCAACCTCACGCAGGCGCCTGCAGCGGCAGGTGCCCGCCGCCGGGATTCGGTTTAGCATCCGGCCAATGCGTTTTTTCAGGTTCCCCCATGAATCAGCCTGACCTGCCGTCCCAGGGCGGCCTTGCCAGCGCTCAGCCGGTGTCAGACCGCATACGCCAGCGCCTGGAGCGCGCCGGGGTGCGCTTTCACGCCAATGACAACATCGCCGCCTTCATCGAGCACGGCGAACTGCCGCTGTTGCAGGCGGAGGTCGAGAGCAAGCTGGTCGACGTTCTGCACAGCCTGGTCATCGATACCGACAGCGACCACAACACGCGCGAAACGGCGCGACGCGTGGCCAAGATGTACCTGAACGAGGTGTTCAGCGGCCGCTATCGGCCGGCGCCGGACGTGACGGAGTTCCCGAACGTGGAGCGCCTGAACGAGCTGATGATCGTCGGCCCGATCACCATCCGCAGCGCCTGCTCGCACCACCTGTGCCCGATCATCGGCAAGGTGTGGATCGGCATCCTGCCAAACGAGCATTCGAACCTGATCGGCCTGTCCAAGTACGTGCGTCTGGCCGACTGGGTGATGAGCCGGCCGCAGATTCAGGAAGAGGCCGTCAAGCGCCTGGCGGACCTGTTCGAGGACCGCATGCGCCCGGATGGTCTGGCGATGGTCATGGAAGCCGACCACTTCTGCATGCAGTGGCGCGGCGTGAAGGACACCGACTCCAAGATGACCAACAGCGTCATGCGCGGCGTGTTTCTGACCGACGCCAGCCTGCGGCGGGAATTCCTGGCGCTGCTCAAGAGCAAGACGGCCTGAGCCGGTCGGCGCGCTCGCCGATCAAGTCCCCACCAGCAGCGCGCACCCGAGGCCGATCGCCATGACACCGCTCGCCTGGCTCAGCCGCCGGCCGCCCGGCAAGATCTTCTCGGCCAGCACGTAGATCGCGATGGCGGCCACCCAGGCCACGTTCATCACGCCCACCAGGAACAGGATCAGCATCAGCAGCCAGCAGCAGCCGACGCAGTAAAGCCCATGCTCGAAACCCATGCGTGCGGCGCCGGCGTGGCCGTCACGCCAGTGGCTCATGAAAAACGCCAGCGGCGACTGGCAATGGCGCAGGCAGGCGTACTTCAGCGGCGACCACTGGTAAAGACCGGTGCCGATCAGCACCAGAGCGGCGATCGGCCGCGATTCGATCGCCATGGCGCCGGTCAGCAGCGCCAGGTCGTGCAGCAGCCACTGCAGGCCGGTGGCGACGACGCTGAACAGCGTCCAGGCAGCGAGATAACCGAGCACGAACAGCCCGGTGCGCACGGCGCGACGGCCATCCTGCCGCCGGCGGGCGGCCGCGGCGTGCAGCAACACCGCCGGCGTGGCGGCTGGCAGCATCATGGCCACCATCATCACCACCCACATGAGGAAGGTGATCGCCACCTCGCCCGGTCCGAGCACCATGCGGTGCGCGCCGAGCGTCGCCATGGCGCCCATGCTGGTGGTCATGCGCGCGCCGATTTCGAGCGTGTACCACCAGGCCAGCGCCGCGATGCCGGTCAGGCACAGGGCGAGGATCCAGCCCTGCCGGCGCAGCACCGCTTCCAGCATTGGAGAACCTCGGGCGGAGTCTGGTCCGACGCCGTGACCGACGCTGGGCGACGCCGGTCTGGCCTATCGCCGTCCCGTGTGGCCTCGCCCGTCGGCTGCCGTGCTCAGGCCGGCGCCGTCTCGGTGGCGCTCGGCACGTGGTGGCCCCACAGCGTGAAGCGCGACAGGTGGCGCTGGCGCCAGTTGGCATCCACGCGGAAGCCCTCGGTGCCCACCTCGTACTCGAAGCCCGACGGCGTGCGGCCGTAGAACGAGTACACGCCCTCGGTGTGGCGGCCGGGCATGTGGGTCACTTCCACGCCGGCGGCGCGCGTGCGATCCCAGGCCAGGCCCACGTCGTCGATGCTCGGCACGTGCACTTCGAAGTGCGCGATGCGCTTGACGGCAGGCACGCCGCCGCCGAGCGCGATCGTGTGGTGCCGCGGGTTCGAATACATGAACACCGCCGACAGGACGATGCCGGCCCATTCCTCGGCGCCGGTGTCCGAGATCGACATGCCGATCACGTCGGTATAGAAGCGCGTCGCGGCCTCCAGATCCGGGGCCACCAGAACCAGGTGGCCCATGCCCATGTCGCCGGTCACGAAGCCGGCCGGCTGCACCGGCGAGCCGAACGGCGTCGGCGAGGTCTTCAGGCCCAGGCACAGCTCCAGCGGGTTGCCCCAGGGGTCGCTGAAGCGGACCAGATGATCCACATGCCGGGCGCGCAGTTGCTCGGGCGTGCCCTGTTGCAGCTCGATGCCGGCCGCGCGCAGCCGCCCACACAGACCGTCGAACTCGTCCCGGTTGTAGGCGGCCAGACCAAGCGCGCAAAGGTCGTCGGCCGAACCCTGCTGCAGGAACAGGCGCTGTGCGAACTCGTCCATGCGGTAGGCCTGCGAGCCGTCCACGTTACGGCCGTTGGCGGTCATGCCGATCACCTGCGTCAGCAGGCGGTCCCAGGCCTCGACGTCTGATACCTCGAAGCCCAGATAGCCGAGTTCCAATCTGGCCGTCATCGCAGTCTCCTCTTTATTGAGAACAGGCGCACCGTCACTTGCACGCCAAAATGCCTTGTCGATCGATGCAGGGCGGTCAGCCGCACCGGTTCCGGTAGGGCGCCCGGAACGGCAAGGCCTCACCGCTGCGCATTATGCCGGGCCAGTGGGGTTCAAGCAGCGGCCCGCGCGACTTGCGTCCGCGCGGGTGCCCGCGCCGCGGCGGGATCTCACCCGCTGCGGCGGGCGACTTCGTGGCGCTGCTCGCGGCCGATGATGCGGGCCAGGCTCACCACCTCCTCGGCCACCAGTTCCAGCAGGTCGTCGGCACTGACGATGCCGACCAGCTCGCCGCGCACACCGACCACCGGCAGGCGACGCACGCCGCGCTTTCGCATGCGCTCGAGCACCTGCCAGACCTCGTCGTTCTCGTCGGCGGTTTCCAGCGGTTCGCTCATCACGTCGCCGGCGCTCACCCCATCCGGCGAGACATTCTTGGCGACCAGGGCCAGCACGATGTCCCGGTCGGTGATGATGCCGACCGGATACACCAAGCCGTTCGCGTCGCGCGTCACCACCACGCTGCCGACATGGTGCTGGCGCATCAACTCGGCCACGGTGCGCAGCGAGTCGGCCGGGCTGGCGATGACGACGCCGCGGCTGCAAATTTCGGCGATGGGCATGGCGGCTGCTCCATGACGGCGAGGCACGGCCCATGCTCCGATGCCGCGTGACGCGAGACAATGACCCGCGTCAATCGGGACGCTGGCCGCCGCTGCTGGTCCGGTCGCATGATTACAAACGCCCAAGCAAGGTCCGGTCCCATGCGATACGACCCGCAGACTGCGCTCCTGGTGGTCGATGTGCAGAACGATTTCGCCGACCCGGCCGGCAGCCTGACCGTACCGGGCGGCGCGGCGGTGGTGCCGGTCATCAACGCCGAAATCACCCGCGCTCGGGCCGCCGGTGCCGGCGTGGTCTACACGCGCGACTGGCACCCGCCCCACACGCCACATTTCAAGCCGGACGGCGGGCCGTGGCCGGTGCACTGCGTGCAGGACACCTGGGGCGCGGCGTTTCACCCGCAGCTCGTCGTGACCGGTCCGGTGGTGTCCAAGGGCAGCGGCGGCGAGGACGGCTACTCGGGTTTTTCGGTACGCGACGCGCGGTCCGGCGCCGGGCGCGCGACGGAGCTCGATGCCCTGCTGCGCGGCCGTGGCGTGACGCGGGTGGTCGTGGTCGGGCTAGCCACGGATTACTGCGTGCGCGAGACCGCACTCGACGCGCTGCGCCTGGGCTACCGGGTGGTGGTGCTGCGCGACGCGGTGCGGGCAGTGGACCTCTCACCCGGCGACGGCGAGCGGGCGCTGGCCGAGCTGGCGGCCGCCGGCGCGGAGCTGGAATAACCGCACCGCCCATCCCGGCACTGTTCACGGACCTGTACGAGCTGACCATGCTGCAGGCCTACTGGGCCGAGGGCATGACCGCCCCGGCGGTGTTCGACGTGTTCGCCCGCAAGCTGCCGAAGCGCAATTTCCTGCTGGCCTGCGGGCTGGAGGCGGTGCTCGATTACCTGGAACAGTTCGCCGTCAGCGGGCAGGATATCGACTACCTGCGCCGTCTTGGCAAGTTCAAGCCGGAATTCCTGGAGCATCTCAGGTCGCTGCGTTTCACCGGCAACGTATACGCTATGCCGGAAGGCACGCCGCTGTTTGCCGACGAGCCGCTGCTGACCGTGGAGGCGCCGATGCCGCAGGCGCAGATCGTCGAAACGGCGGTGCTGAACCTGCTGCATTACCCGACGCTGGTGGCCAGCAAGGGCGCGCGGGTGGCGCGGGCGGCGCAGGGGCGCAGCCTCGTCGATTTCGGCGCGCGCCGGGCGCACGGCGTGGACGCCGCCATTGCCTGCGCACGGGCGCTGTACATCGCCGGCTACGACGGCACATCCAACGCCGAGGCCGGCCGCCGCTACGGCATTCCAGTGGCCGGCACGGTGGCCCACAGCTACGTGCAGGCCCACGCCAGCGAGGCCGATTCCTTCGCCCGCTTCGCCGCCGAGTTTCCCGGCACCACGCTGCTGGTGGACACCTACGACACGCTGGACGGTGTGCGGCAGGTCATCGACCTGGCGCGACAGCTGGACGATCGCTTCCAGGTGAGCGCCGTGCGGCTCGATTCCGGCGACCTCGGCGCCCTGGCCAAGGCGGCGCGGGCGCTGCTGGATGCCGCCGGCATGCCGCAGGTGCGCATCATGGCCAGCGGCGGTCTCGACGAGCACGCCATCGCCGCCCTGCTGGCGGACGGCGCGCCCATCGACGGCTTCGGCGTCGGCACCGCGGTGGACGTGGTGGCCGACCGGCCGTATCTGGACGCCGCCTACAAGCTGGTGGCCTACGCCGGTCAGGACTGCGGCAAGCTGTCGCCCGGCAAGGTCAGCCTGCCGGGTCGCAAGCAGGTGTTCCGCCGCCATGTCGACGGCCTCGCCGTCGGCGACACCATCGCCCGCCACGACGAACGGCTGCCCGGCGAGCCGCTGCTGGAGTGCGTGATGCGGGATGGCCGCCGGCTGCCGGCCGGGCGGGTCGATACCGCCGGCGCCCGCGCCCACGCCGCCGAGCAGCTCGAGTGCCTGCCAGCCGCGCTGCGGGCGCTGGAACCGGCAGCGCCCTATCCGGTCGACATCAGCCTTGCCCTGCAGGCGGCGCAGCAAGCGCTGAAGGATGCGCACGGACGAGCGCCGCGCTGACCCGGCCCCAAGGCCGCGCGGCGGGGCGCCGGTGTGCAACCTGACGGCCGTTTAGAATTCGCTGCCACCGCTTTGCGCGCCCCTGTCCGCCGCGCCGGTCCGATCACGGAGTCTCCCATGCATCCCCAGCGCTCAGCCGAAACCGACGCGGCAACCGCCGTCCGCCCGCTGCGTTTCGTCACCGCCGCCTCGCTGTTCGACGGCCACGACGCGGCCATCAACATCATGCGCCGGCTGATGCAGGAGCAGGGCGCCGAGGTGATTCACCTCGGCCACAACCGTGGCGTGCAGGAAATCGTGCGCGCCGCCCTGCAGGAAGACGCCGACGGCATCTCGGTGTCGTCCTACCAGGGCGGGCACGTCGAGTACTTCAAGTACATGGTGGACCTGCTGCGCGAGGCGGGCGCAGCCCATGTGCGGGTGTTCGGCGGCGGCGGCGGGGTGATCGTGCCGGCCGAGATCCGGCAGCTCGAAAACTACGGCGTGGAGCGCATCTACAGCCCGGAAGACGGCCGCGCGCTGGGGCTCGACGGCATGATCGCCGACATGCTCTCGCGCACCGCGCGGCACCGCGTGGACACCCTGCCGACGCGCCCGACCGACGCGGCGGACCATCTGGCCATCGCGCGGTGCCTGACCGCCATCGAGAACCACCCCGGCGACGAGCCGGCCCGCATGCGCTTCGCGGCCGTCTGGCCCCGGGCCGGCGCGAAGCGCCCGCCGGTGGTCGGCATCACCGGTCCCGGCGGCGCCGGCAAGTCCAGCCTCACCGACGAGCTGCTGCTGCGTTTCGTGCGGCACTTCCCGGACCTGCGCGTGGCCATGCTGGCGGTGGACCCCACCCGCCGGCGCACCGGCGGCGCCCTGCTCGGCGATCGCATCCGCCTGAACGCGCTGGCCGACGAACGCATCTTCATGCGCTCCGTCGCCACGCGCCGCTCGCACCTGGCCACCTCGGCGGTGCTGAAGGACGAAATTGACTTCCTGGCCGACAGCGGCTTCGGGCTGATCGTGGTCGAGACCGCCGGCATCGGCCAGAGCGACAGCGAGGTCGTCGACCTGGTCGATCTGCCCGTGTACGTGATGACCGCCGAGTACGGCGCCGCCACGCAGCTCGAAAAGATCGACATGCTCGACTATGCCGAGCTGGTGGTGCTGAACAAGTTCGAGAAGCGCGGCGCCGAGGACGCCCTGCGCGACGTGCGCAAGCAGTGGCGGCGCAACCGCCATGCCTTCGACGCGCCGGACGAGGCGGTGCCGGTGTTCCCGACCATCGCCAGCCAGTTCAACGACCCCGGCGTGAACTGGCTGTTCGTGTCGCTGTGCCGGCGCCTGGTCGAGAAGCTGGACCTCGACGCCGCGGGCTGGACGCCGCAGCTCGACGTCACCATCCGCGAGCCGCGCGCCAAGGCGCTCATCCCCGGCCAGCGCAGCCGTTATCTCGCCGACATCGCCGGCGAGGGCCGCGCCATCCGCGCCCGCATCGAGCGCGAGGCCGAAGCCGCCAGCCTGGCGCAGAGCCACTACCAGAGCCTCAAGGCGCTCGACGACCCGGCGCTGCCGCCGGTGCTGGCGCCGTATCCGGCGGATGCGCTCACCGACGGCGGCGACCGCACGCTGCTGACGCTGCGCCAGCGCTACAACGCGGCGCTCGGCGACCTCAGCGACGAGTCGCTCGCCCTGCTGCGCGACTGGCCGGAGCGGCGCGCGGCGGTGACGGCCGAGCACTATTCCTACGACGTGCGCGGCCGCGCCGTGACCGGCGAGAACTATGTCGAGACCCTGTCCGGCCTGCGCATTCCCAAGCTGGCGCCGCCGCCGCACCGCGACTGGGGCGAGCTGCTGCGCTATCTCGGCAACGAGAACCTGCCGGGCGCCTATCCCTACACTGGCGGCGTGTACCCGTACCGGCGCGCCGGCGAGGACCCGACGCGCATGTTCGCCGGCGAGGGCACGCCCGAGCGCACCAACCGGCGCTTTCATTACCTGTCCCAAGGGCAGCCGGCGGCGCGCCTGTCCACCGCCTTCGACTCGGTCACCCTGTACGGCGAGGACCCGCACCCGCGGCCGGACATCTACGGCAAGGTCGGCAACTCCGGCGTGTCCATCTGCTGCCTGGACGACATGAAGAAGCTCTACTCGGGCTTCGACCTGTGCGCGCCGACGACCTCGGTGTCGATGACCATCAACGGCCCGGCGCCGATGATCCTGGCCATGTTTCTGAACGCCGCCATCGACCAGCAGGTGGAAAAACACCTGCGCGAAACCGGGCAGTGGCCGGCGGCGCAGCAAACGATCGACGAACTCCTGGCCGGCAAGCCGCGGCCGGCCTATGCCGGCGAGCTGCCGCCCGGCAACGACGGGCTGGGCCTTGGCCTGCTCGGCGTGACCGGCGACCAATTGGTCGATGCCGACACCTACGCCCGCATCGCCGCGGCCACGCTCAAATCGGTGCGCGGCACCGTGCAGGCGGACATCCTGAAGGAAGACCAGGCCCAGAACACCTGCATCTTCAGCACCGAGTTCGCCATGCGCATGATGGGCGACATCCAGCAGTACTTCGTCGACCAGCAGGTGCGCAACTTCTACTCGGTGTCGATCTCGGGCTACCACATCGCCGAGGCCGGCGCGAACCCGATCAGCCAGCTCGCCTTCACGCTTTCCAACGGCTTCACCATCGTCGAGTACTACCTCGCGCGCGGCATGGCCATAGACGACTTCGCGCCGAACCTGTCGTTCTTCTTCAGCAACGGCATGGACGCGGAATACGCCGTGCTCGGGCGCGTGGCGCGGCGCATCTGGGCGCGGGCGCTGCGCGAGCGCTACGGGGCGAGTCCGCGCGCACAGATGATGAAGTACCACATCCAGACCTCCGGCCGGTCCCTGCACGCGCAGGAGATCCAGTTCAACGACATCCGCACCACGCTGCAGGCGCTCTACGCGCTGTACGACACCTGCAACAGCCTGCACACCAACGCCTACGACGAGGCCATCACCACGCCCACCGAGGAATCCGTGCGCCGGGCGGTGGCCATCCAGCTCATCATCAACAAGGAGCTGGGCCTGAACAAGAACGAAAATCCGCTGCAGGGCAGCTTCATCATCGAGCAGCTGACGGATCTGGTCGAGGAAGCCGTGTACCAGGAGTTCGAGCGCCTGTCCGAGCGCGGCGGCGTGCTGGGCGCCATGGAGACGCAGTACCAGCGCGGCAAGATCCAGGACGAGAGCCTGCACTACGAGCACAACAAGCACGACGGCAGCCTGCCGATCATCGGCGTCAACACCTATCTGGCGCCCGATGCGGGGCAAGCGGCCGAGTTCAGCGGCGAGCTGATCCGCTCCACCGAGGCCGAGAAGACGCTGCAACTGGATGCCGTCCAGGGTTTCCAGGCCCGCCACCGCGACGGCTGCGAGCCGGCCCTGGCGCAGTTGCAACGCAGTGCCACCGCCGGCGAGAACACCTTCGCGGCGCTGATGCTGGCCGCCCGCCACGCCACGCTCGGCCAGATGAGCCACGCGCTGTATCAGGTGGGCGGGCAGTACCGGCGCAGCATGTAAGGGCGGGACTACACCCCGGGTTTTCGGGGTGCAGCGGGCACGCGCGTCAACCGGCTCGTGGACCCCAGGGCAGGGTTTCCGGGTGCTGACGGAAGCCCTCGCGCAGCTGGTGCTTGGCGATCTTGTGCGTGCCGCCCTTGGGCAGTTCGTCGATGATCTCGACGTGCTTGGGCACTTCCCACTTGCCGACCTTGCCGCGGCAGAACTCGATCAGCTCCTGCGGGCTCGTGCGGGTGCCCGGCCGCAGCGACACGACCGCCACCACCGCCTCGCCCCATTCCGGGTGCGGCGCGCCCACCACGGCGCACTCGCGGATGGCCGGGTGCTCGGCCAGCACGTTTTCCACCACCACCGGGAACACGTTGAAGGCGCCGGAGATGATCATGAATTTCTTGCGGTCGGTGAGGTAGTAGTAGCCGCGCTCGTCGACCTTGCCGAGATCGTTGCAGCGCAGCCAGGCGCCGTGCTCGTCGTGCCCGAACAGCTCGGCGTTCTCCTCGGGGCGATTCAGGTAACCGGCGATGTTGGTGTCGCTGAGCGCCCACAGCTCGCCGACTTCGCCCACCGGGAGGTGACCGCCGTCCGCGTCGCGGATGGAAAGATCGACGTGCAGCGCCGGCTTGCCGCAGGAGGTGAGCAGCTCCGGCTCGCCCGCAAACGCGCGCAGGTGGTCCTCGTGCCGCAGGAACGACAGCCAGCCGCCGGTGGATTCGGTGAGCCCGTAGATCTGCATGATTTCGCCGCCGAAGGTGGCGTGCCAGTCGCGGATCACCGGCGGGCGGGTCGGCTCGGAGCCGTAGACGATCTGCCGCAGCGACGAGGCATCGTAGTGGCCGGCCTTGTACAGCTCCAGCACCCGCTGCAGCAGCGTCGGCATGAGGATGGACGAGGTGGCGCGCTCGGCCTGCAGCAGCTCCAGCCAGCCGTCGGCCTTGAAATCGCCGCCCGGCAGGACCAGGCGCATGCCGTTCACGAGACCAAAGGAGTTGAGCACGATGCCGACGCCGGCGGTCGAGCCCGGCGACAGGAACACGTCCTCGTGCCGCAGGCCGATCTGCAGGTTGGTGTGCAGCAGGCATTCGCGCACGCTGCGCTGCGTCCACAGCGCGCCCTTGGGCAGGCCGGTGGTGCCGGAGGTGTAGCTGATGCCGCAGTAGTCGTCGTCGGCGAGCGGCGGCAGCGTCGGCCGCGCGTTGTGGCCGGCAATCAGCTTCTCGTAATCGAGCTCGAGACCGTGCGCGCCGCGCAGCCCCACCAGGCGCACGCCGGCGGCGCGGATGGTATCGATGTGCTCGCCCAGCAACGGCAGGCAGTTGTCTTGGATGATCAGCACCTTGGCTGCGCAGTCATGGATCAGATGCAGCATTTCGCGCGGCGCGTAGCGCCAGTTCACGCCCACGCGCACGGCGCCGATCTTCAGGCACGCGAACCAGTGCTCGATCGCTTCCACGTGGTCGTGGGCCAGGATGGCCACCACGTCGCCCTTGCCGATGCCGATCGCCTGCAGCGCCGCCGCCAGGCGGTCGGAGCGCTCGTGCATCTGCCCCCAGGTGCGGCGCAGGCCGCCATCGACGAAGGCGACCTTGTCCGGGTAGCTCGCGGCGCAGCGGCGCACGAAATCGCGTGGAAGGATCATGGGGGGCCTCCTCTCGTGGTCGAGCTGCGGGCGAACGTGTCGTCGCCCTTTGTCGGTCGCGGGTTTGTCGGCTATGCCGGCAGGCGCTGCAAAAAGCCCAGCACCGCGTCGGTGAACACGTCGTTGCTGTCGCCGGCCACCATGTGTCCGGCGCCGGGCACCTCGACGAACTGCGCGTGCGGCACGGCGGCCAGGAACTCGCGCGCGCCCTCGGGGCTGACCACGTCGCTGATCTGCCCGCGCACCAGCAGGGTCGGCAGCGTCAGCGCGCGGGCCGCGGCGTCGAGCCGTTCGCGCACCGCGGCGCCGCGGGCGAAGGACTGCATCATGCGGCCGTCCCAGTGCCAGTAATAGCGCCCGTCGCGCAGGCGCAGGTTGCGCTCGAGGCCGGAGACGTCGTCCGGCCGCGGCCGGTGCGGCAGGTAGCTCGCCACCGCGTCGGCGGCCTCCTCGAGCGTGGCGAAGCCGCGCGGGTTGCCGGTCATGAAGTGCCGCACGTGCCGCTCGCCGCGCTGCTCGATGCGCGGGACGATGTCCACCAGCACCAGCGCGCGCAGGAACTCGCCGTGGCGCTCGCCCTCGCCGAGCAGGCCGACCAGCCCGCCGAGCGAGGCGCCCACCAGCACCGGTGCGCGATCGAGATCCACCACGATGCGCCGCAAGTCGTCCACGTAGTCGTCGAGGCTGTACTCGCCGTCCGGCGCCCAGTCGCTGTCGCCGTGCCCGCGCTGGTCCGCCGCCAGCACGTACCAGCCGCCGCGTGCCAGGCGCTGCGCCGTGCCCTGCCACGAATGGCGGGTCTGGCCCCCGCCGTGCAGCAGGATCACCGGCGCGTGGGCCGGATCGCCCCAGGATTCCGCCGCCAGACGAACGCCGTCGGCGGTGGCGTAGCTCAGCGGCCGGGCCGCGATGGAAGACGTCACCTCGGCGCCCGCGTCAGATCAGAAACGACAGGTTCGGGATCGGCTCGTCGGCGTTGACCAGCACCACCTTTTTTGCCGCCATGCGCCAGCCGTCCACTGTGAGGCGCAGGCGGTGCGTGATGCGCCCGCCCCAGACGTGCAGCTCGTGCGTGGACTGCACGGCCAGTTCCAGCAGGACGAAGTTCGAGCCGACCACGTAGTCGTCGCCCTCGATGGCCTCGACCGTGATGCCGGAGATGACGCGGTTCATCGGCGAGGGCGGCACCTGGCTGTGCCGGGTGCCCGTCATGAGCTGATGGATGCGGGTGTGGATGCGCCGGCGGTTGTCGTTGATGTGCGAGACGTGCTCCTCGGGGTCCAGGCCCTCGGCGCGCGGCACCCAGTAGTGGCCGTCGTCGGTCCACAGCGCCTCCCACTCGGCGTAGCGCGACAGGTCGCACAAACGGCCCTCGTGGTGGATGAAATCGCTGATCTGCCGCAGCAGTTCGTCGGAAACCATGGGATTGACCTGCCTCGAAAGGCGCCGGCCGCGTGGCGGCGGCCGACGCGAAGAAACCCGGAAATGTGGACCGTCGGCCGCTCAGGCCGCGCCGCGCAGGTCGCGCTGCATGGCCTGCTTGTAGCGGCGGTAGAAGGCGCGGTTCACGGTCTCGTCGGACATGTGCGAGACGGTCAGGCCGTCCTGCTGGTACTCGCGGTGCGCGCCGCGGCTCAGATCGAGCCATTCCGGCTGCCGGGCGGCGAGGCCGGCCTGATTGCGCTCGGCGATGATCACGTCCTCCGGGATCAGGAACGAGCCCGGTCCGACCGCGCCCTCGGTCTGGTGGATGGCGCGCCGGTTCACCTCGGGCGCGCCCTTGAGCAGCATGGGCGTGTACAGCTGCACGCACTCGCTGGCACTGACCGGGTAATAGAACACCACGTTCAGCTCGCCCAGGAACAGGTTCGGGAAGATGATGGCGTGCGGCGGCCCGCCGCAGAACAGCTCGTTGGCCTTCTCCTCGCCGTAACGGGCGACCATCGCCTTGACGTATTCCGGCAGCTTGCCGGCCGGCACGCGGCCGAACCACTCGAAGGGGATGTTGCGCTTGCGGTAGGCGACGCCGAAGTCGATCTCGATGTGGCCGTTGCCCCAGTCGCGCACCACCGGCTCGGCGCCGCCCTGGATGAGGTCGATGGCCTGCGAGTCGGTGGCGACCATGAACGACGAATGCGTGAACTCCACGTGATAACCGTCGCAGTCGTTCTCGGGCAGCATCTTCCAGTTGGCCTTGAACTTGTGCTTCAGCCAGCCGGCGGTGAGCGCGAGCTCGCCCTGCGGCGACAGGTCGGCGCAGCGATCGAGCAGCTCGGTGGCGCGGCCGAGGTGCTCGGCCAGCGTCATGCCGGAATGGTTCAGGCTGGCGAACACGAAGCCGCGGTACACCTCCACCTGCGCCGCCGGCGCCATGCCGTGGGCGGACTTGTCGAAGCCCGGGCCGTAGCCGTCCGCCTGCGGCGTGTCGAGCAGGCTGCCGTCGAGATCGAACACCCAGCCGTGGTAGGGGCAGGCGAACACCTTCTCGTTGCCCTTGTCGCGCGCGCACACCTTGTTGCCGCGGTGCGCGCAGCGGTTGCGGACCACGTGCACGCGCCCGTCCTTGCCGCGCGACAGGATGACCGGCTGGTAGCCGATCTGCCGGGTGACGTAGTCGCCGGGCTTGGGAATCTCGCTGTCATGGCCGACGAACACCCAGCCGTGATGGAAGATCTTCTCCATCTCCTCGTCGAAGATGACCGGGTCCGTGTACAGCGCGCTGTGCACGCGGTCTTCCTGGATCAGCTGGTCGTAGTCGATCGGCACTGCCCGTTCGATGCGCATGTCGCGCCCCCTTGATTGTCTGAACGATCGTTCAATTCTAGGCCGCGGGACAGGAGCTTGGAAAGCGCCGGCGCCGCGCCGACCGCCGCTCAGGCGCCCGTTGGTTTGCCCGGCCCGCGCGGGTGGCGGTAGCTCGCCCGGTGCCGGTCGGCATTCTTGATGCCGAGCGCGTCCTCGGCGATGAGGATGCGCTGCACGGCCGGCGCGCCTTCGCCGACCAGGAACACGTGGGCGTAGCTGGCAAGACGCGCGATGCGGTACTCGCTGGCGAGTCCGTAGCCGCCGAAGAGCTCCTGGGCGGCGCTGGCGGCCTGCTTGAGCGCGAAGGACGCCGCCAGCTTGGCCTGTGCCGCCACGCGGTTGGCCGGCAGGTCGCGGTCCATCAGCGTCGCGGCGTGCCAGGTCATCAGCCGGGCGCCTTCGACGGCCACCACGGCGTCGGCGATCGCCGCCTGCGTCATCTGGTAGCTGGCCAGCGGCACGCCGCGGATCGGGCGCTCCTGCGCGTACCGCATGGCCTCGTCGAGACACGCGCGGGCGATGCCGACCGCCCGCGCCGCCACCGACACGCGCCCCGCCTGGATGGCGTGCATGGCGAGCGCGAAGCCGTCGCCCTCGGCGCCGAGGCGGTTCTCCACCGGCACCTCGAAGTTTTCCAGCACCACCTCGCAGGAGCGCGTCATGCGCGACAGGCCGACGAAGTCGATGGGCCGCGCCTCGTAGCCGGGGTATTTCTTGGGCTCGACCACGAAGGCGCTGATGCCGCGATGCCCGGCGCCGCGGTCGGTGCGGGCGAACAGCACGCCGGTGTCGGTCTGATCGGCCAGCGTGGCGAACATCTTGCGGCCGTTCAGGAGATAACGATCCCCGCGCCGCTCGGCAAACGTCTTGAGGTTGCCGGCGGCATCCGAGCCGCCGCCCGACTCGGTGAGCGACCAAAGACCGATGGCGCGCCCGCCGATCAGGTCCGGAATGAACCGCGCGCACTGCTCGTCGGTGCCGCCGACGAAGATGGTGTAAGGGCAGGTCATGCCCTGCTGGTTGTGGCACAGCGCGAAACCGGGGTCGAGCCGCGCCATTTCCTCCGCCAGCACGGCCATGGCAAGGAAGCCGACGTCGCTGCCGCCGAGCGCTTCCGGAAACACCACGCCGAACCAGCCGGCCTCGCCGGTGCGCCGCACCAGCTCGCGCGGAAACTGCCCGGCGGCCTCGCAGGCCGGCAGGTCGGGCAGGATCGCCCGGGTCATGAAGTCGACGAAGGCGCCGCGCAGCTCGCGGATGTCGTCGGGCAGGAAATCGTCCATGCGGGGGCTCCGAGGGGCAGGGGCGGGCGGCGTTCTACAGCGGCTCGAAGCCGGCGAGATAACGCGGGTTGGCGACTTCGAGCTTGCCACGCACGGCGGCCAGCTGCGCGGCGGCGGTGCCGGCCGGCGCGCGGTCGCCTCGGATCAGCCGACACAGTTCGGCATTGCGCGCGGCCATGGCGGCGGCCAGCTCGCCGACGTCCGCCGGCGGGGGGCTGGCGTCGCCGAGCAACGCGCCGAGACGTTCCCATTCCGCGCGCAGCAGGGCGGGTTCGAGCGCCAGCTCGCGATGCACCAGGTCGAGCAGATTGGCCGCTACCAGAGCGCGAAAGCGCAGGCGCGGGTCGTGCACCGTGGGCAGCAGTTCGGTCGCGATGAACTCGCGCACGGCGTCCAGCAGTTCCGGCGCGGTCGGGCGGTCCTGCACGGTCAATCCCCCGGGTAGCGCGGGTGGCGCGGGTCGATGAGGCTGAGGATTTCGAGCTCGACCTCGGCCGTCATGCGCCCGAGGCTCGCCAGTTCCAGGCTCGGCTCCTGTCCGGACCAGTGCCGGCGCGCCTGGGTGACGGTGGCGATGGCCCATTTGAGGTTCGACGCCACCTCGAACCAGTACAGCTCGCGTTCGGTGAAGCGCGTGCCGCGGGCCGCGTTGTAGGCGTCAAGAAACGCCGCCACCTCGCCGACGCCGCCAAAGCGTCTGGCGGCCTCGCCAAAGCGCCAGGCGCGGATGGCGCCGAAGGTGAGATCCCCGCCCGGGTGGCCGCGGTGGGCGAACTCCCAGTCGAGGATGCCGACCAGGCCGTCGGCGTCCACCACCACGTTGCCGATCCGGTAGTCGCCGTGGCACAGCACGGGCTCGACCTCGCGCGGCCGACGCTGGCGCAGCCAGGCGAGCCCGAGTTCAAGGGCCGGGTAGGGTGCCCCAACGGTTGCCAGCTCCTGTTCCAGCAGGCGAAGGCTGAAGGCCGCCGCGCCCTCGCCGGCGGCCGGTCCGGGCAGGAAGGCGGCGGAGGCGACCGGCACGGCGTGGATGGCGGCCAGCGCCCGGCCCATCTGGGCCGGCAGTCGCTGCCGCGCTTGGGCGAGGTGCGGGTCGCGCACGATGCGCCGGCCGATGGTTTCGCCCGGCAGGCAATCCATGACGAACGCCGGTCGGCCGGCGAGCTCCGGCAGGTAGGCATGGGGCCGGGGGGCTGGCACGCCGGCGCGGTGGGCCAGGTCGATCACCGCAAACTCGTCGGCCCGCCCGAGCGCCGTCTCGAACATGCGCCCGCCCAGATCACGGCGCACGATCAGCGCCCGCGGCCCGTCCGGCGCCGACACGTCGACCCGCCAGGCCTGCTGCGAGGCGCCGCCGGCGAGCAATGTCACCGCGCCGATCGTCGCCGCCGCAAAGTGCGCCGACACCCAGGGTGCCAGCGCTTCGGCGAGGGCGTCCGCCTCGTTCACGTCGCGGGCTTCGCGGCGTCGCGCAGCAGGCGGATGCCGATGCTGGCGCGGTGCACCTCGGTGGCGCCGTCGTAGATGCGAAAGCCGCGGATCTCCCGGTAGAACTGGGCCAGCGGCAGATACTCGCTGATGCCGCGCGCGCCGCACATCTGCAGCGCCCGGTCGACGATGCGGTTCACCGCCTCGGCCACGAACACCTTGGTCATGCTGGTCTCGTGCAGCGCCCGCTCGCCGTGGTCCAGGCACCAGGCGGCCTGCCAGATCATGAGCCGCGAGGCGTGCATCTCGATGGCCGACTCGGCCACCAGCCGCTGCATTTCCTGGTGCTGGGCGAGGCGCCTGCCGAACGAGTCGCGCCGGTTCACGTAGTCCATGGCGATGTCGAGCGCTCGCCCGGCGATGCCCAGCCAGCGCATGCAGTGCGTGAGGCGCCCCGGCCCCAGGCGCAGCTGGGCGTAGTCGTAGCCCCGGCCGACGTCGCCGAGGACCGCGTCGGCGTCCACGCGGCAGCCGGCAAAGCGCACCTCGCAATGTCCGCCCGGGAAGGCGTGGTCCAGCGTCGGTGTGTGACGGACGATCTCGAAGCCCGGATTGCCGGCCTCGACCATGAACAGCGTCGGCCCATCGTCCGTGCGCGCCATGCAGATGGCGAACGCGGCGCCGTCGGCGCCGGTGATGAACCACTTGTCGCCGTCGATCACCCAGCCGTTGCCGTCGCGCACGGCGCGCGTCAGCAGCATGGACGGATCGGAACCCACGCCCGGCGCGGGTTCGGTCATGGCAAAGCAGGAACGCACCTCGCCGCGAGCCAGCGGCGCGTAGTAGCGCGCCTTCTGCCCGGCGCTGCCGACCGCGTGCAGCAGGTGCATGTTGCCCTCGTCGGGCGCGGCGCAGTTGAGCGCCTGCGGGCCGAGCAGGCTGCGCCCGGCCGCCTCGAACACCAGCGCGCTGTCGCGCCAGTCGAGACCCAGACCGTCGTGGTCGCGGGGCACGCGCGGCGCGAACACGCCGGCCTCTCGGGCGGCCTGCTGCAGCTCGGCGCGGATCGATTCCAGACGTGCGGGCTCGGCGGCCACGTCGGCTTCAAGTGGGATCACGACGTCGTCGATGAAGCGGCGCACCCGGTCCACCAGGACGGCAGCATGCGGCGGCGGCGAGAAGTCGAGCATGGGGGCGCTCCCGGCGGCGGCGGCGGGGGAAAGCGCCGGTATTGTATGAACCGTCGGCAGGCTGCGGGCTCGCCCCGGCGGCGTGGCCGAGCCCGTCAAAAAGCCGTCGATGGCTTTATGCTGACAGCGTGGGGCGTCGACCTTCTGGCGCCGATGGCCGCCACCAGCCCAGCCGGGCGCGTTGGCATAGGGCACGATGCTTGAATTCTGCGGCGTAAATACATGTTGCCAAGCACATTGGCACGGGCCGTGCTTTATGCGTTCCCAGCTGCCGCCAACGCCGTCACGCCCACCTCGACCGAGCGCATTCAGGGACACAAAAATGAAGCTGATCACCACCGAACCGGATCGTCGGCGCGTCGCTCAGGGCGGCAAGCCGGCGCCGCGCAAGCCGGTGGACATGGCCTACCTGACGCTCGAACTGGCGGCTGCCCTCGGGCGGCATCTGGACCTCGAGGCCCTGATCGACCATTTCTCGCGCCGCGTCGGCGATGTGTTGCCGCATGACAGCCTGAGTTTCCGGCACCAGCTTGCCGGTGACTGGCGCGTCATCGCGCACGGCTCCGGCGGCCGCCATTCCTGCGCCTACGAGCTGAAGGTCGAGGACCTGTTCCTGGGCACGCTGCGCATCTCGCGCCGCCAGCGCTTCGAAGAATCCGAGCTCGCGACGCTCGAACAGCTGATCGGCGTACTGGTGTATCCGCTGCGAAACGCCCTGCTGTACCGCCGCGCCCAGTACGACGCGGCGACCGACCCCTTGACCGGCCTGTCGAACCGCGGCGTGTTCGGCGACGCCCTGCCGCGCGAGATCAGCCGCGCCCTGCGTTACGGCACCGCGCTGACGCTGCTCATGGTGGACCTCGACAACCTGAAGGCCATCAATGACAGCGCCGGCCACGGCGCGGGCGACCGCGGCCTGCAGCGCGTCGCCCAGGCGCTGCGGGCGGGCCTGCGCGACTCCGATCACATCTTCCGCTACGGTGGCGACGAGTTCGCCGTGCTGCTGGTCGGCAGCGAAGGCGACGCCGGGCGCGACATCGCCGAGCGCCTGCGCAGCCACGTCGAGGGCTTGCCGGTCGACCCGGGCACCGAGAAGCTGACGCTGAGCATCGGCGTGGCGGGGCTGTGCGCCACCGACACGCCCGAGGCGCTCTTCGAACGCGCCGATGCGGCCCTTTACCGGGCCAAGAAGGCCGGCCGCAACCGCGTGGGCGAAGCCGAGTGATGGCGAAGCGCTGAGGCGTTTTCAGCGTCTCCTTGCGATCACAGCGTGTAGAAATCCACCAGCGCCGGCACGCAGTCGTTCTGCAGCCGGACGATCTTGCGGGCGATGGTCCAGGCCCCCTCGCCGTGCACCAGGCGCAGTTCGCAGCGGCCGAAGTTGGCGTACTGGCACTCGCGGCGCGGGTCGTAGACCTGCACCATCCAGCTGGCCTGGGCGGCGATGGCGCCCTCCGGTCCCAGGCTCGCCTCGACGTTGCTCACGAAATGCGTGGTGCGCAGCAGCGGCAGGGCCGTGACCGACTTGCCGGAGCGCACGCGGCTGACGCGCTCCTCGAGGCCGCGGCGGCTATCGTGAAAGATCTGCGAAATCTCGGTGTCCGGGTCGCTGGTCTGCGTGCGTTCGTCGCGCCAGGCCGGCACCCAGTACACCGCGTCCGGCGCGTACAGCGCCAGCCAGGCGTCCCACTCGCGGGCGTCCAGGTGGCGGCACTCGCGGTGCAGCAGGTCGGTGGCGATGGCAATGGCGTCAGGCACGGTCAGCTCCGCGTTTCAGGGTTGCGCTGCATCAAACGCCGCCATTCGCGATAGCCGGCGTGCATGGCCGTTTCGTCGCCAAAGGCCAGCCCGGCGGGGCTGGCGTTCAGGCGCGCGGCGCCAAGATCGAGCGCCGCGAACGTGCCGTCCGGCGGGGGCGGCGCCGCCATGCCGCGCGCAAAGCCCTGCGTGGCGCCGGCGGCGGACGCGGCCAGCCCGTCCTGGTTGAGTGCGTACATGACGTTGTCGTCCGAGGTGGCGAGCCCGCCGGCGTTGAAGAACTCCTCGTACTGGCGGATGCGAAAGCGCCGCGCCTCGCGGCTCTCGCCGCGCGGGGCGAGGCAGCGCGAGCTCATGCGCGTGCGATCCACCGCCAGCGGCTGCCAGGTGCGCAGCTGCAGGGACTGGATGTCGATCAGCTGCAGGTTCGGAAAGATGGTGAGGTTGCGCTGGCGCAGCATCCAGCCGAGGCGCGCCTCGCCGACGCGCTGGCGGGCGGCCTCCAGCAGGCGCGGATCGCGCGGCAGCGGGCGATTCTCCGGCCCCTGCCCGGGTGCGCCGACCGACCAGGACATGGCGTGCCCGTGATCGACGCTGACGGTGCCGGCGACGATCGGCCCGGGCGCGGCGAGCGGCACGTCGGCGCCGGTTGGGGGGCTGGGTCGCGGGCGCTGACGCACGATGTCCACGAACGCCGCGTGCGTGGTGGCGAAGTGGTAGGCGTCGAGGCCGTTCTCGAATTGCAGCTTCCAGTTGCCGTCGAAGGTGTAGCCGGCCTCGCCGGGGACGAATTCGAGCCCGTCGGGCGCCTGGTCGGCGACCAGGTCGAGCAGGGCGCGCGCCTCGCCGAGGTGCTCGGCCAGGTCCGGCACGTCGGGCGACAGGCTGGCGAAGATGAAGCCGCGGTAGCTGTCGATGCGCGCCAGCGGTACGAGGTCGTGGCCGTCGGCGTCGAAGCCCGGCGGGTAGTGGCCGTGCGCCTGATCGGTCAGTTCCACGCAGCGCCCGGCGCTGTCGAACACCCAGCCGTGGTAGGGGCAGGTGTGAAACCGGGCCTTGCCGGCGCGCAGCGCGCACAGCAGCGTGCCCTTGTGCCGGCAGCTGTTCAGAAAGCCGCGCAGGCGGCCGTCGCCGTCGCGCGTGAGCAGCACCGGCTGGTGGCCGATGTGGCGGGTGACGAAGTCGTGCGGCTGCGGCAGTTCGCTGTCGAGCGCCACGTACACCCAGGTGGACTCGAAGATGCGCGTGAGTTCCTGCTCGAACAGCGCCCGGTCGGTGAACACGGCGCGGTGCACCCGGAACACGCCGTCCGCCGGGCGGTCGTCGACCAGCGCGTCGAGATCGAAGCCTGTACTCATGATTTGCCTCTCAGCTGGCCGGCCATACGCCGTCGAGCGCGCCCGCGATCAGCGTGCCGACGCCGGCGTCGGTGAACACCTCCAGCAGCACGGCGTGCTCGACCCGGCCGTCGACGATGTGCGCCGCGCCCACGCCGCCCTCCACCGCATCGAGCGCGCAGCGAACCTTCGGCAGCATGCCGCCGTGGATGGTGCCGTCGGCGATCAGATCCTGCGCGGTGGCGGCATCCATGCGCGGGATGAGCTTGCCGCTGCCGTCCAGCACGCCGGCGGTGTTGGTCAGCAGCATGAGCTTCTCGGCCTTGAGCGCCACCGCCAGCTTGCCGGCCACGGTGTCGGCGTTGATGTTGTAGGTGGCGCCGTCGGCGCCGACGCCGACCGGTGCCACCACCGGGATGAAGTCGCGCCCGCTCAGCAGGTCGATGAGCGCCGTGTCGACGGCCTCGACCTCGCCGACGTGCCCGAGGTCGATGATCTCGTCCGGCAGGGTCTCGTCGTCGCGGCGCAGCGTCAGCTTGCGCGCCCGCACGGTGGCGGCGTCCTTGCCGGTAATGCCCACCGCCTGCCCGCCGTGGCTGTTGATGCGGGCGACGATCTCCTTGTTGACCAGCCCGCCCAGCACCATTTCCACCACGTCCATGGTGGCGGCGTCGGTCACGCGCTGGCCCTCGACGAAGCAGCTCTCGATGCCCAGGCGCCCCAGCAGTTCGCCGATCTGCGGCCCGCCGCCGTGCACCACCACCGGGTTCATGCCGACCAGCTTCATGAGCACGATGTCGCGGGCGAAGCTGTGCTTGAGCTGGGCGTCCACCATGGCGTTGCCGCCGTACTTGACGACGATGGTCTGGCCGCGAAAACGGCGGATGTAGGGCAGGGCCTCCACCAGCACCACGGCGATGCGGTGGGCGGCGTCGATGGACAGGGGCATGGGTGCTCTCCGGCGGAAATTCGGCCGGATTCTAGGCCGGGTGGCATCGCTTATCATGCGGGCCGTCACCCGCCGGACCCCGCCATGCCCGATAACGCCCTGCTTGAAACGCCGCTGCATGCCCTTCATCTGGCCGCCGGTGCGCGCATGGCGCCGTTCGCCGGTTACGACATGCCGCTGCACTACGGCTCGCAGCTCGACGAGCACCATGCCGTGCGCGCCGCGGCCGGCGTGTTCGACGTGTCGCACATGGCGCAGGCGGACGTGACCGGTCCACGGGCGCAGGACTATCTGCGGCGGGTGCTGGCCGGCGACGTGGCGCGACTCGCCGACGGGCAGGCGCTTTACTGCTGCCTGCTCAACGAGGCCGGCGGCATCATCGACGACCTGCTGGTGTACCGCCTGGCGGCGGATCGCTACCGGCTGGTGCTGAACGCGGCCCGCCGGCAGGCCGACCTCGCCTGGCTGCGCACGCAGATGGCCGGTTTCGACGCCGTGCTCACGCCGCGCGACGACCTTGCCATGCTGGCGGTGCAGGGACCGAATGCGCGGGCGCTGGCCGATGGCTGCCTGCCGGAAACGGTGCGTGCGGCGGTGACGGGGCTCAAGCGCTTCAGCGCCGCAGGGCACGCCGAATGGCTGGTCGCCCGGACCGGCTACACCGGCGAGGACGGCTACGAAATCATGCTGCCGGCGGTCGCGGCGCCCCCGCTGTGGCAGGCGCTGCTCGCGGGGGGCGTGCGCCCGGCCGGCCTCGGCGCGCGCGACACGCTGCGCCTTGAAGCCGGACTGTCCCTGTACGGTCACGAGATGGACGAGACGGTGTCGCCGCTGGAGTGCGGTCTTGCCTGGACCGTGCACTTCGAGCCGGCACGGGATTTCACCGGCCGCGCGGCGCTCGAGGCGCAGCGCGCCGCGGGCGTGTCACGCCAGCGCGCCGGGGTGGTGTTGGCCTGCCGCGGGGTGCTGCGCGACGGCGCGCCGCTGTTGCTGGACGGCCGCGAAGTCGGCGTGCTCACCTCCGGCGGCTTCGGGCCGACGGTCGGCCGCGGCATCGGCCTGGCCCGCGTGCGGGCCGGTGTGGGCACGGATGGCGCCTGTACCATACGCATCCGCGATCGCGACCTGCCCGCACGTTTCGTGAACCCACCGTTTGCGCGCGACGGCGCCCTGCGCGTGGAGTTGCCGCCGCTGGCGGAAAGCTGAAGACCAAGCCTTTTCATTCTTCTGATCACTCGGGGAGACCGACCTTGAGCCAGGTGCCGGACACGCTGCGCTACACGCAAACCCATGAATGGCTGCGGCAGGAAGCCGACGGCAGCATCACCGTCGGCATCACCGACCACGCCCAGGCGCAGCTCGGCGACCTGGTCTACGTGGAGCTGCCGGCGCCCGGCAAGACGCTCGCGGCCGGGGCGGCCTGCGCCGTGGTGGAATCGGTCAAGGCCGCCGCCGATGTGTACGCGCCGCTCGCCGGCACCGTGCTGGCCGTGAACGAGGCACTCACCGGCGCGCCTGAACTGGTCAACCAGGATCCCTACGGCGCCGGCTGGCTGCTGCGCATCGCAGGTCCGGCTCCGGCCGGGCTGCTCGACGCGGCCGCGTACCAGGCCATCACCGAGGCCGTCTGATGCCGTTCATCCCGCACACGGCGGACGAAGTCGCCGCCATGCTGCGCACCATCGGGGTGGCGGACGTCGCGGAGCTTTTCGACGAAATCCCGCCGTCGCTGCGCATCGAGGGTCTGCCCGGCGTGCCCGAGGGTTTGCCGGAGTGGGAAGTTGGATCGCTGCTCACCGAGCGCACGGCGGGCGATCGCAATCCGCTGTGTTTTCTGGGGGCGGGCGCCTATCAGCATCACATTCCGGCCGCCGTGTGGCAGCTCGTCAGCCGTGGCGAGTTCTACTCCGCCTACACGCCCTACCAGGCCGAGGCGAGCCAGGGCACGCTGCAGGTGCTGTACGAGTTTCAGAGCATGATCGCCGGGTTGACGGCGCTCGACGTCGCCAATGCCTCGCTCTACGAGGGCGCCTCGGCGCTGGCTGAAGCCGTGTTGATGGCGGTGCGCGCCAACGGCGCGGCCCGGCGGCGTGTGCTGCTGCCGCGCGCGCTGCATCCGGCCTACCGGGCCACCGTGCGCAGCATCGTCGCGCGCCAGGGCATCGAGGTGATCGAGCCCGGTTTCGACGCCATCACCGGCCGCACCGTGCTGGACGGCGTGGACTGGACCGGCGTGGCCGCGCTTGCCGTGCCGCAGCCGAATTTCTTCGGCGTGCTCGAGGACGTCGACGCCCTGACCGATGCCGCCCATGCCGCTGGCGCGCTCACCATCGGCGTGGTCAATCCGCTGGCGCTGGCGATCCTGAAACCGCCGGGCGAGTGGGGCGGCAAGGGCGCGGATATCGCCTGCGGCGAAGGCCAGCCGCTCGGCATCCCGTTGTCGGGCGGCGGGCCGTATCTGGGCTTCATGGCCTGCCGGCAGGAGCTGGTCCGCCAGCTGCCGGGACGCATCGCCGGGCGCACGGTGGACCTTGACGGCCGCGACGGCTTCACGCTGACGCTGCAGGCGCGCGAGCAGCACATCCGCCGCGCCAAGGCCACGTCCAACATCTGCACCAACCAGGGCCTGCTGGCGACCGCGGCGACGCTGTACCTGAGCCTGATGGGCCCGGCCGGGCTCGAGACGGTGGCGCAGCGCAGCCACGCCCATTTGCGTGAACTGACCGGGCGTCTGTGCGCGTTGCCGGGCGTCACCCAGGTCTTCAGCGGCCCCTGCTTCAACGAGACCGTGCTGCGGCTGACGGGCGACCTGCCGCGCGCTCTCGAGGGTCTGCTGGACCGCGACATCCTGGGCGGTCTGCCACTCGCCGAGCACTACCCGGAACTCGCCGGCTGCCTGCTGGTGTGCACCACGGAACTGACCCCGCCCGCCGCCTGCGAACGCTACGCGGCGGCGCTCGCCGACGTTCTGTAAACCGGGTGCAGGCGCCGCAGCAGACCCACTGGCGCGGCGTCGCCATCGCCTTTCTGGCCGGGGTGGCGGCGGCGACGGCGCTGTCCAAGGCCGCGCCGGCCGCGCTCGACCTGCGCGAGAGCCTGAGTCTTTCCCTGGCGCAAATCGGCTGGGTGATGTCAGCCGGCACCATTGCCACCTTTTTGCTGGGTGTTGCCTCCGGCCAACTCAGTCACTGGCGCGGCGCACGCACGTTGCTGCGCGATGGCTTGCTGGTACTGCTGCTGGCGGGGTCGCTGAGCGCGCTGGCGCCGGCGACTGGCTGGCTGCTCGCCGGCCGCGGCATCGAGGGTTTCGGCGTGGTATTGATCACCGTCGCCGCACCGACGTTGATCGCCAGTCTGTCGCGACGCGAGGACATGGGCCTGAGCATGGGCGTGTGGGCACTGTGGATGCCGGTCGGCAGCGTCCTGATGCTCGGGCTCGCACCCTGGCTGCTGGCGTCGTTTGGTTGGCGTGGGCTGTGGGCGGTCAGTGGCCTTGCGGCCCTGTCGGTACTGGCCCTGCTGCCGGGTTTGCCGAAGGCGGTCGGCAAGCCGTCCGGTGGCCGGGTTGATCTCACCGCCTTGCGGCGGCCGGCGCCGTGGGTACTGGCGCTGGCGTTTTTCTGCTTCAGCAGCCAGTTCTTCAGCGTTTTCACCTTTCTGCCGACGTACCTGACACAGGCGCTCGGCGTTCCCGCCGCCACCGCCACGCGGGCCTGCGCGCTGGTGCCGGTGGCGATCATTCCGGGAAATCTGCTCGGCGGCGTGCTGGTGCACCGCGGCTGGCGGCCATCCACCTTGCTGGTAGCCCCGGCGCTGCCCTTGCTGGTGGTGCTGCCGTTGATGCTGCTGCCGGCGCACTCGCCTGCCGTGATGTACGCCCTGTTGGCGCTGTATGGCTTTCTGCTCGGCATCATCCCGACCGGCATCTTCACCCAGGCGCCGCTGCTGGCCGCGACGCCGGCGGCGACCGGGCCGATTCTGGGCCTTGCCCTCACCGGGCAGGGGCTCGGCATACTGATTGGTCCGCCGCTGGTCGGCGCACTGCTCGAACGCAGCGGCAGCTGGCTGTGGCCGGTGTTGCTGCTGGGCACGGCGCTGGTCGGTCTGGTGGCCTGCGCGTCCTTGCTGCGCCGCGGGAAGCGGCCTGTACCGGTGGCGCATTGACCGGGTTTGTCCCGGCGCCTAATCTTGCCGCCGTCCGCGGGTGTGACGGCGGACGTTGCCCAGGGAGCACGTATGTCCGCGTTCAAATTGGTTCTGGCGGCGATCCTCGCGGTAGCCTTGGTGCGGCCGTCCATCGCCGGGGAAATGGACATGTACGGTCCGAACGCCGCCGATGAGCCGACCGGTGCCTCGATGGTGGCGGACGCGCTGGTGGCGCGGCCCCTGTATGCCGCCGCGACCGCGTTCGGTGCCGCGGTGTTTCTGGTCACATTGCCGTTCAGCGCGCTCGGCGGCAACGTCGACGAGGCGGCGAGTGAGCTGGTGACCGGCCCGGCCCGGGGTCTGCTGGTGCGCTGTCTCGGCTGCACGCAGCCCGTGCACGAGACTTACGTCGAGCGGTCGGTCCAGTAAACATCCCCGGAACCTTGAGGCACGTCACGCCGGGTTGACTCGGCCGTCCTGTGTCCGGGTACGGCCGTTCGATCACCCGCGTTTGAACGATTGTTCCCGACGCTGCGGCATGTCCGCGGTGTCTGTCATTTCCGTTCGGCGCGAAGCGTGCCGTATGGGTACCCGATAAACAGCAACCGATGCGCAGAATGTCTGCGCTTCCCGACCGCCTGGAGGCAAAAACCCATGAAACTCGAATTCACCCGCAGCGGCGCCAAGGACTGGGCCAAGGAAAAGATCAAGGGCTTCTACATGTGTCCGATCACGCCGGTGGGCGCTGACCGGCGCGTCGACGAAAAGGGTCTGCGCGAGAACATCGACGCCTTCATCGACATGGGTATCGAGGGCCTGGTTGTCGGCGGCTTCTTCGCCGAAGGCTGGAACATGACGCCCTCGCAGTGGCTGCATTTCCACCAGATCGTGGCCGATGCCGGCGGCGGCCGCATCCCCCTGTGGACCATCATCCTCGACCCATGCGTGCACACCGCCATCGAGAAGATGAATGCGGTCGGGGAAATGGGCTTCGAGGGCGCCGAGGTCATCAATCCCGTGGTGCAGCTGCGCACCGACGACGAGATCTTCGACTGGTTCCAGTACCTCACCGACCACACCGATCTGGCGGTTTGTCTGTACCGCACCGGCGTCGGCGGCCGGGTGCTGGGCTTCGACCTCATGCGGCGCCTGGCTGAGCTGGACACCGTGGTGGCGGTCAAGCAGGGGGCCGGCGGCCGCATCGACACCCTGCGCATGCGGCGCGAGCTGCCGAGCAATTTTCTGGTCTGCGACCCGTCCGAAGCGGTGTTTCTGGACGAGCTGCGCAGCGGCGGCCAGTGCGTGTGGGGCGAGCTGTCCTACATCCTGTACGGCAAAAAGCGCCACCTGGTGACCGAGTACCGGGCGCTGGCCGCGCAAGGCAAGTGGGAGGAGGCGCGCGCCAAGTCGATGGAACTCAGCGGCGTGCGCCTGCTGCTGGAAGAAACCCTGCTGTGGAAGATCCTCGAAACCAACACCTACGCCGGCACCGTGTCGAGCGTGAAGACCTGGTTCGAGGCGATCGGTCTGAAGGGCGGCTACATGATTCCGCCGCTGCGCGACCTGCCGCCGGCGCAGGCCGATGTTCTGCGCGGACGGCTCAAGGATCTCGGCGTGGCCTGAGTTCCCGGCCGACGCGGGGGCGGACCGCCGCGCGGTTCGTGACGAGATGGCTGTCCGGGCTTTCGATCGGACAGCCGGATCGCGCGTCAATGTGCCCGGAGCCGGGCTCGAACCGGCACGGCCGCAAGGCCGAGGGATTTTAAGTCCCTTGCGTCTACCTGTTTCGCCATCCGGGCGGCGCTGGCAACAGCGCGAATGGTAACGCCCCGGTCGTACTGCGGCAGCCTGTGATGGCCGGTTCGCCGGCCGGGGCCGGATAATCGCCGCCTCATGAACGCACCGCTCGACATCCTCGCCCGCGTATTCGGCTACCACGCCTTCCGCGGCCAGCAGGCGGCCATCATCGACCACGTGGTGGGCGGCGGCGACGCGCTGGTGATCATGCCGACTGGCGGCGGCAAGTCGCTGTGCTATCAGGTGCCGGCGCTCGTGCGGGACGGCGTCGGCGTGGTGGTGTCGCCGCTGATCGCGCTGATGGACGACCAGGTGGCGGCGCTGCGCGAACTCGGCGTGGCGTCGGCGGCGCTGCACTCGGGTCTGCCGGCGGGCGAGGCGGCGGCGATCGAGCGTGACCTGCTCGCCGGCCGGCTGAAGGTCGTTTATCTCGCGCCTGAGCGGCTGGTCGGCGAACGCGCGCTGGCGCTGCTCTCGCGCGTGTCGGTAGCGCTGATCGCCATCGACGAGGCGCACTGCGTGTCGCAGTGGGGGCACGACTTTCGGCCCGAGTATCTGGGTCTTGGCGTGCTCGGCGAGCGTTTTCCGGGCGTGCCGCGCCTGGCGCTGACCGCCACCGCCGACGGACCGACGCAGCGCGACATTGTTCAGCGGCTGGGGCTGGCGGGCGCGGCGGTGTTCACGGCGAGTTTCGACCGGCCGAACATCCGCTACCACATCCGCCAGGGCGAGGGCATGCGCGAGCAGCTGCTGGCGTTTCTGGATGCCCGTCACCGCACCGACAGCGGCATCGTCTATTGCCCGACCCGCCGGCGGGTGGAGGAAACCGCCGCCTGGCTTGAGGACCACGGCCGCCCGGCGCTGATCTACCACGCCGGCTTGCCGGCCGAGCAGCGCGCGGCGAACCAGCGCCGCTTTCTGCGTGAGGATGGGCTCACGATGGTGGCCACGGTGGCGTTTGGCATGGGCATCGACAAGCCGGATGTGCGTTTCGTGGCGCACCTCGGCCTGCCCAAGAACATCGAAGGCTATTACCAGGAGACCGGCCGCGCCGGGCGTGACGGACTGCCGGCCAATGCCTGGCTGGGCTACAGCCTCGCGGACATGGTCAACACCCAGCAGCTGCTGGCTGGGAGTGACCTGCCCGAGGACCGCCGCCGCGTGGAGCAGGGCAAGTTCAGCGCGCTGCTGGGGCTGGCCGAGAGCACCGAGTGCCGCCGCCAGGCGCTGCTGGCCTACTTCGGCGAGCAGCTGCCGGCAGCCTGCGGCAACTGCGACAACTGCCTCGAGCCGCCCGCCACTTCCGACGCCACCGAGGTGGCGCAGCTCGCGCTGTCGTGCGTGTACCGCACCGGGCAGCGCTTCGGGGTCGGGTATCTGATCGACGTGCTGCGCGGTGGCGACGATCCGCGCATCGCGAGCCTGCGCCACGACGCGCTCGCCGTGTACGGGCGTGGGGGGGAGCGCTCGGCGGCGCAGTGGCGGTCGGTGTTCCGCCAGCTCGCGGCGCGCGGCCTGGTGAGCGTCGACATCGAGGGCCACGGCGGCCTGCGCCTGACCGAGGCGGCGCGCCCGGTACTGCGCGGCGAGCACCGCCTTTACCTGCGCGAGGAGAGCCCGGCCCGGGAGCGGCGCCGGCGCAAGGGCGGCGCGGCGCCGGTGCTCGCAAGTGCCGAGCAGGGGCTGTTCGAGGAACTGCGCGCCGAGCGCCGGCGCCTGGCGGACGCCCACGGCGTGCCGGCCTATGTGATCTTTCACGACGCGACGCTGGCACAGATGGCCGCCGAGCGGCCGCAGACGCTCGCCGAACTGGCGCAAATCAATGGCGTCGGCGCCGCCAAGCTGGAGCGCTACGGGGAGCCGTTTCTGGCGGTGATCAGGGCGGCGACGTAGGGAAGCGGCGAGACACGCAGCGTTACCCGCTATGCGGAATATGGCGCGGTGATAGCCAAGGGCTGCAGGTTGCTGACGGTTCGCGGCGGGGCGCCGCTCCCACACGTGTCCGGCGGCGTGGTGCGCCCGCGGGCCGAATGGACTTTGGTTGCGCCGGCGGGCACCGAGAAGCGACGAAGCGCTTCGCCATCCCTGAGGGTATTCGTGCCCTCAGCCGCCGGTCATCGACATGAAGCGGATGACTTTTTCCGGCTTCTCGCGGAACTCGTGCCGCTCGGGCTTGAGCCCGATGGCGGTGCGGATGGCCGATTCGAGTTCGGTATCGCTGACACCGCCGCGCAGCAATGGGCGCAGCGCGTAGCTGTGGTCTTGCCCTAGGCACATGTACAGCGTGCCGTCAGCGGCCAGGCGCACGCGGTTGCAGGTCTCGCAGAAGTGTTGGGAGATGGGGGTGATGAAGCCGATGCGAGTGCCCGAGCCGGCCACGCGGTAGTAGCGCGCGGGCCCCCCACCTGTTGCGATGTCCGGAATCAGTTCGAAGCGTTCGGCCAGACGCCGGCGCACGGCCTGCAGGTCGAGATACTGCCCGCTGGCGTTGCGGCCGGTGTCACCCATCGGCATGGTCTCGATCAGGCGCAGCGTGAAGTCGCGCTCGGCGCAGAACGCGACCATGGCCTCGATCTCGTCGTCGTTGACGCCACCCATCGCCACCATGTTGATCTTGACCGGCGCCAGGCCCGCCTCGCGCGCGGCCTCGAGACCGCGCAGCACCTTGTGCAGCTTGCCGCCGCCGGTGATCTGCGCGAAGCGTTCGGGATCGAGCGAATCCAGGCTGACGTTGACGCGTCCGACGCCGGCGCGTTTCAGCGCGGCGGCGTATTTGTCGAGCCGCACCGCGTTGGTGGACAGCGACAGATCCCGCAACCCCGGCAGCGCCGACAGGCGTGCGGCGAGGTCGGGCAAGTTATGGCGCACCAGTGGCTCACCACCGGTGAGGCGAACGCGCTGCACGCCAAGGCGCGTGAAAGCACCGACCACGCGCTCGATCTCGTGGAACGTGAGCCAGTCGTCCGGCTCGTGAAAGCCGTCGAAGCCCTTGGGCATGCAGTAGCCGCAGCGCAGATCGCAGCGGTCGGTGACCGACACGCGCAGGTACTCGATGCGCCGCTGGAAGGGGTCGATCAGGCCGTTGGCAGGGGTGCTTTGCATGTTCGGTGGACTATAGCAAAACGCCCGTTCGGGACGACGCGGTCAGCTCCGTCAACGGCCAGCGGGCGCGGGCGCCACAGTCGCGGTCCGCATGCTCGCCCGCCTCGAGGCGCAGGCAGCCGGCGAAGGCCACCATGGCGCCGTTGTCGGTGCACAGCGCGGGCGGCGGATAGAGCACGGCGAAGCCGTCTTGGGTGGCCGCGGCGTCGAGTGCCGCGCGCAGGTGACGATTGGCGCTGACGCCGCCGGCGACCACCAGCGTGCCGAGCCCGGTCTGTGCCAGCGCCCGGCGGCACTTGATCAGGAGCGTGTCGACCACGGCGTCCTCGAAGGCGCGGGCGATGTCGGCGCGATGTTCCGGCTCGGGATGTGCCTCGGCCAGCAGGCGCACCTGCGTCTTCAGGCCGCTGAAGCTGAAGTCGAGGCCCGGCTTGGCGGTCATCGGCCGCGGCAGGGTGAAGCGGTCGCTGCGGCCGTGCTCGGCCAGCGCGGCGAGCGCCGGGCCGCCGGGGTAGGGCAGGCCGAGCAGTTTGGCGGTCTTGTCGAAGGCCTCGCCGGCGGCGTCGTCCACCGATTCGCCAAGAATGGTGTAGGCGCCCAGGCCGTCCACCTGCGCCAGCAGCGTGTGTCCGCCAGAGACCAGCAGCGCCAGGAACGGAAACGATGGCCGCGTCGCCGCATCCAGCAGCGGCGACAGCAGGTGCGCCTCCATGTGATGCACGCCAACCGCCGGGATGTCGAGCGCGACCGCCAGGCTGCGCCCGATGCTGCTGCCGACCAGCAGCGCCCCGATCAGCCCGGGGCCGGCGGTGTAGGCGACGCCGTCGAGGTCGGCCAGCGCGTGGCCGGTATCGGCCAGCAGCTCACGCAGCAGGGGCAGTGTGCGGCGCAGATGATCGCGCGAGGCCAGTTCCGGCACCACGCCACCGTGCACGGCGTGCAGCGCCACCTGGCTGTGCAGGGTATGGCCGAGCAGGCCGTGCCGGCTGTGGTAAAGGCCAAGGCCGGTCTCATCGCAGGAGGTTTCTATGCCCAGGACCAGCATCGGGGGACCAAGATCTTCGAGAGGGGATCGAAATACGGTACAGCCGAGCGACTGAAAGACGCTTTCATCCGCGGCGCATGTGCCGGTAGAATCTAGCACTTTTCCCCTCCCCGGCTGCCCGGGGACAAACAGAGGTCATTGCATGCCGGTCGTACAACTGCGCGAGAACGAGCCCTTCGACGTTGCCCTGCGTCGCTTCAAGCGGACCTGCGAGAAGGCGGGCGTGCTGTCGGAATCGCGCCGGCGTGAGTTTTACGAAAAGCCGACCCAGGAACGCAAGCGCAAGGCCGCCGCGGCGGTCAAGCGGCATCAGAAGAAAGTGTCCCGTGGCGCCGGCCGCAGCGTGCGGCGCGTGCGCGGTGCGCGTCTGGGCTGAGCATGTCCCTCAAGCAGCGCCTTGATGAGGACGTCAAGGCGGCCATGCGCGCCCGTGACCGGGATCGCCTCGGTACGCTGCGACTGATCACCGCCGCCATCAAGCAGCGCGAAGTCGATGAGCGCATCACGCTCGACGACGCGCAGGTGCTGGCGGTGATCGACAAGATGGTCAAGCAGCGGCGCGAATCCATTGCCCAGTTCGACGCCGCCGGCCGCACCGATCTTGCCGACAAGGAACGCTTCGAACTGGCGATCCTGCAGGAATTTCTGCCGGCCGCCCTCGGCGAGGCGGAAGTTGATCAGCTCATCAGCGAAGCGCTGGCCGCCAGCGGCGCGCAATCCGCCCGCGACATGGGCGCCGTGATGGCGCAGTTGCGGCCCAAGGTACAGGGCCGGGCCGACATGGCGGACGTCAGCCGGCGCGTCAAGGCGCGTCTCGGCGGATAAGACAGCAGCAGAGCCGGCCGTGTCAGTGCGCCTGCCCCGTGCCTGCAAATATCTCCTTGCCTTTGGACTGCTGTCCGGTTCGCTCGCGGCAGCGCCGCTCATCGAGCTGCAGGCTGTCCTCGGCTCCCGCGCTGTGCTGCAGGTGGATGGCGTGCGCCGCACGCTGCGGGTCGGGCAGAGCACGCCGGAAGGCGTGCGTCTGCTGGCGCTCGACGCCGCTTCGGCTCGGGTCGAGGTGGATGGCCTGACCCTTGATGTGCCGCTCGGCGCCCGCGCCGGTGGTGACATCCCGAATGCGCAGACCGCAACCGTGCGCATTGCGCGCGGTGACGGAGGCATGTATCTGACCAGCGGGACCATCAACGGCCGGACGGTGGATTTTCTGGTCGACACCGGCGCGACCACGATCGCCATGAACGACGCCACCGCCCGCGGGCTGGGCATCGACTACCGAGCCGGCGAGAAAGGCCTGGTGGAAACCGCGAGCGGGATCAGCGAGGCCTATTCCGTCAACTTGCGCGAGGTTGGTGTCGGCAGCATCCGCGTGCCGAACGTGCGGGCCGTGGTGATTCAGGGGCCACAGCCGAGCCGCGTCTTGCTCGGCATGTCCTTTCTGTCACGCACACAGATCGAGCACGCTCAAGATACTTTGGTCCTGAAGCGCAAGTACTGATCGTCAGGCCGCGATTGGTTTTTCGATCAGTGCGTAGGCGGAGTGGTTGTGGATGGACTCGAAGTTCTCCGCTTCCACCACGTAGCCGGCCAGGCGCTCGTCGGCGTTCAGCGCGCCGGCAACGTCGCGCACGAGATCCTCGACGAACTTCGGGTTCTCGTAGGCGTGTTCGGTGACGAACTTCTCGTCTGGCCGTTTGAGCAGGCCGTAGAGCTCGCTGGACGCCTGCGCTTCCACCAGCTCGATCAGTTCCTCGATCCACACCGGTGTGCGCAGGTGTGCGGTCAGGGTTACGTGCGTGCGCTGGTTGTGGGCGCCGTAGTCGGAAATCTTCTTCGAGCACGGGCACAGGCTGGTGACGGGAACCACCAGCCTGGCGGTGAGTCGCTCGTCCTGGCCGTGCACGATCTCGCCGATATAGCTGACCTGGTAGTCCATCAGGCTGGTGACGCCGGTGACCGGCGCCGCCTTGTTGACGAAGAACGGGAAGTTCATCTCGATGTGGCCGGCGCGCGCCTCCAGGCGCTCGCACATCTCTCGCAGCATCTGGCGAAAGCTCCCGAGCGAGATCTCGTGCTCGTGTCCGTTCAGTATTTCGACGAAGCGCGACATGTGTGTGCCCTTGAAGTTGTGGGGC
This sequence comes from Pseudomonadota bacterium, assembly GCA_049322795.1. Classification (GTDB taxonomy): domain Bacteria; phylum Pseudomonadota; class Gammaproteobacteria; order Immundisolibacterales; family Immundisolibacteraceae; genus Immundisolibacter. The sequence goes on along the minus strand of JBMOQH010000019.1, from coordinate 143,985 downwards.
AGGTGCACGTACATGTTGAAGCTGGCCACTGTGTGCTGGTCGTCGCCGCTGCGCGCGAGGATGCGCACCGGGTGACGGATGCCCTTGATGCCAACGCGGTCGATGTCCAGGCGACGGGTGTCTGGCGAACCCTGAACGTCGGCGATCTGCGGCACGGCCGGTTCGGATGGCTTGTTCATGACGATTCCTGGCAACCCGCTGTGGGCGCCTGTGGGGGAGGGCGGTTTGTTTCCAAGGCCGCCGGCGGCGAATTGTCACCTTTCATTGGGACTGAATTGTACCGGCCGCCGCCGTTCGTGGTCCTGCCGGCGTGCGGCTCGAATCGGGCGTAAGCTTGTGGCGTCCGGGGTGGTGCGAGCCGACCGGCCGTCACCATGCCGGCAAATGCATCCTCGGAGGAGGGACTTGCCATGGACGACGCATTCGTACTGGCGCTTGCACTGGCCGCGTGTGGCGTGATCGTCATGTTCGCGCTTGGGCCGTTCGGTGTGCTGCTCGGTGGGATCCTGCTGGTGATCGCCGCGGGGCTCGGCATCGCCAAGCTGATCGGACTGGTGGCCGACTGGAGGCACCAGCCGCACTGATGTGGGCTGCCCCCCGGGACCTGTGCGGAACCGTGCTCAGGAACGGGCGAAGAACTGCACCACGTTGCCGGCCGGGTCGCGGCAGGTGAAAAAGCTGCCATGGCTGCCCATCCCGATGACCTCGCTCACGGCGACGCCGCGGGCGGTGAGATCGGCACGCGTCGCGGCCAGGTCATCCACCTGCAGCACCACGGTCGCGTTGCTGCCGGGGTCCACCTGACCGGGCGCCGGCGTCGCGACGGCAACCTGCGTGCCGCCGACGTCGAACTGTGTCCACTTGTCGCCATCCTGGAACTTCACGTTCAGGCCCAGCGTGTCGCGGTAGAACGCTACCGCTGCGTCCATGTCCGGCACCACGTAATACACGTTGGTCACTTTGCTGATGGCCATGTTTTCCTCCTGCTTCACGCGCAGGCATTGTCACACGGTGGGCAGCCAAGGCCCTGTGGGACAATCCCCGGCCGTCGTCGTTACCCCTGATTTCCCCCCATGACCGTCGCCATCAAGCCACCGCGCAGCCTCGTTACCGCTGCCGCCGAAGCCATTCGCGATTTCGACCTGATCCGCGACGGTGACCGCGTCCTGGTCGGCGTGTCCGGCGGCAAGGACAGCCTCTCCCTGCTGCACGTGCTGCTGCATCTGAAAGCCCGGGCGCCGGTGCGTTTCGAGGTCGGCGCCGCCAACATCGACCCGCAGATGCCCGGTTACGACCCGAGCCCGCTGGCAGCCTATATGCACAGTCTGGGCGTGCCGTATCACCAGGCCACGTACAGCCTGGCGCGGGCGGCCAAGGGATCGTTCGAGGGCCGCACGCTGTGCGCGTTTTGCTCGCGCATGCGCCGCGGCAAGCTCTACGGTCTCGCGCGCGAGCATGGCTACGGCACCCTGGCGCTGGCGCACCACCTGGACGACGTGGCCGAGACCTTTCTGATGAATGCCTTCTTCGGCGGCAAGCTGCGCGCCATGCCGGCAGGGTATCTCAATGACGACGGCGACCTGCGCGTGATCCGCCCGCTGGTCTACGCCCGCGAGCGGCAGACCGAGGCGTTCGCCGCGAATGGCCCATTGCCGGTGATCCCCGACAACTGCCCGACCTGTGACAGCTCCACCCGCCAGCGCCAGCAGATGAAGGCGCTGCTGCACGCCCAGGAAGCGGCCAACCCGCGCCTGTTCGCGGTACTGCGCACCACCCTCGCGCCGCTGCTGCGGCAGGAGGCGACCTCCGGCCTGACGCTGCCGGATGCGGCGCAGGTGCTGGTGGATTTCCGGCCCCGTGCCCCGGCCGATACGACCGAGGCCGTGCCGGCCGCCTGATCGCGCTACAGCCCCATCAAACGCCGGTAGCCGTTCCAGAAGCCGCGCACCGGATCCTCGCTGGCGAGAAAGGTAGTGTCCGCCGCCACCGTCCTGCCGCCCATCTCGACGATGGCCTCGGCGCCGCCGTCCCGGGCGATGCCCTGCTGCACGATCTCGATGGCGAGGCCATCCTCCATCGACACCAGCCCGGCCGGGCCGATCAGGTTGATCTGCTTCAGACGCATCTCGGTCAGCGCCGGATCCTCGTCGGCGTAGCCGAAGAAGGTGTAGTGCACGGTCACGCCGTCCGGCCCGTGAGGCTCGAATTGGCGGATGTTCAGCACGTTCGCGATCTGCTGCAGCATCATGATCGGGAACACGTCGATGATGACGAGGTTGATGCCGTCGTCCCACTCCATCGCGCCCTTCAGGAGGTTCATGTCCTCCAGCGTGTAGGTGCCTTCCTGGTAGGTGTGGGCGGCTTCCTTCATTCCCTGCTGGCGGGCCGCCTCGTCTTCCTTGCCGACGTAGGTATAGAAGCAGGTCTGCAGGCCGCCGTCTGACACATGCAACTGGCCTTTCTGGCTAGCGCGGAACAGGCCGAAGGTGGCGAAGAACAGGTGCAGCAGGCTGGCGTGGTAGCCGTCGCGCGGGTTTTCGGCATACAGCTTCCAGTTGCCGCGCATGTGCTGGTGCTGATGGCCGAGGATGCGGATCGGCCGGTGGAAGATGCGGCGCATGAACTTCGCGATGTGCGGGCCGAGATACTCCTCGATCGGCGGCGTGTCGTCGCTGAAGCTCGCGAACAGCACGCCGCAGAAGTTCTCGAGCCGCAGTTTCCTCGGCCGGATGGCGTTCATGTCGAAATCGGCCGGCATGCCGCCCTCGCCGCCGATGCCGCGCGCGAACGGCACCGCCGTCAGCCGGCCGGTGAGGTCATAGCCCCACTGGTGGTAGACGCAGTAGAAGCTGCCGGTGTTGCCCTGCTTGTCGAGACAGATCTTGGCGTTGCGGTGCGCGCAGCGGTTCAGCCAGGCGTGGATGCTGCCGTCGCGGTCGCGGCTGACGATGACCGGCGTGTCGGCGATCTGCGCCGTCTTGTAGTCGCCCGGATTCGGAATTTCCGCCTCCAAACCGACGAAATTCCACACCGGGCCGCGGAAGATGCGCTCCTGTTCGAGCGCGTAGATGTCCGGGTCCACGAACACCCATCCGGGCACGCGGGTGACGCTGTCGGCTTGGCCTGGCCAGTCGAAGCCCGGGCCGGGTGGACGCTGTGTGGCGTTCATCGCAAGTCCTCCTCGCAGGCGGGCGCGGCAAGCGGCCATCCGTGGCGTCAGCGGGCGCGCGGGTCATCGTTGGCGGCGGCGAAGTATTGACCTTTGGTCGTTTTCTGCAAGCCATCCGGGCCTGCGCGCGGGCGTGCCATCCTAACCGCTGCTCAATGGCTGCGCTGCGGGCAGTCCACGCTCACCCAGCGTCGTTCTTCCAGGCACAGGGCGCTCAGCTTGCGGCCCCAGACGCAGCCGGTGTCGAGCGCGTAGATATCGTCGCGCTCGACCATGCCCACGGCCGACCAGTGGCCGAACACGATGGGCGTGCCCGCACTGGCGCGGTTCGGCAAGTCGTACCAGGGCAAGAAGCCCTCCGGCTGGCTGCCCGGCGGACCCTTGGCGCGCATGTCGTAGGTGCCGTCCGGCCGGCAGAAGCGCACGCGCGTGAGGTAGTCGGTGATGACGCGCAGGCGCCGCGCGCCGCGCAGGGCGTCGTCCCAGTGGTGCGGGGTGTCGCCGTACATGTGGCTGAAATACTCGTCCGGGTCCGTGCGCAGCGCGGATTCCACCTCGGCGGCACGGGCGGCGGCGTCGCCGATGTTCCAGGTAGGCGCCAGCGCCGCGTGCACCATGGCCACACCCAGACCGGCGTCGTAGTGGAATAGCGGACGCGCCCGCAGCCAGTCGATCAGGGCATCGCGGTCGGGCGCATCTAGCACCGCCTGCAGGGTGTCGCCCCGCTTGAGGCGGCCGTGGCCGGCGGCGATGGCCAGCAAATGCAAATCGTGGTTGCCCAGCAGGCTCACCACGCCATCGCCAAGCGAGCGCACAAAGCGCAGCACCTCGAGCGACCGCGGGCCACGGTTGACCAGATCGCCCACCAGCCACAACCGGTCCCGGTCCGGCCTGAAAGCGGTCCGCCGAAGCAGCATTTGCAGCTCATCGAAGCAGCCCTGGATATCACCGATCGCCCATGTCGCCATGACGCTTTATACCTGCCGAAATCGCTCTGAGCGGCTCACCTGTCGCCATTGTGCAGACGAAAAGACAGCGCGTGACCGACGAGTCGGCTCGTCGACGGGTGGTATGCCGGCATGGCAAGCGCCGATGCGTTGCGGGCGTCAGTCACGGGCGACGTTTGCGGCCTCGACTGTGTTCTCCAGCAGCATGGCAATGGTCATCGGCCCGACGCCGCCCGGCACCGGTGTGATCCAGGCGGCGCGCTCCTGGGCGCTGTCGAACTCAACATCGCCACGCAGGCTGCCGTCGGGCAGGCGGTTGATGCCGACGTCGATGACCGCCGCGCCGGGTGCGACCCAGTCGCCCGGGATCAGTCCTGGCTTGCCGACGGCGACGATGAGCAGCTCGGCGCGCCGTACGTGCTGTTCGAGATCGCGCGTGAAGCGGTGACAGATGGTGACGGTGGCGCCGGCCAGCAGCAGTTCGAGCGCCACCGGCCGGCCGACGATGTTGGACGCGCCCACCACCACGGCGTGCCGGCCCCGAACGGGGATGGCGTAGTGCTCCAGCAGGCGCATGATGCCGCGCGGCGTGCACGGTCGTAGGCCGGGCAGGCGCTGCGCCAGGCGGCCGACGTTGTAGGGATGAAAGCCGTCCACGTCCTTGGCCGGGTCGATGCGTTCGAGCACCACCTCGGGATGGATGTGGTCGGGCAGGGGCAGTTGCAACAGGATGCCGTCGACCGCCGGGTCGGCGTTCAGGCGATCGACCAGCGTCAGCAGGTCCACCTCGCTGGTGTCGGCCGGCAGATCGTGGCTGAACGAGCGTATGCCGACCTGCTCGCAGGCGCGGCGTTTGTTGCGCACGTACACCTGCGAGGCGGGATCGGCACCGACCAGCAGCACCGCCAGTCCGGGCGGGCGGCCGTGGCGGGCGGTAAAGGTGGCGGCGCGGGCCGTCAGCGCAGTGCGCACAGCGGCAGCCACGCCTTTGCCATCGATGATGCGGGCAGGCATGAGGGAATGGGATCAAGGGTCGGAGCTTGCAATGATCGCATGCGGTCGGGGCCAGCACCGGCCCCGCCGGGGAACCGTTGCCCGGGCCGCGGCGATGCACCTGCGCTGACTGGCCGAACCGGTAGTGGATGCCCTTGTCCGACGCATTCAATCAGGACTAAACTGGTCCACAAATCACTCTTTTTAGTTCTGTGTGCCCGTTTTTCGATTGCCATGCTGCGCGTAAGCAAACTCACCGACTACGCCACCGTCGTGATGGGGCATCTCGCCATCGCCGCGGGGGCGGTGTGCTCGGCGGCCGAGCTGGCGCAGGGCACCGGCATTGCGTTGCCCACCACCAGCAAGGTTCTGAAGGCTCTGGTGCGCGCCGGCTTGCTGCGCTCGACGCGCGGGCAGGGCGGTGGTTACACGCTGGCGCGCCCGGCGGAGCAGATTTCGGTCGCGCAGATCGTGCGCTGCTTCGAGGGGCCGGTGGGCCTCACCGAATGCGGTTCCAGCGCCGGCCTGTGCGAGCAGGAATCGGTGTGCTCGATCCGCGGCAACTGGCAGCGCATCAGCCAGGCGGTGCTGGCGGCGCTCGAGGCCATGACCCTGGCCGACATGATCCGGCCGGCCGCATCTCCCATCAAACCGTATGCGCGGCCACCGGCCGCCCATCCCGAGCCGATCAGCGCGGGGACCCGCCCATGAACACGACGACCGACATTGGCCATTTTCTGGAGCGGGATTACACCGCCGGCTTCGTGACCGACATCGCGGCCGATGCCGTGCCGCCGGGTCTGTCGGAAGACGTGATCCGCCTGATCTCGGCCAAGAAGGGCGAGCCCGAGTTCATGCTGAACTGGCGCCTGGAGGCCTACCGGCACTGGTTGAAGATGACACCGCCCGAGTGGGCGCACGTGCATTTTCCGCCGGTCGATTACCAGGACATCGTCTACTACTCGGCGCCCAAGTCCCGCGCCGACGGGCCGCAGAGCCTGGACGAGGTGGACCCGGAACTGCTGGCCACGTTCGAGAAGCTCGGCATCCCGCTGCACGAGCGCGCGGCGCTGGCCGGCGTGGCGGCCGAGGCCGGCCCCGGCGTGGCGGTGGATGCGGTGTTCGACAGCGTGTCGGTGGGCACCACGTTCAAGAAGAAGCTGGCCGAGCACGGCGTGATTTTCTGTTCGTTCTCGGAGGCGGTGCAGGAGCACCCGGAGCTGGTGCAGAAATATCTGGGCAGCGTGGTGTCGGTGGCCGACAACTTCTACGCCGCGCTCAACGCCGCGGTGTTCACGGATGGCTCGTTCGTGTACATCCCTCCGGGCGTGCGCTGCCCGATGGAGCTGTCCACGTATTTCCGCATCAACGCCGCCAAGACCGGCCAGTTCGAGCGCACGCTGATCGTCGCAGACGTCGGCAGCCACGTGTCGTATCTCGAGGGCTGCACCGCGCCCATGCGCGACGAGAACCAGCTGCACGCGGCGGTGGTGGAGCTGGTGGCGCTCGACGACGCGCAGATCAAGTATTCGACCGTGCAGAACTGGTACCCCGGCGACGCCGAGGGCCGCGGCGGCATCTACAACTTCGTCACCAAGCGCGGCGACTGCCGCGGGCGCAACGCCAAGATTTCCTGGACGCAGGTCGAGACCGGCTCGGCCATCACCTGGAAATACCCGTCCTGCGTGCTGACCGGCGACGGTTCGGTCGGCGAGTTCTACTCGGTGGCCCTGACCAACCACTTCCAGCAGGCCGACACCGGCACCAAGATGATCCACGTGGGGCGCAACACGCGCAGCACCATCATCTCCAAGGGCATCTCGGCCGGCCGCGGCAGCAATGCCTACCGCGGGCTGGTCAAGGTGCTGCGCGGCGCCGAGGGTGCGCGCAACTACACGCAGTGCGACTCGCTGCTGATCGGCGGCCGCTGCGGCGCGCACACGTTTCCCTACATCGAGGTGCAGGAGCCGAGCGCCACCGTCGAGCACGAGGCCACCACGTCCAAGATCGGCGAGGACCAGCTGTTCTACTGCCGCCAGCGCGGCATCGGCGAGGAAGAGGCCGTGTCGATGATCGTCAACGGCTTCTGCAAGGAAGTCTTCAAGGAACTGCCGGTGGAATTCGCCGTCGAGGTGCAGCGCCTGCTGGGCGTGAGTCTCGAAGGCAGCGTCGGATGAGCGGGAATCAGGAAGCTCTGATCGCTTCTGAGCTTCCTGTCCGGAGCAGGATGCTCCGTCATGAATCAAGGGCTTGTGCCCTTGATTCATGGAGCGCAGCGCGGGCATGTACCGCGCTGCGGCGAGTTGAAAAACGCCATGGACGGCGTTTTTCAAGGTTTAAATAACGAGTACACCATGCCAGCAATGCTTGACATCAAGGGCCTGCGCGTCGCCGTCGACGGCAAGGAAATTTTGCGCGGACTCGACCTGGCCATCGACGCCGGGCAGGTGCACGCCGTGATGGGGCCGAACGGCTCCGGCAAGAGCACGCTGTCCAACGTCATTGCCGGGCGCGACGGCTACGAGGTGCTGGCCGGCAGCGTCAGCTACCAGGGCCGGGATCTGCTCGCACAGAGTCCGGAGGAGCGCGCCCGCGCCGGCGTGTTCCTGGGCTTTCAGTACCCGGTGGAGATTCCCGGCCTGTCGACGGCGGTGTTTCTGCGCGCGGCGGTGAACGCCCGGCGCAAGCACCGTGGCGAGGAAGAGCTCGACGCCATGGATTTCCTCAGCCTGGTCAAGGGCCGCATGAAGGAGCTCGACATCCGCGAGGGCTTTTTGCAGCGCGCCATCAACGAGGGCTTCTCCGGCGGCGAGAAAAAACGCGCCGAGATTTTCCAGATGGCGCTGCTGGAACCGGACCTGGTGCTGCTGGACGAGATCGACTCCGGCCTCGACATCGACGCGCTGAAGGTGGTGTCGGACGGCATCAACCGCCTGCGCTCGCCGCAGCGCGCCATGCTGCTGGTGACGCACTACCGGCGCCTGCTGGATTACGTGCCGCCGGACCGCGTGCACGTGCTCTCGGGCGGGCAGATCGTGCGCTCGGGCGGCCCGGAACTGGCCGCCGAGCTCGAGAAGAGTGGCTACGGCTGGCTGCGCGAGGAGGCGGCTTCGGCATGAGCGCGCTGGCCCACTGGCAGGCGCAGCACGCGCGTGTGCAGCAGGCGAGCGCCGCGCCCTGGCTGCGCGAGCTGCGTGCCGATGCCTGGCAGCGCTTCGAGGCGCAGGGCCTGCCCGGCCGGCGCGACGAAGAGTGGAAATACACGCGCCTGGCCGTGCTCGACCGCGCCGAGCCGCGGGCCGCGGCCGTGCCGCAGGCGTTGCCGCCGGGCATGCCGGAAGGGATGCGGCTGGTGTTTGCCGGCGGGCGTTTGGTGCCCGGCTGGTCGAACCTGCCCGCGACGGCCGGCGTCACGGTGGTGAGCCTCGCCGAGATGCTCGCCGCGGACGGCGAGGCGCTGCGCGCGCGGCTGCGCGGCGGCGGCGTGGATGCCCCGGCACGCGCCTTTGCCTGGCTGAACGACGCGCTGTTCGAGGATGGCCTGTGGCTCACGCTCGCGCCCGGCGCGCGTCTGGACGGTCCGCTGCACGTGGTGCACCTGGGCGGCGCCGGCAACGCGTCGGCGCATCTGCGCCTGCTGTTCGACCTTGGCGACCAGGCCGAGGCGCAGGTGGTGGAGCACTATCTGGGCACCGGCACGGACGCCTATCACGTCAACGTGCTGGCGCAGGCGAGCCTCGCGCCGGGCGCGCGCTTGTCGCACGTGAAGCTGCTGGCGGAAGGCCCGGCCGGCATCCACATCGGCGATCTGCGCGTGCGGGTCGGGCGCGACGCGCGCTTCGAGTCGCACCTGCTCGCGGCCGGCGGCGGCCTGCTGCGACAGGATCTCGATGTCCATCTCGCCGAGCCGGGCGGTGAGTGCGACCTGCGCGGACTGACCACCGCCGGCAGCGGCGAGCACGTGGATGTCCACACCCGCATCGAGCACCGCGCGCCGCACTGCCAGAGCCGGGAGACCTACAAGGCGCTGGCCGGCGGCAATGGCCGGGCGGTGTTCAACGGCCGCGTGCACGTGCACCCCGGCGCCGACAAGACCGATTCGGTCATGTCCTGCGCCAACCTGCTGCTGTCGGACCGCGCCGAGGTGGACGCCAAGCCGGAACTCGAGATTTACGCCGACGACGTGAAGTGCAGCCACGGTGCCACCGTCGGCCAGCTCGACGAGGCGCAGCTGTTTTATCTTCGTGCCCGCGGCATCGATCTTGCCGCCGCGCGGGCGCTGCTGATGACGGCCTTCGCCTGCGACGCGCTGGCCGGGCTCGATGGCGACCTTGCCGACCTGCTGGCCGCGCGCATCGACGCCCGCCTGCCCCAGCTCTGATCCGGTACCGCCCATGACGCTCGCCAGCTACAGCGCCCACAGCCACGACTTTCCGGCCGCCCGCCTGCGCGCGGACTTCCCCATCCTGCAGCGCAGCGTGCGCGGGCAGCCGCTGGCGTATCTGGACAACGCCGCCACCACGCAAAAGCCGCAGGCGGTCATCGACACCGAGTCGGCCTACTACCGCGAGATCAACGCCAACATCCACCGCGGCGTGCACTGGCTGTCCGAACAGGCGACCGCCGCCCACGAGGCAGCGCGCGAGCGCGTGCAGCGCTTCATCAACGCCCGCGAGGCGGCCGAGGTCATCTTCGTGCGCGGCACCACCGAGGCCATCAACCTGGTGGCGCAAAGCTACGGCCGGTCCAGGCTCGGCGCCGGCGACGAGGTGCTGATCACCGGCCTCGAACACCACTCCAACATCGTGCCGTGGCAGATGGTGTGCGCGCAGACCGGCGCCGTGCTCAAGGTCGCCCACCTCGACGACACCGGCACCGTGCGCATGGACGAGTTCGAGCGGCTGCTTGGCGAGCGCACGCGGATCGTCGCCGTGTCGCACGTCTCGAACGCGCTCGGCACCATCAACCCGGTGCGCGAAATGATCGAGCTGGCCCACGCCCGCGGCGTGCCGGTGCTGGTGGACGGCGCGCAGGCGGTGGCGCACACGCCCGTCGACGTGCAGGCGCTGGGCTGCGATTTCTACGCCTTCTCCGGCCACAAGCTGTACGCGCCCACCGGCATCGGCGTGCTGTATGGCCGGCGTGCCCTGCTGGAGGCCATGCCGCCCTGGCAGGGCGGCGGCGACATGATCCGCACCGTGAGCTTCGAGGGCAGCACCTGGAACGATCTGCCGCACAAGTTCGAGGCCGGCACGCCGCACATCGCCGGTGCCATCGGTCTGGGCGCCGCCATCGAGTATCTGGAGCAGGTCGGCCTGCCCGCGGTGGCGGCGTATGAGCACGACCTGCTGGGCTACGGCACGGCGCTGCTGGCCGGAATCCCGGGGCTGACGATGATCGGCACGGCGACGCACAAGGCCGGCATCCTGTCGTTCGTCATCGACGGCCTGCACGCGCACGACATCGGCACCGTGCTGGACAGCCACGGCGTCGCCATCCGCGCCGGTCACCACTGCGCCATGCCGGTGATGGAACGCTTCGGCGTGCCCGCGACGGCGCGGGCCTCGCTCGCCTTCTACAACACCCGTGAGGATCTGGACCGGCTGGCGCAGGCGCTGCGCCGGGCCGTGGAGATGTTCTGCCGATGAGCGACCTGCGCGACCTGTATCAGGAACTGATCGTCGATCACAACAAGAACCCACGCAATTACGGCGTGCTGGCCGACGCCAACCGCCGCGCGGAGGGCTACAACCCGTTGTGCGGCGACAAGGTGACGGTGTACCTGCACGTGGACGGCGACCGGGTGACCGACCTGCGCTTCGAGGGCGCCGGCTGCGCCATCTCGACCGCATCGGCCTCGCTCATGACGCAGGCCGTCAAGGGCAAGACCCTGGCCGAGGCCGAGCAGATGTTCGCGGCCTTCCACGCCATGGTCACCGGCGAGGACACGAGCGAGGAAACCGCCGAGCGGCTCGGCAAGCTGGCGGTTCTCGCCGGCGTGCGCGAGTACCCGTCGCGCGTGAAGTGCGCCACGCTGGCCTGGCACACCCTGCACAACGCCGCGCACGGCGAGGCCGTGACGGCCAAGACCGAATGAGCGCCTTGACCTTCCCCCAACGATCGAGACCCCTGCCGTGAACGAGCGTGAAACCGTCGTCCTCAGCCGCGACTGCAAGGCGTTGTTCGTGCCGCTCGGCATTCAGGTGAACGCCAAGAAGGGCACCGAGGTGAGCATCCTGCAGCAGCTCGGCGGCAGCTACACGGTGCTGCTCGAAGGCCAGATGGCGCGCATCGACGCCAAGGACGCCGACGCGCTCGGCAAGACGCGCGTGCCGCTGCCGGCCGAGAGCTTCACCGGTGCACCGACGCCGGAGGCGATCGAGGAACTGGTCTGGCAGCACCTTCGCACCTGCTACGACCCCGAAATTCCGGTCGACATTGTCGAGCTGGGGCTGATCTATGGCTGCGACGTGCGTGAGACCGGCAAACAGCGCTACCGCGTGGAGGTCAAGATGACACTGACTGCGCCGGGCTGCGGCATGGGCGATGTACTGGCCGAGGACGTGAAGGAAAAGCTGCTGGCCATCCCCGGCGTCGACGCTGCCGAGGTCGAGTTGGTGCTCGATCCGCCGTGGAGCGCCGACATGATGAGCGAGGCCGCGCGCCTGCAAACCGGGATGATGTGAGGAGGCTCGATCCATGACCATTCGCCTGACCGAAGCCGCCGCCCGCCGCGTGGCGCAGATCCTCGCCGACCAGCAGCCGCCGCGGCTGCGCCTTGGCGTGCGCAAGAGCGGCTGCTCGGGTTACGCCTACGTGGTGGAACCGGCGGCGCAGATCAACGACGACGACGTGCAGTTCGACGACCAGGGCGTGCGCCTGGTGGTCTCGGCCGATAGCCTGCCGATCCTCGACGGCATGGAACTCGACTACCGCAAGGAAGGCCTGAACGAGGCCTTCAAGTTCAATAACCCGAACGTCAAGGAAAGCTGCGGCTGCGGTGAGAGCTTCAGCGTCTGAGCGTGATCCGAACGTGACCAATCGACCAGGCACAGCCGCGTGACACCAAAGCGGATTCACGGCAAAGCGCCCGTGATGCGGCTGTCCGGCCGCGCGCAGCGCTTGTCGTGGGCGCTGTTGCTGGCGGCCCTGTTCCTGGCTTGGCAGACCGGCGGGCTGCTGCATGCCGTCGGTCATCTGTCCGATGACGCTGGGCCCGACGCGCCGGCGCTGCCGCAGCACGCCGCCTGCGCCCAGTGTTTGTTGCACGCCGGTAGCGACGGCGTTCTCGCCCCGTCGGTCACCGCGCCGGTTCTGCCGCCGCCGGTTGCCGCGGTGCCGTCTGGCATCCGGCCGGCGCCGACTCCCGCTCGCATCGATCTCCCGTACCAGGCGCGTGCGCCGCCCGTGCCCCGGTCTGCCTGAAAGCTGACCGGCGGCCTCGGGTCCGCCGCATCGATTCATCGGTCCCGCCCTGGGGCCGATCTCGGGAGTTCATCCATGTCTTACCGTTTGGCAATTGCCGCGGCGGCGCTAGGCGCGCTTGCCGTACCGGCGCTGGCTGCGCCGCAATCCGACCTCGACACCCTGCGCGCCGAGTTCGACCAGAAATTCCAGGCCCTGCAGGCCGATTACGAACAGCGTCTCAAGGCGCTCGAAGGCCGCGTGCAGACGGCCGAGGCGCAGGCCGACCAGGCCGCGCAGACCGCCTCCACCGCGGTCGCGACGGCCGAGCAGAGCGCCAAGGCCAGCCCGGCGCCCACCACGGGTGCCTTCAATCCCGACATCTCGCTCATCCTGCAGGGGGCCTATATCGACCGCGCCGGCGGCGAGCGGCCGATCAGCGGTTTTCTGCCGGCCGGCGAGCACGCGCACGCCGAGCGCGGCTTCACGCTCGAGCACACCGAGCTGGTGATGAGCGCCAACATCGACCCGTACCTGCGCGGCTACCTGAATCTCGCTTTCCTGGACGAGGAGGTCGAGGTGGAGGAAGCCTGGTTCCAGAGCACGCAGCTCGGCCACGGCTTCACCGTCAAGGGTGGGCGCTACCGCTCGGGCATCGGCTACCAGAACGAGAAGCACCCGCACGCCTGGGACTTCGCCGACAACAACCTGGTCTACGAGGCGCTGTTCGGCGAGGGGCTGTTTGAGGACGGCGTGCAACTGCGCTGGCTGGCGCCGACGCCGCTGTTCCTGGAGTTCGGCGCCGAGGTGGCCAAGGGCCAGTTCTTCCCGGGCTCCGACGAGGGTGGCGACAAGAACGGTGCCGGCACCTGGGCGCTGTTCGCGCATCTGGGCGACGACCTCGGCGACTCGCACAGCTGGCGCGCCGGTCTGTCCTATGTGAAGGCACGGCCGCGGGAACGCGAGGGCTGGGTGGATGACCTCAACGACGTCGAGGCGCTGACACTGTTCTCCGGCGATTCGAAGACCTGGCTGGCCGACTTCGTGTGGAAATGGGCGCCGAACGGCAACCCGCGCGAACGCAACTTCACCTTCGCGGCTGAGTACTTCCAGCGCGACGAGCAGGGCGCGCTCGAGTGCCTGGACAACACCGCCGAGGGCGGCGCCTGCCTGGGTCTCGCCGATGGCTACGACAGCGATCAGTCCGGCTATTACGCCCAGGCGGTGTACCAGTTCATGCCGCGCTGGCGGGTCGGCACGCGCTACAGCCGGCTGTCCAGCGGCTCGACCGACTTCGGCCTGAACGCGGCGAGTCTCGACGGTTCCCGTCAGCACCCCGAGCGCTGGAGCCTGATGACCGACTTCTCGCCGTCCGAGTTCTCGCGCTTTCGCCTGCAGTACAACCGCGACGAGGCGCTGCGCGGCGCAGCGGACGACCAATTCTTCCTGCAATACATCATGAGCCTGGGCCCGCACGGCGCCCACCGGTTCTGAGGGAGGCGGTCATGAGATGGTTCATTGCTTTATGGACGGGCCTGGCCCTGCTCGCCGCCCCGGCGGCGCAGGCGGCGCTGCGCGTGCTGGCCTGCGAACCCGAGTGGGCGGCGCTCACCCGCGAGCTGGCCGGCGAACTGGCCGAGATCGACTCGGCCACCACGGCGCTGCAGGACCCGCACCGCATCGAGGCGCGGCCCTCGCTGCTGGCCAGGGCCCGGCGCGCCGATCTGCTGGTGTGCACCGGCGCCGAGCTCGAGGCCGGCTGGTTGCCGCTGCTGCAGCGTGAGGCCGGCAACGGCCGCATCCAGCCGGGGCAGCCGGGCTTTTTCGAAGCCGCTGCCCAGGTGCCGCTGCTCGAAAAGCCGGACAGCGTCGATCGCTCCCGTGGCGATCTGCACGCAGCGGGCAATCCGCATGTGCACCTGGACCCGCGCCGCCTGGCGCGGATTGCCGCGGCGCTGGCTGAGCGGCTGGCGCAGCTCGACCCCGCCCACGCCGGCGACTACGCGCAGCGCAACGCCGACTTCCAGGCCCGCTGGCAGACGGCGATCGGGCGCTGGGAAGGGCAGGCCGCGCGTCTCAGGGGCGTGCCGGTGGTGGTGCACCACAGGAACTTTTCCTATCTTGCGGACTGGATCGGGCTGGTTCCGGTGGGCGATCTCGAGCCCAAGCCCGGCGTCGAGCCCTCGGCGGCGCATCTGGCAGCGCTGCTGGAGACGCTCAAGGCGCAGCCGGCGCGGGCGATTCTGCGCAGCGCCTATCAGTCGGCGCGGCCCTCGCAGTGGCTGGCGGACAAGGCCGGCATCCCGGCGGTCGAGCTGCCTTACACGGCGGGCGGCGCGCCGGGCACCGACGATCTGTTCGGCCTGTACGAGGTAACGCTGGCGCTCCTGCTGGGGGCGGCACCGTGACCATTGCCGGCGTCGAGGTTGGCATCCTCGCGCCGGCCTTCGTGGCGGGTTTGCTGGTACTCACCACCCATGTGCCGCTGGGCGGCGAGGTACTGCGGCGCGGGATCATCTTCATCGATCTCGCCATCGCCCAGTTCGCGGGCCTGGGCATCGTCGTGGCCAGCGCGGCGGGGTTCGAGGTCGGCGGCTGGCGCACGCAGGCCAGCGCCGTCGCGGCGGCGCTGGCCGGGGCGCTGATCCTGCGCGCGCTCGAACGGCGCGCGCAGGATCGGCTGGAGGCACTGATCGGCGTCAGCTTCGTCACCGCCGCCTGCGCCGCCATCCTGGTCATGAGCCATGACCCGCACGCCGGCGAGCACCTGCAGGAGCTGCTGGTCGGCCAGATCCTGTGGACCACCTGGGGCGACCTGTGGCCGCTGGCGCTGGTCACCGCGGCCGTGCTGGCGGCCTGGCACGGCCTGCGCCTCAAGGCATCGCCGCTGGGCTTCTACCTGCTGTTCGCCGTCACCGTCACCGCCGCGGTGCAGGTGGTCGGCGTGTACCTGGTGTTCGCCAGCCTGATCGTGCCGGCACTGGCAGCCGGCGGACGGGCGGGTCGTGCCTACGCCATCGGCGCCGCCGGCTATGCGCTGGGGCTGCTGGCCTCGGCGATGTTCGATCTGCCGGCCGGCGCGGCCATCGTGCTGGCGCTGGTCGGCAGCGGTGTGGTGGCTTCCGTGTGGACTCGACATCGCTGCACGCGGTAGCGGCCATTTCGCTGGCGTCTGACGCGCGTTGGGTGTCCGGCCAGGCGCCCGCGCTGGCCGCGCGGGGTGATCAGTAGCAGCCCACGTCCTCGGCTTCGTGGGCCGGTGCCGTGTCGGCATGGAGGGGGGCGGCGAGGTTGGCCAGGAATTGCAAGGTCGCGTTGCGCCAGGAATAGGCTCTGGCGTGCGCCACGCAGGCCGAAGGGTCCAGGCGCAGCGCCTGCCGCACGGCGTGGGCCAGATCCTCGTGCAGGACGCCGGTCACGCCGGGCAGTACGACGTCCTTGGGGCCGGTGACCGGGTAGGCCGCCACCGGCACGCCGCAGGCCATTGCCTCCAGCAGCACCAGGCCAAAGGTGTCGGTGCGGCTCGGGAACACGAACACGTCCGCTGCGGCGAGGTGTCGAGCCAGGTCCTCGCCTTGCTTGAAGCCCGTAAAGCGTACCGTGGGGTAGCGCTCGCGCAGGCTCGGCAGGGCCGGGCCGTCGCCGACGACGAACTTGCTGCCCGGCAGGTCGAGCGCCAGGAAGGCGTCGAGGTTCTTCTCCACCGCCACGCGGCCCACGAACATGGCGATCGGCCGCGGCGCCAGCAGGAAGCCCTTGTCACGCGGCCGGAACAGCGCGGTATCGACGCCGCGGCTCCAGCGCACCAGATGACGGAAGCCGTGCTGTTCCAGCGCCGCCTGCTGTGAGGCGGTGGCGACCATGGTGCGCGCCGCTGCCGCATGGAAGCGGCGCACCAGGGAATAGGTCCAGCGCGCGGGGATCGGCGTGCGCAGCGCAAGGTACTCCGGGAACTGCGTGTGGTACGCCGTCGTGAAGTCGAGCCCGCGATCGAGGCAGTAGCGTCGCGCCGCCTGGCCGAGTGGGCCCTCGGTGGCGATGTGGATGGCGTCCGGTTCCAGCTCGTTCAGCAGGCGCGTCAACTTTGGCGCTGGCCACAGCGCCAGTCGGATCGACCGATAGCCGGGGCAGGGCAGGGTGCGGAAACGGTCCGGGCCGATCACCGCGGCCTTGTGGCCGAGCGCCGTGAGCTCCTCACAGGTGCGCTTGAGGGTGGTGACGACGCCGTTGATCTGCGGTTCCCAGGCATCCGAGACGATGGCTATCCTCATGCCGCCAGCGCCGGCAGCGCCGCTTCGGTCTTCAGGGCGTGCTGCTGGTCGGACCAGTGCAGCAGCTCGATCTTGCCGTCAGCGTGCTCCACCAGCGCGGTGCAGCTCTCCACCCAGTCGCCGCAGTTCATGTACAGGGTGTCCCCCAGCAGGCTGATTTCGGCGCGGTGTATGTGCCCGCACACGACACCGTCCGCGCCGTGTCGGCGTGCCGCCAGCGCCACCGCGGACTCGAAATTGGAGATGAAGTTCACCGCATTCTTGACCTTGTGCTTCAGGTGCCCGGCGAGCGACCAGTAGGGCAGGCCCATTTTGCTGCGCACGAAGTTGACCAGCCGGTTGGCGCGCAGAAGCAGGGCGTAGGCCTGGCTGCCGGCCAGTGCCAGCAGGCGGCTGCACTTGACCACGCTGTCGAACTCATCGCCGTGCATCACCAGCAGACGCCGGCCGTCGGCCGTTTCATGCACCGCCCGCTCGCGGATGGTGAGCTGGCCCATTTGCAGGCCGTCGTGCGCGCGCAGCAGCTCGTCGTGGTTGCCGGGCACATAGATCACCTCGGTGCCGTGCTTGGCCTTGCCGAGCACGGTGCGCACCACGTTGTTGTGGGCCTGCGGCCAGTACAGGCCGCGGCGCATGTGCCAGAAATCGATGATGTCGCCGACCAGGTACAGCCGGTCGCAGGTGACGCGGTGCAGAAAATCCAGCAGGAAGTCCGCCCGGCAGCCCGGAAATCCCAGGTGGACGTCGGAGATCCACACCGTGCGGTAGTGGCGGGCCGAACTTTTACCTGACGGCATGCGGTTGCTCCCATAACAAATTGGCGCGCACTGTGCGCGTCAACTGTTACGAATTCATTAACTTTATGTTGTTGCGATGTAATATTTTAGTGCCGTGAATTCAGGCTGACGCCGGTGGCGCGGTGCCGCGATAATCGGCGTCATGCAACACACCCGCCGTCTCGTCGAACTCATGGCCCGCCTGCGTGACCCGCGGCATGGCTGCGCCTGGGATTTGCGCCAGGACTTCGCCAGCATCGCGCCGTATACGCTCGAGGAAGCCTACGAAGTTGCGGATGCCATCGCGCGGCGCGATTTCGACGATTTGCGTCTGGAGCTGGGCGACCTGCTGCTTCAAGTCGCCTTCCACGCGCAGATGGCGTGCGAGGCCGGCCTGTTCGACTTCGAGGACGTCGCCGCCGGCATTTGCGACAAGCTGGTGCGCCGCCACCCGCACGTGTTCGGCGATGCCGTGTTCGAGACCGATGCCGAGCGCTCGGCGGCCTGGGAGTCGGCCAAGGCAGCCGAACGTGCCGAACGCGCCGACAAGGATGCGGGCCTGCTGGCCGGCGTGGCGCAGGCGCTGCCGGCCTTGAGGCGCGCCCAGAAACTCCAGCAGCGCGCGGCGCGGGTAGGCTTCGACTGGCCTGATCTGGCGCCGGTGCTCGACAAGCTGGACGAGGAACTGGCCGAGGTGCGCGCGGCGCTGAGTCAGGACGACCGCGAGGCGGTGGCGGACGAGCTCGGTGACCTGCTGTTCGTGATGGCGAACCTCGCCCGGCACCTCGAGGTGGATGCGGAGGATGCGCTGCGCCGCGGCAATGCGAAGTTCGAGCGCCGCTTCGCCTACATCGAACACGCCTTGCAGGCCGCCGGCCGGCAGGCCGAGGGCTGCACGCTGGCCGAACTCGACGCTCTTTGGGATGCCGCCAAAGCCGCCGGGCTCTGAGGCGGCGCGTGCCGTTCGCCGCATCGCGGTACCGGCCCGCGACGGGCTTCACGATCCCAGGGTGGACGTCCTTGATGTCGGCCGGGACATCCCCTCCGGGGCCGGAAGCGCTGAGTCGATCAGCGCTTTCTCAGGGCGGTGTTTCCTCGATCACCGACGTGCCCGGACGACTGCGCGACAGGCCCCGGAACAGCGCCACCGGTTCGCCGTCCGCGCCGCGTACGGTGACGTCGTAGATACCACTGCGGGGACGGCGCGCGGTTTCGCGCGCGGTCGCGGTCAGGCGCTCGCCAGCCCGTGCCGGGCGCAGAAAATCGATGCTGCAATGCTGGGCCACGGTCAGCTCGTTGCCACTGTTGCAGGCATAGGCAAACGCCGTGTCGGCGAGACTGAAAATGAATCCGCCGTGACAGATGCCGTGGCCGTTCAGCATGGCGTCGCCGACGGTCATGGTCAGCACGGCCTCGCCCGGCCCGCAGTGGCAGATTTCAATGCAGAGCCCGCGGGCGGCGGCGTCTCGAGCGTACAGCGAGCGCGCCACGGCGCCCGCCAGTTCGGAGTTGGGTTCGACCATGGTCGGCGAGGATAGCACCGGCGCTGTGGATGATTTCGCCTGGCCGCGCAGCGCCGATGCGGCGGTTGCGCAGCAGCGTGCGCTGGCGGACCGCGTGCGGCTCGTGGACGACGTCGGCCAGGTGCGCCGGGTGGCCGGTGTCGACGTGGGCTTTCCGGGCGATGGCCGACTCGCCCGGGCGGCGGTGGCGGTGCTGTCCTTCCCAGGCCTGGAGGCTGTCGAGCATGCCTTGGCCGAACGGCCGGTCGAGTTTCCCTATGTGCCGGGCCTGCTGTCGTTTCGGGAGTTGCCGGTGGTGATGCAGGCGCTCGCGAGGCTCGGTACGAGCCCTGATCTGCTGCTGGTGGACGGGCAGGGCAGGGCGCACCCGCGCCGCTTTGGCATCGCCTGTCATCTCGGCGTGCTGACCGGTCTGCCGTGCATCGGCGTTGCCAAGACCCGCCTGGTCGGCGAGCACGCGGCCGTGCCCGATCGGCGCGGCGCGTGGGTGCCGCTGCACGATCGGGGCGAGCTTGTCGGCGCCGTGCTGCGCAGCCGGGTGGGCGTGAAGCCGATCTACGTCTCGGTCGGCCACCGCCTGAGCCTCGAGCGGGCCGTGGACTGGGTAATGGCCTGCACCACGCGCTACCGGTTGCCGCAAACGACGCGCGCGGCGCACGCCCTGGCTTCGGCGCGCACGGCGGGGGGGCGATAACGGCGTTCTCGAGGCCCGGCCCGCGTTCGGGTGCGGGGCATTCCGCCGCGGCGCGCGAACCGGCAGAGCCGTGTCGAAAGATTTTTCCGCTTTCCCTTAAAGGTTTCTGTCCTTTGGTCCGATATGCACATCACGGTGCACCGGATAAGGGTCGGCTCCTCATGACAGCTTCCAGCGTTTCGATTTCCCAGCGCAGCGAGCCCGCCGTGGCCAGCGACGAACGCCGTACCGCTCGGCGCCGATCCCGCGACGAGCGCCTGTTGGTGCAGATCGTGAGCGCGGTGGGTGCGCCCGAACTGGCCGGCGCGACCTTGCCATCCCGCACCTGCGATGTGTCGGCGGGAGGGCTTGGTCTGTGGCTCGGTCAACCGCTGGCCCCGGGGGTGCGCATCGAGCTGTGGGTCAACGTCAGCGGCGTGCCCGGCAAGTTCTTTCTGTGCGGCGAAGTGCGGTGGTCGCGCGCGGTAGCCCCGGATCACTTGCACGGCATCGAGCTGATGCCGGTTCCCGGCGACGACTTGGCGCGTTGGCAGCGCTGCTTCGCCTGACGACGAAGCACGGATGCCCGCCCAGGATTTGTCGACGCGAGATCGGCCATGAGCTCCGGTAACTTGATCCAGGCTGCGGTCGAGCGTGATGACGACGCGCACGGCCTTGGCGGGCCACGCGCCAGTTTCCTTTCCGCGGTGCAGGGCGCCTTTGCGGGCATGCTCACCCGGCTCGAAGATGCGCTGTTCGAGATGGCGCAGGGCAGTCGAACGGAGTCCGATCGGGGTGTTCCCTTCGATGCGATCCGCGATCTGCGGCTCGGTCGCGAGGCCATCGATCGATGTTTCAGTGACCGCCTGCTTGGCTGCTGGCAGGCGCTGGAGCGCGGCGAAGGCCCGGTGGCGCGCCAACTGGGGGGCAACGATCTCGATGAGGCGCTGGCGCTGACGGCGGCGGTGCGTCGGGCCGAAACCGAGTCCGCCGACGCCTTGCGTGCCATCCGCGCCAGTCTGGCGCCGATCGTCGGCGTGCCGGACGGCGACGAGGTGCTCGGGCCGCGCCAGGTGTTCGCCGCCCTGGAAGAGGCCTTCCGGGACACGCTCACCGAGCCGAGCGTGCGGCGGATTCTGGTGATGTTTTTCGAGCGGCACGTGGGCGCCGCATTGCCGGGCATTTACCGGGAGTTGGCCGCCGCACTCGAGCGACCGCCCGAGGTTTCCAGGCCCAGCCAAGTGTCGCAGCTTGCCGGTGCGCCGGCGCTGGAGGCGCTGGTAAGCGAGGCCGGTCAGCGGGGCGATATTGACCTCAGCGCGCTGATTCAGCAGGCGCTGGCCAGTGGCGGCAACGCAGCGGGCAGCGAGGCCACCAAGCTGCTCGCCACCCTGCAACAGCATGACCAGCCCGGCAGCCGGAGCCGATCGGCGTCGATCGATGTCGCGCGCTTTGCCACCCGGCCGGCGGAGAGCGCCAGCGGCGACCCCTCGCAACAGATCGTGCTCGACATGGTCGCACTGCTGTTCGATGGCGTATTCAACGACAGTGCGGTGCCGGTCTCCGCGCGCCTGTGCATTGCCCGGCTGCAGATTCCGTTCCTGCGCCTGGCGCTGCGCGACCGGGCCATGCTGGCGCGCCGCTCGCATCTCGGTCGCCGGTTCTTCGATCAGCTGATTGCGGTGACCCGCGGCTGGCAGGAACCCCCGACGCCGCAGCAGCGGCAGGTTCTCGAGGCGCTCATCGACAGCGTTGGCGAAGCCTGCATGGACGACCATCGGGCATTTTCGATGGCCGCCGAGACCGGCCTGCTCGACCTGCGCACCCTGGCCCTGCCGGCAGTGGACTCGGCCCAGTCGCTGCAGGCGCAGCGTCGCAGCCTGACCGCGCGAGTCGAGGCCGAGCTGGGCGAACGCCGCCAACAGGTCGGGCGCCTGCCGGACCCGGTCGATGCGTTCCTGGGCACGCACTGGATGCAGTACCTGGTCAACTGTCTCGATACTCATGGGCCGGAAGCGTCGCCCTGGCGGCAAGGCTTGGCGACGGCGGACGCGCTGCTGTGGAGCGTCAGCCCGAAGGAAGGCGCCGCCCAGCAGCGTCTGGCCGAGTTGCGCCCGCGCATGACGCGCCGGCTGCGTCAGGGCATGGATCAGGTCGGGGTGTCGATGTTCGAGCAGGAGGCGTTCCTGGAAACCCTGGAAACGATTCTGGACCGGGCCCAGGCCGGTGAACCCGTCTGGGACTGGGATCAGGAATCGGCCATCGACGCCCTGCTCGGTGTCGATGAACCACTGGCGCTCCCAAGCGGGGCGGTCAGCGTGGTCGAGCTCGACAAGCCACAGCCGGTACGCCTGGTGGTCCCGCGGCCGCCGCGGCCGGCAAGCCAGCCCCCGGCAGTGGTAGAGGAGGTGGCCGTCGAGGTGGATGAGGTGCTGGAGGAAACGATCAGCATCGAAGACCTGGCGGCTGAATTGTCGGCCGAGGACATTGCGCCGCTGGACCTGCCGACGGTCGTCGACATGGTCGAAGAGCCGGTCGAGATGCCCGGCATCGAGGGCGACTATGCCGAGGCGCAAATCGAGGTGTTGGACCCGGATGAGTTGTCGGTCGAGTCGGCTGCGCTGGACGATGTCGTCGAGGAGGCGGCAGGCGATGCGCTCATCGAGACCTGCGAGGTCACCGAAATCGTTGACGTGATCGAGGCGCTGGATGTTGCCGAGCCGACGACCGCGTGCAAGGCGCCGGAACTCGCCGCGGAGGCGGCTGAACCAGCGGCCCCCGCGAACAGCCTGGAGGCCTTGATGCGCCGGCGTGGCCTGTCTGCCATCGCTCACGTCGAAGAGGTGGAGCTCACCGAGCGTTCTGGGCGCGGCTGAGCGGGGCTTGGCCCGTCGTTTAAAAGCCGTGGCCGAATTCGGCGATGAAGCGGCGCTCGAAGCTGTCGCGCGTGAAGTGGTGATTCTGCGTGCCGTGGTGTTCGATCTTGAGCGCGCCGAGCAAGGCCGCGATACGGCCGGTGGTCGGCCAGTCGAGATCATGCAGCAGGCCGAATAGCAGGCCGGCGCGGTAGGCATCGCCACAGCCGGTAGGGTCGTTCACGGCGGCCGGCGTCACCGCCGGGATATCGATGCGATGGCCGCCGGTGTAGATGCTCGAGCCCTTGTTGCCGCGAGTGACGACGAGTGCCTCGACGCGCTTGGCGATGTCGCCGACCGACAGCCCGGTGCGGGTTTGCAGCAGCTCGACCTCATAGTCGTTGACGGTGACCCAGGTGGCCTGTTCGATGAAACCGAGCAGTTCGGCCTTGTCGAACATCGGCATGCCTTGGCCGGGGTCGAAGATGAACGGAACGCCGGCGTCGGCGAATTCGCGTGCGTGCTGCAGCATCCCATCCCGACCATCCGGCGCCACGATGCCGATGTCCACCGCCTCCACGTCGGCCACCGAGTTGAGGTGCGACTCGCCCATCGCGCCCGGATGAAATGCCGTGATCTGGTTGTCGTCGAGGTCGGTGGTGATGAAGGCCTGGCCGGTGTAGGCACCCGCCACTTCAGTGACGTGCCGGCGATCGATGCCGTGCCGGTCGAGCCAGTCGCGGTAGGGCGCGAAGTCCTCGCCGACGGTCGCCATGGGCAGCGGATCGCCACCCAGCAATTTGAGGTTGTAGGCGATGTTGCCGGCGCAGCCCCCGAACTCCCGGCGCATCTGCGGCACCAGAAAGGACACGTTCAGGATGTGTACCTGATCCGGCAGGATGTGATTCTTGAAGCGGTCCTGGAAGACCATGATGGTGTCGTAGGCCATCGAGCCGCAGATCAGTGCGCGCAAGGCAGTCTTCCTCGGTGTGGTCAGGCTGGCCGCCAGGCGAGATCAGGCTGGCGCGCGGCGCGGACCTCGTCCAGGCGGCGCACCGGCAGGGTGTGCGGCGCGCCGCGCAGCAGGTCCGGCTCGTCGCGCGCCTCGCGGGCGATCTCGACCAGCGCCGCGACAAAACCGTCCAGCATGTCGCGTGACTCGGTTTCCGTCGGCTCGATCAGCAGGCATTCCGGTACCAGCAGCGGGAAGTACACCGTCGGGGCGTGGTAGCCGTAGTCGAGCAGGCGCTTGGCCACGTCGAGCGCGGTGATGCCGAGCTCCTGCTTGCTGCGGCGCAGCGTGACGATGAATTCGTGGCTTGCGCGCCGATCGGGGAAGGCGAGATCGAAGCCCGCTTCTCGCAGGCGCGCCTGTAGATAGGCCGCGTTGAGCGTGGCGAATTGCGCCACCCGGCGCATGCCGTCGCGGCCCAGCAGGCGGATGTACACCCAGGCGCGCAGCAGGATGCCGGCGTTGCCGGCGAACGCCGACAGGCGGCCGATGCTCAGTGGGCGGTCAGCCTCGGTCAGCCAGCGGTAGACGTCGCCGTCACGCGCCACCATCGGCACCGGCAGGAATGGCAGCAGGCGTTCGCCCACACCGACGGGCCCCGCGCCCGGCCCGCCGCCGCCGTGTGGGGTGGCGAAGGTCTTGTGCAGGTTCAGATGGACGACGTCGAAGCCCATGTCGCCCGGCCGGGCGTGGCCCAGAATGGCATTGAGGTTGGCGCCGTCGTAATACAGCAGGCCGCCCGCTTCATGGATGATGCGCTGGATCTCGCCGATCTGGCGTTCGAACACGCCGAGCGTGGACGGATTGGTGAGCATGAGTCCCGCCGTATGCGGGCCGACCGCGGCCGCCAGTGCCACGAGGTCGACATCGCCATTCGCGTCGGTCGGGATCTCGCGTACCAAGTACCCGCACATCACGGCGGTGGCCGGATTGGTGCCGTGGGCGGCGTCCGGCACCAGAATCTCGCGCCGCGCGATATCGCCACGGGCGCGGTGGTAGGCCTCGATCATGGCGATGCCGGCAAGTTCGCCCTGGGCGCCGGCGAGCGGCGTCAGGGACACCCCGGCCATTCCCGTGACGCTCGCCAGAATCTCCTGCAACTCCCACAGGCAGGCGAGGAAACCCTGCCCCGTGGCCTGCGGCGCCAGCGGGTGGCGGTCGCGCAGCACCGGCCGCAGCGCCAGCTCATTGGCGGCGCGTGGGTTGTACTTCATCGTGCACGAGCCGAGCGGATAGAAGTGCGTGTCGATCGAAAAGTTCTTTTGCGACAGGCGCGTGTAGTGGCGCACGGTCTGCAGCTCGGAGACCTCCGGCAGCGGCGGACGCGTGGTCCGCAGCAGCGCGGCAGGCAAATCATCGGCCGCTGCCGAAGGTGCGCTCTGGGCGCCGTTCGCGCGGCCGGGATTGGACTGGTCGAAGATCAGCATGAGTGATGCAGCACGCAGGTACCGGCCAGGGGATTTCGACACACACCGGGACTTGCCGCGGGACGCGGTTCGGGCCCCGCCTGCTCGTTGGCGATAATGAAGTGGCGCGCCCGAGAGGATTTGAACCTCTGACCCCCGCCTTCGGAGGGCGGTACTCTATCCAGCTGAGCTACGGGCGCGTCGTGCCGGCAAGTTTAGCAGGATGTCCGCGTGCGTCGTCGGCCGGGCCGTGCTTGACGGCGCGCAAGCGCGCCCACTGGAGAGCGCCGGCCGTTCCTTTGGCGCCGTTATAATTCCCACCGCCGCGCTGCGCCGCAGGGCACCGCCGGCACTCGATTTTCCCGCCTGCCCCGCCAAGGAGTCCCCGTGAACGCCCATTCCGCCCCGGCCAGCGACAATTCCTCCACCGCCTTCACGGTGGTGCTGTTATCGCTGGTCGCGTTTACCTTCCTGATTGCGAGCCTTGCCGTTTTCGTGGTCAATTCCACCCGCCCGGCAAAGGTCGATCCGACCGTCGCGGCCTTGGCCAACGAACGCATCAAGCCGGTCGGCCAGGTGCAGACCGGCGGTGCGGGCGCGCCGGCGGGCGGCGTCGCCGCCGTGGCGGCGGCCGATACCGGTCCGGTGGATGGCGCTGCCGTGTATCAGCAGGCCTGCTTCTCGTGCCATGCCTCTGGCGTTGCGGGCGCGCCCAAGCTAGGCAGCGCCGAGGACTGGGAAGCGCGTATCGCGCAGGGTATCGAAGTGCTGCATCAGCACTCGCTGCAGGGCATTCGCGCCATGCCGCCGAAGGGCGGTTTCATGAACCTGAGCGACGCGCAGGTTGAAGCCGCAGTCGATTACATGGTGGCGCAGCTCAAGAAATAAGCTGGCTCGAAAGCAAAAAAGGCGGGGCTGGCGAACCAGCCCCGCCTTTTTTGTTGCGCGCGTGGCGGTGGTGCGTTAGCCGTGGTAGCGGCGCAACACCAGCGTGGCGTTGGTGCCGCCGAAGCCGAAGCTGTTCGACATCACCGTGTCGAGTCGCACACCGTCCCGCCGCTCGCGTACCAGTGGCAGGCCTTCTGCGGCCGGATCGAGGCGTTCGATGTGGGCGGACGGCGTGATGAAACCGCCACGCATCATCAGCAGACAGTAGATCGCCTCGTGGACACCCGCCGCGCCCAGCGAGTGACCCGTCAGGGACTTGGTGGAGCTGAAGGCCGGCATCTGCGCGCCGAACACCTCGCGCACCGCTTCGAGCTCGCGGCCGTCGCCGACCGGCGTGCTGGTGCCGTGCGTGTTGAGGTAATCGATATCGGTCAACGGAATGTCGCCGAGTGCCTGGCGCATGCAGCGCACGGCGCCTTCGCCGGAGGGCTGCACCATGTCGAAGCCGTCCGAGGTCGCGCCATACCCGACCAGCTCGCCGTATATCTTGGCGCCGCGGGCCAGCGCATGGTCGAGCGCCTCCATCACGACGATGCCGCCGCCGCCGGAGATGACGAAGCCGTCGCGGTCGGCGTCGTAGGCCCGCGAGGCCACCGACGGTCGGTCGTTATAGGCCGACGACAGGGCCCCCATGCCGTCGAACAGCACCGATTCGGTCCAGTGCAGTTCCTCGCCGCCACCGGCGAAGACCAGATCCTGCTTGCCGGCCTGGATGAGTTCCGCGGCATTGCCGATGCAGTGGGCGGAAGTCGCACAGGCGGAGGAAATCGAGTACCCCACGCCCTTGATCTTGAAGGCCGTCCCGAGGCAGGCGGCGACCGTGCTCGACATGGTGCGCGGCACCATGTACGGACCGACCCGGCGCGCACCCTTCTCGCGCAGCGTATCGGCCGCGACCACGGTATTGGCCGTGGAGGCGCCGCCCGAACCGGCCACCAGACCGGTGCGCGGATTGGACACCTCGGCCTCGGTCAGGCCGGCGTCGACGATGGCCTCGACCATGGCGATGTGGGTGTACGCCGCCGCGTCGCCCATGAAGCGCAGCAACTTGCGGTCGATGTGCTCTTCCGGGTTGATGCGCAGCGGGCCGTGGACCTGGCTGCGGAAACCGAGGTCGCGGTACTCCTCGCTGAACTCGATCCCGGAGCGCACATCGCGCAAGGATGCCTCGACCTGGGCCTGGGTGGTGCCGATGCTCGACACGATGCCGAGCCCGGTAATGACAACGCGTCTCACGGTGTGCTCTCGAAAGAATTGGTGAACAGTCCGACCCGCAGGCCGCTGGCGGCGTAAATGGTCTTGCCGTCCACATCCATGCTGGCGTCGGCGATGCCCATGAACAATTTGCGCTGGATCACGCGCTTGATGTTGACGTGGTAGGTGACCAGGCGGGCGTCGGGCTTGACCTCACCGCTGAACTTCACCTCGTCGGCACCGAGCGCCCGGCCGCGGCCGAGGCCGCCGATCCAGCCGAGGTAGAAACCCACCAACTGCCACATGGCGTCCAGACCCAGGCAGCCGGGCATCACCGGGTCGCCCTCGAAATGGCAGCCGAAAAACCACAGGTCCGGTCGCACGTCGAGCTGCGCCAACACCTCGCCACGGCCGTGGCGGCCACCGTGATCGCTGATGTGCGCGATGCGGTCGAACATCAGCATCGGCGGCAGCGGCAACTGCGCATTGCCGGGCCCGAACAGCTCCCCACGCGCGCAGCGCAGCAGATCCTGATAGTCGAACGCGTCGACACGCTGCGCCGCGGCGGACGTTTCTGTCACAGTGAATCCCAAGGCTGAGGGGAGGCCGCGCCGCCGTCGGCGCCGCGCATCCGCATGACTGAGTCGAAAAATTATACGTCGGCCACCCGCCGCGAACCCTTCACAGCCCAAGCTGCTGCCACAGCGCGTCCACACGGGCCCTGACGTTGGCATCCATGACTATCGGTCGCCCCCACTCGCGGGTGGTTTCGCCGGGCCACTTGTTGGTGGCGTCGAGCCCCATCTTCGACCCCAGCCCCGCCACCGGCGAGGCGAAGTCGAGGCTGTCGATCGGCGTGCGCTCGGCCAGCAGCAGGTCGCGCGCCGGATCGACGCGGGTGCTGATGGCCCACACCACGTCCGGCCAGCTGCGCACGTCGATGTCGTCGTCCACCACCACGATGAACTTGGTGTACAGGAACTGGCGCAGGGTCGACCACACGCCGAACATCACCCGCGACGCATGCCCCGGGTACTGCTTGCGGATGGACACCAGCGCCACGCGGTAGGAACAGCCCTCCGGCGGCAGGTAGAAGTCCACCACCTCCGGAAACTGCCGGCGCAGCAGCGGCACGAACAGCTCGTTCAGCGCCGCGCCCAGCATGGCTGGCTCGTCCGGCGGGCGGCCGGTATGGGTGCTGTGGTAGATGGCGTCGCGCCGGCGGGTCAGGCGCTGCACGGTGAACACCGGATAGCGCTCGGTCTCGTTGTAGTAGCCGGTGTGATCACCGAACGGCCCCTCGTCGGCCTCGTCGCCGGGCGCGATCACGCCCTCGAGCACGATCTCGGCCCGCGCCGGCACGTCGAGACCGCTCGGCGTCGCGAGCAATTCCGTGCGCTCGCCGCGCAGCAGGCCGGCGAACTGGTACTCGGACATCCCGTCCGGAATCGGCATCACGGCCGCCAGCAATGTGGCCGGATCGGCTCCGATCACCACCGCCACCGGAAACGGCTCGCCCGGCCGCGCCGCCTGCCAGGCCTGAAAGTCCAGCGCCCCGCCGCGGTGCGCCAGCCAGCGCATGATGAGGCGGTTGCGCCCGAGCAGTTGCTGGCGGTAGATGCCGAGGTTCTGCCGGCCGCCGGCGGGCCCGCGCGTCACCACCAGTCCCCAGCTGAGCAGCGGCGCGGCGTCGCCCGGCCAGCAGGTCTGGATCGGCAGCGCGCCGAGATCCACGTCATCGCCTTCGAGCACCCCATCGAGACACGGCCCGCCGCCGACGCGCCGCGGGCGCATGGCGAGCGCCTGCCGGTACATCGGCACCTGCCGCCATGCCTCGCGCAGCCCGCCCGGTGGCTGCGGCTCGCGCAGCTGCGCCAGCAGTTCCCCCAGCTCGCGCAGCTCGGCCACGCTCTCGCGGCCGAGGCCCAGTGCTACCCGGCGCACGGTGCCGAACAGGTTGGCGAGCAGCGGCATGCGATGGCCGGTCGGCTTCTCGAACAGCAGCGCCGGGCCGCCGGCGCGCAGCACGCGGTCACAGACCTCGGTGACCTCGAGGCGCGGGTCGACCGGCACGGCAATGCGCTTGAGTTCGCCCTGCGCCTCCAGACGCGCGATGAACTCCCGAAGATCACGGCTCATGAGGATGTCCCGAAGTGCGCGGCGATACCCGCGAACACCGCGGCTCCGAACCAGTTGTTGGCCACAAAGGCCCGGAAACACGCCATCGGCTCGCGCTGGCGCGTCATGACTTGCTGATGCACGGCCAGCAGCGCGGCGACCGCCAGACCGCCGTAGAAATAAGGTCCCAGGCGGGCCTGCCAGCCGACCAGCGCCAGCGTGGCGAGCGCGCTCGCCTGCAGCACGCCAATGATCAGGCGGTCATCCTCGCCGAACAGGATGGCCGTCGATTTGACGCCGATCTTGATATCGTCGTCCCGATCGGCCATCGCATAGAACGTGTCATAGGCGACGGTCCAGAACACGTTGGCGATCAGCAGCAGCCAGGCGACGGGTGGCACCTTGTCCTGTACCGCGGCGTAGGCCATCGGGATGCCCCAGCCAAACGCCAGCCCCAGGTAAATCTGCGGCAGGTGCGTCAGGCGCTTGCCGAGCGGATAGGTGACGGCCAGCAGCGCGCCGACGACGGCCAGTTCCTGCGTGCGCCGGTTCAGCGTCAGCACCAGCGCCAGCGAGGCCAGCAGCAGCACCACGCACACCGCCAGCGCCTCGGCCGGCCGGATGGCGCCGCGAGGCAGCGGGCGCTTGCGCGTGCGCTCCACGTGGCGGTCGAAATCGCGATCCAGGTAATCGTTGATGGCGCAGCCGGCCGAGCGCATGGTGAGCACACCGGCCGTGAACACGGCCAGGATGTTCAGGTCCGGCAAGCCGTTGCTGGCCAGCCACAGCGCCCACCAGGTCGGCCACAACAGCAGCAGGCTGCCGATCGGTCGGTGCAGGCGGGTGAGCTCGGCGTAGGCCTTGAGGCGGTTCAGCATGGCGCCGGCAGGTGCAGCATGGCGGGCAGGAAATGTTCCATCACCAGCAGCGGATGCCGGCCGGCACCGACCAGCGCGCGCCGGACGGCGAGCGCCGTGCCGAGGTTCGTCGCCGTATCGCGCTGCGGACCTGCCAGCTCGATGCGGGTCCGGCGCACGGTCGTGTCGGCGAACAGCAGCTCGCCGACCGGCCGATGGCCCAGACGACGCAACCATGGGGAGGCCGCCAGCGCGGAGGCCGGCGCGAGGGTGTGGCCGACCAGCAGCGCCCGGCCGGCGTGGCTGAAGCGCACGCGCCGCCAGAAGAGAGGGCTGCCAGGCGCAATCCCGAGATAGCCGGCCTCGTCGGCGTTGGCCCGGCGCCAGCCCTGGGCAACACGGTTGCAACGCAGCCCTCCCGCCAGCGCCCTGCGCAGGGCGGCGGTGAGCGAGCCGGCATCGGCCAGCCACGGCCGCAAGCCCGGCGGCAGGCAACGCAACGCCGCCGCGCTGAGCGGCTGCCAGGCGGGCGTCACGTCAAACCTCGCCGTAGGCCAGGCCGGCGCCCAGCCAGCGGTCGATCAGGGCGGGCACCGCCGCCGGCGCCTCGCGTTCCAGGCGCTCGGCCAAGGCCGGCAGGCGCGCCAGCAGGCCGCGGTCGCGGGCCAGATCGGCCACGCGCAGGTTCACCTCGCCGGTCTGGCGCGTGCCCAGCAGCTCGCCCGGGCCGCGCAGGTCAAGATCACGGCGGGCGATTTCGAAGCCGTCGCCGGTCTCGCGCATGGCCGCCAGACGCGCCCGCGCGTCGCCCGACAGCGGCGGCTGGTACAGCAGCACGCAGCGGCTGTGTGCGCTGCCGCGTCCGACCCGCCCGCGCAGCTGGTGCAATTGGGCCAGACCCAGGCGCTCGGCGTGATCGATGATCATCAGCGAGGCATTGGGCACGTCCACGCCCACCTCGATCACCGTGGTGGCGACCAAAAGATCGGTCTCGCGGCGCTGGAAGGCGCCCATCACCGCCTCCTTGTCGCGGCTTTTCATGCGTCCGTGCAGAAGGCCGATGCGCAGCTGCGGCAGGGCGGCGGCGAGCTCTTCCGCGGTCGCCGTGGCCGCCGACAGGGCCAGCGCCTCGGATTCCTCGATCAGCGGGCACACCCAGTACGCCTGCTCGCCGCGGGCGCAGGTGGCGCTGATGGCGGCCAGCAGCTCGTCCTTGCGCTGGCGCGACACGGCGCGGGTGTCGACCGGCGTGCGCCCGGGCGGCAGCTCGTCGATGACCGATGTATCAAGGTCGGCATAGAAGGTCATGGCGAGCGAGCGGGGGATCGGCGTGGCGGTCATGATGAGCTGGTGCGGCGCCAGCGTGCCGTCGTCGCCCTTGGCGCGCAAGGCCAGGCGCTGGTGCACGCCGAAGCGGTGCTGCTCGTCGATGACGACCAGACCCAGCCGCGCGAATCGGACATCATCCTGAAACAACGCGTGCGTGCCGACCACCAGCGGCGCCCGGCCGGACGCGATGTCGGCCAGGATGCCGGCGCGGGTACGCCCACCGTGCCTGCCGGCGAGCCACACCGGATCGATGCCCAGCGGCGGCAGCCAGCGACAGAAGTTGCGAAAGTGCTGCTCGGCCAGCAGCTCGGTCGGCGCCATGATGGCCACCTGCCAGCCGGCCTCCACCGCGTCCAGCGCGATGGCCGCCGCCACCAGCGTCTTGCCGGAGCCGACATCCCCCTGTAGCAGGCGCAGCATCGGGTGCGGCCGCGCGAGATCGGCCAGCGCCTCAGTGATGACCCGCTGCTGCGCCGCGGTCAGCGCGAAGGGCAGCGACTTGGCCAGCTGCCCGCGCAGCGCGCCGCCAGCGGCCAGGGTCGGCGCGCGGCGGGTCTGACGCTGGCGGCGCCGCTGCCGAAGACTCAGGTGATGCGCCAGCAGTTCCTCGACCGCGAGCCGATGCAGCGCCACCGGGGCGTCGTGGAGTGCCGCCGTGGCGGGCGGCTGGTGCAGCTGGCGCAGCGCCGTGGCGAGATCCGGCAAGCGCTCGGCAGCGCGCAGGCCAGGCGGCAACAGCTCCGGAAGGAACTGATCGCGGCGCTGGAGTGCCGCCCCGATCAGGCGCCGCAACGTGGCTTGCGTGAGCCCGGCGGTGCTCGGATAGACCGGCGTCAGGGTCGCCTGCGGCAGCGGTTCGTCGGCGCCATCGGGCAGCACGCGGTACTCGGGGTGAACCATCTCGACCCGAAACGGACCGCTGCGGACCTCGCCATAGCATTCCAGCCACACACCGGGCCGCAGTTGCTGCGCCTGTGCCGGGCGGAAGTGGAAGAACCGCAGCGTGAGTGCGCCGCTCGTGTCGGCGAGACTGACCAGCAGGGCGCGTCGCCGCCCCTGACCCAGCTCCGTCGCCTCGATCCGGCCGCGGATCAGCGCCGCCTGACCCTCGCGCAGGCTGCCGATGGTGTGCACGCGGCTGCGATCCTCGAAGCGCAGCGGCAGGTGCAGCAGAAGATCGGCCGGCCGGCTGATGCCGAGCAGCGCCAGACGACCGATCAGTGCCGGACCGACGCCCGGCAACGCGGTCAGCGCCACAGGGACGGCGGGCCGGGCGGCTGCGGCAGTCGCCATGCCCGCGCCGATCGCTATCAGCCGATGACCAGCACGGCGTCGGCCTCGACGGCCGCCCCGCGCGGAAGCGCGGCCACGCCGATCGTCGCGCGCGCCGGATAGGGCTGGTCGAAGTAGCGGGCCATGATGGCGTTCACGGTGCCGAAGTGGGCGAGGTCAGTGAGGTAGATGGTGACCTTCACCGCGTGACGCAGGCTGCCGCCGGCCGCCTCGGCGACGGCTTTGAGGTTCTCGAACACGCGCACCGCCTGCGCCTCGATGTCGCCGCCGACCAGCTCGCCGGTGGCCGGATCGAGCGGAATCTGTCCGGACAGATAGACCGTGCCACCCGTGCGGATGGCTTGCGAGTAGGGGCCGATGGCGGCCGGCGCGCGGTCGCTGGCGATGGCTTCGAGTGGCATGTTCATCCTCGTTTGCGGGAGATGCGGCGCACGGACTTCAGCTGGCGCAGGCGTTTCATGACCCGCGCCAGGTGCACCCGATCGCGCACCTCGATGGTGAAATCGTCGACGGCGTGGATGCCGTCCTTTTCGCGCAGCTGGACGTTGGCAATATTGCAGTCGGCGTCGGCGATGGCGGCGGCCAGGGTGGCGAGTTCGCCGCGCTGGTCGACGACTTCGACACGTATGTCGACCGGAAAGCGGGCGTCTCCCGCCGGCTGCCATTCAACGTCCAGCCACTTGTCGGGTTGCTTGGCGAACTCGGCCGTGCTGGGGCAGCCGTCGACGTGGATCACGACGCCGCGGCCGGCGCTCACGTAGCCGCGGATCGGGTCGCCGGGAATCGGCCGGCAGCACTTGCCGTAGCTGACCACCAGGCCCTCGGTGCCCTTGATGGCGAGCGGCGCCGAATGCCCTTCCTGGCCGACCAGCCAACGTGGCGCCACCCGCCGCAGCGCGCGCCGCAGGCCGGATCGCGACGAGCGCTCGGCGAGCGGTTGCGGCGTGCCGCTGACCAGGTGCGTCGCGACGACAGCCGCCAGGCGCTTGCCCAGGCCGACGTCTTCCATCAGGTCGTCCATGGCGCGGGCGCTGAACTCGCGCAGCAGGCCGGCGATGTTCGCCTCCGGTATCTGCGCCATCGGCGTGCCCAGGCGAGCGAGCTCTATCTCGAGCAGGCGCCGGCCGAGCTCGATCGCCTTCTGCCGATCGATGTTCTTCAGGAAATGCCGGATCGCCGCCCGTGCCTTGCCGGTGACGATGAAGTTCAGCCAGCTTGGATGCGGCGTGGCGGTCTTGGCGGTGATGATCTCGACCGTCTGGCCGGTCTCGAGCACGCTGCTGAGCGGCGCGAGACGCCGGTCGATGCGCACTGCCACGCACTGATCGCCGATGTCCGAGTGCACGGCATAGGCGAAATCGACCGCCGTGGCGCCGGCCGGCAGGGCCAGGATGCGGCCCTTGGGCGTGAACACGTACACCTCGTCCGGGAACAGGTCGACCTTGACCGAGTCCAGGAACTCCTGCGGGTCGCCGGCGTTGCGTTGCAGCTCGAGCAGGCTCTGCAGCCACTCGCGTGCCCGTTGCGGCGCGCGACCGCCGCCGCTCGGGTCCTTGTAGGACCAGTGCGCCGCCACGCCCTCGTTGGCCACCCGGTCCATCTCCTCGGTGCGAATCTGGATTTCCGCCGGCACGCCGAACGGTGTGAACAGCGCCGTGTGCAGCGACTGGTAGCCGTTGGCCTTGGGGATGGCGATGTAGTCCTTGAAGCGATTCGGCAGCGGCTTGAAGGTGTTGTGTACCAGCCCCAGCACGCGGTAGCAGTCGTCCACCGAGTCAACCACGATGCGCAGCGCGTACACGTCGTACACCTCGCTCAGCGGGATGCGGTCCTGGCGCATCTTCTTGTAGACGCTGTACAGGTGCTTTTCGCGGCTTTCCATGCGGTAGCGGACGCCGGCCTGGTCCAGGCGCTGGCGCAGCGTGGCCTCGATCTTGCCGACCAGATCATGGCGATTGCCGCGCGCCCGGCGCAGCGCCTCGTCCAATACCCGACTGCGTAGCGGGTACAGCGCTTCGAAGCCAAGCTCCTCCAGTTCGCTGCTGAGCTGGCTCATGCCGAGGCGATTGGCGATGGGGGCGTAGATTTCAAGCGTTTCGCGCGCAATGCGCCGTCGCTTGTCGGTTGCCAGGTGGCCCAGCGTGCGCATGTTGTGCAGGCGGTCGGCGAGCTTGATCAGCATGACGCGCAGATCGCCCGCCACCGCCAGCATCATCTTCCTGAAATAGGCCGCCTGTGCCTGCTCGCGGGTCTCGAAACGGATCTGCGTCAGTTTGGTGACGGCGTCTACCAGCGCAGCGATTTCCTCGCCGAATTGCTCGGCAATCTCGGCGCGCGTGGCGGCGGTGTCCTCGATGACGTCATGCAGCAACGCGGCGCACAGCGTGGCGGAATCGACGTGCAGGTCGGCGAGGATGCCGGCGACCGCCAGCGGATGAGCGATGTAGGGCTCGCCGGTCTTGCGCTGTTGCCCGGTGTGGGCCTTGGCGCCGAACGCGTGGGCGCGCCGGACGACGGCGACTTCTTCCGGCGCCAGGTAGGCCGCCAGACGCCCGGCAAGTGCCTCTATGCCGGTGGCCTGAACGGCCTGTGCCGGGGCGCTCAGGCGTCCTCGTCCGCCTTCGGGGCGGACCCCTCCGTCGGTGCCACCAGCTGAGTGGTGGCTTCGATCGCCTGCTCCCAACCGGCGGTGGCCCGCTGCTCGGCCAGCTCTTCCGGCGTCAGGAACAGGTGCAGCTCTTCCGGTTCGAGCACGCTGCGGTCGATCTTGCCGGCGGCGATCTCCCGCAACGCGATCACGGTCGGCTTGTCGTTCTCGGGTTCGACCAGTGGCGAGCGGCCAAGCGACAACTGACGTGCCCGCCGCGCCGCCATCAGCACCAGATCGAAGCGGCTGTCGGCGTTCTCAAGGCAGTCTTCAACGGTAATTCGGGCCATCGGGGTAAACCTGGTCTGCGGTACAGCGTCGGCGCAAAGCCGAACGGCGAATATCTCGAACGCGAAGTGTAGCAGGCGAAGCGCGCGGCGCCGGCGGCTGCGCGAGGCGTGCTGCGCCTACCGTTTGGCGTAGTCCGGCTGGCGTATGGCGGTGGCGCGGGTTTCGACGCGCCGGCCTTCCCGCAGCAGGGTGAGGCGTACCTCCTGCCCTCGGGTCAGGCCGGCGAGGAGCGCGGCGGCGTCGCGGGCACGCTGCAAGCTGCTCTTGTCGAGTCCCAGCAGCAGGTCGCCGGGGCGCACGCCGGCGCGGGCGGCCGGGGAGCCTCTGTAAACGCCAGCCACCAGCGCCCCAGCGGTTTGTTCAATGTTCAATGATGCGGCCAATTGCGGGGTGAGTTCCTGTAGCTCGATCCCGAGCCAGCCGCGTGGCACTTCGCCGTGTTCGCGCAGCTGCTCGGTGATCTGTCGCACCAGGCTTGCCGGCACGGCGAAGCCGATCCCTTCGGAGCCGCCGCTGCGGCTGTATATGGCGGTGTTGATGCCGATCAGCTCGCCGCTTGCATTGACCAGCGCCCCCCCGGAGTTGCCAGGATTGATGGCCGCGTCGGTCTGGATGAAATCATTGATCGCACTGATGCCGGGCGCTTCGCGCCCGACCGCGCCCACCACGCCCAGCGTCACCGTCTGGCCGACGCCGAACGGGTTGCCGATGGCCAGCACCAGATCGCCGATTCGCACCTGACTGTCGTCGCCCAGGGCGATGGCGGGCAGGTCGGCCAGGGCGACACGCAGCAGAGCGAGATCCGTCGCGGCGTCGCTGCCGACCAGTTCGGCGCGGGCGCTGCGCCCATCGCGCAGTGCCACCTCAATCTCGTCCGCGTCGGCGATCACGTGGTAGTTGGTGACGATGTAACCCTCGCGATTAAGCAGAACGCCTGAGCCGAGGCTCGATTCGAGGCGCTGGCGCGGCACCGGTGCGCGGCCGAAGAAGCGCTGGAACAGCGGGTCGTCGAGCAGCGGACTGTACGACCGCGTGATGACCTTGGTGCTGTAGATGTTCACGACGGAAGGCGCCGCGCGCTCCACCGCCGGCGCGAAACTGTTCGCCGTAGGCGGCGACCGGGGCGCCTGTACCTGAGTCGGAGCCGCGGGCTCGACCGGCAGGCTTGAAGTGGGTGGCTGAGACTGCGGCCACAGCAGCGCGATGGCGAGGCCGGCCGCCAGGCCGAACGCGGTCGCCTGCAGCAGGTAACGGACAAGGTTGCGGCTGATCGCCATGCGGGTCCGGGCGAAGATCCTGTTGAAGCGGGCGGGCATGCTAACAGGCGGTCTTCATCCTCGGTTGATCAGGGCCGCAAGCGCCGGCTTGGCGGGGCCGGTGCGCGTTTGGCACAATACGGCGGCTTTCAACCTGCCCGGGAGGCGCCCTGCCGTCTGTCGCTGCCCACGGCGACAGGCAAGGCCCGCATCCGGACTCGCGGCTCGTGCGGGTAATGCTGGCCCGCTTTCCAAGGGAATCGAGATTTATGGCAAACGATGCGGTGGATCCCGCGCGCCGCCGGCTGCTCGCCGGCACTGCAGGTGCGTTGGGAGGCGTGGGTCTGGCGGCGACGGCGGTGCCGTTCGTGTCCAGCATGCAGCCGAGCGCCAAGGCCCAGGCCGCGGGCGCTCCAGTCGAGGTTGACATCGGCAAGCTGGGGCCCGGCGAGCTGATGGTGGTCGAGTGGCGCCGACGCCCGGTGTGGATCCTGCGCCGCACGCAGGAGGAGCTCGACAATCTCGCCAAGGTGTCCGCCGACGCGCTGCGTGACCCGGACTCGCAGGAGTCCGAGCAGCCGGCCTATGCCGTCAACGCCCAGCGCTCCATCAAGCCCGAGTTCCTGGTGCTGCTCGGCGTGTGCACCCACCTGGGTTGCTCGCCGCAGCTGCGGTCGGAGGTGGGCGATGTGGATGCACAGTGGCAGGGTGGTTTCCTGTGCCCCTGCCATGGCGGGCGCTATGACCTGGCTGGCCGCGTGTACAAGGGCGTGCCGCCGCCGCTCAACTTGCCGGTGCCGCCGCACAAGTATCTGACCGACACCCGTCTTGTCATCGGCGAAGATCAGGAGACAGCGTAATGGCCAACCGCAGCTCGGGCCTGGCGCGCTGGATCGACGAGCGTTTTCCCATCTTCGACTGGTGGGACGATCACGTCGGGCAGTACCAGGCGCCCAAGAACTTCAACTTCTGGTACTTCTTCGGCTCGCTGGCGCTCGCCGTGCTGGTGCTGCAGATCGTCACCGGCATCTTCCTGACGATGCATTACAAGCCGTCGGAGGACCTCGCGTTCGCGTCGGTCGAGTACATCATGCGCGACGTGAACTGGGGGTGGCTGATCCGCTACCTGCACTCCACCGGCGCGTCGATGTTCTTCGTGGTGGTGTACCTGCACATCTTCCGCGGCATCATCTACGGCTCCGGCAAGGGTCCGCGGGAGCTGGTGTGGCTGTTCGGCATGGTCATCTACGTGCTGCTGATGGCCGAGGCGTTCATGGGCTACCTGCTGCCCTGGGGGCAGATGTCGTATTGGGGCGCGCAGGTCATCATCTCGCTGTTCGGTGCCATTCCGCTGATCGGCGACGGCCTGTCGCTGTGGATTCGCGGCGACTTCGCGGTCGGTGACCCGACGCTCAACCGCTTCTTCGCGCTGCACGTGGCGGCGGTGCCGATGCTGATCATCGCGCTGGTATTCTTTCACATCATCGCGCTGCACGAGACCGGCTCCAACAACCCCGACGGCGTCGACATCAAGAAAAAGAAAGGTCCGGACGGCAAGCCGCTCGACGGCATCCCGTTCCATCCGTACTACACGGTCAAGGACATCTGGGGCCTGTCGGTGTTTGCCATCATCTTCGCGGCCATCGTGTTCTTCGTGCCGGAGATGTGGGGCAAGTTCCTTGAGCCCGACAACTTCAAGCCGGCTGACGCCATGGTCACCCCGCCGCACATCGCGCCGCTGTGGTACTTCGCGCCGTTCTACTCGATCCTGCGCGCGGTGCCGGACAAGTTCCTGGGCGTGGTGGCGATGGGCGCGGCCATCTTCATGCTGTTCCTGGTGCCGTGGCTGGACCGCAGCCCGGTCAGGTCCATCCGCTACCGCGGCATCCTGAACCGCATCGCGCTCGCCGTGTTCGTGGTCAGCTTCATTGGGCTCGGGTATCTGGGTACCAAGCCGGTGTCGGACCTGTACACGCTGATTGCCCGTGTGCTGTCGGTGCTGTATTTCCTGTTCTTCCTGCTGATGCCCATCTACACCACGATCGACCGCACCAAGCCGGTTCCGGACAGGGTGACAACAAAATGAGAAAGCTGTTTCTGGCTTGTTTGCTGGCAGCCGTGCCGGGTCTGGGTATGGCGGCGGAAAGCGTCGCTGTGGCGAAGTTTGACGTCGACCTTGCCAATCGGGCCGGCCTGCAGCGCGGAGCCCGTACCTTCGTCAATTACTGCGTCAGCTGCCACAGCGCCGAGTTCATGCGTTACTCGCGCCTGGCGCAGGATCTCGGGCTCACGCCCGAGCAGGTGCAGGCCAACATGGTCTTCAATGGCGGTGACGTGAACCAGGCGATGCACGTGGCTCTGGCCAAGAAGGATGGCGCCAAGTGGTTCGGCCAGGCGCCACCCGATCTGACGCTGGCGGCCCGTTCGCGCGGCGCGGACTGGCTGTACGCGTACATGCGCAGCTTCTACCTGGATCCGGCGCGGCCGTTCGGCGTCAACAATACGGTATTCCCGAACGCCGCCATGCCGCACGTGCTGGTCAGCTTGCAGGGCACGCAGGAGTTGCACGACGGGCATCTGACGCAGGTGTCCGAAGGCGCGCTCAAGCCCGCCGAGTACGACGCCATGGTTCGCGACCTGGTGAATTTCATGGTCTACATGGGCGAGCCGGCCAAGCTGGTGCGCTACGGCCTAGGCATCAAGGTGTTGTTGTTTTTGATGGTATTCGCGGGCCTGGCCTACATGGTCAAGCGCGAATACTGGCGTGATATCCACTAAGTAGGGCCTGACCCGTTGGCTTCCAAGTCACCCAAGAAAGAATCGGCGCCGGCCAAGGCGGCCGCTGCCCCCAAGGTCGAGCCGCTCGACTACGGCAACGACGCGGACGGTTTCACCACCGAACGCATCCGCAACATGAAGCTGTATGCGGGTGTGGTGTGTCCCCACAGCCACCGCACGCGCCTGGTGCTGAGCGAGAAGGATATTTCGATCGAGATCGAGCAGGTCGATCCGGGCGCCATGCCCGAAGACCTGCGCGACCTGAACCCCTACGGCGATCTGCCGGTGCTGGTTGATCGCGGCCTGGTGCTCTACAACTCCGCCATCATCATGGAGTACCTGGACGAGCGTTTTCCGCATCCGCCGCTGATGCCGGTCGACCCAATCAACCGGGCGCAGGCGCGCCTGATGTTGTGGCGCATCGACCGTGACTGGTTCAGCCTGCACCGCACCCTGACCGAGCCGGACAAGAAGTCCGACGTGGCCGGCGCGAGGAAGACCCTGCGTGACGGTTTGGTCTCGATCGCGCCGCTGTTCCAGCAGCACGAGTTCGTGTTCGGCGAGGGCCCGACGCTGGTCGATTGCGCGCTGTCGGTGCTCCTGTGGCGCCTGCCGGTCTATGGCATCGAGTTGCCGGCGCCGGCGCGTCCCATCCTGCGTTACGCGGAGCGCATGTTCGCGCGCCCGGCGTTCCGCAGCAGCCTTAGCGAGCAGGAATTCGAGATGCGCCACGGCCAGCCGGCCTGACGCTGCTGCGATGGACGAGCTGCCGTCGGCCAAGCCCTACCTGCTGCGCGGCATGGTGCAGTGGATGGAGGACAACGGCCTGACGCCGCAAATCCTGGTCGACGCCACCCTGGCCGGGGTTAGCGTGCCGGCGGAGCACGTCAAGGCAGGGAAGATCGTGCTCAACGTCGCCGAACGTGCCACTGCGCGGCGTGAACTCGACAACGATTACGTGTCGTTCGGCGCGCGCTTCGGTGGCGTGGCGCGTGAGGTGTGGGTGCCGATCGCGGCCGTGCTTGCCGTCTACGCGCGCGAGAACGGCCAGGGCATGACCTTCCCGACCGACGGCTCCGAGACGCCGCCTGAGCCGCCCGCCCCGCCGGTGCCGGAGCGGCCCAAGCTGCGTGTCGTCAAATAACCGCCGTGACGATCTAGCCGCGCCGCACCGTCACGGTGTGTCCGTCGCGCGTGAACTCCAGCGCTGCCGTGATGCCGGCGTTTTCGGCGAGCGCGCGCCAGAAGCCGCGATTCACGTCGTGCAGCGCGGCGGCTGACATCTTCCAGTGCGCGAGCTGCCCGGCGGCGGCTGTTTCGAGTGCCGGCATGGTGAAGCGCAGCGTGTCCGTGGTCAGGTCCACCCGCAGCGCGTGGCCGAAGCCGTAGGTCACCTCGTAGTGCTCGTAAAAGATGCGCGCGATGCGGTCGAGGTCGCCGCACAGGCGCGTCCAGTTGATGCCCTGCTCCATCATCATCCGAAAGCCGAACTCCTCGGCGCTGATGCCGAAGCCGCAGGCCACTTTCATGCCGCCGATCAGGGTGCCCTGACACTCCTGCAGACGCAGGCGGGCGAGATCGTCGGTGGTCAGTTCGGGCAGATTCATGGCCAGGGTTCCTCCAGCGTCAGGTAGCGCACGTCCAGACGCGCGCCGTCGTTGAGCACCCAGCCGCTGCGCAGCGGCATGGGGCAGATCAGTTCCAGCTTGTCGTCGGGGTAACCCGGCACCTGCGGCCACAGCAGCAGCGCCGGCGTGCGCATGAAGCGGTGCGACAGTTCCACCGCGTGCAGCCGGGCGGGGCACATGGCGTCGCGCGCCGGCAGTTCGAATCGACGCAGGCGCGTGTTCCTGCGGTGGCGGGCGGCTTGCGCCGCGTTTTCCGGACTCAGCGACAGGTTGAGCGTACCGGGAAAGAATGGCTGTCCCAGCCAGGCCGAAATCGCCTCGCGCACCCAGGGAATGTCGAGAAACCCGCCCGCCGCGCCGAGCCCGGGCGCCAGTGCGCCGCTCACCACCGGCGGCGCGATTTCCGTGGCCAGGGGAGCCGGCAAGTGCGCCGGCAATTCGGACAGCGAGTCGAGCACCGCGTGCGGGCCGTGCGGCAGCAAGTCCTCGCGCAGCGAGGCGCCGGTGGTGATGCCGAACGCCCGCACTCCGGCGCCGCGGGCGGCCTGGATGTCGATGGGGTTGTCACCGACGTAGAACGCCGCCGTCGAAGGCACACCCAGGCGCTCCAGCGCCAGCTGGATGCCGCTCGGCGAGGGCTTGCGGGCCGGCGCCTCGTCGCGCGTGATGACGACGTCGATCGGCGGGCAAGCGGGTGTTTCGGTCAGATGGCTGACGACGAAATGGTTGGAGTCGGTGACGATGCCGAGCCGCCAGCCGTCGCGCGACAGCTGTTGCAGCACGGTCAGGGTGTCGTGGAACAGCCGCGCCTCGGCGGCGAACACGGCCTGCCACAGCTTCATGCTGGCGGCGCCAAGTTCGCGCCGGCGCGCCTCGTGGTCCGGCACCGGTCCGAGCAGTGCCTCGATGGGCGAGCGGCCAAGCGTCATCACCTCGCGGATGTAGCCCGGTGCGGGTTGCGGCCAGCCGAGTTCCCGACAGGCGCGCCGGGTGATGGCGAGAAAGGCCGGAATCGAATCGAGCAGGGTGCCGTCGAGGTCGAACAGGGCTGCGCGCTGGGTTGCGGACATGGCGGCTGGTGGAGTGGGCAGGGACGCCGCGCAGCTTACCGCCGCGCGCGGTCGCGCCGCGACCTGCGGCACGGCGCTTGCTGCCGCACGGGGGCGTGCCGACAATGCCCGCACGCCTTCATTCGAGAACCAGCCATGCGTGACGCCGTTCCCCGCGCCATCGAACTCAAGAGCTATCGCCCGCCGGAATTCCTGGTCGAGGCGGTGCAGCTCGATTTTGACCTGGAACCGACCCGCACGCGGGTGCGCTGCGCGCTCGACCTGCGCCGCAACCCGGCCGGCCGGCGCGATGCGCCGCTGGTGCTGGACGGGCAGAACCTGAAGCTGCGCCGCGTCAGCCGCGACGGCTACGTGATGCGCCCGAGCGAGTACGAGGTGACGGCCGACACGCTCACCATCCCCGGCCTGCCGGATAAGGTCACGATCGAAACCGAAGTCGACATCGACCCTTCCGCCAACGCCGCGCTCGAAGGGCTCTACACCTCGCGCGGCATGCTGTGCACGCAGTGCGAGGCTGAGGGCTTTCGG
Source organism: Pseudomonadota bacterium (assembly GCA_049322795.1). Lineage (GTDB taxonomy): Bacteria > Pseudomonadota > Gammaproteobacteria > Immundisolibacterales > Immundisolibacteraceae > Immundisolibacter. Next base: position 101,019 of record JBMOQH010000019.1, on the reverse strand, counting down.
CGCATCACCTACTACCCGGACCGCCCGGACGTGCTGGCGCCGTTCACCACCACGCTGCGCGCCGATCGCCCGGCGTATCCGCTGCTGCTGTCGAACGGCAACCGCGTGGCCGGGGGCGAGCTGCCGGACGGCCGCCACTTCGCCACCTTCGAGGACCCGTTCCCCAAGCCCTGCTACCTGTTCGCGCTGGTGGCGGGGCAGCTCGAGGCGTTCTCCGACACCTTCGTCACCGCCGGCGGGCGCACGGTGCAGCTCCATATCCACACCGAGCCGCAGTACGTCGCTCAGTGCGCCCACGCCATGGCGGCGCTCAAGAAATCCATGGCCTGGGACGAGCGCGTGTACGGCCGCGAGTACGACCTCGACGTGTTCCACATCGTGGCCGTGGACGACTTCAACATGGGGGCGATGGAGAACAAGGGCCTCAACGTCTTCAACGCCAAGTACGTGATGGCCGACGCCGCGCGCGCCACCGACCTCGACTACCAGTACATCGAGTCCATCATCGCCCACGAGTACTTCCACAACTGGACCGGCAACCGCATCACCTGCCGCGACTGGTTCCAGCTGTCGCTCAAGGAAGGCCTTACCGTGTTCCGCGACCAGCAGTTCTCGGCCGACATGGGCTCGGCGGCGGTCAAGCGCATCGCCGACGTGAGGAACCTGCGCACCGTGCAGTTCGCCGAGGACGGCGGCCCGCTGGCGCACCCGGTGCGGCCGGAGTCCTACATCGAGATCAACAACTTCTACACCAGCACCGTGTACCAGAAGGGCGCCGAGGTGGTGCGCATGCTGCACACCGTGCTGGGCGAGGCAGGCTTTCGGCGCGGCACGGACCTGTACTTCGACCGCCACGACGGCCAGGCGGTGACGGTCGAGGACTTCGTGGCCGCGCTCGCCGACGCCAACGGCACCGATCTGTCGGCCTTCATGGCCTGGTACCGGCAGGCCGGCACGCCGCAGCTGACGGTCGAGCGCCGGCACGATGCCGCCGCCCGCCGCTATCACCTCACGCTGCGCCAGCACACGGCGCCGACGCCCGGCCAGCCGGACAAGCAGCCGTTGCCGATCCCGGTCGCGCTCGGTTTGCTGGATGCCGACGGCCGCGAGCTGCCGCTGCGCCTGCAAGGGGAGGGGGCCGCCGTCGGCAGCGGCCGCGTGCTGCTGCTCGAGGCCGCCGAGCAGACCTTCACCTTCGAGGACATTGCCACCGCGCCGGTGCCGTCCATGCTGCGCGGCTTCTCGGCGCCGGTGCGGCTGGTGGTCGATTTCACCGACGCCGAACTCGCGCACCTGCTGGCGCACGACAGCGACCCGTTTGCCCGCTACGACGCCGGGCAGCAGCTGTACCTGCGCGTGATCCGGCGGCTGATCGATGCGCGCGCGGCGGGCCAGCCGCTGGCGCTCGATGCCGGCCTGCTGGAGGCCGCGCGGCGTTGTCTTGCCGACACCACGCTCGATCCCGCGCTGGTGGCCGAGCTGCTCACGCTGCCGTCGGAGACCTTCATCGCCGGCGAGGTCGAGACCATCGACCCGCAGGCCATCCACGAGGCCCGGCTGTTCATGCGCCGGGCGCTGGCGCAGGGCCTGCGCGACGAGCTGCTGGCGCGATACGACGCGCTGGCGCCGAGCGGGCCGTACCGCTTCGAGGCCGGCGAGGTGGGTAAGCGCAGCCTTCGCAACGCGTGTCTCGGGTACCTGGCCGAGCTCGACGACATCGGTGCCGACGCGTGCTGGGAGCAGTTCGAGTCGGCCGACAACATGACCGACAGCGCGGCGGCGCTGGCCCTGCTGGCGCAGCTCGATGTGCCTGAACGCCAAAGCGCGCTCGACGCCTTCTACCAGCGCTGGCAGGGCGATGCCATGGTGCTCGATCGCTGGCTGAGCGTGCAGGCCATGTCGCGCCGTGCCGAGGCGCTGGACGATGTCCGCGCGCTGCTGACGCATCCGGCCTACGCGCCGCGCAACCCGAACCGCGTGCGCGCGCTGGTGGGCGCCTTCGTCAACAGCAACCCGGCGCGCTTTCACGCCGCGGACGGTTCCGGCTACGCGTTCCTGGTCGACCAGGTGCTGACCATCGACGGCTTCAATCCCATGCTGGCGGCGCGCCTGGCGCAGGCGCTTGCCCGCTGGCGACGCTACGAGCCGGGCCGCCAGGCGCTGATGCGCGCCGAATTGCAGCGTCTGGCCTCGGCCTCGCTGTCGAAGGACCTGTACGAGGTGGTGAGCAAGGCCCTGGCCTGAGGCCGGGCCGGCGGCATCGCTGTCGCCTCAGCGCTCGCTGAACACCGTCGCATCCGCGCAAAACGTTTGCATGCCGAGGTCGGTCAGCGGATGGTCGGCCACGCCGGCCAGGATGGCCGCCGGCACGGTGAGAATGTCAGCGCCGGCCAGCAGCATTTCGGACACCTGCGCGGGGTTGCGGATGCTGGCCGCCAGCACCTCGGTGCCGATGTCGTAGTGCGCGAACACGGTGACGATTTCCTGCACCAGGCGGGAGCCCGCATCGTGCAGCGGCCCGCCGCAGGCGACGTATTCGGTGTTGTGGTAACGCTGCGGTTGGGTGGCCTGATACAGCGAATTGCCGGGCAGGCCATCGGCGTCGTCGTGCTTGCTGAGGTAGTCCGCCACGCGGCCGAGGAACGGGCTGACGCAGCTTGCGCCGGCGTTCGCCGCCCAGAACGCCTGCGTGGTGTTGAAGATCAGCGTGGCATTGGTGTGAATGCCCTGCTCCCACAGCGCACGGATCACCTTGAGACCGGTAAACGGATCACTGTGGGCGTCGATTGCCCGGTAGCCGCCGACGGGCACCTTGATGACGGCGTTGGTGCCGAGCGCAGCGAGCTCCTGCGCCTGGTCCAGCATGGCGTCGGCGGTGAGCTCGGTCAGTTCCAGGCTCACCGGGTTCGGTGCCAGCAGTTTCAGGATATCGGCGAGCATGCTCTTGGCCTGCGCCCACGAGGCAGCGCCGGCTTTCTTCAGCAGCGTCGGGTTGGTGGTCACGCCGTTGATGATGCCGGCCCGGTACAGCGGCTCGATGTCGCCGATGTCGGCGCTGTCGGCAAAGATGCGCGGCGCATGGCGGGCCGGATGGCGTTCGTCGCGGATGGGTGGCAGACCGCGGCGGCGTTGCTGGATGGCGGGGCTGAAGGCGGCAGGCTTGAACATGACGTTTCCGGTGATCGGGACGTCTCGATTCTAGCAACCACCACCGGCTTGTTCCGCGTCAAGGCCGCTGCACGCCGGCTTTTGGCTGGCAACGATTACGCTTAAAGTAAACGACCGATCGGCAAATCCGTCGTCCGCTTACCCGTCCTGGAGAGCCCCATGAACAAACCCGTCGAACCTGCTGTTGGCGGCACGCATTTCCTTCGTATCGACCCCGCGCGCAGCGAGTTCCTGGTGCCGCGCTGGGCGTTCACCGATCCGGCCGTGCTGGAAAAGGAGCGCGCCGAGATCTTCGGTCGCTGCTGGATCTACGCCGGTCATGCCTCGGAAATCCCGAAGTCCGGCGATTTCGTCGCCCGCAAGGTGGGCGGTCGGCAGTTGTTCCTGTGGCGCGCCGACGACGGCGCCGTCAAGGTTTACTTCAACACCTGCACGCATCGCGGCGCCATCGTCTGCCGTGAAAAGCAGGGCAACGCCAAGCGCCTGACCTGCCCCTACCACGGCTGGACCTTCGACACCCAGGGCGGCATGGTCGAGCAGCCGGGTGCGAGCGGGTTTCCGGAAGGCTTCTTCGACAACGGTGCCAAGAATCTCGTGTCGCCGGCGCAGGTAGACGTCTATCGCGATTTCATCTTCGTGAATTTCGACCCGGCCGCAACCGACCTGAAGACGTACCTGGCGGGTGCTGCGGAGTACCTGGACCTGGTCGCCGATCAGGGTCAGAACGGTATGGAAGTGACGCCCGGCGAGCAGGTCTATTCCATGCGCGCCAACTGGAAGCTGCTGTACGAGAACAGCGCTGACGGCTATCACGCCATCACCGCGCACGCCTCGTACTTCGACTACCTGCGCGCCACGGTGGGCGTGTTCCGCGAGGATTTCGACCCACACGACGTCGGCGGCGGCGGGCGCAGCCTCGGCAACGGCCATGCCGTCATCGAGTACCAGGCGCCGTGGGGCCGGCCGGTTGCGCAGTGGGTGCCGCAGTGGGGCGAGTCCGGCAAGCAGGAAGTCGCCCGCACCAAGGCCGAGCTGGTGGCCCGGCTGGGCGAACAGCGCGCCGACCGCATCGCCAACTGGAACCGCAACATCCTGATTTTCCCGAACCTGATCATCAACGACATCATGGGCCTGACCATTCGCACCTTCCAGCCGGTGACGCCGGGCTATCTGGAGGTGAACGCGGTGTCGCTGGCGCCGCGCGGCGAGCACGCCGAGATGCGCGCCTGGCGGCAGTACAACTTCAACGAGTTCCTTGGTCCGGCCGGCTTCGCCACGCCGGACGACGTCGAGATGCTCGAGCTGTGCCAGCAGGCCTACCAGAACATGCCCGAAGTCGGCTGGAACGACATTTCCAAGGGCATGAATCGGCCGGACAACAACCAGGGTGACGACGAGGTGCAGATGCGCTCGTTCTGGATTCGCTGGGACGAGCTGATGGGCGCGGCGCGGTGATCGGGACACTGAAAAATTCCATCCCTGGAATTTTTCAGTTCGCGGTGTCGCGGTACACGCCCGCGACGTGCTCCGCCCACACGGGCGGACGCCCTTGTGGGCGCCGGGGCGTCCAGCCCCGGGTGTGAACCGCTCTGCATGGGCGACTGAAATTTCAAAAGGAATACGACGATGGCACTGCTGACCCGGGCCGAGGTGGAGGATTTTCTCTACCACGAGGCGGCCCTGCTGGATGACTGGAAAACCATGGAGTGGGCCGGGCTGTTCACCGACGACGGCGAATACCTGGTGCCGCCCACCGACCTGCCGGACGCCGACAAGAACGAGGCGCTGTTCATCATCAACGACGACCACCACCGCCTGGTGCAGCGCGCCAAGCGCCTGACCCGGCGCACGGCGCACGTGGAATTCCCGCACTCGAAGGTGCGCCACACCATCCACAACGTGCGCATCCTGGCGCAGGACGAGGCCGGCCTGACGGTGGCGAGCAACCAGGTCGTCTATCGCGCCAAGCGGCAGAACCTCGACACTTTCGTCTGCCACACGATCCACACGCTGATGCGCACGCCGGACGGCCTTCGCATCAAGAGCAAGCGCGTGATGCTGGATATCGACGGTCTGCGCCCGCACGGCATGGTCAGCGCCATTCTTTGACCCGCCACGCATCGAGGAGAAACCCATGTTCCGCTACAAGAAACTCGGCTACGTCGCGCTCAACGTGAGCGACCTGGCCCGATCCGTGCCCTTCTACCGCGACATCGTCGGCCTGCAACTGAACGAGCAGGTCGACGGTGGCCCGGCGTTCTTCGCCTGCAGCGCCGACCATCACAACGTCGTGTTGTACGAGGGCGGCGAGCCGGGCCTGAAGCGCGTCGGTTGGGAGATGGAACAACCCGAAGAACTCGACCGTCTGTTCGAGCACCTCGCCGCGGCGGGCCTGAAGCCTGCCTGGCTGCCGCCCGAGGAATGCCGCGCACTGCGTCAGCAGCGCACGCTGCGCATCCGCGAACCGTTTTCCGGCCTCACGTTCGAGTTCTATGAAGGCCAGCTTGAGCGCGGCAGCAGCTACACGCCCACCGTGACCAAGATCGCGCGTCTGGGGCATGTGGTGCTGAACGTCGAGCGCTGGCCGGAGGCGGTCAAGTTCTTCAAGGAAACGCTCAATTTCCGCATCTCGGACTATGTCGACGGCTTCATCGCCTTCATGCGCTGCTTCCCGAACCCGTACCACCACTCGCTCGGCGTCGGCAACGCGGCGGCCACGCGCAAGGAGCCGGGCCTGAATCACGTCAATTTCATGGTCAGCGACATGGACGACATCGGTTGCGCGCTGACGCGCGTCAAGCGCCATGACGTGCCGATCGTCTATGGTCCCGGCCGCCATCCACCGTCCGGCAGCATCTTTCTGTACTTCCTCGATCCCGACGGCATGACGCTCGAGTACAGCTTCGGCATGGAAGAATTTCCGGAAGATCGTCCGCGCAAGGCGCGCGTGCTCGAGGCGCGTCCGGAGTCGCTCGACTACTGGGGCAACGTGCCCGACCCGCGCTTCGCATCGACCGGCCGTTTCGAGCCGGCGGCGGAGGGCTGAGGTGAGCCTGCAAGCGGGTTTGCATGGGGGCCGCGCCGCCATCGTCACCGGCGCGGCCAGGGGCATCGGCCGGGCCATCGCCCGCGAGCTGGCGCGCGAGGGCGCCGACCTGCTGCTGGCCGACATGGATGGCGACACGCTGAACGCCACCGCCGCGGCCATTGCCGCCGAGCACGGCGTGCGCACCGCCTGCCATGTGGCGGACCTGTCGACCGAGGCGGCCAACCAGGCGATGGCCGATGCGGCACTGGCCGCCTTCGGGCGCATCGACATTCTGGTCAACAACGCCGGCGGCGGCGTCATCAAGGCGTTTCTGGAGCACACCCCGGAAACCATGCGCACCACCATCGACCGCAACCTGTGGACGGTGCTGTGGGCGAGCCGCGTGGTGCTGCCGGTGATGCTGCGCCAGGGTTATGGCCGCATGGTGAACATCGGCGCCGATTCGGTGCGAAACGGCCTGTGGGACCACGCCGTCTACAACGCCGCCAAGGGCGGCGTGCACGGCCTCACCACCGGTCTCGCGCGCGAGTTCGCGGCCGAGGACATCACCTTCAACACCGTGGCCCCGTGCGCCGTGCGCACCGAGCAGGTGGACGAAATCGTCAAGGCCTATCCGCAGATGTTCGAAAAGTTCGTCGGCGTCATTCCCAAGGGCCGGCCGGGCGAGATGCACGAAATCGCGGCCGTGGTGAGCTTCCTCGCCTCGGCGCAGGCGTCGTTCGTCACCGGCCAGGTCATCAGCGTCAACGGCGGCAGCACCATGCTGTGAGGAACGGCCTGCGGCCGTCGTTGGAGCAGCGTCCGGCGTTGGGGTGGTGACTAGAGCCGGGCGTCCAGCGTCAGCATGAACCGCGTTTGGTTTTCGCCATCGCCGTCGTAGGTATGCCGGCCGCGGGATACGCCGTAGCCGAGCTCCAGCCGTGGACCAAGACGCCATCGGTGTCCGTACTCGACGGTCCAGGTGCCGGCGCCGCCAAAACCACGCTGCTTGTAAACGCCTGCGGTGATGGCCAGGCGCTGTTCGAAGCTGTTCTCGTAGCGGCGCCAGGTGCGCCAGCGGTTGTCCAGCGTGATGCTCCCGGCGGCGTCGCGCTCGGGGTTGAAGTAAATGGTGTTGCGCTCGGTGTTGCGCGAGGCATAGACGTCAGCCCGCGCATCCAAGCGATAGCGGGACTCGGTCACCAGTCGCTGTTCGCCGAAGCCGGCGATCGCCTGACGCGTGTTGCCGTCGTTGAAATCGCTGAGGTCGTAGCTCACGCCCATGCGCCGCCGCTCGTCGAAGCGGTAACGTGACGCCAGCTGCACGCGGTTGCCACGGACTCCGGCCTTCTGCCCGCGAAGGGGCACCTCGGCGCTGTTGTAGTCAGCGGTGCCGCCGAGCCACAGCTGGTCGTCCATCCAGCGGCCCATTTGGACGCTGGCTCCGACGCGGCCGTTGTCGTGCCAACCCGCGGTCAGGTCGGCGCGTGCCTGCCAGCCGTCGCGGCGGTAATCGAGACCGGCGCCCGCCCGCTCGATCGTGCCCCAGCCTTCGCGGAAGCGGGCGGTCTGGCGCAAGCCGGTCAGTATCGGTCGCAGGTGAGAGGTGATTGGCGAGCCGTACGCGACGCTGCGGATCGACAGTTCACGACTACCAAAGGTGCCTCCGGACGAGCGCCCGCGGCCCACGTCCAGCGCAAGGATCGGGCGCTGGCGCAGCGCCATATCCCGTTGTGCTGCCCGGACAGCCCGGTGCTTGCCGTGTGTGGTAGCCAGCTTGGCCAACTCGGCCTCGGCCTCGGCGTCGCGGTCCAGGTCCAGCAGAGCGCCGATGCGGCCGATCGCCGGGTCCACCGCTTGCGGATCCGCGGCCAGCGCTTGCTCATGGCGTGACAAGGCCTGCCTGGGCCAGCCGCGCCAACGGTAGATTGTGCCTTGCGCGGTGGCGACGGCGGCCGAGTCCTGTTCGGGCAACACTTCCAGGCGGCGCTGGGCGTCCGGCAGCCGATCCGCATAAGCGCGACCCATGGCGGCAATGATTCGAGTGCCCAGCAAAGGGCTTGCCGAAGGGGGGGCGGGCTTGCCGGCGGCTGCTCGCTCGGCGTCGAGCAAGGCGGCGTCGATCGTGGCGAGGGCCTCGCCGAACCGCTCCTGCTCGACCAAGGCATAGAAAAGGCCGACTCGGGCCTGGTAGTTGGCAGGATCCTGTTCGTTGATCTGCCGATACAGCGCCTCTGCGCGCGTCGGCTGACGCAGCATCAGGTGCGCATCCGCTGCGGCGGCCAACGCATACGGCGGCGTGGCCAAGCCGGCGGACTGGATTTGCGCGAATACGGTCAACACGTCTGCCGCCCGTTCGGCGTCGCGCAGGGCGGCCATCAGGTCAAAGGCCTGGCGTCGTCCCTTCGCGTCCGCCAAGTCGGAGGATGGCAGCGTGCCGGGCGTGCTGGCGCCGAGAGCTTGCAGCGCCCGTTCCGTCGACGCGGAATCGCCGCGTTCACCACGCCGGATGTCCCGTGCGACGATGTCCTGCTCGAGAGCCGTGCGCCGGTCTGGCGGTAGTGACAGGCCGTGCTCGCGGGCAAATCGCAGGGCAGCGCGCGGTCGTCCGGCTTCTTGCAGAGCCAGAAACCATTCCTGGTGAATGTCCGAGCGTGCCGGGTCGAGCTGCGAAGCGCGCCGGTAAGACGCGGTGGCGATGCGCGGGTTGCCCGCCAGGCGCTGGACATAAGCCATCGCCATCCAATACTCGGCCTGGTCTGCCCAGCGGGACTGCGCCGCCTGCAGACGGCTGAGTGCGGCGTGCGGATAGCCTCGTTCGGCTTCGACCACGGCCGCACCAAGGTAGGCGTCTTGCGCGACCGGATCGTGCCGCAATGCGGCGGCGTAATGCGCGGCAGCACGGTCGAACTGGCGGGCATCCCGGGCCGCACGGGCTTGTGTCAGCGCCGCCGTCGGGGCGTCAGGGACTGGCCTCGGGGCGGCCACCAGGGCCGGAGCGACCGCCAACGCAGCACAAACGAACAACGGCGGGACGTGTTTGCTCATCACGCGTTGGTTTCGCTGTGTGGCGCCGTAACGGGGTAAGGCACTGCGTCGAGTTCCACGTGCCGCAGGCTGCTGTCCGGATGGTGGTCCAGCCGCGCACATCGGCAAGTCTGCAGTGCGGACAGCTGATCCGGTGCGAGACCGAAGTCGGCCGCCATCTTGGCTGAATCCGTGCGGCCGGGCAGCTGACGACGGTCCGGGCCCCGAAACCGGTAGAAATTGATCCGCGCCCAACCCAGCAGCAGCCCGCCCATGATCAGGATCACCGTGGCGAAAAACGCCCACAGTTCGGCCGCTATCCGGTAACCTCCCAGTGCCACCATCTGCTCGTAGGCGGCCTCGATGCCGATCGCCCAGGCGAGCAGGGTCAGCAGTGGCAGCCAAAGGTATACGTATAGAACCCACATCGCCGCGGTAATCAGCCTTGACCCAAGGACCAGCGGCCAGCCTTGCAGGTCCGGCCGCTCGATGATCAGGTCGTCACCATTGTGCTGATTCACGGCGCCCGCCGGGTCTGGTGCAGGCCGCGGTCGGGGCTGGTCCAAACCGCGCGTTGGCCGCGGCGCTTGAGCAGTGCCTTGGGCAGGGCAACGACGCTGGTCAGCACGTTCAGCAGCCAATACACAAGCGGGTACCAGATCATCCAGTAGTAGTAGCGGGCGGTCGTTCGCCGCTCGTAGCGCCCGTCAAGACGCAAGCTGACGACGAACTGCAGCAAACACGTGAAGGCCAGCAGCACGCCGCTCCAGCGCGGCGGTGCGAGGCTTGTCACCTGTAAACCGGCTGGCAGGGGCAGCACCATGCCTGTCAACCACAGCAGGGCCCCGATCGCCATCACGTAGGCCCAGCTGATGCTGGTGAGCAGCTCGAGGTACACCAGCCACATGCGCCGCTTGCGCCAGGACAGCAGGTCGCGCCGATACCGTAGCAACACCTCGGCCCCGCCCTGTGCCCAACGCAGGCGCTGGCGCCACAGGCCGCGCAGTGTTTCCGGCATCAGGATCCAGCACAGGGCATTGGGTTCGTAGCGGATGTCCCAGTGATCCAGTTGCAGGCGCCAGCTGACGTCGATGTCTTCGGTCACCATGTCGGTGGACCAGAAGCCGACGCGCTGCAGGGCCGATTTTCGAAACGCCGTGACCACCCCGGAGACGGTGAATATCCGCCCGTAGATGCGTTGTGCGCGCTTGATGAGGCCGATGATGGACGAGAACTCGCCGACCTGAATCTTGCCCAGCAGGGTCGAGCGGTTGCGGATGCGCGGATTGCCGGTAACGGCCGCGACCCGCGGGCCGTCGACGAAGTGCCGCACCAACCAGTGCAGGGCATGGCAATCCAGCACGGCGTCGCCGTCGATGCAGACCAGAATCTCGTTGGGGCTGGCCAGCGCGCCCATACGCAGCGCCACCGCCTTGCCTTGGTTGTGCGTGAGGTGCAGCACCCGCAGGTTCGGCAACTGCGCCTGCAAATCGTCGAGGATCGGGCCGGTGTCGTCGGTGCTGCCGTCGTTGACGGCGATGATTTCATACTGAGGATAGTCGAGCGCTGCCGCCCGCGTCATCGTGTCGCGCAGCTGCAGCCCTTCGTTATGGCAAGGGATGATCAGCGACAGCGGCGGGTAGTTGGGGAGCTGCGGCGGTGTGTCGACCGGCGGCTCATGCCGCTCCCAGTGAAAGAAGTAGTAGACGCCGCCAGTTAGCCACAGGTAGGCCATGAACAGCGGATAGTAGAAACTGAATCCGGCCAAGATGCCGAGTAGGGAATCCCACATCAGAGACGATGATCCGCGTGACAGTCAGGTGTGGCCGTTTTGAAAGGGATCGCCGGCTTGCGTCGGTGCCGAAAGTCCCATGCACATCGGCTTGCACAGTGGGATAACGGGTAAGTGGGGCGCGAACTTTAACCGATCCGGGAAGGACAACCGGTGGCCAGGAGGTCTGGCGCGCTGACAGGCAGTTAGAAAAAGCTTCGTCAACGATCCGTCAAGGCAAGCTACGAAAGGTTTGCATGCTGCTCACGCGCGTCGGGACAGCCGAGGTCCGCAGCTCCGACGCGCCACGCGCCAGAAAAAAGGGACAGGAGCCCTCTGCGAAGGCGGGCTTACGCCCGGCGGGCGCGCAATCGTAACGTCAACAAGGCGAGCCCGGGCAGCAGCAGCGCTACCGCGGCAGGGGCCGGCACCGGAACGGCATTGAACAGGTGGTTGCGCGGGATCAACTCCCATTCCCCGCCCGGGCGTACCCAGTCGAGGCTGACCACGCCCGCTTCGAGCCGCTCCCAGGATGTCAGCTGAAATCCATAGAGGCCGGGCAGCAGGTCGAGGTCCGACTCGAAGCCAAGGCGATCCCGGGGGTTCAGGCCGTCCATGAGCAGGCTCAGGGCGCCGTCGGCGCCAAACAGGCTGAAGCTGAAACCGTCGTCGTAAAGAACCCCGAAATTGTAGAGACCCGGGTCGGTAATCGCGATGTAACCAGTGAAGCGCACGGCCCAGTTGTCCTGATGAGCGCCAGGCGCAGGGTCCAGGACCGGCGCCAGCGGCTGAGTGCCCCAGGTCGGCGCCCACTCGTCCACATAACGCTGATCGGCGAACGCGATGGGCCCGCTTAGGCCCTGGTAGCGCGCCACCACGTCAGTATTGGGGGGGTCCAGAGCCAGCATGGCGTCTTCCAGGCCCCAGATGCCGGTGTTCCAAGCATTGAAGTCGGGATTTTGGCCGTAGATGGTGCCGCGCCAATCGTTCGGTACTTGTACCCACTGGCTGTTGGCGCCATTTCCGTTCAGGAAAGTGCCGCCGACCAGCGGGTTCAGGACGATGGCCGCGGAGGCCGTTCCTGAGATCGCGACAAGGAGTGTCGCGGTACCGACGATCTTTGCCAGCGCCGCATGCAGCGTGCGACTGAGCCTGTTGCAACAAGATTTTGTGGCCATCAACACACATCCGCCGGGCGCCAAGTGGCTGCGCATGATGGGAGTGACAGGGCAAAAAGTCACCCTGTTTCCTGTCCATCGGTACATCTGGACCAGCGAAAAAAGTGCGGATCGTGGCGACGGCCGAGCAGGGACGTGGTCAGGCGCTGCGGGGGATGGGGTATCAGCCGCTGCCCGCAGCCTGCGAAACGGCCAACCCGTCAAGTCGCGTGGACGCTCTCGGCCGCGGCCAAGGCGGCGCTGAGGTCCGCGCGCCGGCCTTCCCGCGCCAGCGCTCCGCCCAGCGCGGTGAGGCAGGTCAGAACGTGCCGGCGGCTGGCGGACTGGCCCATGAGGCCGATGCGCCACGCCTTGCCGGCGAATTCGCCAAGGCCGGCGCCGATTTCGAGGTCGTAGTCGCGCAGCAGCGTTTGCCGCACGGCGGCATCGTCCACGCCGTCCGGGATGGTGACCACGTTCAGCTGCGGCAGACGCTCGCCGTCCACCCCGGCCAGGGGCAAACCGATGGCTTCGAGGCCGGCCCGCAGCGCCCGGTGGTTCAGGGCATGCCGCGCCCAGGCGGCTTCCAGGCCCTCCTCGTGCAGCATCAGCAGCGCCTCGTGCAGGCCGTACAGGGCGTTGATGGGCGCCGTGTGGTGGTAGCTGCGCCGCGCCGCGCCGGACCAGTAGCCGAGCACCAGGTTCAGGTCCAGAAACCAGCTCTGCACGGGCGTCTTGCGGGCGTGCAGCCGCTCGATGGCGCGGGCGCCGAAGCTCACCGGCGACAGGCCCGGCGGGCAGGACAGGCATTTTTGCGTGCCGCTGTAGATGGCGTCGATGCCCCAGGCGTCGACCTCGAGCTCCACGCCACCCAAGGCGGTCACGGCATCGACGATGGCGAGCGCGCCGTGGCGATGGGCGATGTCGACCAGCGTCTTGGCGTCGGACAGCGCGCCGGTGGAGGTCTCCGCCATCACGAAGGCGAGCACCTTGGCCTGCGGGTTGGCCTTGAAGGCATCCTCCACGCGCTGCGGGTCCACGGCGCGCGTCCACGGGTCGTCGACCAGCACGGCCGTGGCGCCGCAGCGCTCGACGTTCTCCTTCATGCGCCCGCCGAAGACGCCGTTGCGGCACACGATCACCGTGTCGCCGGGCTCGACCAGGTTCACGAAGCAGGCCTCCATGCCCACCGAGCCGGGGCCGGAGACGGGAAAGGTGACCTCGTTGTCGGTCCGAAAGGCCTGGCGCAGCAGCCCCTTGATGTCGTCCATCAGCTCGACGAAGGCCGGGTCGAGGTGCCCGATGGTCGGCCGCGCCATCGCCGCCAGCACACGCGGGTGTACGTCCGACGGACCCGGCCCCATGAGGGTGCGCAGCGGCGGCTGGAAGCTCGGCATGGGAATCACTCCTTCGGGTGGATCGGGCGGCGATTATCGTTCACCGGCACGGTGCCGGCTCACACGACGCCGGCCGCCTTGAGCGTGTCGAGCGCGGCGGGGTTGAGCCCCAAATCGCCGTAAACCTCAGCATTGTGCTGACCCATGCGCGGGGCGCTGGAGCGAATCCGCGTGCGGCTGACGGAGAACTTCGGGCACGGGCCGTAGGTGGTCAGCGGGCCGAAGTCCGGGTCCTGCATCTGCGTGACGGTGCCGCGCGCCCGGTAGTGCGGCTCGGCGAGGATTTCGTCGAAGGTGGCGACCGGGCCGCAGGTGATGCCGGCGCCATCCAGCGCGCCGAGGATGTCCTTGGCGCTGCGCTGGGCGGCCCAGGCGGCGGCGAGACCGTCCACCTCGTCGAAGCGCTGGCAGCGCTCGCCGTAGCTCATGCCGGCGAGATCCTGACGCCCCATCAGCTCGCACAGGCGCTTCCAGTGCGGGTCGATGGCGGCGTTGATGAACACCCAGTGACCGTCGGCGGAGCGGTAGGTGTTGAACGGCGTGCCGGTGTCGGTGGCGTTGCCCATGCGCCGGGCCTCGTAGCCGGCGTTGGCGGCGCCCATCAGGTGCAGGTCGCTCGAATACAGCGTCACGTCGGCGAGCGCCGCGTCCACCCACTGCCCCTCGCCGGTTTCGCTGCGGTGCCACAGCGCCGCCATGGCGCCCATGGCGCCGTGCCAGGCGCACATGTGATCCACGGTGGCGTTGCCGGAGCGCAGCGGCCGGCCGTCGCGCTCGCCGGTGACCTGCATCATGCCGGCTACCGCCTGCGCCATCGGGTCGAAGCCCTTGCGCGAGGACCACGGTCCGAACTGCCCGAACGCCGAGATGGAGACCAGGATCACGCCGGGATTGACCGCCTTGAGCGTGGCGTAGCCGAGGTTCCAGCCCTCCAGCGTGCCGGGCGTGAACGACTCGATGACCACGTCCACCTTGGCCGTGAGCCGCTTGAACAGCGCCTGGCCTTCGGGCTGGCGGATGTCGAGCGTGATGCCGCGCTTGCCGCGGTTGAAGGTGAGGTGCCAGATGGACGCCTCCTTGCGCTGCGCCTTGTCCGGACTGACGAACGGCGGGATGTCGCGCGCCGGGTCGCCGCTGCCGGGCAGGTCGATCTTGATCACGTCGGCGCCCAAGTCCGCCAGCACCTGTCCGCACAGCGGGCCGGGCCCGTAGGCGGACACATCCAGCACGCGCACGCCGGCGAGCGGGCCTTCGTCCAATCCGTCGGTGTCGTAGAAGTCCTGTTCGGTCATGTCAGATCACTCCTTGCTCACGCAGGGCGGCCTGTTCGGCTTCGCTCAGCCCCAGCAGATCGCCGTACACCGCCGCGTTGTCCTGCCCCACGGCCGGCGCCACCGCGCGCGGGCCGGCGGGCGTGCGCGAGAACTTGACCGGGTAGCCGTAGTGCGTGAGCGGGCCGTATTTGGGGTGGGGCATTTCCACCACGGCGTCGCGCTCGCGAAAGTGCCCCGCGGCGAGGATTTCCGGGAACGACAGCACCGGCGCGCAGGTGCAGCCGGCCTCGTCCAGCGCGGCCATGGCCTGTTCGATCGGCAAGGTGGCGGCCCAGGCGCCCACGCATTCGTTCACGAACGGGATGTTCGCCGCGCGCCCGGCCCAGTCGCGCGTGCGCGGGTCTTCTTTCAGGTCGGGCCGGCCCATCACGTCAGCCAGGCGCTTCCACAGGTGGTCGTACAGCGCGTGGATGTACAGCCAGCACCCGTCGGCGCAGCGGAACAGGTCAAGCGGTGCGCCGAGATCCGTGCCGTTGCCGGTGGGTTTGACCTCATAACCCGCGTGCGCCACGCCCATGAGCTTGATGTCGGACGTGGTGAGCATGGCGTCTATTAGGCTCGAATCCACCCACTGCCCGCGCCCGGTGCGCCGACGGAAGTTCAGCGCCGCCAGCGCCCCCATCGCGCCCATCCAGCCGGACATATTGTCGGCGATGGCAAAGCCCACCCGCAGCGGCTGCCCGCCGGGTTCGCCGGTGCCGGCCATCACCCCGCCCATGGCCTGGCCGATGGGGTCCAGCCCGCGCTTGTCCTTGAGCGGCCCCCACTGCCCGAAGCCGGACACCGACACGTAGATCAGGTCCGGCTTGACGGCTTTCAGGTCCGCGTAGCCCAGGCCCCAGCGCGCCATGGTGCCGGGGGTGAAGTTCTCGATCACCACGTCGGCGTGCGTGGCCAGACGGCGGAACAGGTCCTGCCCCTCGGGCTTGCGAAAATCCAGCGTCACCGCGCGCTTGCCGCGGTTGAAGGTCAGCGCCCAGATGCCGGACCAGAAATCCTTGCCGTCCGCGCCGGTGAGATACGGCGGCCACGAACGGATGGGATCGCCCACCTGCGGCTGCTCGCACTTGATGGACTCGGCGCCGAGGTCCGACAGCACCATGCCGCAGATGGGTCCGGCGCCGTAGTTGGTGGCTTCCAGCACGCGGATGCCGGCGAGCGGGCCGCGGCTGTCCGGACGGGCGTCTTGATAGAACTCGGTTTTGGTCACCATCCGAAACTCCGGGTTACGGGGAGAGAAAACACGATATTTCGCCCGACAGGGTTGTCAGGAGAGTGCCCAGCAGGATCCAACCGAGGCCGATCAGGGAGACCAGGAGGCCGTCAGCCATCGTTCTTTCCAGATCGCCCCGAAGCCTATGTCCGAGCTCGCTGCGGGCCGCCGCTTCCCTTTCTAGTGCTGCGTTGGTGCGCCTGGACAATGCGTCATGGTCAACAGTCAGGCGACTTAAGTCGTGCCTCAACGTTTCCGCGTTTTTGCACATCGCAGCGAACTGCTGGTCGAGCGGGGCAGCGGGATCTACTGTTGTCCAGCGTTCGATGCGAATCGATTCACTGAGTGATGGGGTTAGTACGTCTGATACTGAAACGGCGCGGACTTCTCCGTGTGGCCGCGCCGCCCACCATGCCCTGCAAAGGGTCATCAGAGAGGGACGGCCGAAGTCTTTTCGCGTTTTGTTCAGGCCCCAAAGGGCGGTACCGAGACCCAGCAGTTCAAGCGCCAGACCGGTGATGCGGACCGGCTGTTCGGTCCTGCCAATCCAGCAGGCCAATGTCCCGAGCACAAGGGGCAGCACGCCGAACCAGACCAATCGCGGGCGCACAAGCAGCCACGCCAGATGCGCCTTCGCCCCCGTCCGGAACTGAACCCAAGTCACGGCCTCGACCTTCCCCTATGTGGACGCTCCGCCCGCCGCGCGGGCGGAGCGCACCGCGCCGGATGTATGCAGGGCGGCGATTTCGGCTTCGTCAAAGCCCCAGTCGGCCAGCAGTTCGCGGCTTTGCATGCCCGGTGCCTGGGCCGGGCTTTTCACCCAGCCCGGCGTGCGCGAGAGCTTGGGCGCCGGTGCCGGCTGCGCCACGCCGGCCACGGTCACGAAGGATTCGCGCGCGCGGTTTTGCGGGTGGTCGGGGGCGTCCAGCGGGCCGATCACCGGCGAGTAGCACTGGTCGGCGTTGAGCAGGCGTTCGTTCCAGTAGGCCAGCGGGTGGGCGCGGAAGATGTCGGTCAGGCGCGCCTTCATGGCCGGCC
Source organism: Pseudomonadota bacterium (assembly GCA_049322795.1). Classification (GTDB taxonomy): domain Bacteria; phylum Pseudomonadota; class Gammaproteobacteria; order Immundisolibacterales; family Immundisolibacteraceae; genus Immundisolibacter. The sequence continues at coordinate 83,886 of JBMOQH010000019.1, read as the reverse complement.
ACTGCGCGGCGTCGAGCTGGTCGGGCAGCGTGGCGGGGTCCAGGTCCAGCGCCTTTAGAAAGTTCTCGTAGAACTCGGGCAGCACGGCGGCGATGGCCACCCACTGGCCGTCCGCGGTGGGGTAGACGTTATAGAAATGCGCGCCGCCATCCACCATGTTCACGCCGCGGCGCGGATGATGATGACCCGTGCGCAACATGCCGTAAAACAGCGTGGCGATGTAGGCGGACGACTCCACCATGGAGCAGTCCACGACCTGGCCTTCGCCGGAGCGTTCGCGTTCGTACAGCGCGCACAGCACACCCACGGTGAGCGCCATGCCGGCGCCGCCGAAATCGCCGGCCAGACTCAGCGGCAGCACGGGCGGGCCGTCCGGGTCGGCGCCGATCATGGCCAGCACGCCGGACAGGGCGATGTAGTTGATGTCGTGCCCCGGCGAGTTGGCGAGCGGGCCGTCCTGTCCATAACCGGACACGCGGCCGTAGACCAGGCGTGGGTTGTCGGCCAGGCATGGTTCCGGGCCCAGGCCGAGTTTTTCCATCACGCCGGGGCGGTAACCCTCCAGCAGCACGTCGGCCTGTTTGGCCAGGCGCCGCACGGTGGCCACGCCGTCGGGTTTTTTGAGATCCACCGCCAGCGAACGGCGCCCGCGGTACAGCGGATTGCCTTCCGGCGGGATCATGATGGGCGAGACCGGGCCGGCGTAGTCCACCGTCTCGGCGCGGTCCACGCGCACGATGTCCGCGCCCATGTCGGCCAGCAGCATGGCGCAGAACGGGCCCGGCCCCAGCGACGAGACCTCCACCACCTTCAGACCGGCCAGTGGGCCGGGATGACGCGGGGCATGGCTTGGCATCGGAACTCCTCCCTCGGCATGGCCGGCCGCCGACGGTGCGGGACGACCCAGGCGGCGAACGATGATGCGGTTGACAGTGCGTCGGCGCTAGCCCGAGACTTGCCCGCCTTGGCCTGACACCCCCGCATGAATATCAACTCAAACAGCGCCCAGACGGGTGCCGGCGCTGCGCCGCTCATCACCATTCGGGGTCTGACGTTCCGCCGCGGCGCGCGGGTCATCTTCGATTCCGTCGATCTCGACATCCCGGTCGGCAAGATCACTGCCGTGATGGGGCCGAGCGGCACCGGCAAGACGACCCTGCTCAAGCTGATTGCCGGTGTTCTGCGCCCGCAGGCGGGTTCCATCCAGGTTGCGGGCAGGGAAGTCACGCGCCTGTCGCGCGCCGGGCTTTACGAGTTGCGCAAGCAGATCGGCATGTTGTTCCAGAGCGGCGCGCTGCTGACAGACCTCAACGTCTTCGACAACGTGGCCTATCCGGTGCGCGAGCACACCGACCTGTCGCCGTCCCTGGTGCGCTCGCTGGTGCTGATGAAGCTGCAGGCGGTCGGCCTGCGCGGTGCGCGCGATCTGATGGCGAGCGAGCTGTCGGGCGGCATGGCGCGGCGTGTGGCGCTGGCGCGCGCGATCGCGCTCGATCCCATGCTGATCCTCTACGACGAGCCGTTCACCGGCCAGGACCCGATCTCGATGGGCATCCTGACGCGGCTGATCTCGTCCCTGAATCGCGCGCTCGGGCTGACCAGCCTGGTGGTGTCGCACGACATCGAGGAGACCTGCCGCATAGCCGACTACGCCTACGTGATCGCGCAGGGCAAGGTCATCGGTCACGGCCGGCCGGCGGACCTGCTGGCGTCGAGCGAGCCGATGGTGCACCAGTTCCTGAGCGGGGAGGCCGACGGGCCGGTGCACTTCCATTATCCGGCGCCGGCCTATCGGGACGATCTGGTCGGGGAGGCGAGATGATTGGAACGCTGAGCGGGCTGGGGGCGCGCACGCTCGACAGCCTGGCCCGCCTGGGTCGGGCGGGCATGTTCCTGAGCACCCTGCTGGCGGCCGTGCCGGCGCAGTTTCTGGCGCCGCGACGCCTGGCCGCACAGGTGTTCAGCGTCGGTGTGCTGTCGCTGGTGATCATCCTGGTGTCGGGCCTGTTCGTGGGCATGGTGCTCGGCCTGCAGGGCTACAATACGCTGGTCGATTTCGGCTCCGAGAGCAGTCTTGGCATTCTGGTGGCGCTGTCGCTGGTGCGCGAGCTGGGGCCGGTACTGAGTGCGCTGCTGTTCGCCGGACGGGCCGGCTCGGCGCTGACCGCCGAGATCGGGCTCATGAAGGCGACCGAACAACTCTCGGCGCTCGAAATGATGGCGGTGGACCCATTCCGCCGCGTGCTGGCGCCACGCTGGCTGGCCGGTTTCATCAGTCTGCCGCTGCTGGCGGCGGTGTTCAGCGCGGTCGGCATCCTCGGCGGCTACCTGGTCGGCGTGAAGTTGCTGGGACTGGACCCGGCGCCGTACTGGTCGCACATGGAAAATGGTGTCGACTTCTATGACGACATCCTCAACGGCGTAATCAAAAGCGTGGTGTTCGGCGCCGTGGTGACCTGGATCGCCGTGTTCGAGGGCTACGACGCGGTGCCGACGGCCGAGGGCGTCGGCCGGGCTACCACCCGCACCGTGGTCACCGCCTCGCTGGCGGTACTGGGCGCGGATTTTTTGCTCACCGCGCTGATGTTCGGCGAGCCCTGAGGAGATTCCAAGTTCATGCAATCGCGTAGCGTCGAGGTTTGGGTGGGGCTGTTCGTGGCCCTGGGGCTGGCGGCGTTGGCATTCATGTCGGTGCGCGCAAGCAATCTGGCGGAATACCAGGACGGCGATGCCTACACCGTGGTGGCGCGTTTCTCGAACATCGGCAGTCTGCGCGTGCGGGCGCCGGTGACCGTTGCCGGCGTGCGCATCGGGCGCGTGTCGGCCATCGATTTCGACGAGGAACAATTCAAGGCAGTCGTCAGCTTGGCGATTGCCGCGCGCTACGACAACCTTCCGCAGGATACGGTTGCGAGCATCCGCACCGCCGGCCTGATTGGCGAGCAATTCATCGGCCTCGATCCGGGTGGCGCGCCGGACGCGCTCGGCGACGGCGACGAGATCGAGATCACCCAGTCCGCGCTGGTCATCGAGCAATTGATCGGCCAGTTCCTGTACGGGCAGGCCGGCAAGAGCGACAAGGAAGGAGACAAATGATGATCAAGCGATTTGCGGCCACCGTGCTGGCGCTGGTCCTGGTGAGCGTTGCGCCGCAGGCGCCGGCGCAGGACGACCCGACCGCCGTGGTGCGCGATACCGCCGAGCGGGTGCTGCACAGCCTGCGCAGCGAGCGCGCGCGTTACCAGGACGACAAGGCCCTGTTCCAGCTGGTGCGCGAGGTGGTGTTCCCGCGCATCGACCGCGAGCGCACGGCGCAGTGGGTGCTGGGTGCCAACTGGCGCACCGCGACTCCGGCCCAGCGCGAGCAGTTCGTCAACGAGTTCTCGGACCTGCTGTTGCGCACCTATGGCACGGCGCTGCGCCAGTACGACAGCGAGACCCTCAACTACCTTCCCGTGCAGGCACCGGCCGGCGCCGACCGGGTGACCGTGCGCACCGAGATCATCCGCCCGGATGGCCCGAAGGTGAGCGTCGACTACCAGCTCACCAACCGCAGCGGCGAATGGAAGGTGTACGACGTGATCATCGAGAACGTCAGCATGGTCGTGACCTACCGGTCCGAGTACGCCGCCATCATCAAGCGCGATGGCATGGACGGGCTGTTGAAGCAGCTGTCCGAGCGCAACCGCAGCCTCAATTCCTGACCGTTCAGCATGAACGTCGACGCTGACGGCCGGGTGCAGGTCGCCGGTCCGCTCACCTTCGCGACGGTCAGCGCCCGCCTCGCGGACAGTGCGGCGTTGTTCCGGCCGCGTCAGCGCTTGTGTTTCGACCTGTCGGGGGTGACCGATGTCGACAGCGCCGCGCTGGCGCTGCTGGTCGAGTGGCTGCGTCTTGGGCGTGAGCGGGGCGCGCGGGTGGAATTCGCCGGCCTGCCGGCGAGCCTGCGCAGCCTGGCCGAGGTGAGCGAACTCGGCGAGATCGACGCCGCCCTGGGCAATCCGTGACGGCGGCCATCGCCGTCCGGGAACTGCACAAGCACTTCGGGCAGCTGCACGCCCTGCGCGGCGTTGATCTGGAAATCCGCGCGGGCGAGTTCTTCGGGCTGCTGGGGCCGAACGGCGCCGGCAAGTCGACCCTCATCAATATCCTGGCCGGCCTCACGCGCCCGGACGCCGGCAGCGCGGCTGTCATGGGTCACGACGTGCAGCGCGACGCCGTGGCCGCGCGTCGGGCGATCGGCGTGGTGCCGCAGGAACTGGTGTTCGATCCGTTCTTCCGGGTGCGCGATTTCCTGATGATTCAGGCCGGCTACTACGGCGTGGCGCGCAAGAACCGCGCCTGGATCGACGAGCTGCTGCGGGCGCTCGGCCTTGCCGACAAGGCGGAATCCAACATGCGCAGCCTGTCGGGCGGCATGAAGCGCCGGGTGCTGATCGCCCAGGCCTTGGTGCACCAGCCGCAGGTGCTGGTGCTGGACGAGCCCACCGCCGGCGTGGATGTCGAGCTGCGCCAGACGCTGTGGGCCTTCGCCCAGCGCCTGCACGGCGAAGGCATGAGCATCGTGCTCACCACCCATTACCTCGAAGAGGCCGAGGCGATGTGCGAGCGCATCGCCATCATGAGCCACGGCACGGTGGTGGCGCTCGACGACAAGCGCAGCCTGTTGGGGCGCCATCCCTGGTACCAGGTGCATTTACGCCTGGCGAGCGAGCCCGAGCAATTGCCGCCTGAAGTGGCGACCACGCTCGTCACGCGCGAGCAAGGTTGGTTGGTGCTGCGCCTGCAGCGTGGCGGCGACGAGCTGCCGCGTGTGCTGGCCGCGCTGCACGCAGCCGGCTTGGCGGTCGTCGAGATCAACACCCAGGAGCAGACACTCGAACAGGTGTTCCTGGAACTGACCGCGGGACACCACCTGTCCGCGGCGGCCGGCGCGTAATGCCATGATCGGCAACTGGCCAGGGCTGTGGACGCTGTTCACCAAGGAGGTGAAGCGCTTCACGGTGGTCTTCATGCAGACCGTGACTGCGCCGGTGGTCAGCGCGCTGCTGTACCTGTTCATTTTTTCGCACGCGCTGGCCGGGCGCATCGACGTCTATCCCGGTGTGAGTTACCCGCAGTTTCTGGTGCCGGGCCTGATGATGATGACCATCATCCAGAACGCCTTCGCCAACACATCCTCGTCCCTGATCTTCTCCAAGGTCACCGGCAACATCGTGTTCGTGCTGCTGGCGCCCTTGTCGCATCTGGAGTTCTACCTCGGCTTCGTCGGTGCCGCGCTGGTGCGCTCGGCGATCGTCAGCGTGGGCGTGTACGCGGTGGCCTTTGTCTACCTCGGCACGACCGTTGCCCACCCGCTGCCGCTGCTGCTGTTCGGGCTGCTCGGTGGGCTGCTGCTGGCCACCTGCGGGCTGCTGGCGGGCATCTGGGCCGACAAGTTCGATCAGGTCGCCACGGTGCAGAACTTCCTCATCCTGCCGCTCACTTATCTCAGCGGCGTGTTCTATTCCATCCACAGCCTGCCGCCCGGCTGGCAGGCGATTTCCCGCGCCAACCCGTTTTTCTATCTGATCGACGGGTTTCGTTACGCCTTTTTTGGCCACTCCGACGTGTCGCCGTGGCTCAGTGCCGCCGTCATGATGGGGGCCAATCTGGCCTTGTGTATACTGTGTCTGCGCCTGCTGGCGCGCGGTTACAAGCTGCGCGGCTGAGCGCGCCACAGGCGCCGCCACGGCCCCGAATCCGCTCCCCCTCGCCAATCCGCGCCGTCATGGATCCTGAAGTCATCAAGCAACTCATCGAGAAGGGCCTGCCGGACTCGCAGGCGTTCGTCGATGGCGATGGCCGTCATTTCGAGGCGGTCGTGGTGTGTGACGCATTCGCCGGCAAGCGCCTGGTGCAGCAGCACCAGATGGTCTACCAGACGCTGACCGGGCAGATGCACGACGACGCCGTGCACGCCCTGTCGCTGCGCACGTTCACCCGTGCGGACTGGCAGCAGCGCTGAGTCCCTCAATCCCCACGCGAGGATATGGCCATGGATGTGCTCGAGAAGATCGACCGATTCGTCAATGCGGTGCCGGTGGTGCTGTTCATGAAGGGCGACCGCCGCTTTCCGCAATGCGGCTTTTCCGGCAAGGCGGTGCAGATGCTGGACGCCTGCGGGGTGGAGTACGAGTGCGTGAACGTGCTGGCGGACGACAGTGTGCGCCAGGGCATCAAGGCCTACTCGAACTGGCCCACCATCCCGCAGCTGTACGTGGGCGGTGAGTTCATCGGGGGCAGCGACATCATGCAGGCCATGTTCGAGTCCGGCGAGCTGCAAGAGCTGCTGGAGTCCATACAGAGCTGACGAATGCGGGCCGGCCCCGATGCCGGCTCTGGTGTAGGGCAGGTCGGAAACCACCTTGGAAAAGCTGATCGTTCAGGGCGGTATCCGCCTGACCGGCGAAATTCGCATATCGGGCGCCAAGAACGCGGCGCTGCCCATTCTGGCCGCTACCCTGCTGGCTGACGGGCCGATGCACATCGGCAACGTGCCGCATCTGCATGACGTCACCACCACGCTGGAACTGCTCGGACGCATGGGCGCCACCGTGTCGGTGGACGAGCAGATGGCGATCGAAGTCGACCCGCGCACCGTGACCAACCAGTTCGCGCCCTACGATCTGGTCAAGACCATGCGCGCGTCGATCCTGGTGCTGGGGCCGCTGCTGGCGCGGTTCGGACATGCCGAAGTGTCCTTGCCCGGTGGCTGCGCCATTGGCCAGCGGCCGGTGAATCTGCACCTGGATGGTCTGGCTGCGATGGGTGCCGATATCCGCGTCGAGAACGGCTACATCAAGGCATCGGCGCCGCGCTTGCGGGGCGCGCATCTGGTCATGGATCTGGTGTCCGTGACGGCGACCGAAAACCTGATGATGGCCGCCACGCTTGCCGACGGCACCACCATCATCGAGAACGCCGCCCGCGAGCCGGAAGTGACCGACCTGGCGGTGTGCCTGTCGGCGATGGGCGCGCACATCGACGGCGCCGGGACCGATACGCTGGTCATCGAGGGCCGCGAGCACCTGCACGGCGCCGAGCACACGGTGGTGGCGGACCGCATCGAGACCGGCACTTACCTGATCGCCGCGGCGTTGACCGGCGGCTGTGTCAAGCTCAAGGACACGCGCCCGGAGCTGCTCGAAATCGTGCTGCACAAGCTGCGCGATGCCGGTGCCCGTATCCAGACCGGCGCGGACTGGATCAGCCTCGACATGGGCGGTCGCCGTCCGCAACCGGTCAGCCTGCGCACCGCGCCGTATCCGGCCATGCCGACCGACATGCAGGCGCAGTTCATGGTGCTCGACATGATCGCCGACGGGGCCGCCACCGTCACCGAAACCATCTTCGAGAACCGCTTCATGCACGTGCAGGAATTGCAGCGCATGGGGGCCGACGTGCGCCTCGAGGGCTCCACCGCCTTTATCCGTGGCGTCGAGCGCCTGACTGGCGCGCCGGTGATGGCGACCGATCTGCGCGCGTCGGCCTCGCTGGTGCTGGCCGGCCTGGTGGCCGCGGGCGAGACGCAGGTCAGCCGCATCTATCACATCGACCGCGGCTACGAGTGTATCGAGGAGAAGCTCGCGCAGCTCGGCGCCGACATCCGCCGCGTGCCGGACCGCCGCGCCGCCTGATGGACACGCTGCGCATCGCCGTCTCCAAGGGCCGCATCCTTGACGAGACACTGCCGCTGCTCGCGCGCATCGGCATCGAACCGGCCGGCGACATCGGCCGGCGGCTGATCGTCGACAGTACCCGACCGGGCGTGCAGCTCATCATCATCCGCGCCACCGACGTGCCGACCTATGTCGCCTATGGCGCTGCCGACGCCGGCGTCGCCGGCAAGGACGTGTTGATGGAACACGGTGGCGAGGGTCTGTACGAACCGCTCGATCTTGGAATCGCGCGTTGCCGGCTGATGGTATGCGGCCATGCGGACCGCGCCGTGCCCGCCGGACGCCTGCGCGTGGCGACCAAGTACCTGAACATCACCCAGCGCTACTACGCCGAGCGCGGCGTGCAGGTGGAGCCGATCAAGCTGTACGGCTCGATGGAACTGGCGCCGCTGGTGGGCCTGGCCGACTGCATCGTGGACCTGGTCGACACCGGCAACACGCTGCGCGCGAATGGCCTGGCACCCCTGGCGCACATCGCCGACATCAGCTCGCGCCTGGTGGTGAACCGTGCATCGATGAAGCTCAAGCAGCCCGCGCTGGAAGGCCTGATCGGCCAGCTCGAGGCGGTGATCCGACAGGACGCCCATGCGCCGGCTTGATTCGCAAGCGCCCGGTTTCGGGCTGGCCTTCGACGCACTGAAGTCAGCCGGCGCGCCGGACGATGCCTTCGTGCAGGCACCGGTGCAGGCCATTCTGACGGCCGTGCGCGAGCAGGGTGACGCGGCGCTGCTCGACTGCACGCGCCGTTTCGATCACTGGACGCCAGCCAGTGCGGAGGCGCTCGAAGTGCCCGCCGCGCGCCTGGCCGCGGCGGCTGCCGAGCTCTCGCCGACCACGCGCGATGCCCTGCAGGCGGCTGCCGCGCGCCTGCGCAGCTATCACGACCGCCAGCGGGTGGACTCGTGGCAGTACCGCGAGGCCGACGGCAGCGTGCTCGGCCAACGCGTCACGCCGCTGGCGCGGGTGGGCGTGTACGTGCCGGGCGGCAAGGCGGCCTATCCGTCCAGCGTGCTGATGAACGTCATCCCGGCCAAGGTGGCCGGGGTGGACGAAGTGATCATGGTGTCGCCGACCCCGGGTGGGGTCGACAACCCGCTGGTCCTGGCGGCGGCGCATATTGCCGGCTTGGATCGGGTGTTTCGCGTCGGCGGCGCGCAGGCGGTGGCCGCGCTGGCCTATGGCACGGCGCGCGTGCCCGCGGTGGACAAGATCGTCGGCCCGGGCAACCGCTACGTGGCCGCCGCCAAGCGGCAGGTGTTCGGCACCGTCGGCATCGACATGATCGCCGGGCCATCGGAGGTGGTTATCGTCACCGACGGCAGCGTGCCGGCCGACTGGCTGGTATGGGATCTGTTCGCGCAGGCCGAGCACGACGAACTGGCGCGATCCATCCTGCTGTGCCCGGACGCGGCGTATCTGGATCTGCTGCAACAGCGCGTGGCGGCGCTGCTGCCAACCTGCGAGCGCCACGCCATCGTCGAGGCCTCGCTGCGTGTCCACGGTGCCCTGATTCTGACGCGCGACCTCGCCGAGGCGGCCAGCCTGGCGAGCGAGCTTGCGCCGGAGCACCTGGAGCTTGCCGTGGCTGATCCGCAGGCCTTGCTGGTGCACGTGCGCCATGCCGGGGCCATCTTCCTGGGCGCGCACTCGCCTGAGGCGATCGGCGATTACTGCGCCGGACCGAACCACGTGCTGCCGACAGCGCGCACCGCGCGTTTCAGCTCGCCGCTGGGTGTGTATGACTTCCAGAAGCGCAGCAGCCTGATTGCGCTGAGCCCGGCCGGGGCGGCTGCCCTGGCGCCGGTGGCGGCCGAGCTTGCCCGCGGCGAGGGCCTGGGCGCGCACGCGCGTTCCGCCGAATGTCGCCTCGATCCGCCACCATGAGCCGGCTCGATGCCGTGCTGCGGCCGCAAATCCGGGCGCTGAGCGCCTACCACGTGCCGCCGGCGGCGGGACTGCTCAAGCTCGACGCGATGGAAAACCCGTATGCGTGGCCGGGCGAGCTGGAAGACGCATGGCTGGCCGGCCTGCGCGGCCTGGAGCTGAACCGCTACCCGCTGCCACACCCTGAGGACCTGGTCGCGGCGCTGGCCCGTCAGGCCGGCGTGCCACCGGGTTTCGATATCCTGCTCGGCAACGGTTCGGATGAGCTGATTCAGCTGATCGACCTGTGCGTCGCACGGCCGGGCGCGAGCGTGCTGATGCCCACGCCGACCTTTTCCATGTACTCGCTGATCGCGCGCGTGGCGGGGCTCGAGGTGATCGAGGTGCCGCTGCGGGCGGATTTCAGCCTGGACCTGCCGGGCATGCTGGCCGCCATCGACCGACAGCGCCCGACGCTCGTTTACCTTGCCTGCCCCAACAATCCGACCGCGGGCCTGTTCGACGAGGAAGCCATGCGTGCGGTAGTCGCCGCCGCGCCAGGGTTGGTGGTGGTGGACGAGGCGTATTTCCCCTTCGCTGGGCGCTCGGCGCTGCCCTGGCTGCTCGAGTTCGACCACCTGCTGGTGCTGCGCACGCTCTCGAAGGTAGGTCTCGCTGGCCTGCGCCTGGGTTATCTGATCGGTCACCCGGGCTGGCTGCGCGAGTTCGACAAGGCGCGCCTGCCCTACAACATCAACTCGCTGACGCAGCGTTCCGCCGAGTTTGCGCTAGCCCATGCCGATCGCCTCGCCGGCGAGGCGGCGCGCATTCGCGCCGACCGTGAGCGACTCGTCGTGGCTCTGCAAGCCGTCCCGGGCGTCACCGTGTACCCGAGCGATACCAATTTCATCCTGCTGCGCCTGCCGTCCGGCCGCGCACCGGCCGCCCACGAGGCGCTGCGGCGCGCCGGTATACTGGTCAAGAACGTCCATGGCAGCCATCCGCTGCTGGCCGATTGCCTGCGGGTGACGGTCGGCACGGCGGCCGAGAACGGTGCCCTGGTGGCGGTCCTCGGGGCGCATTTGACCGGAACGGTATGAACACCCAACGCAGCGCCGAGGTGCGGCGCACCACCCGCGAAACCGATATTCGGATCGTGGTGAATCTCGATGGCCACGGCGAGGCCACACTCAAGAGCGGCCTGCCGTTCCTTGACCACATGCTGGAGCAGGTGGCGCGGCACGGTGGCATCGACCTGACGGTCGAGGCTTCCGGCGATCTGCACATCGACGCCCACCACACGGTGGAAGACATCGGCATCACGCTCGGGCAGGCGGTGCAGCGCGCGCTCGGCGAGCGCGCCGGCATCACCCGCTACGGCCACGCCTACGTGCCGCTCGACGAGGCACTGTCGCGCGTGGTGCTGGATTGTTCCGGGCGTCCGGGGCTGGTTTACGAGGTGGCCTACCCGCGCGCCCGCGTTGGCGATTTCGATGTCGACCTGCTGCGCGAGTTCTTTCAGGGCTTCGTCAACCACGCGCTGGTGACGCTGCACGTCGACTGCCTGCGCGGCGGCAATGCCCACCACATCGCAGAAACCGTCTTCAAGGCCTTCGGCCGGGCGCTGCGCACTGCGGTGGCGGTCGATGCCCGGGCCGCCGGCGCGGTGCCGTCGACCAAGGGCAGCCTTTGACCGCAAGCGCGTGTTTTCGCTGATACGCCATGACTGACACCGTCGTCATCGACTTTGGCATGGGCAATCTGCGGTCGGTGGCCAAGGCGCTCGAGCACGTCGGAGCCCGCGTGCGCGTGAGCGGCGATCCGGCCGTGATCCGTGCCGCGGCGCGCGTGGTGTTCCCGGGACAGGGCGCGATCGGCGCCTGCGTGTCGCGCCTGGCCGGACACGGTTTGGCCGAGGCGGTGCGCGAGGCCGCGCAAAGCAAGCCGTTTCTCGGCATTTGCCTTGGCCTTCAGGCGCTGCTCGAACACAGCGAGGAAGACGGCGGCGTGCCGGGGCTGGGTCTTTTCGACGGCCGGGTGCGGCGCTTCGCGGACGGCGAGATCCTGCCCGGCGGCGAGCGGCGCAAGGTGCCGCACATGGGCTGGAACCAGGTCAGCCTGACGCGCCCGCATCCGGTATTCGACGGCGTTGCCGACGGCGCCTGGTTCTATTTCGTGCACAGCTACTACGTGTGCCCGCGTGACGAGGAGCCGGTGCTGGCGCACAGTCAGCACGGCAGCACGGCGTTCGCCTGCGCGCTGGCGCGTGGCAATCTCGTGGCCACGCAGTTTCATCCGGAAAAAAGTCATCACGCGGGCCTGCGTTTGCTGGCCAATTTTGCAAGTTGGGACGGCACTGCCTGAGGAGAGTGGACCGATGTTGCTGATACCCGCCATCGACCTGAAGGGCGGCAAGTGCGTGCGATTGCGCCAGGGACACATGGACGACGTGACGGTGTTCGACGACGACCCGGTCGCCGTCGCGGTCCGTTGGGTGGAGCAGGGCGCGACGCGCTTGCATGTGGTCGATCTCGACGGCGCCGTGGCCGGCCGGCCGGTCAACGCCAAGGTCATTGCCGCCATCACCGCGGCCGCGCAAGACATCGACGTGCAGGTGGGCGGCGGCATTCGCGACGAGGAGACGATCGAGGCGTATCTGGACGCCGGCGTGCGCTACGTGATCCTCGGCACGCAGGCGGTGAACGTGCCGCACTTCGTGGCGGATGCCTGCACCGAGTACCCCGGCCACATCATCGTGGGCCTGGACGCGCGCGACGGCAAGGTGGCCATCGACGGCTGGTCCAAGCTGTCGCAGCACGGCGTCATCGACATGGCCCAGCACTTCGAGCGCGACGGCGTCGAGGCCATCATCTACACCGATATCGGCCGCGACGGCATGATGCGCGGCGTCAACGTGGACGGCGTGGTGGAACTGGCGCGCGCCGTGAACATCCCCGTGATCGCCTCCGGTGGCGTGACCAATCTGGCCGATATCGAGGCCCTGTGCGCAGTAGCGGACGAGGGCGTGGCCGGCGCCGTGATCGGCCGCGCGCTGTACGAAGGCACGCTCGATCTGCCGGCGGCGCTGCGCCGGGTGGCGCAGCTGCGCGCCTGACATGCTCGCCAAGCGGATCATCCCGTGTCTGGACGTCGACCGCGGCCGGGTGGTCAAGGGCGTGCGCTTCGTCGGCCTGCGCGATGCGGGCGACCCGGTCGAGACCGGCCGGCGTTACAGCGAGGCCGGCGCCGATGAACTGGTGTTCCTCGACATCACCGCGAGTTCCGACGACCGCGACGTGATGCTGCACGTGGTGGAGGCGGTGGCCGAGCAGGTGTTCATCCCGTTCACCGTGGGCGGCGGCGTGCGCAGCGTGGACGATATCCGCCGCCTGCTGGTGGCCGGCGCCGACAAGGTGTCGATCAACACCGCCGCCGTGCAGCGCCCGGAGCTGGTCGCCGAGGCGGCGCAGGCCTTCGGCAGCCAGTGCATCGTGGTCGCCATCGACGCCAAGCAGACCGCGCCCGGCCGCTGGGAGGTGTTCACCCACGGCGGGCGGCGTGCCACCGGCCTCGACGTGGTCGAGTGGGCGCAGCGCATGGTGCAGCTGGGCGCGGGCGAACTGCTGCTGACCAGCATGGACCGCGACGGCACGCGCGAGGGTTTCGACCTCGCGCTCACCCGCGCGGTGAGCGACGCCGTGACGGTGCCGGTGATCGCGTCCGGCGGCGTCGGCACCCTCGACCACCTGCGCGATGGCGTGCTGCAGGGCCACGCCGATGCGGTTCTGGCGGCCAGCATCTTTCACTTCGGCGAGCACAGCATCGGCGAGGCCAAGGCGCATCTGGCCGCGGCCGGCGTGGTTGTGCGCTTTGACCAACCGGTTGCCGCCGATGCCTGATTTTCTGGACGCCGTGCGCTGGGACGAGCGCGGGCTGGTGCCGGCCATCGCCCAGGAAGCCGAAAGCGGTCGCGTGTTGATGATGGCCTGGATGAACCGCGAGGCGCTCGCCGCCACGGTGGCGGAAGGCATCGCCGTGTACTGGTCGCGGTCGCGCGGGCGCCTGTGGCGCAAGGGCGAGACCTCCGGCCACACGCAGCGGGTGCGCGAGCTGCGCCTGGACTGCGACGGCGATACGCTGCTGCTGCGCGTGGAACAAAACGGCGGCATCGCGTGTCATACCGGCCGCGAGCGGTGTTTCTTTCTGCGACTGGCGGACGGTGATTGGGTCGCGGACGAGCCGGTGCTGCGCAGCCCGGACGTCATTTATCCCGATGGAAACGGCCATGAGTGACGTGCTCGCCCGTCTGCAGGCGGTGCTGGAAGCGCGCCGCGGGGCCGCGCCCGAAACCTCCTACGTCGCCCGGCTGCTGGCCGGCGGTGCCGACGGCATGCTCAAGAAGGTGGGCGAGGAAGCCACCGAGCTGGTCATGGCCGGCAAGGACGGCGTGCCCGAGCGCATCGTCGCGGAGACCGCCGATTTGTGGTTTCACACCTTGATCGTGTTGGTGGCGCACAATCTGTCGTTCGACGACGTTCTGGCGGAGCTCGATCGCCGCTTCGGGCGTTCGGGTCTCGACGAGAAGGCCAGCCGCAAGCCGGCTTGAGCCTTGGCGCCGCCGGCGCTGAATCAAACATTGGGCCGCGCAGCGGCGGCTACATACTGGAGAAGCAATCATGGGCCTGGGTGGCATTTCCCCGTTTCAGCTGCTGATTGTGTTGCTGATCGTGCTGGTTCTGTTCGGTGGCAAGCGCCTGCGTGGTCTCGGGGGTGATCTTGGAAGCGCGATCAAGGGCTTCAAGAGCGCCATGAAGGAGGGCGGGCAGGAGCCCTCAACGTCGGACCCGGAGCGTCTTTCCGACGCGCGTGTTGACGATGCGACGCCCACTGCGGCGCGGCGTGATCGCCACGACGTCTAGGCCGCCTGCCGCGCCTGTTTTCCCGCACGCGTCCGATCCGTTTCCTGAAGGAATTCCAGCCGTGGGCATCGACGGAATCCTGCCGTCCCGCTTGCTTGTCAGTCTGGCGCTGTTGCGGCGCTGCGCGGCGGCCAGCGGCCACGCGTACCGGGAAGGTTGACGCGCCGTGTTCGACGTCGGATTCGGTGAATTGCTGCTGGTTGGTGTGATCGCGCTGGCGGTGCTCGGTCCGGAGCGCTTGCCGCGGGCAGCGCGCACTGCCGGTTTGTGGCTCGGGCGGGCGCGCGCCACGGCACAGCGCTTCACCGCCGAGATCGATCGCGAACTCAGGGCGGAGGAGCTGCGGCAGGCGCTGCGTGAGCAGGCGAAGCAGTTGACCGAGCCGGTGGCGGCAGTGCGGGAAGAGCTGTCCGCCCTGGGTGGTGAGATCGACGCGGCGGTTTCCCCGGCGCCGGCTACAGTCTCCGCCGGGCAAACCGTCGCTAAACGGGACGATGGAACCTGAATCGGCCCCGGCGCAGTCGCTGATCTCGCACCTGCTGGAGCTGCGCTCGCGTCTGTTGCGCTCGGTGGCGGCTGTGGTGCTGTGCATGGTCGCCTTGCTGCCGTTCGCCAACCGTCTGTATGCGCTGCTCGCCAAGCCGATGCTCGCGAGTCTGCCGCAGGGCGCGTCGATGATCGCCACCGGCGTGGCGGCGCCGTTCATGGTGCCGTTCAAGTTCGCGGCGATGCTCGCGGTGTATCTGGCGGTGCCGTATGTGCTTTATCAGGTGTGGGCCTTCGTGGCTCCCGGCCTGTACCGCCGCGAGCGCGCGTTTGCCGTGCCGCTGCTCGTCAGCAGCGTTGTTTTGTTCTACACCGGCATGGCGTTCGCCTATTTTCTGGTGTTTCCGGTCGTGCTCGGCTTCTTCGCCTCCGCCGCGCCGGCCGGCGTGCTGGTGATGACGGACGTGTCGAGCTATCTCGACTTCGTCCTGACGCTGTTCCTGGCCTTTGGCGTGGCCTTCGAAGTGCCGGTCATCGTGGTACTGCTGGTGTTGGTCGGCTTCGTCGACGTGGCGACCCTGCGCCGTGCGCGGCCCTACGTGGTCGTCGGTGCGTTCGTGGTCGGCATGGTGCTGACGCCGCCCGACATGTTCTCGCAAACGCTGCTGGCGCTGCCGATCTGTCTGCTGTTTGAAATCGGCGTGTGGGTGGCGGCTCTGCTCGGGCGGCGCCTGACGCTGTCGGAAGCGGCTAAAATCGCCGAATAAGCATCGCGGACTTTATTTTGGCGCGGGGGTTGCTTGCGATCCGGCCGCCCCGGGCTTTCTTTTGGCGCGCGGCCGAGTATCATGCGCGCTGTCTTAACGTTCATTCAGGGAGGAAGGTACGATGCCGTCCGCAGCGGAGAAACCCACCCGGCGCCTCAGCAAGGAAGACATCCTGGAGAAGACGGCGCCGCTGTTCGCTTCCGAGGGCTATGCGGCGACGTCGATGCGCGACCTGGCGAAGGCCTGCGGCATCACCCCCGCAGCGCTTTACCACCACTTCGCCGACAAGGAGCAGCTGTACCTCGAAGTGTTGGAGTACACCTTCCGGCGCCGCCTCGGGCGCATGGGTGATGCCCTGAAAGGGGTCGACGGGTTCGAGAACAAGGTCCGCCGCGTGGTCGAAGTGCTGGTTGATGCGGTGGATGACGACGAACTGTTCCTGCCGATGCTGCGCCGCGAGCTGCTGGTGCGCGACGAGAAGCGGCTGGAGTACCTGGCGACGCGCGTGTTTGCCGAGCCGTTTCGCGAAATCATGCGGGTCGGACGCGACCTCAAGCCGGGCAATTTCAAGCCGTCGTTCCTGGCCGCCTCGGCGCTGGCCCTGACCATCGGTCACTACACGCTGGAACCGGTGCGGCGCTATCTGATGCCAAGCGACACGCCTGAGGACTTGCGTCAGACCATCGTCGATCATGTGACCAAACTCGCGCTGGAAGGCATGGCCAAGGACAGCACGTAGTGTTTTCAGCAGTCCCGGGCCGGCCAGGGATTGGCTGCCGGCTGCTGGTTTGCCTGCTTCCCTTTTTGCTTGCAGGTTGTGGGCAGGATTCCGCGGTTCCCGTCCCCCGCAATCGTTCCGACCTCGAGCTGGCGGGCGCCACGGTGCGCACCGTACCGCGTTACTACACTGTGCCCGGCAGCGTCATCGCCGACGAGCGCGTGCAGTTGTCGTCCCGCATCAGCGGTTTCATCCGCAAGCTGGCCGTGCGCGAAGGCGAGGTGGTGCTCGAGGGGCAGGTGCTGGTGGAGATCGACCCCTCCGACGTTGACGGCGCCGTGCAGCGCGCCGCTGCGGCACTTGCCTCGGCACGGGCCGATCTGGCCGATGCGCGCGTCGACGTCGACAAGTTCACCGCGCTCACTCGAAGCGGTGCCGTGCCCATCGATACGCTGCGCAAGGCCGAGGTGCGCCGCGACGTGACGCAGGCGCGGCTGGCCGAGGCGCAGGCCGCGCTCGATACGGCCAAGGCCCAGCGCGCGTATACCAGCATCACCAGCCCGGTCGACGGCACGGTGGTCGCCCGCCTGCGTGAATCCGGCGATCTGGCGACGCCGGGCCTGCCCATTCTGGAGCTCGAGGCCCGCAACACTCTGGTGTTTCAGACCTACATCGCCGAAAGCCGCGTGGCGCAACTGGACCCGTCGCAGCCGGTCCAGGTGGAGCTCGACGCCGCGCCCGGGCCGCACCCGGGCCGGCTGCTGCGTGTGGTGCCATCCGCCGACCCGGTGACGCGCCGTTATGAAGTGAAGGTCAGTCTGTCGGCGGTCGATGGTCTGTTGCCCGGCATGTTCGGCCGCGCGCGCTTCGTGCTTGGCGAAGAGCAGGTGTTGACAGTGCCGCGGGCCGCGCTCACCACGCGCGGCGGCCTCGAGGGCGTGTTCGGTGTGGCGGCGGATGGGCAGATTGGCTTCCGCTGGCTGCGTACGCGCCGGGACATCAACGGCCACGTGGAGGTGACAGCGGGTATCGAACCCGGTGACCGGGTGGTGCTGAATCCGCCGGCGGACCTACGCGACGGGGACCGTCTGGCGGCCGCTCCCGAGTCGCGATGAACGGCTCCCAGTTCAATGTCGCGGGTCGTCTGGCCGGTGCTTTCGTCGATTCCAAACTGACACCGCTGCTCATTCTGGGTGTGCTGCTGTTCGGCACGCTGGCTTTGCTGCTGACTCCGCGCGAGGAGAACCCACAGATTCTGGTGCCGGCGGCGCAGGTCAGCGTGGCGCTGCCGGGGGCGAGCGCGCAGGAAGTCGAGCGCTTGCTGCTGACGCCGCTTGAAGCGGCGCTGTCCGAGATGCCGGACGTGGAGCACACCTATGGCACCGCCAGCAACGGGCTGGCTTCGGTGCAGGTGGAGTTCGACGTCGGCGTGCCCAAGGAAGCGGCGCTGGTGCGCGTCTACGACAAGGTTGAGCAGTTGCGTGCGCGCCTGCCGGCGCAGGCCGGGGCACCCGCCATCACGCCGATCGATGCCGACGACGTGCCGGTGGTGACGATCACCCTGGCCGGCGCCCGCTACGACGATCACGCGCTCAAGCGCATCGCCGAGCGCATGGCCGAGCGCCTGCGCAGCATTCGTGGCGTATCCATCGTGCAGGTGTACGGCGGCCACGACCGCGAGCTGCGGGTACAGGTCGAGCCCGAGCGCATGCAGGCCTTCGGCATCACGCTTGACCAGGGTCTGGCGCGGCTTGCGGCGTCCAATCTGGCCCAGGCGGTGGGTGACATCACCGAGAACGGCGAGCGCCAGGGCGTGTACCTCGACAATCTGCTCGCGTCCCGGGAGGATCTGCTGCGGCTGGTGGTCGGTGAGAGCGGCGGGCGGCTGGTGTACCTCGAGGACGTGGCCCAGGTCGTGGACGGGCCGCCGCAGTACCCGCGCAGCATGGAGCGCCTGGCGTTTGGCCCGGCGGACGAGCGCTTCGCGGCGCTCGGCGGCACGGAGATGCCCGCGGTCACCATCGCCGTGGCCAAGAAGGCGGGCGAGAACGCCGTGCGCATCGGCCACGAGGTGCAGGCCCGCGTGCGGCACATGCAGCGCGAGATGGTGCCCGCCGGGGTGGACGTGGTGACCACGCGCAACGACGGCGACAAGGCCGACGACGCCGTCAACACGCTGGTCGAGCATCTGGGCATCGCCATCATCACGGTGGTCGGCACGCTGCTGCTCACGCTCGGCTGGCGCGAGGGCCTGATGGTGATGCTGGTGGTGCCGCTGGTGATGCTGTCGGTGGTCATGGCCGACGGTTTCGCGGGCGTCACCATCAATCGCGTGGCCTTGTTCGCATTGATCCTGGCGCTGGGTTCGCTGGTCGACGACGCCATCGTGGTGGTCGAGAACATCTATCGCCATTACTCGGACAACCCCACCGGCGACCGGCGCGCCATGGCGGTGGTGGCGGTGGCCGAGATCGGCAACGCAACCAATTTCGCCACGTTCTCGATGATGGCCGTGTTCGCGGCCATGATCGTTGTCAGCGGCATGCCGGGCGAGTTCTTTTTCCCGATCGTGTTCAACCTGCCGACGGCGATGTTCACCTCGCTGGTGTTTGCCTACGTGGTCACGCCGTGGGCGGCACGGCGCTGGTTGCGGCCAAAGCCGCTGTTCGGCGAGATGCAGGCTCACAGCGCGCAGGCCTACGGCGCTTACGACCGCGTGCTGTGTCTGTTGCTGGATCGGCCGCGCGCGCGCCGGGCGCTGTACATCGCCATGGTGATGCTGATCGGCCTGTCGGCCCTGATGCCGGCCTGGCAGTACCTGCGCCCGGCCGGGCCGGTGGGGGAAAAATCGCTGCTCGGTCTGCTGATGACCTTCCTGCCCAAGGACGACGTCAACACCTTCAACATCTTTGTGGACCTGCCGGAGCACGCCAGCGTGGAGCGCACCGACGCGCTGGTGCGCGAGATCGGGCGCGAGCTGCGCGCGACGCCGGAGGTCGAGAACTATCTGGTCGCGTTGGCGCAACCCGGCGTGACGGACCTTTCAAACCTGCTGCGCGGCAGCCTCAATCGCTTTGGTGCGCACCAGGCGGAGGTGCGCGTGAACCTCGTGCACCGGCGCGAACGCGCACGCACCTCGCTCGACATCGTCGCCGAGTTGCGCGGCCGCCTGCACGCGGTCTCCGGGCGTTACCCCGGCAGCGTGATCCGCACCTTCGACGACCCGCCGGGGCCGCCCAGTCGCGCCAAGGTGCTGGCCGAGGTTTATGGCACCGACCTTGAGCAGATGCGGCGGGTGGCTGCCAGCGTGCGCCAGGAATTCGAGGCCACGCCCGGCATGGCCGAGGTGTACGACTCGGTGACCGAGCCGGTGCGGCGGCACCGGCTGGTGGTGGACGAGGAAAAGGCGGCCTTGTCCGGTGTGACCACGCGTCAGATCGCGGACGTGCTGACGGTGCTGTTCGACGGCGTCACCGTTGGGCGCGTGCACCTGCCGGAGGAACGCAACGTGGTGCCGATCCGCATCGAGGTGCCGCGGCGCGACGAGCTGCGCCCGCAGGAGCTCGACCGCATCCAGCTCAGCAACGCGGCCGGGCAGGTGGTGCCCCTGTCTGAACTCGTGCGGGTGCAGCATGCGCGCGAGGACGAGCCGATCCTGCACAAGGACAACGAGCGCGTCATCTTCGTCGGTGGCGAATACCTCACCGGCGCCGGCCTGTATGCGGTGCTGGGGCTGAACGAGCGCCTGCGCGCCATCGATACCGGCGCTGGCGGGCTGCGTATCGGCAACCTCGGCCTGTACGACCAGCCGCCCGACACCATCGATGGCACCAACATGCTGTGGGAAGGCGAGACGCGCATGATGCTCGACGCCTACCGCGACATGACTTACGCGCTGCTGCTGGCCATCTCGGTGGTGTACCTGATGCTGGTGGCGTACTACCGCTCGTTCGCCATTCCGCTGGTGGCGCTGGCGGCGCTGCCGCTGGCCTTCATCGGCGTGTTTCCGGGGCATCTGGTCATGGGCGCCGAGTTCTCCGGCGCCTCCATGGTCGGCATCATCGCGCTGGTCGGCATGGTGGTGCGCGCCTCGCTCCTGATCATCGAATTCGGCCGCGACGCCGAAGCACAGGGCATGACGCTGCGCGAGGCCATGCGCACGGCCTGCGCGCTGCGCCTGCGGCCGATCGTGCTGACCTCGCTCACCAATATCCTGGGTGCCACCATCATGCTGCTGGACCCGGTGTTCCGGGGGCTGGCCATCAGCGTCATCTTCGGCACGCTGTTCTCGACCGGGCTGACCATGATCGTGGTCCCGGCGCTCTATTACGCGTATCGCCAGCGCCTGATCCGGGTGGCGGCGGGCTGAGCCGACCGCTAGCCGTCGCCGCACGGCGGGCGGTCGGTGCGTGAGGACCTGGCGCGGGTGTCGCCGTCCCGGGCTTGGCTTCTTGACCGTTCGGTTAGTGCCGGGTGTAATGCCGGCGGACGCCGATCCCACGGATAACAAGATGCCCCACGCCCTCGCCTTGCCGCGCCGCCTGCTGGCGGTGGCGGTGCTGTCGTCCACGCTGCTTGGCTGTTCGCGCGCGGACAAGCCGGCCGCCCCGCCCACGGCGGGTGCCGCGCCGCCGGCCCTGCCGGTGGTGGTGGCGCAGGTCCGCGCGCAGGCGCTGACCGATCGGTTGCGGGCGGTCGGCACGCTCACCGCGAACGAGTCGGTGCTGATCCGATCCGAGATTCCGGGTCGCGTGGAGCGCATCCATTTCGACGAAGGCCAGCCGGTCACGGCCGGTGCGCCGCTGATCACCCTCGACGGGGCCGAGTACCGGGCCCAGGTGGCGCAGACCGAGGCCACCGTGGAGGCCAATCGGTTGACCTTCGACCGCTCGGCGGGGCTGGTCGCCAAGAACATGCTGAGCCAGCAGGACTTCGATCAGGCCCGGGCGCGCCTGGCGGAATCCCGGGCGCTGCTGCAGCGTCACCGGGTGCTGCGCGACAAGACCGTCCTGCGCGCGCCCTTCGCCGGCGTGGCCGGCTTGCGGCTGGTGAGCCCCGGCGCCTATGTGCAGCCAGGGCAGGACCTGGTGAACCTGGAGGATCTCGATCCGCTGAAGATCGAGTTCCGCGTGCCCGAGCGCCACGCCGCCGCCATGACGGTCGGCCGGCCGCTTACGGTGCGAGTGGATGCCGTGCCGGGACGCGAGTTCGCCGGCGAGATCTACGCCATCGACCCGCGCCTCGATGCCGCCACGCGCACGTTCGCGCTGCGCGGGCGGGTGCCCAATCAGGACCGGCTGCTGCGGCCCGGCATGTTCGCACAGGTGGAGCTGACGGTCGCCGAGCGGCCGCAGGCGCTGGTGATCCCGGAGCAGGCCATCGTGCCGCGCGGCGACACGCTGCACGTGTTCAAGGTGGTGGACGGCAAGGTGGCGTTCACGCCGGTGACGACGGGGCTGCGCGAGCCCGGCATCGTCGAGATCGTGGACGGGCTGGCGGTGGGTGACACGGTGGTCACCGAGGGCCAGATGAAGCTGCGTCCAGGCATGCCGGTGGCGGCGCGTCCGCCGGAGGTCGAGCCATGAAACTGACCGATATGTCCGTCGGCCGGCCGGTGCTGGCCACGGTGATGAGCCTGCTCATCCTGCTGCTCGGGGTGATCGCGTTCACGCGCCTGTCGGTGCGCGAGTACCCGATGATCGACACGCCGGTGGTGTCGGTGCGCACCATTTACCGCGGTGCCAGCGCCGAGATCATGGAAAGCCAGGTCAGCCAGCCGATGGAGGACGAGCTGTCCGGCATCGAGGGCATCGACGTGATGAAGTCGGTGTCGCGCGAGGAGGTGTCGGAAATCACCGTCAAGTTCCGCCTGACGCGCGACCCGGACGATGCCGCCGCCGACGTGCGCGACCGCGTCGCGCGCGCCCGCAGCAAGCTGCCGCAGGACGTCGACGAGCCGGTCATTTCCAAGGTCGAGGCCGACGCCGATCCCATCATGTGGCTGGCCTTCTACAGCGACCGCCACTCGGCGCTCGAAATGTCGGACTTCGCCGACCGGGTGGTGCGCGACCGTCTGCAAACCATTCCCGGCGTGGCCACGGTGCTGATCGGCGGCGAACGGCGTTACTCGATGCGCGTGTGGCTGGACCGCGAGCGCCTGGCCGGTTATGGCCTCACGCAGCTGGATGTGGAGAACGCGCTGCGGCGCGAGAACATCGAGGTGCCGTCCGGGCGCATCGAGAGCAGCGAGCGCGAGTTCACGGTGCTGTCGGAAACCGACATGCGCACGCCGGCGCAGTTCGACGAGATGATCATCCGCGAGGTGAACGGCTATCCGGTGCGCCTGAAGGACGTCGGCCGCGCCGAGCTCGGCGCCGAGGATGAGCGCTCGGGCATCCGCGTCGACCGCACGCAGTCGGTGAGTCTGGGCGTGGTCAAGCAGTCCACGGCCAACCTGCTCGACGTGGCGCGCGGCATCAAGGCCATGCTGCCGGACATCGAGGCCGTGTTGCCGCCCGGCATGCAGTTCAAGATCGGCACGGACCGGTCGAATTTCGTCGAGGAATCGATCCGGGCCGTCTACCGGACGCTGTTCGAGGCGCTGGCCTTGGTGGTGGTGGTGATCTTCGTGTTCCTGCGCTCGCCGCGGGCCACGCTGATCCCGTTCCTGTCGATTCCGGTGGCCATCATCGGCGCGTTCTTCTTTCTGTACGCGCTCGATTTCTCGATCAACATCCTGACCCTGCTGGCGCTGGTGCTGGCCATCGGCCTGGTGGTGGATGACGCCATCGTGGTGCTGGAGAACATCTACCGGCGCATCGAGGACGGCCTGCCGCCGCGCGAGGCGGCGCTCGCCGGCGGGCGCGAGATCGGCTTCGCCGTGCTGGCGATGACCGTCACGCTGGTGGCGGTGTTCGTGCCGATGGCGTTCCAGACCGGCACCACCGGGCGGCTGTTCCGGGAATTCGCGCTGGCGGTGGCGGGCGCTGTGGCGGTGTCGGGCTTCGTCGCGCTCACGCTGGTGCCGATGCTGTGCGGGCGCATCCTGAAGCCCGCCCACCACAGCCCGGCGTACCAGTTCACCGAGCGCTTTTTCGTGGCGCTGAACCGCGGCTACGAGGCCGCGCTGCGCCTTGCCCTTCGCGGCTGGGTGCTGGTGCTGGCGCTGGCGATCGGCGCCGGCGCGGTTGGGACGTGGATGTTCACGCAGCTCAAATCGGAACTCGCGCCCTTCGAGGACCGCTCGGACTTCGTGGTGCTCATGATCGGCCCCGAGGGCGCGACCTACGACTACATGATGCGCAACGTGCTGCAGGCGGAACAGCTGCTCACCGACATCCCGGAGATGACCACCCTGTTCATGGTGGTGTCGCCAGGCGTGCAGCGGCCGGCGCCGGTCAACGTCGGCGCCGCGTTCGCCACCATCAAGCCCTGGGGCGAGCGCACGCGCAGCCAGTTCGACATCACCCGCGAGCTGGCGCCCCGGCTCGGCGCCATGCCGGGCGTGCTGGCGTTTCCCATCAACCGGGCGTCGCTGGGCATGGGTGGTTACCGCGAGACGCCGGTGCAGTTCGTGCTTCAGGCCGACACCTGGGAGGAACTGCAGGTCGCCGTCGACACGCTGATGGCGCGCGCCAGCCAGAATCCGGCGCTGGTGAACCTGGACACGGACCTGAAGCTGAACAAGCCGCAGCTGAAGGTGGACGTGAACCGCGACAAGCTGGCCAACGTCGGCATCACCGCGGCCGATGTCGGGCGCACGCTGGAGACGCTTCTTGGCGGGCGCGAGGTGACGCGCTTCAAGCGGGCCGGCAAGCAGTACGAGGTGATCGTGAAGCTGGCCGACGACGCGCGCCGCCGGCCGACCGATCTCACCGACATTTACCTGCGCGCCGGCGACGGATCGCTGGTGCAGGTGGACAACCTGGTCAGCCTGCGCGAGGCGGTGGCGCCGCGCGAGCTGAACCATTTCAACCGCCTGCGAGCGGCCAAGATCAGCGCCAACATCGCGCCCGGCCATGCCATGGGCGAGGTGCTCGACTGGCTGGCGGCCGAGGCGAAGGAGATCCTGCCCCCCGGCGGGCGCATCGATTACGACGGCATGGCGCGCGAGTTCCGGGAAGCCAGCCAGGCCCTGGCGCTGACCTTTGGACTCGCGCTGGTGTTCATTTATCTGGTGCTGTCGGCGCAGTTCGAGAGCTTCCGCGACCCGCTGGTGATCCTGCTGTCGGTGCCGCTGGCCATCGCCGGCGCCGTGGCGGCGCTGTACTTCGCCGGTCTCACGCTGAACGTGTACAGCCAGATCGGCATGGTGATGCTGATCGGCCTGACGGCCAAGAACGGCATCCTGATTGTCGAGTTCACGCGCCAGCTGCGCGCCGGCGGCATGGCGGCGCGGGATGCCCTGGTGCAGGCATCGGTGCTGCGCCTGCGGCCGATCCTGATGACCTCGGCCACCATGCTGCTGGCGGCGGTGCCGCTGGCCTTCGCCAGCGGCGCCGGCGCCGAAAGCCGGCATCCGATCGGCTGGGTGATCATCGGCGGCCTGCTGATCGGCACCCTGTTCAGCCTGTTCGTGGTGCCGGTGGTCTATCTGCTGCTCGCCGGGCGCGAGCGCGCACCGCGGACCGCCCCGCAGCCGCAGCCCCATCCGGTTTGACATGACCGCATCAGGCACGCCAGCGCGGCTGGGCGCCGCGCTGGCGCTGATCCCGCTCGCCAGTTTTCTCGGGCCCTTCATCGCCACCGCCATCGTGGTGGCGCTGCCGCAGATCGTCGCCGCGCGCGGCTTCTCGCCGGCGCAGGCCGGCTGGTACACCAGCGCGTATTTCGTCACCGCCGCGGTGTTCATGATGCCGGTGGCGCGTGCCGGCGACCTGTACGGCCGCGGGCCGGTGCTGGCGGTCGGCGCCGCGGTGATCGCCATCACTAGCCTGCTCGGTGCGTGGGTGGTCGATCCTGTCGCGCAGATTGCGCTGCGTCTGGTGCAGGGCGTGGGCTCGGCCGGCGTGTTCGGCACCGGGCCGGCGTTGCTGGCGCAGCTGGTGCCGCCCGGGCGGCGCGGCCGGGCGATCGGCCTCAACATCACCGTGACCTATATCGGGCTCACCGCCGGGCCGGCGCTGGGTGGCGTGCTGACGCAGGCCTTCGGCTGGCAGGCCGTCTTCTACCTCACCGGCGGTGCTGGCCTCGCCGTGGCGGTGGCGCTGTGGCGCTTGCTGCCGCGGGCCGCAGCCAGTGCGCCCGGCGGGCGCTTCGACGTGCTCGGCGCGGTGCTGCTCGGCGCCGCACTTGGTCTGTTCTGGCTGGCCAGCGGCCGGCCGCAGCATTGGGATGCGCCGCTGTTGCTGGGCCTGGCGGCGGGACTGCTGTGGCTGTTCACCCGGCAGCAGCGGCGCACCGCGCAGCCCCTGATCGACCTGTCCCTGCTGGCGCCGGGGCAGGGGCTGCGTTACTCGGCCGCCGCGGCGCTGCTGCACTACGGCGGCGTGTTTGGTCTGAGTTATGTGCTCAGTCTGGTCCTGCAGCAGGGCATGGGCAGCGGCGCCGCACGGGCCGGCCTCCTGATGGCGGTGCAGCCGGTGTTGCAGACCGTGCTCGCGGCGCCGGTCGGGCGCCTGGCGGATCGTGTGCCGGCGCGCCGCCTGACCACGGCGGGACTCACCCTGACCTCGACCGGTCTCGCGCTGATCACGCTGGCCGGGATCACGGGCGTGCTCGGCCTGCTGCCGGCGGCTCTGGCGTGCATCGGCGTCGGCACGGCGCTGTTCGTGCCCCCCAACCAGCACGCGGCGCTCGCCGCGGTGCCGCCGTCGGCCTTTGGTCTCGCGGCTGGCCTGTTGCAGACCACGCGTCTGGTGGGACAGATGGCCAGCATGGCGCTTGCCGCCCTGCTGCTCGGCCTGCTGGCGCCGCGAAGCGCGGCTGAATACCAGCACACGCTGGCAGTCGGTGGCGCCGTTTTCCTGTCGCTGTGCCTCGGTGCGCTGGTCGCGGCGTCGCGACGACCGACGGGCCTCGCCGCCGCCGACTGACGTCCGGGCCGCGTCTTGCGTTGCGGCAGGGCGCCCGCGAGGTCGGTCGCCCGGTTCCGATTCGGTGGTGTACCATCCGCGGCTTTTTTCCGGCGGATTGCCCGGAGGCAGCATGCAGCAGGCGGGCACCGAGGCTCCGCGGGTCGGCGTCATCATGGGCTCGCGCAGCGACTGGGACACGCTGCGCCACGCCAGCGAGACCCTGGCGGCGTTCGACATCGCGCACGAATGCCGCGTGGTGTCCGCGCACCGCACACCGGACCTGCTGTTCGAGTACGCCGAGCAGGCGGCCGGGCGTGGCCTGAAGGTCATCATTGCCGGCGCCGGGGGCGCGGCTCACTTGCCCGGGATGGCCGCTGCCAAGACGCGCTTGCCGGTGCTGGGCGTGCCGGTGCTGTCGCGCAGCTTGCAGGGTGTCGACTCGCTGTTGTCCATCGTGCAGATGCCGCGCGGCATCCCGGTCGGCACGCTGGCGATCGGCGAGGCCGGGGCGGTCAACGCCGCGCTGTTGGCGGCGGCGATTCTGGCCATCACCGACGCGGACCTCGCGGCACGGCTCGACGATTACCGCGCCCGCCAGACGGCCGCCGTGCTGGCCGACAATCAGCTGCCCTGATGTTGCTGCCGGGCGCCACCATCGGTGTGCTGGGCGGCGGCCAGCTTGGCCGCATGCTGGCCATGGAGGCGCGCCGCATGGGGTACCGCGTGCGGGCGCTGGACGCCGACCCCGACGCCTGCGCCGCGCCCTTCGCCGAGGTGACGCGCGCACGTCTGGACGACGCCGAGGCGGCGCTCGAACTGGCCAGCCACTGCGATGTGTTGACCATCGAGACCGAGCATGTGCCGGCTGCGGTGCTGGCGCAGATTGAAACGCTGCGCGAGGTGCACCCCAACGCGGCGTTGCTGGCCACGGTGCAGGACCGGCTGCGACAGCGGCAGTTTCTGTCCCGCCACGGCCTGCCGCAGACGCCGTGGGCACCGGTGGATGGCCTGTCCGACCTGGAACAGGCGCTGGCGCGGATCGGCCGCCCGGCGGTGCTCAAGACGCGCACCGAGGGCTACGACGGCAAGGGTCAGGTACGCATCGGCCCGGCTGACGACGCAGCCGGCGCGTGGGCGGCGCTCGGGGCGGCGCCGGCAGTCCTGGAAGCCTGGGTGAGCCACGAGCGCGAAATCTCGGTCATCCTGGCGCGGGGCCACGACGGCGCGATCGCGGTCTATCCGGTGGCCGAGAACGAGCACCGCCATCACGTCCTGCACATCACCCGCGCGCCGGCCCGCGTCGCGCCGGCCGTCGCGCAGCGCGCGCGCGAACTCGGCGCGGCGGTGGCCGACGCGCTGGGCCACGTCGGCGTGATGGCGGTCGAGATGTTTCTGCTGCCTGGCGGCGATCTGCTGGTCAACGAAATCGCCCCGCGCACGCACAACTCGGGGCACTACACGCTCGGTGGCTGCGTCACCTCGCAGTTCGAGCAGCACCTGCGCGCCATCTGCGGCCTGCCGCTCGGCGACGTCGGCCAGCCGCGCCCGGCGCTGATGCTGAACCTGCTGGGCGACCTGTGGACCGACGGCGTGCCACCGCTGGCGCCGATCCTGGCGCATCCCGGCGCCCGATTGCACCTGTACGGCAAGGCGCCGCGTCCGGGGCGCAAGCTCGGGCACGTGCTGGTCCTGGGGGACGACCTCGACGTGGCGCAGGCCTGGGCCGACGGCATCGTCGGCTGAGGCGGCCGGAGCCCGTCCGCGTCAGCCCTCTTCGAGCAGGCCCTGCAGGGCGGGCAGCAGCGCCCGCATGGCCGCAGCGCCGGCGGCGATGGCCTCGTCGGCGCGGTTGAATTCCATGAGGCCGATGTGCCCCAGGCGCGGCTGCAAGAGTATGTCCGGCGGGTCGCCGGTCAGGCGCGTGCGCGTGATCTGGTCCTGCATGATGTTGACAGCGCCGATCAGCACGTCCACGTACCCCGGCTGAGCCTGGTTGTTGCCGAGCAGCTGCGCCAGCAGATTGCCGGCCCCGTTGCGCAGCACATCGCCCAGATGGCGCCGGTCCGGCTCGGCGATCAGCGGCGTTGGGGCGGGGCGCCGCCGTCCGGCGATGCCGCCGTTCAGGTTCACCGCCAACACCAGCTCGGCGCCGAGCGCGCGGCACAGCGACACCGGTACCGGGTTGACGAGGCCGCCGTCGAGCAGCCAGTCACCCTCCCGCGATACCGGCGCGATCAGTCCCGGCAGGGCCATTGAAGCGCGGATGGCGGTGCCGAGGTCACCCTCGCGCAGCCACACTTCGTGCCCGCCGCCGAGTTCCGTCGCCACGGCCCCGTAGCGCAGCGGGAGCGTTTCGATGGCCGGGTGGCCGATCAGGTCGATCAGCGTGCGCGTGACGCGCTCGCCGGCGATCAGGCCGCCGCCGGTCGGGCGCAGGTCGAGCTGGCCCAGGATGCCGCGCCAGGTCATGCCGCGGGCGAATTCCTCGATGGCCGCGAGGCGGCCCGCTGCACAGGCGGCGCCCACTACCGCGCCGATGGAACTGCCGCAGACCACCGCCACGTCGATGCCGGCCTGTTCGAGCGTGTTCAGCACGCCGATGTGCGCCCAGCCCCGCGCCGCACCGCTGCCGAGCGCGATGCCGATGCGCGGTGCGGTCATGGGCGGCTCCGATGCGGGCGGCGGGGCGGTGTATGGTACGCGGCCGCTGGCACGCGATGTTGCCGCCGGAAGGGGTTGAGGGTGTGAGCGTAGGGATCGCAGCCAGCGGGGATATGGCGCGCCTGGTTCAGGGGCTTGCCCGCTTCGGTGCGGCGCCGGCGATCGTCTGGTTCGCCGGCGCCGGTACGCAGACGCTCAGCTACGCGGAGCTCGCCGAGCGTGTCGAGGCCACCGCCGCACACCTGCGGACACATGGCCTGCGGCCCGGCGGGCGCGTGCTGCTGATGGCCGACAGTGGCCTGCCGTGGGTGCTCGCGGCGCTCGCCGTGTTGAGCGCGGGCGCTGTGCTGCTGCCACTCGATGCCCATGCTGGCGAGGACACCCTGCAGCATGTGCTCGCCGATGCCGAGCCTGTTCTGGTCTTGACCGATGCCGTCCAGGCGCCGCGTTGTGCAGGCTGCCGGGTGACGGTGCTGCTGGTCGATGCGCTCGTCCCGCCGGCCGCTGCCGGCATGGCCGCGGTCGGCGATGCCATCGATCAGGGCGCGCCGGCGGTGATGTTCTATACCTCTGGAACCACCGGCGCGCCCAAGGGCGTGCCGCTCAGTCACGCCAATCTGCTGTACCAGCTGCGCACGGTGGCGGCGCTCGATCTCGCCCGTTCCGGCGACCGTGTGCTGCTGCCGCTGCCGATGCATCACGTGTATCCGTTCGTGATCGGGCTGCTGCTGCCGCTGGCGGCCGGGCTCACGCTGCTGTTGCCGGGCGCCACGACCGGCGCGCAGATCATGCAGGCCCTGCGCGAGGGCCGGGCGAGCGTACTGATCGGCGTGCCGCGCCTGTACCGGGCGCTGCTGGAGGGCATCGACGGGCGTCTGGCGGCGCTGCCGCCGCTGTCGGCGCGCTTGATGCGCGGTCTTCGCGCGCTGGCGGGGCAGCTCGCGCCGCGTTTTGGGGCGGGCGTGGCGCGTCGGGTGCTGACGCCGCTGCATCGCCAGGTGGCGCCGGAGTTGCGGCTGCTGGCCTGCGGCGGGGCGGCGCTGGACGCCGATCTCGATGCCGCGCTCACCGCGCTTGGCTGGCAGGTGGCGGTGGGTTACGGCCTCACCGAGACCTCGCCGCTGCTGACGCTGCGTCTGCCGGGACAGTGCGGTCCGGGCAGTGCTGGACGCCCGGTGCCCGGCACCGAACTGCGTCTGACGGCGCCGGAACTCGGCGACGAGGACCTGCCGGACGGTGCGGGCGCCGTCGAGGTGCGTGGCCCCGGCGTGTTCGGCGGCTATTTCGAGCTGCCGGCGGCGAGCGCCGCGGCGCTCACCGCCGACGGTTGGTTTCGCACCGGCGATCTTGGGCGCCTTTCTGCCGACGGCTGTCTGGCGGTGCTGGGGCGGGCTTCGACCCTGATCGTCACCGAGAGCGGCAAGAACATTCAGCCGGAGGACGTGGAGGCCGTGTACCAGGCGCATCCGCTGATCGCCGAGGCAGCGGTGTTGCAAGTCAATCACAGGCTGGTGGCGCTGTTGGTGCCCGACGCCGGGGCGGGGGAGGGCGATGCCGCGCACCTGGCGCTGCGGGCGGCGGTGGCGGACCAATCCCTGCGCCTGCCGAGCTACCAGCGCGTGGTGGAGTTCGCCATCACCCATGAGGCGCTGGCGCGCACGGCGCTCGGCAAGCTGCGTCGGCACCTGTTGGCGGAGCGTTACCGGCAGGCGAGCGCCGCACACGACGACCGTTTACCCGCCACGCGGCTGGCAGCCGCCGACGAAGCCCTGCTGCGCGATCCGCGCGCCCGTGCGGTGTGGGACTACCTCGCCGAGCGCTACCCGGGCCGGCCGCTTGCGCCGGACAGCCACATGCAGCTCGATCTTGGCCTCGACTCGTTGGCATGGCTGAACGTCGGCATGGACATCGCCGCGCGCAGCGGTGCCCAGTTGTCGGAGGACGCCATCGCCCGCATCGCCACCGTGCGCGACCTGCTGCGCGAGGTGAGTCTTGCCGACACGGCGCCGCCCGCCACACTGCTCGATGACCCGCTGTCGGCGCTCGACGGCGACCAGCGCCGCTGGCTGGCGCCGCCTTCGGCCTGGCTGTGGCCGGTGCGCGCGCTGGTGCTGGGCCTGGTGTGGCTGCTGATGCGCCTGGTGTTTCGGCTGCGCGTGACCGGGCGCGAGCACCTGCCCGCGCACGGCGCCTTTCTGCTGGCGCCGAACCACGGCAGTTATCTGGATGCTCCGGCGCTGGCGGCGGCCCTTGGTCGGCGGGCGTTCGGGCCGCTGTGCTGGGCAGGCTGGGCCGGCATCATGCTGGCCAAGCCCTGGCTGCGGGTCGTTTCGCGCCTGGCGCGGGTGCTGCCCATGGACGCCGAGCGGCGGGCGCTGTCGAGCCTGGCACTCGGGCTTGCCGCCCTGCGCGCGGGCAACGCACTGGTGTGGTTTCCGGAGGGCGCGCGGTCGAGCAGCGGCGCGCTCGAAGCGTTCCGTCCAGGCGTCGGGTTGCTGCTGGAGCACACGGCGGTGCCAGTGCTGCCCGTTTACATCGAAGGCGCCCACAACGCCTGGCCCCCACACCGGCGGTGGCCGAGACCCGGACGCATCACAGTGCATTTCGGGGCGCCGATTGAGGCGGCCGGGCTGCTGTCGCAGCGCGGCGCGGGCGCGCCGCACGAACGCGCGGCCCGCACGCTGCGCGACGCCGTGATGAAGCTGATTCGTGGCGGGCTGGGGGGCGAGGGTTGAGCGCGCTGGCGCGCGCGGCCCGCGCCGGAGGGCAGGGTGCTGCCGGCGTCGCTCAGGCGGCCTGACTCATCGCCGAAACACAACGATCCCGGCCTTGCGCCTTTGCCGCGTAAAGCGCCGTGTCGGTGCGCTCGAATACCGCCTCGAGCGTGTCTTCGTTGCTGAAGGTGCCGACGCCGCAGGAGATGGTGACCGCCACGCGCTCGCCGCGGCTTCGAAACGGGGCCGCCTTGATCGTGCGACGCAGCTTTTCTGCGATCTGCAGCGCCGCCTCCTGGCCGGCGCCGCTGAGCAGGATGACGAATTCCTCGCCGCCGTAGCGGGCCACGAAATCCGATGAGCGCAGCTGCTCCTGCAGCAGCCGCACCACTTCCTTGAGCACCTTGTCGCCGGCGGCGTGACCGAAGTTGTCGTTGATGCGTTTGAAGTTGTCGATGTCGCACACGACCATCGACAGGTTGCCGTTGTCGCTGCGCCAGCGGGCAACTTCCAGCGCCGCGCGGCGTTCGTAGGCGAGCCGGTTGTAGGCGCCGGTCAAGGGGTCGCGCAGCGCCTCCTCGGCGGTCACGTCCAGGCGGCTGCGCAGGGTGAGGGTTTCAGCACTCAACTGACTGACCTGTGCGCTCAGTGCGCTCAGCGTTTCCTCCAGACGGCGCTGGTGTTCGTCCCCCGCCGCGTCCTGTTGGCGCAAGTGGCCCTGCAGGTGTTCGAGGCGGTCGCCGATGAATGATTTCAGCTGTTCGAGGTCGTCGGTTTCCGTCGTGATGCTGCGCAACTGGATGAACTGCGCCTGCGTCAGCTCGCGGGCCTGCGCGCGTTCTTCGTTGCCGCTGCGGTTGCCGGCCTGCGCCTGCGTGACGGCGCCCTCGAGCTGGATCAGGCGCCCGACGGTGGCCTTCAGGAAATCCTGCAACTCACGTTGGCGCT
Organism: Pseudomonadota bacterium; assembly: GCA_049322795.1. Classification (GTDB taxonomy): domain Bacteria; phylum Pseudomonadota; class Gammaproteobacteria; order Immundisolibacterales; family Immundisolibacteraceae; genus Immundisolibacter. Next base: position 51,073 of record JBMOQH010000019.1, on the reverse strand, counting down.
GCTCGGCGTGCGCCTTTGCCTCCGCCATCAGGTGCAGGGTCTGATTGACCAGGTCGTGATGGGCGTTGTTGCCAGGCTTGTCGAGCGCGCGTTGGATGTCCCGCGCAAGCGGTTCGAGCGTGGTCGGGATCATCAGGTTGCGCAGCACACCCTGTATCAACGCCACCGACTCCGCAGTGCTCGCGGGGCCGGCCCCGGGCACGGGCGCCGAGGGCCGCACACGCCGCGCGGCCTGCATCGTCAACTCGGCGAGCCGGGATGACGCCTGCCGCAGGCGCGCGTCCGAGTGCTCTTCCCTGGCGGCCGCGTCGATCGAAGCCAGCTCGCTCGCCAATTCCGGTTTGGCTGTGCCGGCCAGCGCACAGAGTTGGGACACCATCTGGCGCAGCAGAGTGTCTGGGCCGGCTTTTTTTTCTGGGGTCATGCCTTGCAACCGCGTGGATGGGACTGCTTCCCTTTCGGTGTTGCCTTGTGTAACGCCGGCCACGACTGGAACTTTAGGTCAAGCGCGCCGATTGCTCGTCGCCGCGCCCGGGTCGGTCCTGTCCGCCAGGCCAAGTGCGGCAACCCGCGTGCCCTTACCATTCGAGCCGTTTTCCAGTTCAGGGGCGCCCCATGATCCTCATCCTGCAAGACCACGTTCACCCGGGTGCGCCCGCGTTTGACGCCATCATGGACTACCTTGCCCGGCGGCCCGGCGTTGCCACCCGTGTGCATGAGGTCAAGGGCGCGCAGCAGACGCTGACCGAGATTTACCTCATTGGCGACACCGCCACTCTGGATCGGGACGTGATGGCCGATTTGCCCGGCGTGGAGCAGGTGGTGCGGGTGTCGCGGGAGTACCGCATTCTCGGCCGCCATCAGGACGACTTCCGGCCGAGCGGCTTCGAGTACAACGGGGTCGAGTTCACGCAGGACAGCTTCGAGCTGTTCCCCGGCCTGTGCGCGGTGGACAACCGCGAGAACGTCGACCGCACCTTTGCCGCCCTGCAGGCGCTCGGTCTGCGCTGCGCGCGCATGGGCGCCTACAAGCCGCGCACCAGCCCGTATGCCTTTCAGGGTCACGGCAAGGCCTGCCTGCCGTTCGTGTTCGAGTCGGCCGGCCGACACGGCATCCGGGTAATCGCCATGGAGATCACCCACGAGAAGCACATCCAGGAAATCAACGACGTGCTGTCGGCCATCGGCCATCCCACCGGCGTGATGCTGCAGGTTGGCACGCGCAACACGCAGAACTTCGAATTGCTCAAGGCCATCGGCCGCCAGCAGGCGTTTCCGGTGCTGCTCAAGCGCGGTTTCGGCATCACGCTCGAGGAGTCCATCAACGCCGCCGAGTACCTGGCCAGCGAAGGCAACCAGCGGGTCGTGTTCTGCCTGCGTGGGGTCAAGACCAATCTCGGCGACCCGCATCGCAACCTGGTCGACTTCGCCCATGTGCCGGTGGTGCGGCGCCTGACGCGCATGCCGGTGGGTGTCGATCCGTCGCACTCGGTTGGCCGGCGCGACCTGGGGCCGGACGGCATCGAGGACATTCAGCATGCCGCCGCGCAGGGCGTCGTCGCCGGCGCCAATCTGGTGCTGGTGGATTTCCACCCGACGCCGGCCAAGGCGCTGGTGGACGGTCCACAGGCGCTGCGCCTGGAGGAACTGCCACTGTTCGTGGAGGACATGCAGATTGCGCGCGAGGCGTACCTGAAGCGTCGCGCGGCGCACGAGCGGGCCCGGGTGACAGACCTGCCCGCGACATTCTGACGGCCGTGGGAGCGCCGCCCCCGGCGCGAACGGTCGGCGTGCGGGCATTCGGCCCGAGGGCGGGCCTCCCACAGCGGCTGAGTGCTGTGGGAGCGCCGCCCTCGCGGCGAACTGAGCCCTTCTCATTCGCCCCGGGGTAGTCACGGAAAACACCTCGCCGGCTCGCCGATAATCCCGCTTCAAGGCCGCGCTGCGCGCGGGCCCATCATTCGGGGGCGGGAGAGCACATGGCGAACGAGCAGCAGGCGCCAGCGGCGCTGCAGATGACCGCGACGCTGCTGGCGCGGGTGCGCGGCACGCTGCAGGAGCGCACGGCTAACGGGCGGGACATCGACTCCCACCAGGTGGCGGTGCGCCGCTACGCCAATCTCGAAGCGCGCCTGCAGGCCGCGGTGGCCCTGGCGGCGCACGCCGAGGCCGACATGGCGACCCTGTTCGCGGCGCAGGTCGCCCTGGATGCCCTGCACACGCTGGAGCGCCATGGCGCTGATCTGGGCCTCACGGCGGCTGACCTGGCCGGCGCCATGCCCGCCCCGCAGCGTGCGGCGCTGGTGGCGGGTCTGTCGGAAGCGCACTTCCGGGCGCTCGCCGAGCGCGGCGCTGCCGACGGTTTCGTCAACCACGGCGCGATCGCCGGGGAGGATGCCGAGCTGCTGCTGGCGCTGCGCGACACGACGCGCCGCTTCGCCACCGAGCGCGTGGCGCCGATTGCCCAGCGCATCCACCTCGACGATCTGCTGGTGCCGGAGGAGCTGATCGCCGGCATGGCGGAGCTGGGCTTCTTCGGCATGTCCATCCCCGCCGAGTACGGTGGCACCGGCATGGACAATCTGGCGATGGTGATCGCTACCGAGGAGCTGTCCGCCGCCTCGCTGCCGGCCGCCGGCAGCCTCATCACCCGCCCCGAGGTGCTGGCCAAGGCGCTGCTGGCCGGCGGCAGCGAGGCGCAGAAGCAGCGCTGGCTGGGGCCGGTGGCCCGCGGCGAGCTGATGGTCGGCGTGGCGGTGACCGAGCCCGACACCGGTTCGGATGTCGCGGCGGTGCGCTGCCGCGCCACGCCGGCCGTGCAGGACGGCGTGGCCGGCTGGGCAATCGATGGCGCCAAGGCGTGGAGCACGTTCGCCGGCCGCGCCGACGTGCTGGCGCTGCTGGCGCGCACCGATCCTGACCCCCAAGCCGGGCACCGCGGGCTGTCGCTGTTCATCGTCGAGAAGGCGCGCTGCCTGGGGCACGATTTCGATCTGTCGCAGCCGGGCGGTGGCCGGCTGACCGGCAAGGCGGATCGCACGCCGGGCTACCGCGGCATGCATTCGTTCACGTTGCAGTTCGAGCGCTGGTTCGTGCCCGGCGATCGCCTGATTGGCGAGCCCGGGCGCGGCTTTTACTACCAGATGGCCGGTTTCGCCGCCGGGCGTTTGCAGACCGCCGGTCGCGCCACAGGTCTTGCGCAGGCGAGCCTCGAAGCTGCAGGGCGTTATGCGGTGGACCGCCGCCAGTTCGGGCGGCCGATCGGCGAGTTCCAGAGCACCGCTTTCGAACTGGGCTGGATGGCGCTGCAAACCGCCGCCGCCCGCGCGCTGACCCACGCTGCCGCGCGCGCAATGGATGACGGCGCGGCCGATGCCGGACTGCTGGCCGCCATGGCCAAGCTGTATGCCTGCCGCGTGGCGGTGCAGGTGTCGCAGCAGGCGCAGTTGCTGCACGGCGGCTGGGGTTACGCGGAGGAATTTCCGATCGCCCGCTACGTGGCCGATGCGCTGGTGCTGCCCATCTTCGAGGGTGTGGAGCCGATCCTGGAGCTCAAGGTGATCGGCCGCCAGTTGCTCGGCGGCGGCGCATGAGCCCGGGGGCGCTCGCCGGGTTGCGCGTGCTGGACCTGTCGCAGGTGCTGGCCGGCCCGTTCTGCACGCAGATGCTGGCCGACCACGGCGCCGAGGTGATCAAGATCGAGCCGCCGGACGGCGACCCGGCGCGCCGTTTCGCGCCGTTCCGGCCGGACGACACCGAGCGCGCCTTCGGCGGGTACTTCCAGAGCATCAACCGCGGCAAGAAGAGCGTGGTGCTGGACTTGAAGACCGCGCAGGATCGCGACACCTTCCTGCGGCTGATCGACAGCGCCGACGTACTGGTCGAGAACTACCGCGCCGGCGTCATGGAGCGCCTGGGCTTGGGCTATGAGACGCTTGCGGCGCGCAATCGACGCCTGGTCTATGCCGCCATCCGCGGCTTCGGCGACCCGCGCACCGGCGAGAGCCCCTACACCGACTGGCCGGCCTTCGACGTGGTGGCGCAGGCGCTCGGCGGCATCATGGGCATCACCGGACCGGATCCAGCCACGCCGCTGAAGATCGGTCCCGGCGTCGGCGACACGGTGCCGGCGCTGATGCTGGCCTTCGGCATCCTGGCCGCGGTGCGCCATGCCGAACGGACAGGGCAGGGCCAGTTTCTGGACATCGCCATGGTCGACGGCGTTCTGGCGCTGTGCGAGCGGCTGGTGCACCAGTACAGCTATGCCGGCGAGGTGGCCCACCCGGAGGGCAACGGCCACCCGCTGCTGTGCCCGTTTGGCCTGTTTCGCGCCGCCGACGGCTGGGTGGCCATCGGTTGCCCGACCGACAAGTTCTGGGTGGCGTTGGCGGCTGCCATCGGCCGGCCGCAGCTCGGCACCGACCCTGGCTGGGCCACCAACGCCGCGCGTGTGGTGCGGCGCGCCGAGGTCACGGCGCTGATCGAGGGCTTCACCGGTCAGCGCAGCAAGGCGGAGCTGAAGGCCCTGTTCGGCGGTCGGGTGCCGTTCGGGCCGGTACAGGACGCGGCCGAGATCTTCGCCGACCCGCACTTCGCCGCCCGCGGCATGCTGGTCGAGGTCGAGCAGCCCGGCAGCGCCACGCCGGTCACCGTCGCCGGCGTGCCGGTGCACCTGTCCGCCACGCCTGGCGCCGTGCGCGGCCGCGCGCCGCGGCTGGGCGAGCACACGGCCGAAGTGCTGGCAGGGCTGCGTGCAGGCGATTGCTGATGGCTTGAATCGCGAATATTTATTCTTCAGAATAAATAAGAAAGAAATCGTCGATGGAGAATTTTCATGGCCGGAATGCTTGCCGTCGCGGCGTCCGACACCGGCCGGGTGTTGACGCAGGCCCTGATTGAAACGGCCGACCGGCTCGGCATCGGACCGAGCGAGCTGAAGGCCATCATCGGCGTCAGTCAGCCGACCGCTTCGCGATTGCTGCACGGTGCTTATGAGCTGGTACCGGGCAGCAAGTCGTTCGAGCTGGCCGCCCATCTGGTGCGTCTGTACCGCTCGCTGGCGGCCATGGTCGGCGGCGACGATGCGCTGGCCGCCCGCTGGCTGCGCAGCGCCAACCGCGCCTTCGACGACGCGCGGCCGATAGACGCCATCAAGCGCGTGGACGGCCTGCTGTATGCCTGCGAATACCTGGACGCCCACCGCGCTCGCGTCTGAGGCCGCGCCCTGGGCCGGCAGCGGCTGGCGGGCGGTGGAGGCGCAGCACCAGGTGGCGACGTTGCGCCTGGCGCGCGGCAACCTCGCCGATCAGCAACTGCTGGAGGAACTCCTCGACGCCGCCAAGCCGCCGCCGGTCGCGGCCGGGCTGCACTGGCTGCTGGCGACGCCGTTCCGCTACCGTCCGCCGGCCGGCGGTTCGCGCTTTCGCGCCCGCACCGATCCTGGCGTGTTCTACGGCGCTGGGGACCGGCGCACCGCCTGTGCCGAGGCGGGCTACTGGCGCTTGCAGTTCTTCGCCGACAGTGCCGGGTTGCAGGACGTTTCCGCCACGGTGCCGCTCACGCTGTTCGAGTTCCATGCCGCGAGCGAGCGGGCAGTCGATCTAACCTCACCGAGGTTCGACACCGCGCGCGGGGCGCTGGAGCACCCGGCTGACTATGCCGCCACACAGGCGCTGGCGGCGCAGGCGCGCGTGGCCGGTGTCGAGCTGATCCGTTACGGTTCGGCGCGCGTGCCGGGCGGCGTATGTCTCGCGCTCCTGACACCGGCGCCGTTCGCCGCCGTGGCGCGGCCCTACCGCGGCGTGCATCAGGCCTGGCAACTCACGCTGCTGCCGCCGGGGCGGGTGGTGTGGCAGCGCGAGCTGCACGCCGAGCGCTGGGAATTCCGCTACCCCGTGGCGGCTTGAGACAATGCCGCCCTCGCCACGCCACCGGACACCGCCATGCTGCTAGGGACGCCGCTCGCCGCCAATGCCACGCGCGTCATGCTGCTGGGGGCCGGCGAGCTCGGCAAGGAAGTGATCATCGCCCTGCAGCGTCTGGGGGTGGAGACCATCGCCGTCGACCGCTACCCGAACGCGCCCGGTCACCAGGTGGCGCACCGCGCGCATGTCATCGACATGACCGACGGCGTGGCGCTGCGCGCGCTGGTCGAGGCCGAACGGCCGGCGCTGATCGTGCCGGAGATCGAGGCCATCGCCACCGACGCGCTGGTCGCCATCGAGGCCGAGGGCCTGGCCGAGGTGATCCCGACCGCGCGAGCGGCGCAGATGACCATGAACCGCGAGGGCATCCGCCGTCTGGCGGCCGAGGAACTCCGCCTGCCGACCTCGCGCTATGCCTTTGCCGACAGCCTGGACGCGCTGCGCGCGGCGGCGGCCGACATCGGCTTTCCGTGTTTCGTGAAGCCGGTCATGTCGTCCTCTGGCAAGGGGCAGTCGCGCGTGGTCGACGCCGCCGGCATCGAGGCCGCCTGGCGGTACGCGCAGGACGGCGGGCGCGTGCGGCAGCCGCGCGTGATCATCGAGGCGCAGATCGACTTCGAGTACGAGATTACGCTGCTCACGGTGCGCAGCCGCGGCGTCTATGGCGACACCGAAACCCGCTTCTGCGCGCCGATCGGGCACCGCCAGGTGCAGGGCGATTACGTCGAGAGCTGGCAGCCGCAGGCCATGAGCGAGGCCGCCCTCGAGCGCGCGCGGGACATCGCCGGGCGCGTCACGGCGGCGCTCGGCGGGCGCGGCATCTTCGGCGTGGAGCTGTTCGTGCGCGGCGACGAGGTGTGGTTCAGCGAGGTCAGTCCGCGCCCGCACGACACCGGTCTGGTGACACTGGCGAGCCAGCGGCTGTCGGAGTTCGAGCTGCACGCGCGGGCGATTCTCGGCCTGCCGGTGGAAGTGGGCCTCGAAACCCCGGCCGCCAGCGCCGTGATCTACGGCCAGATCGAGGCCGCCGGCATCGCCTTTGCGGGCGTCGACGAGGCACTGCGGATTCCTGGAACCGACATTCGCCTGTTCGGCAAGCCGCAGGCGTTCGCCCGCCGTCGCATGGGCGTGGCGCTGGCGCGCGCGGTCGATACGGATGTGGCGCGGCAGAACGCGCGCGATGCGGCCGCCTGCGTGGTGCCGGTGCAAGCCGGCAGCGCGCCATGAGGGGCCGGAACGAAGCCTCGCGGTGAGCTACTTGCGCGCCGCGAGCAGGTAGTTGACGTCCGCCGCCTGGCGCAAACTGGCGCGGCGCGTCAGCGGGTTGTAGGCAAGGCCACTGACGTCCACCACGTCGAGGCCGGCCGCCCGACACAGGCCGGCGAGTTCCGCCGGGCGCAGGAAGCGCGCGTAATCGTGCGTGCCGCGTGGCAACAGGCGCAGCGCGTACTCGGCCGCCAGCACCGCCTGTGCATAGGCCTTGGGCGTGCGACTGAGGGTGGAGAAAAACGCCCAGCCGCCCGGCGCAAGCAGATCCGCACAGGCCTGCACCAAGGCGGCCGGGTCGGGCACGTGCTCCAGCAGCTCCATGCAGGTGACCACCGCGTGTTGGCCCGGCGATTCGGCGGCCAGGTCGGCCGCGGACAGCTCGCGGTAGTCAATGGCAAGACCCTGCTCGGCGGCGTGCTCGCGCGCCGCCAAAAGCGCGTCGGCCGCCAGATCGATGCCGGTCACGCGCGCCCCGGCCCGGGCCAGCGCCTCGCTCAGCACGCCGCCGCCGCAGCCGACGTCCACCACGCGCGCGTCAGCCAGCCGCGTGTGCCCGGCAACCCAGGCCAGCCGCACCGGGTTGATCTCGTGCAGCGTGCGCAGCGGACCCGTGGCGTCCCACCAGCGCCCGGCGTGGGCATCGAACTTGGCCGTCTCGGCCGGATCGACATTGGCGTGCATGGGCAACTCCGTCAGGAACCGGCCGGCGCCAGCCGCGCACGCACCAGGTCGGCCAGTGCGTCCAGCCACGGCGGGCTGTCGTTGAGGCAGGCAATGTAATGAAACTCGCCGCCGCCGGCACCCTGGAACGCGTGCCGGCCGCCGATGGCGATTTCTTCCAGCGTCTCCAGGCAGTCGGCGACAAAGCCGGGGCAGATCACGTCGACGCGGGGCAGCCCTTGCCCGCCCCAGTCGCGCAGCACGGCATCGGTGGCGGGCTCCAGCCAGCGCGCGCGCCCGAAGCGGGACTGAAAACACAGTTGCCATTCCGCGGCGCCGAGGTCGAGTGCCTGCGCCAGAAGCTCCGCTGTCCGCCGGCATTGATCGGCGTAAGGGTCGCCACGGTCCACATTGCGCTGCGGCAGGCCGTGGAAGGACATCAGGAGGCGGTCGCCGCGGCCGTGGGTGGACCAGTGCGCCCGAACACGCGCCGCCAGCGCGGCGATATAGGCCGGGTGATCGTGAAAATCGGCGACAAAATCGACACTCGGCAGGCGCATGGCCGATCGCAGCGCCGCCGCCAGGGCGTCGAACACCGCCCCCTGGGTGCTGGCCGAATGCTGCGGGAACATCGGCAGCACCACGATCCGTCCGCAGTCGGCCAGTTGCGCCAGACCGTCGGCGAGCGCGGGCGCGCCATAGCTCATGGCGTAGGCGACCGCCACGCCCTGTGCTGACAGGCGATCGGCCAAGCCCTGTGCCTGGCGGGCGGTGTTGACGACCAGCGGCGCGCCTTGCGGCGTCCAGACGGAGCGGTACAACCGCGCCGAGCGGCGCGGGCGGGTGTTGAGAATGATGCCGCGCAGAATCGGTTGCCACAGCGCGGCCGGCAGATCCACCACGCGCCGGTCGCTCAGGAACTGCTTGAGGTAACGGCGCACCGCGCCGGCGGTCGGCGCGGCCGGGCTGCCGAGATTGACCAGCAGCACGCCGGCCCGATTGCTCATGGGCGACAAGTCCCTCGCAGCGACCGGCCGGCGACGGCCTTCAGGCCGCCTGTTCCATGGTGGCGGTGTACTCGCCGCGGCAGGCGGCGCCGTTCAGCAGGGCGCGCTTGTGCAGCGCCTTCTGGCCGGCCGCGATGTTTTCCTTCTTGCCGCCCCAGGCTTTCAGCGACGGCGCCTGCAGGGCGCGGCCGTAGGAGAAGCTGAAGGCCCACGGGTGGTGCGCCGACAGGGCGTTGATGGCGTTCAGGTTCTCGGTGGCCTGGGCGTCGCCCTGGCCGCCCGACAGGAACATGATGCCCGGCACGGCCGCCGGCACGGTGCGCCGGAAACACCGCACGGTCGCCTCGGCAACCTGCTGCGCGCTTGCCTGCACCGGGCACTCCTTGCCGGAAATGACCATGTTGGGCTTGAGCACCATCAGTTCCAGCGCCACCCCCTCGGCCGCCAGGGCGTCGAACACCGCATTCAGCACGGCGGTAGTCACGTCCTCGCAGCGTTCTAGGGTGTGGGCGCCGTCCATCAGTACTTCCGGTTCCACGATCGGCACCAGGCCCGACTGCTGGGTGATGGCGGCGTAGCGCGCCAGGCCCTGCGCGTTCAGCAGGATGTTGCGGGCCGACGGCAGGTGGTCGGTAATGGTGTACACCGCGCGCCACTTGGCGAAGCGCGCGCCGAGCCGGTAGTACTCCTCGTAGCGCTTGGCGAGGCCGTCGAAACCCTCGGTCAGCTTCTCGGCGCTCCCGGGCGCCATGGCCAGCGTGCCCTTGTCCACCTTGATGCCGGGCACGATGCCCTTGGCCTGCAGGATGCCGGCCAGCGTGCGGCCGTCGTCCGTGCTCTGACGGATGGTTTCGTCGTACAGGATGACGCCCGAGATGGCCTGCTCCAGGCCTTCGGTGGTGAACAGCATCTGCCGGTAGTCGCGCCGGTTGGTCTCGGTGGACTCCAGACCGATGCTGTCGAAGCGCTTCTTGATGGTGCCGCTGCTCTCGTCGGCCGCCAGCAGACCCTTGCCGCGGGCGGTCATGGCGCGGACGGTGGCTTCGAGTTCGGTCGTGTTCATCGCAGACTCCTGCAGCTGGACGTGTCAGTGGCGGCCCGGAGAGGGCGTAGGGGCGCCGATTATAGGCGGTGCAAGGTGTCAGCCCTTGGACATGGGTCAACCGCACGAGGCTGCCGACGCAGTGCGCAGGGAAGGGCGGATCGATTCGGCGCTTGCCGTCCGGGACAGGAGGTCGCGGCATGAAGGCAAGGCGTTGGCCCTTTGTTCATGGAGCGCATCGTGGGCATGTGCCTGGGCGCACCGACCTGAAAAATCCCTGGGTTGGGATTTTTCCGCGCTTGCTCATTTGACCCGACCGACCACCGCCAGGTGGCGGTCGGTCAGTTCGGTGACGGCCAGATGCGGCAGGCCTGCGGCGTCGAGCTGCGCGCGCACCTCCGCTGCCGTGAACGCCGCCCGCAGCGAGGCCTCGAAATCGCGCCGCAGCACGGCCGGCTCGGGCGTGCTGTAGGTCTCGACCAGCCGCCGCAGCGCGGCGGCGTCGGCGGGCCGGCGCAAGTCGGTCACATACACAAAGGTGCCCGGCGCCGCTGCGGCGCGCAGCGTTTTCCACAGCACCTGAGCGTCGTTCAGGTGATGCAGCAGGTTGTTGCTGACGATGATGTCGTAGCCCATGCCGGGCAGAGGGTCGTGTGGCAGCACGGCGTGATGCAGCGCGATACGGGCTGCCAGCCCGGCCGCCCGCACCCGCGCCCGGCCGAGCGCGAGCATGGCCTCTGCGCCGTCCACACCGTCGATCCGCCACGTTGGGAAGGCACGCGCCAAGCGGATCGTCACGTCCGCCGGGCCGCAGCCCAGATCGAGCACGCGCGCAGTGGTCGGCAGGGCGGGCAGCAGGCGATGTATCTGGTCCACCAGGAACTGATGCGGGGCCGAGAAATCCGCTGCCGCATAGGCCGCCGCCTGCTCGGCGGCGGCCATGAGTTCGGGTTCGGGCTCGCGCTGCATGGCGCAGCGGGCTGGGTCAGGCCAGCTCGCCCAGCATCTCGCGCCGGAAGGGTTTCAGATCCTGCCAGCGGCCGGCGCGGACCTTGGCGGCCCAGTCCGGGTTGGCGAGCATGGCGCGACCGACGGCTATCAGGTCGGCATCGCCGGTGCGCAACGTCTCGGCCGCCTCGGCAGGGTCGGTGAGCTGGGTCTCGACGCCCATCAGCGACTCACCGATGCCGGTGCTGTAGGTGACGCCGCCGGCGGCACTGACCGGCAGCCCGGACAGCGCCCGCACGTGCCAGGCCAGGCCGTGCTGCGCCGCGTCCACGGCGGGCGCAAACGCCGGCGTGCCGATGCGGTGGGCGGCGACGTGAAAGCCGTCCACGCCGGCCGATTTCAGCACCGCCAGCGTGGCGGCCAGCTCCTGCGGATCGGTCCAGGTCTGCCAGGCAAAGTCGTTGACCGCGAACTGCGACAGGCCCATCAGCAGCGGGAAATCGGCGCCCACCGCGCGCCGCGAGGCCGCCACGATGTCGGCCGCAAAGCGTGCCCGTGCGGCGGCGTCGCCGCCGTAGGCGTCCGTGCGGCGGTTGCTGTCGGCGTTGAAGAACTCGTGGATCAGGTAGCCGCTCGCGCCGTGGAACAGCACGCCGTCGAAGCCGGCCCGCCGGGCACGTACCGTGGCCTCGGCAAAGCCCGCGGTCACCGCGTCGATGTCGGCCTGCGTCATGGCCTTGGGCTCGGCGTAGGCCAGATGCCCGTCGAAGGTGCTGGGGTCCGCAGCATCCACGTACACGCCGCTTGCGGTGGTGGCGCTCGGCGCCAGCGGCTGCGCGCCGCCGGTGGCGCGCGGATGCGCCAGCCGCCCGCCATGCCACAGCTGCACCATGATGCGTCCACCGGCGCCGTGCACGGCGTCGGTCACCGTGCGCCAGGCTGTCTCCTGCGCGTCATTGCACAGGCCGGGCACGCCCAGATACCCGCGCGCCGGGCCCATGTCCACCACCGTGCCTTCGGTGAAGATGAGACCGGTGCCGGCGGCCGCCCGTGCGGCGTAATAACGCGCCACCTCCGGCCCCGGCACGCCGGCGTCGCCGCAGAACGAGCGCGTCATCGGCGCCATCACCACCCGGTTGGGCAGGCTGAGGCCGCCGATGCGAGCCGGCTGGAACAATCCGTCCGCGCTGCTCATGCGGGTGCCCTCACTCGCCCATCATGCTTTGCAGGAAGTTCTGCTCGCCGATCTTGTCGAACAGCGCCAGGTGCGTGTCGAGCCAATCGACGTGCTCCTCCTCGCTTTCCAGGATGTCCTCCAGCAGCTCGCGGCTGATGTAGTCGGCGCAGCTTTCGCAGTGGGCGATGGCCTCGCGCAGCAGCGGAAGCGCCTCGTGCTCCAGACGCAGGTCGCATTCCAGCACCTCGCGCACGTTCTCGCCGATGTAGAGCTTGCCCAGATCCTGCAGGTTCGGCAGGCCCTCCAGGAACAGCACGCGCTTGATCAGGCGATCGGCGTGCTTCATCTCGTCGATGGATTCCTCGTATTCCTTCTTGTAGAGCTTCTTCAGGCCCCAGTTGTCCGCCATGCGCGCATGCAGGAAGTACTGGTTGATGGCGGTCAGCTCATTCTTGAGGACACGATTCAGGTAATCGATGACCTTGGCGTCGCCTTTCATGGTCGGCCTCCTTCGTTTGGGATGGGCCGATTATAAGGGCCGGAAACCGGCGCCCCGCCGGGCTGTCGGGGAAGTGGGTGCCGTCGTGCAGAGGGTCGGCCGACAGGGGCAGCGCCACCGGACCGGGGGCCACGCTGCGATCGGACGCGGCGAGCAGATCCTGCGCAAGCACAGCGCATTTGCCGCAGCCGGTGGCCACGCGCAGCGTCTGTGCCAGCTCGGCAAGGCTGCACGCGCCGCCCTGCGCGGCGGCGCGTATGGCCCGATCGGTTACGGCGTGACACACGCACACATACATGGGACTGGCACTCCCGGATGGTCAGGCGAGGCTCATTCCATCGCGGATGCGAATGATTGTCAACAAGCTCAGAAGAACATCGACAGGTTCGGCGCCAGTACGGTGGCCTGATCGAGGTGGATGGTGCGCCGGGCGATGACGAAACCGTAGGCGTTGTCGGCCCGGCGCAGGGTATCCATGCGCTCGCCAAAGAACAGATCCACGTCCCGTTCCAGGCGGTTGCGGTGAAGCGCGAAGTAACTGCGCACGGCGTACTCGCCGCCGGGCAGCTCCTCGATGCGCACGTTGCTGACCAGATGCCGGGTGCGCGAGGGTGGCTCCTCGGCCCACGCCAGGCCGGTATTCAGGCGCCGCACGCGCACCACCATGGACGGCTTGTCCTCGTCGAACAGCGCCACCTCGTCAGGGGCCGAGATTTCGAGGTCGCGCTCACGCCGCTGCATCGTTCGGCGGGTCGGCATGAAGTAATGCAGGTCGTCCGCCAGCAGCGTGAGCCAGGTGTCGAACTGCCGCGCATCGAGCAGCGCCGCTTCGGAATACAGGAACTGCTCGATCTCCTGCTGCAGGTCCGGCGCCACGCGCGCCGGCAGGAAGGCATCAGCCATGGCTCGCCACCTCGCCCAGGCCGCGCGGGGCAAGCTCGGCCCAGCTTTGCGCGCCCATCACCTGTTGCCAGCGCCGGTACATGCCACGCGCGGCGAGTTCGCCGTACACGTAGCCGATGCGGCCCGGCAGGTCGGGGTCGTCGCTGCGGTCCATGCCGAGCCCCATCTGCGCGTTGAACGGCTGCTGGCGCGCCATGTGCCCGCGCAGCACCTTTTGAATCTCGGTCCAGTTCTCGCCGTCGTCCTGCTCCAGGATGCCGCCCGGCGAGAAGGTGCGCAGCACCGCCTTGCGGTAGGCCTCCTTCACCTCGGCCGGCGCCGCCTTGTCGACCAGCGTCCAGGCCCAGATCTCGATCTCGTCCGGCCCGCGGGGGTGCCACACGCGCAGCGTGTTGATGCCGGGCAGGAACGACAGGGTCGGGAATACCGTCATGTGAGCGCCGTTCATGCGCACGGCGCGCACGTCGCCCAGGCGCTCGCTCACCTGCTGGGCGCCGCTTTGCATGTAGTAGGGGGCGGCGGTCTCGCCGAGCAGCGGGAACAGGAACTCCGGCGTGTCCATGAAAAAGCCGGTGCCGTGACCGAGCGCCGAGCTGAACTGCTTGCCCTTCATCGGCCAGCCGGCCTGGGTGGGGTCGATGTCCGGCGGCAGGCTCGCGATCACCGGCGAGGAATGGCTGAACGGCGCGTGGTACATGTCCGAGCAGAACTGCTCGGCGGCGAATTTCCAGTTGCAGCGGATCACCCACTTGTGCACGCCGCCGATGGCCTCGGTGCCGCCCGGCATGCGGTCCAGGAACAGGTCCACGTACCAGGCCATGTCGCCGAGGTAATCGGCGATCGGCGGCACGTCCGCGTCCCAGCAGCCGAACACGAGACCCTTGTAGACCTCCACGCGCGGCACCCGGCGCGGGCTCCAGCGCGCCTTGTCGACGGCGCCGTAGGCTTCCTTCTCGAACGGCACCTCGAGCAGGTTGCCGGCGGTGTCGTACGCCCAGCCGTGGTAGGAGCAGGTGAAAGCCCGCGCGTTGCCGGCGTCGGCCCGGCACAGGCGCATGCCGCGGTGGCGGCACTGGTTCAGGAAGGCGCGGATGGAGCCGTCCTTCTGGCGCACCACCAGCACCGGATCCTCGGCCATGTAGGTGGCGAAGAAATCGCCGGGTTTCTGCAACTGGCTCTCGTGCGCCAGAAACAGCCAGCAGCGCGTGAACAGGCGCTCGAGCTCCTGCTGATAGATGTCCCGATCGTGGTAGATGCGGGGGCTCAGCAGGCCGTGGTCGGCATCGACCAGGGCCGCCAGATCGGCGGATGTCAGATTGGGCATGAGGCTCCTTCCTCTGGATCAGTCATGCGAATGAACATTCATTTTCGCTGCGTCGTTGGCTTGCCCCGCGACACACAGGAAATTCGCAGTCAGGGGGTGGCTTATAGCTCGCCGCCGGCGCCCCAAGCAAGAGGCATTGTGGGATCATGGCGCGCTTTTTTGCGCGGCGCCTGCCGCAGCGTCCTCACCGCCATACGAGAGAACCCCATGTTTCGTACCCTGCTGCCGGTGGCCGTCGCCGCCGTGTTTTCCACCACCGTCGTCGCCGCGACCCTGACCACGGACGAGCAGAAGGCGGCCTACGCCATTGGCTACCAATTCGGCGCCAACGCCAAGCGCGACGGGCTGCCGCTGGATGCCACGGCTGCCGCCGACGGCCTGAAGGACGCGCTGGCCGGCAACAAACCGGCCGCTGAGCCGGCGGCCCTGCAGGCGGCGCTCGACAAGCTGCGCACGGACATGGAAGGCAAGGCCAAGGCCCAGGGCGACAAGAACGCCAAGGACGGCGCCGCCTTTCGCGACAACTACGCCAAGACCAAGGGCGTGAAGAAGACCGAGTCGGGCATGCTCTACGAGGTGCTGGCCGCCGGCAGCGGCGCCAAGCCGAAGGCGACCGACACGGTCAAGGTCAACTACAAGGGCACGCTGCCCGACGGCACCGAATTCGACAGCTCGTACAAGCGGGGCGAGCCGGCCAGCTTCCAGGTCAACCAGATCATCCCCGGCTGGCAGGAAGCGCTGGTGATGATGCCCAAGGGGGCGAAGTGGAAGGTGGTGCTGCCGCCGGAACTGGCCTACGGCGAGCAGGGCGCTGGCCGGGCCATCGGCCCCAACCAGACGCTGGTGTTCGAGATCGAGCTGCTCGACATCGCGGCCGCCAAGTAGTCCGCGCCGCTGCCGGGTGGGGCCGTCAGCCGGCCCCGCCACGGCCACTCGGCTCACCGGCCGAACGCTGAATCCATGAATTACCGCCACGCCTTTCACGCCGGCAACTTCGCCGACGTGATGAAGCACGTCTGCCTGGTGGCGCTGTTGCGCGGCCTGTCGCGCAAGGACAGCGCCTGGTTTTACGTGGATACCCACGCCGGTGCCGGCGACTACGACCTCGCCGCCGCGCCGGCGCAGAAGACCGGCGAATACCGCCACGGCATCGTCCGCCTGCTGAATGCTCCGGGCCCCTTGCCGCCGGCGCTGGCCGATTACCTGGCGGTGATCCGCCCGCTGCTGGGTGACGGTGCGACACCCAGACGCTATCCCGGCTCCCCGCTGATCGCCGCGGCGCTGGCACGCCCGCAGGACCGGCTGGTCGGCTGTGAATTGAACCCGCTCGAGTTCGACGCGTTGCACGCCGCCTGCCACGGCGCCATCGACACCCGAAAGACGGACGGCTACCAGGAACTGAAGGCGCTGCTGCCGCCGCGCGAACGGCGTGGCCTCACGCTGATCGACCCCCCGTACGAGCGGCCGGACGAGTTCACGCGCGCGGCCGGCGAGCTGGTCGCCGCGCACCGGCGCTTTGCCACCGGCGTTTACGCACTCTGGTATCCGCTCAAGGATGAGGCGCCGGTGGCGGGTCTGAAGCGCGCGCTCAAGGCTGCGGGCTTGCGGCGCCTGCTGAGCGTGGAGCTGCGCCTCACGCCGCTGCCGCAAGGCGGCGTGCTGCATGGCTGTGGGCTGCTGGTGCTGAACCCGCCGTGGGAGTTCGACCAACAGATGCGGGCCGCCCTGCCGGCGCTGGCGAAGATCCTCGCGCCCGGCAGCGGCACGGCGACGATCGACTGGGTGGTGCCCGAATAAGGCTGTCGCGTCAGGCCGGCAGCGTGTCCGCCGGCCAGTCCAAGCGGGCGGCGCAGGCCTCGAACCAGCTGCAAAGGGCCGGATACGGGCCAAGATCGAAACCGGCCAGTTTCAGATACTCGGCGCTGGTGAAGATGGCGATGTCGGCCAGCGTCGGCTGCGGCCCGCACACGAACGGCGCGGCTTTGAGCTCCATGTCGAGCTCCGGCAGGATCAGCCCCAGCAAACGCTCGGCCTCGGCGCACGCTGCCGTGTCCGCCGGGCCGGGCTTGAAGTGCCGCTCGCGCGCCAGCTGGGCGGCGAGGCGCCCGAGGCGCAGCGCCTGCCAGTCCAGCCACTGATCGACCCGGGCGCGGGCCTGTGGTTCGGCCGGGTACCACGCGTCGGCGCCGCGCGTGGCGGCGAGGTAACGCAGGATGGCGTGCGCCTCGCCGAGGATGAAGCCGCCCTCGTCGATCATCGGCACCTTGCAGGCGGCGTTGAGCGCCTCGGGCAGGTAATCGCCGGCTTCGGCCTGCTTGACCTCGATGAAGCGGTAGTCGACGCCCAGTTCCGCGCACAGGATGCGCACCTCCCGCGTCGGCGCCGACCACGGGTGGCCGTAGAGATCGATCGTCATGGGCACGGATTCGGCTGCGCGGCGTGGATGGTTTCGATGGCCTGGACCACGGCGTCGCTGAGCACCAGATCGGCAGCGTCGATGTTGCTTTCGAGCTGTTCGAGCGTGGTGGCGCCGATGATGGCGGAGGTCAGGAACGGCTGTCGCAACAGGAAGGCCAGCGCCATCTGGGCGAGGTTCAGCCCGTGCCGCTCGGCGACCAGCGCGTACTGCTCGACCGCCGCCTCGCCGGCCGGCGTGCTGTAGCGCTTGAAGCGATCGAACCGCGTCAGGCGTCCCGCGGGCGGCCGGGCGCCGTGCCGGTACTTGCCGCTGAGCGCGCCCATGGCGAGCGGCGAGTACGCCAGCAGGCCCATGTCCTCGCGCAGCGCGATTTCGGCCAGCCCGATCTCGAACACGCGGTTCAGCAGGTTGTAGGGATTCTGGATGCTCGCCACGCGCGGCAGGCCGCGCTGTTCGGCGAGAGCCAGGTAGCGCATGGCGCCCCACGGCGTCTCGTTGCTGATGCCGACCGCGCGCACCTTGCCGGCGCGCACGAGCTCGCCGAGCGCGTCCAGCGTTTCCTCGATCGGCACCTCGTCCGGGTAGGGCTGGTGCTGGTAGCCGAGGCGCCCGAAGAAATTGGTGCTGCGGTCCGGCCAGTGCACCTGATAGAGGTCGAGGTAATCGGTCTGCAGGCGGCGCAGGCTGGCGTCGACGGCGGCTTCGATGTTGCGCCGGTCGGGATGGATGGCGAACGGCCGGGCGTAGGCGAGCTCGGCCGAGCGGCCGGCCACCTTGGTGGCGACGATGAGCTTGTCGCGCCCGCCGCGGGCCTTGAGCCAGGAGCCGATGTAGGCCTCGGTGAGGCCCTGCGTCTCCTGCCGCGGCGGCACCGGGTACATCTCGGCCGCGTCGATGAAGTTGATGCCGTGGCCGACGGCGCAGTCGAGCTGGGCGTGGGCATCGGCTTCGCTGTTCTGCTCGCCGAAGGTCATGGTGCCCAGGCACAGGCGGCTGACCGTGATGCCGGTACGGCCAAGGGGCGTGGTCTGCATGACGCTCTCCGGTCGGCGAAAACCCCGATGGTATAGTCGCGCGCCGCCGCGCCGGAACCCCCGGGCGCCCGGCCAGCCCACCCGCGGAGCGCAGTCCGATGGAGCTCGAAACGCTCGCCATCCACGGCGGTTACTCGCCGGATCCGACCACCAAGTCGGTGGCGGTGCCGATCTACCAGACGGTCGCCTACGCCTTCGACAGTGCCCAGCACGGCGCCGACCTGTTCGACCTGAAGGTCGCCGGCAACATCTACACCCGCATCATGAACCCGACCAACGACGTGCTCGAGCAGCGCGTGGCGGCCATGGAGGGTGGCATCGCGGCGCTGGCGCTGGCCTCGGGCTCGGCGGCCATCACCTACACCGTGATGAACCTGGCGCGGGTCGGCGACAACATCGTGTCGACCAAGAAGCTCTACGGCGGCACCTACAACCTGTTCGCCCACACGCTGCCGCAGTTCGGCATCGAGACGCGCTTCGTCGACCACGACGATCTCGGCCAGCTCGAGGCCGCCATCGACGGCAGGACCAAGCTGGTGTTCTGCGAGACCATCGGCAACCCGGCCGGTCACGTGCCGGACCTGGCCGGCATCGCCGCCGTGGCGCACGCCGCCGGCGTGCCGCTGGTAGTGGACAGCACCGTCGCCACGCCGGCGCTGTGCCGGCCGATCGACCACGGCGCGGACGTGGTCATCCACTCGCTGACCAAGTACATGGGCGGCCACGGCACGAGCCTGGGCGGCGTCATCGTCGATTCCGGCAAGTTCCCGTGGGCCGAGCACGCCGACCGTTTCCCGCAGTTCAGCACGCCGGACCCGTCCTACCACGGCACGGTGATGACGGACGCCTTCGGCCCGGCCGCCTTCATCGCCCGCGCGCGGGTGGTGCCGCTGCGCAACATGGGCGCGCAGATGGCGCCGATGAATGCGTTTCTCATCCTGCAGGGCATCGAGACGCTGTCGCTGCGCATGGACCGCCACTGCGACAACACGCAAAAGATCGCCGAGTACCTGAAGGCCCACCCGCAGGTGGGCTGGGTGTCCTACGCCGGCCTGCCGGAGCATCCGGACCATGCGCAGGCGAAGAAATATCTGAATGGCCGCGCGTCGGGCATCCTGTCGTTCGGCGTCAAGGGCGGCTACGACGCCGGCGTGCGCTTCCTCGACGCGCTCAAGCTCATCACGCGGCTGGTCAACATCGGCGACGCCAAGTCGCTCGCCACGCACCCGGCGTCGACCACGCACCGCCAGCTGAACCCGCAGGAACTGGCCGCCGCCGGCGTCACGCCGGACATGGTGCGCCTGTCGATCGGCATCGAGAACGCCGCCGACATCCTGGCCGACATCGAGCAGGCGCTCGCCGCCAGCGCCAGCTGAGCCCGTTGGGCACCGCGTGCGGCGTCAGGCACGCCGCACGCGGCGTAAAAAGCCTCACCCCGCCCGGCGCAGGGGCTGGGCGATCGGCGTCTGGTAAAGGTAATCGCGGGTCAGCGGCACGGCCTGGTGATCCAGCGCCAACTGCACCTGCGCCACGGCGAGCGAGCCGGTCGCGAAGGCCGCCTCCGACGCTGCCAGATAAAACTCCCACATGCGGCAGAAGCGCTCGCTCATGCGCTCGGCGATGGCCGCCCGCTGCCGCTGGAAGCGGGCCTGCCAGGCGCTCAGCGTCAGCGCGTAGTGCTGGCGCAGCACCTCGACGTCGGTGACCTTGAGCGCGCTGTGCTCGATGCCGTCCATCAGCTCGGACAGCGCCGGGTTGTAGCCGCCCGGAAAGATATGGCGCCTTACCCAGGGGTTGGTCACCCCGGGCGGGCCGAGGCGGCAGATGCTGTGCAGCAGCGCCACGCCGCCGTCTTCGAGGTTGGTCGCCACCCGGCGAAAGAAGGTGGCGTAGAACGGCCGGCCCACGTGCTCGAACATGCCGACACTCACGATACGGTCATAGCGGCCCTGATGCTGACGGTAGTCCTGCAGCATGAACCGCACGCCCTTGGAAAGGCCACGCTCGCGGGCATTGCGTTCGGCCACTTCGAGCTGGCGGGCGGACAGCGTGAGTCCCGTCACCTCCACGCCGTGGTGCTTTGCCAGGTGCAGGGCGAGACTGCCCCAGCCGCTGCCGATGTCGAGCACGCGCATGCCCGGTGCCAGGCACAGCTTGGCCGCGATGTGCTCGGCCTTGGCGCGTTGGGCGGCCTCGAGGTCCAGTCCCGGCTGCGGAAAATACGCGCATGAGTAGTACATCTCCGCGTCCAGAAAGCGCCGGAACAGCCACTCGTCGAGGTCGTAGTGGCTGGCCACGTTGCGGTAACTGGCGCGCACGCGGTTGAGTTGTTGCCACAGCAGCTGCGGCAGGCGCGCCAGACGGCCCACCTGCCCGGCGAGTTCGCCCGCGTTTCGCATGAGCAGCGCGAGCAGGTCCGCCAGCCGACCCGGCTCGGCCTGCCACTCGCCACGCATGTAGGCCTCGCCGAGCTCGAGATCCGGATCGGCCACGATGCGACGCAAGGTGTCCTGCCCCGAAAGACGCCAGCGAACGCACGGCGACCCGCTGCCGACCCGATGGCGGACACCGTCGGCGGTTTCAAGATCCAGCGTGCCGGACCGGATCAGCCGGTCAAGCAGAGCAAGTTCGCGCGTCATGGCGATACCTCCATGCTCTCGCGCGCCGACACTGGGCTGCACCCGGCGCCTGTGCGTTGCGTGCCCAGCCGCGGGGGCACTCCAGAAAGCCCTGCGCCCATTCAAATGAGCCGCTGCCGCCTCGTCAAGAGCAAACAGGGAATCACCGGATTTCCCGCGCGGGCCAGAACGCCCCTCTGGCATCAAGCGACGGCGCAAGCCATTGATTGATGGAGCGCATCGCGGGCATGACCGTTGATGCAACGAGCACAGAAACGGCAGGGGCGGAAATTCTCGGCATTTCCACGTGCACGGTAGGGCGCGGGTATGATGCCGGCCGGTCTCGCCCGGGGAGGACGCAATGGTCTATTGGCACTGGCTGGCGCTCGGCATGGCACTGTTGATCGCCGAGCTGTTCCTGGCGAGCTTCTTCGTGTTCTGGTTCGGTCTTGGTGCGCTGCTGGTCGGAGCCATGCTGTGGTTTGCGCCCGAGCTCGACCTCGCCTGGCAGCTGCTCGGCTGGACCGTGTCGTCCGGCCTGCTCACGTTCGCCTGGTTCCGCTACCTGCGCCCGTTGATGAAGGACCGTACCAGCGCCGGCAATGCCCGAGCGGCGGCCATCGGCGAGGCCGGCCGCGTGGTGCGCGCGCCGCACGGCGACAAGCGGGGTGTGGTGCGCTTCACGACGCCGCTGCTGGGCGACGACGAGTGGGAGTTCATCTGCGCCGCGCCGGTCGCCACCGGCGACCGGGTGTACGTGAAGGAATTCTCCGGCAATACGCTGATCGTCGAAAAGCGCGACTGACACCCCCTCGTCCAATCCCCAATCCCACGGAGCCAAATCATGCCCGGACTTGTCGTTACCCTGTTCCTGTTCGCGCTGGTGGTGGTCACCATCGGCCTTGGCGTGCGCATCGTGCCGCAGGGCAGCAAGCACGTGGTGCAGCGCCTTGGCAAGTATCAGGCCACGCTGAATCCGGGCCTCAACGTCATCATTCCGTACATCGATACGGTGGCCTACAAGGTGACCACCAAGGACATCGTGATGGATGTGCCGGCGCAGGAGGTCATCACCCGCGACAACGCGGTGATCATCGCCAACGCGATTGCGTACATCAACATCATCTCGCCGGAGAAGGCGGTCTACGGTGTCGAGAACTACATCTTCGCCATCCAGAGCCTGGTGCAGACCTCGCTGCGCTCGATCGTCGGCGAGATGGACCTCGACGACGCCCTGTCCTCGCGCGAGGCGATCAAGGCCAAGCTCAAGGCGGCCATCTCGGACGACATCGCCGACTGGGGCATTACGCTCAAGACGGTGGAGATTCAGGACATCAAGCCCTCGCCGACCATGCAGCACGCCATGGAGGAGCAGGCCGCCGCCGAGCGCGCCCGTCGCGCCACGGTGACCCGCGCCGACGGCGAGAAGGCAGCCGCCATCCTGGAAGCCGAGGGTCGGCTGGAGGCCTCGCGGCGCGACGCCGAGGCGCAGGTGGTGCTGGCGGAAGCCAGCCAGACCGCCATCCGCAAGGTGGCCGAGGCGACGGCGGCCGGCGAGCTGCCGGTCGTCTACCTGCTCGGTGAGAAGTACATCGAGGCCATGCGCGAACTGGCCGGCGGACAGAACAGCAAGCTGGTGGTGTTGCCGGCTGACCTGCCGGCGGCGGTCCGCGGCTTGATCAGCGGGCTCATGCCGGGCGGTCGGTAATGGCTGCTGCGCCTTCCGGCGATGCCGCGGGGCAGTCGGGAGCGGTCACTGAGCTGATCGACCAGCGTCCGCTGGCGCCGGTGCAGTGGTGGGTGCTCGGTCTGTGCACGCTGATCGTGCTGTTGGACGGCTTCGACGTGCAGGCGGCGGCCTTCACTGGCCCGGCGCTGGCCGTCGCCTGGGGCCTCGAGCGCTCCTCCATGGGGCCGGTGTTCGCGGCGGGGCTGGCCGGCATGGCGGTCGGCGCCTTGCTGATCGGTCCGCTCGGTGATCGATTCGGGCGTCGCCCGGCGCTGCTGGGCAGCGTGGTGGTGTTCGGCAGCTTCACCTTGCTGACGGCGGCGTCGCAGAACTTCGAGCAGCTGTTGACCATGCGGTTTCTGACCGGGCTCGGACTTGGCGGCGCTCTGCCCAACACCACGGCCTTGATCAGCGAGTACGCGCCGCGTCGCCACCGCAACCTGTGCGTGGCGGTGACCTTCCTGGGCATTCCCTTGGGCGGCATCCTGGGCGGTCTGCTGGCGTCCTGGTTGTTGCCGCGCTTCGGCTGGCCGTCGGTGTACATCGTCGGGGGACTGGCGCCTTTGGCGGTGTTGCCGGTGCTGTGGCGGGTGCTGCCGGAATCGATCGGCTTTCTGGTGAACCGCGGCGACACCGCGCCGGCGCTGGCCATCCTGAGGCGCATCGACCCCTCGGCCAGCGCTGGCGTCCTGGCGGCTGCGGCGCCTGAAAGGCCGGCCAGGTTCCCGGTCAAGGCGCTGTTCGAGCCCGGGTATGGGAGTGACACGCTCAAGCTGTGGGCGGCCTTCTTCACCAACCTGATTGCCGTCTACTTCCTGATCAGCTGGATTCCGAGCCTGGTCGTGGAAGCCGGCTTCGAGCTGCGCTTCGCCACCTGGGCCACGGTGGCCCTGAATCTGGGCGGCGCCATCGGGCCGCTGATACTTGCGCCCTGGACGTCGCGTCGGGGCACGCGCTGGATGCTGCCGAGCATCCTGCTGTTGGCGGCGGTGAGCGTGCTGGTGACCGGACGCGTCGGCCAGTCGCTGCCGCTGCTGCTGGTGCTGGTGTTCTGCTGCGGGTTCTTCGCGTTCGGCGGGCAGATTGGCCTCAATACCCTGACGGCCTACATCTACCCGACGCGGGCGCGTTCCACCGGCGTCGGCTGGGCGCTCGGCATCGGGCGCATTGGCTCGATTCTGGGCCCGCTGGCCGGCGGCGTGCTGCTGCAGATGCAGCTCGGCCTGCCGACTTATTTCCTCGCCTTCAGCACCTTGCTGGTCGCCGCCGCGGTGGCGACCTTCGTCATTCGCCGGCACCAGCCGGCGCTCTGAGGCGGCGCGGACGGCATGCGCCCGGCCGCTGGCCGGGCGCATGTGGCAACTGGAATGGGCGCAACCGGGGGCGATCCCCGGTCACGCTCCGAAGGACAGGTTTCTCAGGCCACCCTCAGCGGTACTTGCGCGCGCACAGCTCGGCCCAGGCCTTGCCGCTGGCCACCGTCAGGGCGCGCCAGTCGTCCGGGAGGTCCTCGTAAGGCGCCCGGCACGGGCCGGCCTTGATGTAACCGGCGGCGTTGCAGCGGATCTTTTCCACCTGCACGTTGTACTTGGAGAACTCCTTGAAGTCCGGGATGGCGTTCGGCAGGCCGTGCAGGTCGTGCATGATCTCGCCGATGCGCGCCTTGTCGCCGGCCTCGATGGCGCGCTGCAGCGCCACTACCGGCTCCGGACCCATCGCGCAGCTGGTCGACCACATGGCCTTGAGGCGATCGCCGACCAGCTCGTAGGCCATGGGGGCGGCGAAGTCGAGCGGCAGAAACTGCACCTGCGGCGCGGCGTCCATGCTGGCCGGCAGGTCCTTGAGCATGTTCTGCGGGTCCATCAGGTTGCCGACGTACTTGCAGGTGACCACGGTCGGGCAATGCTTGCCGACGCCTTCCCAGAACTCGACCGGGAAAGTCGACTTGAAGAACAGCGGGTTGGCGTAAACCATCAGGCCCATGTCCGGCATCGCCTCGGCGAGATCGGCGTAGAACTTGACCGAGTTGGTGATGGTGGGCGTCTGCCACAGCGGCAGGCCGACGAACCCACCATCGGCGCCAAGTTCCCGGAACAGGCGCATCTGACGCACCGTCTCCTTGGTGCCGAGCGTGGTGATGCCGGCGAACACCGGCACCCGGCCGCGCGTGACCTCGACGATGGTGCGCGTGAAGGCGAGCTTTTCCTCCAGCGTCAGCGCGGCGCACTCGCCGGTGGTGCCGTTGGCGGCGATCGAGCCGATGCCGGCGGCGATCAGCTGCTCGATCATGCGGGCGGTCTCGTCCAGATCGACCGAGTTCTCGTATTGCCAGCCGCCCTGGCCTTCCTTGCACGGCGTCGGAATCATGGCGGACACGCCGCGGATATCGTCTTTGGTCAGCATGGGGCAGCCTCCTGGCACGGGTGAAAAAGCGATGGTAACCGCGCTTGCACGTCACTCGTAACTCAAGGCGTCGGACTCGCCCCAGAACACCCGGTACACGTACACGCTGTAGGCGACGATGGCCGGCAGCGTGATGAGCACCCCCACCAGAATGAATTTGAGCGACTCGGGCGCGGCCGCCGCCTGCCAGGCGGTCAGGCGATCCACCACCAGGAACGGATACAGGCTGTAGGCCAGGCCAAGCGCCGCCAGCGCCAGCAGCCCCACCGCGCAGGCGAACGGTTCCCAGGGGCGCTGCAGGTCCTCGCGGCACAGGCGTTTCAGCCGCCGGTCCGCCACCAGCAGCAGCACCGCCGTCGCCAGCGGCACCTGCAAGAGCAGGATGAACTGCGGCATGGCGAACCATTTGTCGAAGATGCGCTCGCTGACCAGCGGTGTGGCCACCGACACGGCCGCCAGCCCTAGCGCCGTGCCCCACAGCGCGCGGCGAGCCCACGCCGCGGCCCGGCGCTTGAGGGCAGGGCCCGTTTTCATGAGCAGCCAGGTGGCGCCGAGCAGCGTGTAGGTGGCCATCAGGCAGGCCCCGATCAGCACGGCGAACAGGGTGGGCCACAGACCCTCGGCGAACCCGAGCACGTACTTGCCGAGCATGTAGCCCTGCGCGAAGGCGGCCAGCGCCGAGCCGGCCACGAAGGCCCGGTTCCACAGCGCCTTGTGATCGGCATGCGCCTTGACCCGAAAGTCGAAGGCCACGCCGCGCAGGATCAGCCCTGCCAGCATGAACGCCACCGGCAGGTAGAGCGCCGTCAGCACCACGCCGTGAGCGTGCGGGAAGGCCACCAGCAGAATGCCCACGCCCAGCACCAGCCAGGTTTCGTTGGCGTCCCAGAACGGCCCGATGGACGCAATCATGCGGTCCTTGTCGGCGTCGTCCACCAGCGGCAGCAGCAGGCCGACCCCAAGGTCGAAGCCGTCCAGCACCACGTAGGCCAGCATGGCGATGCCCATCAGCGCCATGAAGATCAGCGGCAGCATCGGCTCCATCACGCCACCTCCGCCGTCGCCTGCTGCGCCTTGCGCGCCATGTAGAACAGCACCCAGACGTACGCCACGATCAGCACGGCGTACAGCGTCAGGTAGAGCGCAAGACTGATGCCGATGTGGGCCGCCGGCACGTCGGACGCCACATCGGCGGTCCTCAGCAGCCCATAAACGATCCACGGCTGACGGCCGATCTCGGTCACGTACCAGCCGGCGAGCAGCGCCACCCAGCCGGAGAACGTCATCGCCAGCAGGCCGCGCTGTGTCCACCGTCCGGGCGCGCCGCCGGCGCGCAGTTGCCAGGCCGACAGCCAACTGACCAGCAGCATCAGCCCGCCGACGCCGACCATCACGCGAAACGCCCAGAACAGCGGCGCCACCGGCGGGTGGTCGGCAAATTCGTTCAGGCCCCGCACCTCGCCGTGGCGGTCGTGCGTCAGGATCAGGCTCGCCGCGTCCGGCACGGTGAGCTCGAACAGGTTGCTGCGCGTGCGCTCGTCCGGCCAGGCCAGCAGGCGCAGGTCGGCGCCGCGCTCGGTGTCCCAGATGGCTTCCATGGCGGCGATCTTGGCCGGCTGATGTTCGAGCGTGTTCAGGCCGTGCAGGTCACCGACCACGATCTGAATTGGAATCAATACCGCGGCCAGGCGTACCGCGGCGCGCTGGGTGACGGCGAGTTCCGCGCTGCGCTCCCCGCGCAGGTGCCGATAGGCCGACAGCCCGGCCACCAGGAACGCGGCGGTCAGGCCCGACGCCAGCATCATGTGCGAGAAGCGGTACGGGAAGGACGGGTTGAAGATGACCGCCCACCAGCTCGCCGCGTGCGCCTGACCGTCGATCATCACGTGCCCGGCCGGGGTCTGCATCCAGGAATTGAGTGCCAGGATCCAGAACGCCGACAGGCTGGTGCCCACCGCCACCAGCGCCGTCGCCGTCAAGTGCATGCGCTCGGACACGCGGCGCTGGCCGAACAGCATCACGCCAAGAAACGTCGCTTCCAGGAAAAACGCCGTCAGCACCTCGTAGCCGAGCAGCGGTCCGGCGATGTTGCCGACGCGCTGCATGAAGCCCGGCCAGTTGGTGCCGAACTGGAAGCTCATGGTCACGCCGCTGACCACGCCGAGCGCGAACGACAGCGCGAACACCTTGACCCAGGTGCGGTAGGCCGCCTGCCAGGGGGCGCCGTCGGCCCCGCGGGCGCGCAGCTTGAAATACAGCAGCAGCCACGCCAAGGCCATGTTGATGGCCGGAAACAGGATGTGAAAGCTGATGTTGGCTGCGAACTGCAGGCGCGCCAGCAGCAGCGGATCGGCCAGCGCGTTCATGCGGCGCTCCCGCCCGCGTCGGCGTCGCGGCTGCTGGGTCCACCGGGCAGCAGTGCCAGCAGGCTCGTCACCTTGCCGCCGAGCGCCATCAATCTGAGCAGCGTGGGCGGCGACAGGCGCTGCACCTGCGCGAACCAGCCGGTCAGGGCCTCCATGAGCGTGTACATCTCGCGCATGCGCTGCTGGGCGTGCTCGTCCTGCGGCGACTGCGGTTGCGCCAGCATGGCCTCGCGCAGCATGGACAGTGTCGGCTCGACCTCGCGCCGCTGCCGCTCCTCGGCCAGGGTCTTGAAGATGTGCCACACGTCGTCCGGCGTGGCGAAGTGGTCGCGACGGTCACCCGGCGGGCGGCTGATGCGCAGCAGGCGCCAGCTTTGCAGTTCCTTGAGGCTCACGCTGACATTGGAGCGCGAAATGCCCAGCCGTTCGGCAATCTCGTCGGCGTGCAGTGGACGCTGCGACACGAACAGCAGGGCATAAATCTGCCCGACGGTGCGGTTGATGCCCCAGCGACTGCCCATCTCGCCGAAGTGCATGACGAAGTCGCGGACCAGGGGCGTCGTTTCCATGATTTTCGAAAATTCAGTAGACAGTGAAATCCACGCGTATTAAACACCGAACCCGGGCGCATCGCCAGCGCCCGGCCTTCAACCGCCGTTATCGAGCCACACCTTGCACGCCAGCGAGCCGGCGATCATCGCGCCGACGAACAGCCAAGGCTCGGCCGTTCCGATCGTGAGCGCGACCAGCGCCGGGCCGGGGCAATAGCCGGCCAGCCCCCAGCCGATGCCGAACAGCCCGGCGCCGGCCACCAGCCGGCGATCGAGCCGTTGCTTGGTCGGGAGATGAAACCGGCTGTCCAGCCGCGGGCGCGGGTGACGCAGCACCCAGGGAAACACCAGCGCGGTCAGCCCGGCGCCGCCGCCCATCACCAGGGCCAGGCTCGGATCCCACGCGCCGGTCACGTCGAGAAAGGCCAGCACCTTGTTGGGGTCGATCATCTGCGCCAGCGCCAGGCCCACACCGAACAACACCCCGCACAGCGCGGCGGTCACGACCCGGCTCATGGCTGCGCCCCGAGCAGGTGGCGCATCACGTATACCGTCACCATGCCGCACGCGACGAAGGTGATGGTCGCCACCAGCGAGCGCAGGGAACGCCGGCCAAGGCCGCATACGCCGTGCCCGCTGGTGCAGCCGCTGCCAAGACGCGTGCCGAAGCCCACCAGAAAGCCGGCCACCAGCAACAGGGGCAGCGGAAAGCCCTGCCGCGGCACGAACGCGTGCGGCGTGAGCCACCAGAAGGCCGCGCCGCCGGCGAGCATGCCCAGCACGAAGGCCACCCGCCAGGCGGTGTCCCCCGCCGGGCGCGCCAGGGCGCCGTTCAGGATGCCGCTGATGCCGGCGATGCGGCCGTTCAGATACAACAGCAGCAGCGCCGACAGGCCGATCAATAGCCCGCCGCCGAGCGCCGTCCAGGGCGTGAAGTGCGTCATGTCATCCTCACAGCACGTCAAGAGGAAGTTTCAGGTAAGACACGCCGTTGTCCTCCGCGGGCGGCATGCGACCGCCGCGGATGTTGACCTGGATCGACGGCAGGATCAGCCGCGGCACGGCCAGCGTGGCGTCGCGCGCGGTGCGCATGGCGACGTAGGCGTCAAGACCCACGCCGTCGTGCAGGTGGATGTTGCCGGCACGCTGGGCCGCTACCGTGGTTTCGCATTCGGCCTGGCGGCCGGCCGGTGGGTAGTCGTGGCACACGAAAAGGCGCGTTGCCTCGCCGAGGCCATACAGGCGTTGCACCGAGTGGTACAGCGTGGCGGCATCGCCGCCCGGAAAATCGCAGCGCGCGCTGCCGACGTCCGGCATGAACAGCGTGTCGCCAATGAATGCCGCATCGCCAATCTGGTAGCAGACGCTGTCGTTGGTGTGCCCGGGCGTTGCCAGCACATGGATGGTGAGGTTTCCCAGCGGCAGGCTGTCGCCGTCGTGCAGCAGGCGGTCGAACTGTGAGCCGTCGATCGGGAAACCCGCGCCAAGGTTGAAGATGCGGGCGAAGGTCTGTTGCACCGTGCAGATGCCGGCGGACACCGCCAGCGGGGCGCCGAGCTGCGCCTTGAGGTAAGCGGCGGCGGTGAGGTGATCCGCGTGGGCGTGGGTTTCCAGCAGCCACACGACGTCGAGATCACGTTCGCGCGCCGCCTGCAGGATGCGATCGGCGCCGGTCCGGCCGGTACGCGCCGCGGCGGCGTCGTAATCGAGGACGGGGTCCACGATGGCCGCCTGCCGGCTGGCGGGGTCGATCAGCAGGTAGGACCAGCTGCCGGTCGGCCCGTCGAAGAAAGGCAACACGTCCGCGTTCATGGGTACCTCCTGGTGCCGCTCGCATGCAAATGGGTAATGGGTCACACGCACGCTGCATTAGCAACTTCTAATCTTCGGGCGCCCGCACCGACAAGCAACAACAACGAATCAACAACAATGACGCGCGACCCCAAGACTGACCCAGGCAAACGAACCGCCGTGAGTCACGCCACGGCGATGCTCAAGGTCCTCGCCAATGAGCACCGTCTGCTGTTGCTGTGTTCCTTGGCCGAGCGGCCGATGAGTGTGTCCGAACTGAACCTGCGGGTGCCAATCGCCCAGTCCGCGCTGTCGCAGCACCTGGCGCGCTTGCGCGCCGCCAAGGTGGTCGTCGCCCAACGTCGTGGCGTACAGACGCAGTACGCCCTGAGCGATGCCCGCGCAGGGCGCCTGGTGGCGGCCGTGTGCGGGGAATACGGCGTCGGGCAGCGGCCCGGCGGGCCGTCGGATGACGGCCACGATCATGCAGAGCGGGCCGCCGTCGCGGCGTGCCCAGCCCGCTGACGCATGCGGGCCAGACCGTGCTCGGATAGGGAATACAGCGCCGGCACCACCAGCAGCGTGAGCACGGTCGAGCTGATCATGCCGCTGATGATGGTTACCGCCAGCGGCCCGTTGGCCTCGAAGCCGGTGCCGAAGCCCAGCGCGGCCGGCAGCATGGCCAGGATGATGGTCAGCGAGGTCATCAGCACCGGGCGCAGGCGCACCGGGCAGGCTTCCATCAATGCCGCGTCGATGTCCTGGCCGTCCGATCGCAGCTGATTGGCGAGATCGACCAGCAGGATCGAGTTCTTGGCCACCAGACCCACCAGCAGCACCATGCCGATCATCGAGTAGATGTTCAGCGTCATGTCCAGCAGCCACAGGCCGAACAGCGCCCCGACCGCCGCCAGCGGCTGCGCCACCATGATGATGAACGGCTGCACCAGCGAGTTGAACTGACTTGCCAGCACCATGTACAGCAGCACCAGCGCCAGCCCGAAGGTGCCGCTGAGGATGCGCACGGTGTCCGCATAGTCCTTGGTCTGGCGCACCATGGTCAGCTCGTAGCCCTCCGGCAGCTGGCCGGCGGTGGCCTGCACGGCCGCGATGGCCTCGTTGAGCGGCATCTTCGGCTCGGCGTAGAAATTGGCCGCGTAGCGCAGGTCGTAGCGGGCAATCAGCGCCGGCCCCAGGCGTTCCTCGAAGCGCGCCACCGTGTCGGCACGCACCAGCTCGCCGCTCGCACTGCGCAGGTAAATGCGCCGCAGGTGCTCGGGCCGGGTCACCTGGCCCTCGACGGCCTTGACGCGCACGTCGTAGCGCTCGCCGTCGCCGGGTTCGTCGTTGAAGTAGGCGACGTCCTGCCCGCCCATCAGCAGGTTCACGGCCTGCGACACGGTGGCGGCATTCAGGCCCAGGCTGGCCGCGCGGACGCGGTCGATGTGCAGCTTGAACTGCGGCAGGTCGAGCTTGAGGTCCAGATCGAGGTACCCGAGATCGGGTTGCTCGGCGGACAGCTTCGAATGAAGGTCCTTGGCCAGTTCCGCCACGCGCGTCAGGTCCACACCGCGCAGCACGAACTGCAAGGGCTCGCCGCGCGCGCCCTGCACCGCCGGCACACGCCCGGCGAACGCCTCGATGCCGGGAATCTCCGCCAGCTTGCCCTGTACGCGGCGGATCACGTCGTACTGGTGCGCCGCGCGTTCTTCCGCAGGCACCAGGCGCACGAACACCATGCCCTGACTCACTTGCCCGACCGGCCCCAGGCCCACCGACGACCAGTAATCCCGGATCTCCGGCTCCTTGCCCAACAGCGCCTCCACCTCACGCATGCGCTCCTCGGAATAGGCCAGGCTCGACCCGAGCGGGGTCTTGAAGGTGACCAGAAAGCCGTTCTCGTCGACGTCCGGCTCGAAGGTCTTGCCGATCACACCGAACAGCACCCCGGCCGGCAGCACCACCAGTATCGCCAGCGCCACCGTGGTCCAGCGCCACCGCAGAACCCACCGCAGGGCGCGCCGATAGGCCGCCTCGACCCCGCCCATGGCGGCGAAACTGGCGCGCGCCAGGCGCCCCTGGTGCACCTCCACCTTGAGCAGGCGCGAGCAGAGCATCGGCGTCAGCGTGACGGCCACGAACAGCGAGGCCAGCACGCCGGCCGTGACCACCACC
The DNA here is from genome assembly GCA_049322795.1 of Pseudomonadota bacterium. Lineage (GTDB taxonomy): Bacteria > Pseudomonadota > Gammaproteobacteria > Immundisolibacterales > Immundisolibacteraceae > Immundisolibacter. Next base: position 19,234 of record JBMOQH010000019.1, on the reverse strand, counting down.
GCGAACGACTCGAAGAACAGGCCGATGATGCCTTCCATGAAGATGACCGGCCCGAAGATGCACACCAGCGCGAAGGTGGCCGCGATGATGGCGAAATAGACCTGCTGCGTGCCCTCGGCCGCCGCGCGCAGCGGATCGCCGGGTCGTTCGTGCATGTGCCGGTGGATGTTTTCGAGTACCACGATGGCGTCGTCCACCACCACGCCGATCAGCAGCAGCAGCGCCAGCATGGTCATGGTGTTGAGCGTGTAGCCCATGAAATACATGATCAGCACCGCCGCCAGCAGCGACACCGGAATCGCCAGGGCGATGATGACGGTGGCGCGCCAGTTGACCAGGAACACGAACACCACCAACGCCGCCAGCGCGGCACCGAGGTAAATGTGCTCGGTCAGCGCCGCGATGGTGCGGTTGACGTGCTCGCTGTCGTCCCAGGCGATCGACAGTCTCATGCCGGGCGGCAGCGCCGGGCGGAATTCGGTGTCGAGGCGTTTCTTGACCTCGTTGGCGATGGCGACCGTGTTGGCATTGCTGATCTTGACGATGCCGAGTCCCATCGAGACCTTGCCGGCCTGATAGGCCGCCTGGCGGCGATCCTTGCCCGAGTCGTCCACCCGCGCCACGTCCTTGAGCAGGATCGGCGCGCCGTCGCGGTGGCCGACCACCAGGCGCTGCATCTCGGCCACCGAGTGATATTCCTGGTCTAGTTTGATCAGGTGTTCGGTCTGCCCGCCGACCAGAAACCCGCCCGGCAGCTGCATGTGCTCGTTGGCCAGCGCGGCGGTGATGTCCTGCGCGGTCACGCCCAGCGCCGCCGCGCGGCCGAGGTCCACGTTCACGCGGATGGCGCGCTCCTGCACGCCGCCGAGCTGCACCTCGCCGACGCCGTCGATGGTCTCCAGGCGCTTCTTGAGCACCGTGCGGGCGTAGGTGTCGAGCTGCGGGTCGGTGCGATCCCCCTCCAGCGACAGCCACATGATGGCTTGCGAGCCGGTCTCGAGCTTGGCCACCACCGGCGCATCCACGTCGTCGGGCAGGCGCTGGAGCGCCTGGCTGACCTTGGTCTGCACCTCGTTGAAAGCGACGTCGACGTCCTTGCCGAGCTTGAAGATCACCACGATCAGTGACGTGCCCGGCAGGGATTGCGATTCAATGCGCTCGATGCCGGGCGTGCTGTTGACGGCGCTCTCGATGACGTTGGTGACGGCCGCGTCGATCACCTCGGGGTTGGCGCCCTCGAGCGTGGTGATGACCGACACGGCGGGGAACTGAATCTGCGGGTAGCGGTCGACGCCTATGCGCTGGTAGGAGATCAGCCCGAACAGCACGATCAGCAGGCTCAGCATGAGCGCGAAGATGTGCCGCTTGATGGAGATTTCCGGTAGCGTCATGAGCCTTGCTCCCGCAGCTTCACGCTTGCGCCGTCGGACAGGTAGGCGGCGCCGTCAACGGCAATTTGGGTGCCCGTTTCGAGCCCCGAGAGAATTTCGATCTCGCTGCCGAGCCGCTCGCCGACTTCGACCTTGACTTGTCGCGCGGTGTCGCCATCGATGCGGTAGGTGACCTGTCCGGCCGGGCGCAGGACTACGCTCACGGCGGGCACCACGACCGACTCGCGCCGTTCGAGCACCAACTGACCGACCACGCTGGCGCCCGGTGCCCAGTCGCCCGGGTTCGGCAACTCCACGATGGCCTCGCCGGCGCGGCTGCCGGTGCTCACGCGCGGGCGCAGTTCGCTCACGCGGCCGGTAACGCGCTGGTTGGGCGCGGTGGGGGTGGTCAGGTATACGGTCTGACCGACCGCGACGCGGCCGAGCACCGTTTCCGGCAGCGGCAGGTGCACGCGCAGCATGGCGCGGGTGGCGATCTCGAACAGCGCCTGCCCGTTGGCCACATACGTGCCCTTCGACACCAGGCGCTGCTGGATCACGCCATCGACGGGCGCCATTACGGTGGTCTTGCTCACGCCGCGGGCGGCGATGTCGCGCCGCGCGCCGGCGGTTGCCAGCTGTTCGGTGAGCGCCTTCAGCTGCGATTCGGCCTCGTCGAGCGCGGTCTCCGACACGAACTCGTCGCGGCCGAGGCTACGCAAGCGGTCCACCACGCGGCGCTGGTTGTCGACCAGCGCCTGCAGGCGCCCGACTTCGGCCGTCGCCGAGCGCAGCTCGTTTTCGTAGTCCACCGCATCGATGCGGGCCAGCACATCGCCGGCCTTGACGGCCTGGCCAACGTCGACTTTCACTTCGACCAGCCGGCCGGCCACTTCGGCCGCCACCAACGGTGCGGTGAGGGTGTCGATGAAACCAACCGACTCTTCCAGCACCTCAACCGGCCGTGCCGCCGCCTGAGCGGCGGTGATGGAAACCTGACGGGGGGGCGGAGCCTCCGGCGCCGTCGCGCCGCCACAGCCGAATAACGCGGCGGCCATGCTGCACGCGAGGCCACCACGCCAGTTCCAGCCCTTCGATCGCATGTCGTCCTTTCCTTGGAGTGAGGGGATAGAGATGCCGCGGCAGATCGCGACGGGAGGCGAGCTTAACGGGTATCGGCGGCAATGCTCTGCATTATTCGGTGGTTCCCGTTCGGGGCAACCACCGGTAACGTGCTGGGGCATCGGCCCATGATGCCCGGCCTGCAGGTCATGCCGCCGCAATGAAAATGGCACGCGCAGAATTCTTCAGCGTTTCACCGCGAATTTGCGCTGCTCACCTGAGCGTCCTTCTTGCATGGGCACTGCGCGGGATGATGGCTGGCCACTGCGCCGGCGCCCGTGGTGATCAATGCGAGCGGCGGCAGACTTCCTTCCGGGCCCCATTCGTCGCGCCGCGGACTGTGCCACGAAACGATCAGGCACTCGTCGGTCAGGCACTGCGCGCTGTGTGCCCGGTACGGCGGCAGCACCACCGCCTGACCCGGCCCTGCGGTGACCTCGCCCAGGCCGGGCGACAGGTAGCGCATCTCCCCACGCACCAGCCAGGCCAGTTCCTCGCCGTGGACGGCGTGCTCGGCCGGCTGATGTCCGGCGCCCTCGCCGCGCAGGCGCGTCACGGCGACGCTAACGTCATCCCCGTGCCAGTGGGCGAACGCCACCGCGCCGCCCGGATAAACGCCGAGTGTCGACTCCACGGTGGCGAGGTTGAACAGGGTTCGCACCGTGGGCCCGGCGAAATCGGTGCGGGCCGGCGCCGCAAGCGCAGCCGGTTGGCCATGCCCCGGGAAATACGCCGCACCATCCTCGGGCGGGTATTCCGGCCGGGCCGGCGTGACCACGCTCAGGATGCGGTTTTCGGTGTTCCCGAAGCTGCCGGTGTGGCGCACGTTGGCCTTCACCAGCACGACGTCGCCTTCCTTGAGCGCATAGCGGCGCCGGCGTTCGTCGATGATTTCGGAATCGCCTGCCTGCTGTACCGCGAACTCCGTGCCGTGGCTGTGGAAGGCGAGCTTGGCGGGCGCGGCGCTGGCGGCTGCCGGCGGGAAGCGGAACAGGGCAGTGCTCTGATGGCTGCCGAACCAATGCCGCATGTAGACCGCGCCTGGCACTACTTCCCGCAGCTGCGCGCGGTCGAGATCGAGCAGTCGCAGTTGCCCCGGCTGCAGCCGCGGGTCGTCGGCCGCCTGCGCGCCAACCGCCGCTGCAAGGGCCACACCCGGCCAAAATCGCTTCATGCCATCGCTCCTCGAATGCTGATTGATCCGTCCGTCCGTCCGTCCGTCCGCTATCCGCCTCGCCGCGGGCGCGTTCGCGCCGGCTGGCCTTTCATGAATAGCCGACGAACACCCGTCTGGTGTGGCCAGAACTCAAAACCTTATCGACCCGGCACGGTCGGTGCTTGTCAGGGCGAGGTCTGGCGTGGGCGCTGAGGAATCCGTGGCCGCCCCTGTATCAAGCTTCAAGTCCGACCCGCAATGCGCCGATAAACACCCAAGCCCGGGCAACGCTACCATTGGCGGTGCATTCGTGGCCGGTTTGCGTTGCCGGTCGGGACGGGGCGGTGTACATAGTACGGACGGTCAACCCGCGTCCAGTTTGTCAGCCTGTAGAAAATAGCCTCGCACGCATGGCCACCCCCAGCACCCAAGTGACCTTGATCGGCCTGGCCAAGCGCCTGGCCAGTGTGGGCCTGCTGACGGATGCCGAGGCCGCGCATGCGAGCCAGACCGCTGCGGCGCGGGAAATGTCTCTGGTTTCCTACCTGGTTGAGGAGGGGGGCTACGACGCCGAGCAGGTCGCGCTGTGCGCTTCGACCGAGTTCGGCCTGCCGGTGCTGGACCTCGACGCGATCGATCCGGCCGTGCTCAGCATGCACGGTGTCAGCGAGCAGATTGTTCGCAAATACCGTGCGATGCCGCTGTTTCGGCGGGGCAATCGCCTGTTCGCGGCCCTGTCCGATCCAACCGATTACCGCGCGCTCGACGAGATCAAGTTCAGCTCGGGCCTGAGCACGGAAGCCATTCTGGTGGCTCACGACAAGCTCATGGCCCTGGTTGGGCGACTGCTCAGCTCACAGGACGCCCAGCCGCTCGACGACATCAACGACGCCGATCTCGACGCCCTGGTGATGGCGGACGAGGAGCCGGACACGGGTGGTGCCAACATCGACGTCGACGACGCGCCGGTGGTGCGCTACGTCAACAAGCTGCTGCTGGACGCGATCGGCAAGGGTGCGTCCGACCTGCATTTCGAGCCCTACGAAAAGCGCTACCGGGTGCGTTACCGAATCGACGGAATCCTGCGCGAGGTGGCCGCGCCGCCGCCCGGGCTCGCCAACCGCCTGGCCGCCCGCGTCAAGGTGCTGGCGCGGCTCGACATCGCCGAGCGGCGCGTGCCCCAGGACGGTCGCATCAAGCTCAAGGTGTCGCGCCAGCGTACGGTGGACCTTCGCGTCAGTACCTGCCCGACGCTGTACGGCGAGAAAATCGTCATGCGCGTGCTGGATGCGGGCGGTGGACTGCTCAGCGTCGAAAAGCTCGGCTTCGACCCGGAGCAGCGCGCGCTGTTCGAAAAAAACCTGCACAAGCCCTACGGCATGATCCTGATTACCGGGCCCACCGGTAGCGGCAAGACGATGAGCCTGTATGCCGGGCTGCGGGAACTGAATCAGCCCGGCATCAATATCTCGACGGCCGAGGATCCGGTCGAAATCGTCATGGAAGGGGTCAACCAGGTCAACGTGAACGTCAAGGCCGGGCTCACCTTCGCCGCCGCGCTGCGCTCGTTCCTGCGCCAGGATCCGGACGTGATCCTGATCGGTGAGATTCGCGATCTGGAGACGGCGGAAATCGCCGTCAAGGCGGCGCAGACCGGTCACATGGTGCTGGCCACGCTGCACACCAATGATGCGCCGCAGACCATCACCCGCCTGATGAACATGGGCGTGCCGTCCTACAACGTGGCAGCCGCGCTGAACCTCGTCATGGCGCAGCGCCTGGCGCGGCGCCTGTGCAAGCTGTGCAAGAAACCGCTCGACCTGCCGCCCGCGGCGCTGCTGCGCGAGGGGTTTTCGCAGGAAGAAGTGGACGCCGGGCTGACGGTCTACGAGGCGGTGGGCTGCGACCAGTGCACCGAGGGCTACAAGGGTCGCGTCGGCATCTATCAGGTCATGCCGATTTCGGAAGACATGCGAAAGCTCATCATGCATGAGGTGTCCGATATCGACATCGCGCAACAGGCGGCCAAAGAAGGCATCGCCGATCTGGTCCAGGCCGGCCTCGCCAAGGTACGCGAGGGCGTCACGAGCCTGAGCGAGATTCGCCGCATCACCAAGGAGTGACGTCCCCGATGGCAACCCGTACCGCCACCGCCGAGCGCGTGCGCACCTTCAACTGGTCCGGCGTGGACCGCTCCGGCAAGCGCCTGAGCGGCCAGATCAAGAGCGCCGATGAGGCCTTTGTTCGCGACCAGCTGCGCAAGCGCGGCGTGCTGCGTGCCAAGGTAAAGCCAAAATCCGCGCTGCTGGAATCCCGCCAGAAGGTCACGGCGCCGGACGTCGCGTACTTCACGCGGCAGCTGGCCACCATGCTGGAGTCGGGCGTGCCGATGGTGTCCTCGTTCGACATCATCGGTCGCGGCCATGACAACCCGGCGATGACCGAGCTGCTGATGGCCATCAAGGGCCAGGTCGAGGGTGGTCTGAGCCTGCACGAAGCCCTGGCGCAGCACCCGCGCCAGTTCAACGACCTTTACGTCAACCTGGTGGCCGCCGGCGAGCAGGCCGGCATTCTGGACGGCGTGCTCGCCAAGCTGTCGGTGTATCTGGAGAAATCCGAGGCGCTGAAGGCCAAGATCCGGTCCGCGATGTTCTACCCTGCGGCGGTCATCGCGGTCGGCTTCATCGTCACCACCATCCTGCTGGTGTTCGTGATCCCGCAGTTCGAAAGTCTGTTCAAGGACTTTGGCGCCGACTTGCCGGCCCTCACGGCGTGGGTGGTCGAGTTGTCGCGTGGTTTCCGCGAATGGTGGTGGATTGCGCTGATGGTGGTGGCCGGTTCGGCCATGGGTGCGGTGCAGGCGCACCGCCGGTCCGAGCGGTTCAGGGATTTTCTCGATGCGGCCCTGCTGCGTGTGCCCCTGATCGGCGAGATCGTCCGCAAGGGCGCAGTCGCGCGCTACGCGCGCACGCTGTCCACCATGTTCGGCGCCGGCGTGCCGCTGGTGGAAGCGATGGAATCGGTCGCCCGCGCCGCGGGCAACGTGGTGTACGAGAAGGGGATCCGGCAGATTCGCGACGAGGTGGCCACCGGCAGCACCCTGCACACGTCGATGGAAAACACCAACCTGTTCGCCCACATGGTGAACCAGATGGTGGCGATCGGCGAGGAATCCGGCGCGGTCGATCACATGCTGGGCAAGGTGGCCGATTTCTACGAGGCGGAGGTCGACGAGATGGTCAACCGGCTGACCAGCCTCATGGAGCCGCTGATCATGTCGGTACTGGGCGTCATCGTCGGCGGTCTGGTGATTGCCATGTACCTGCCGATCTTCAAGCTCGCGTCGGTTTTCTGAGCCGACGTCTTGCTCGATCTGCTTGCCAATGACACGGCGCTGTTCGCCGGCGTGTGCGCGCTGCTGGGGCTGGTCATCGGCAGCTTCCTCAACGTGGTCGCGTATCGCCTGCCGACCATGTTGCAGCGCCAGTGGCAGGCCGACGGCGGCGTAGCGGTTGCCGACGAACGCTTCGATCTGGCCTTCCCCGCATCGCACTGTCCCAACTGCAAGGCGCCGATAGCCTGGCGCCACAACCTGCCGCTGGTCGGCTGGCTGTGGTTGCGCGGCCGCTGCGCAGCGTGCCAGGCGCCCATTTCCGCCCGTTATCCGCTGCTGGAACTGGCGGCCGGGCTGCTGGCAGGTGCCGCCGCGCTGCGCTTCGGGCCAAGTTTCGCCGCGCTGGCGGCGGTGGGCCTCAGCCTCACACTGCTGGTGCTCACACGGATCGACATCGACCATCTGCTGCTGCCGGATGCCATCACCCTGCCGGGCATCTGGGCCGGACTGCTGGTCAACCTTGCGGGCACGTTCACAGACTTGCGCTCGGCCGTCATCGGCGCAGCCGCCGGCTATCTCAGCCTGTGGCTGGTCTATCACGCCTTCAAGTGGATGACCGGCAAGGAGGGCATGGGTTACGGCGACTTCAAGCTGCTGGCGCTGCTCGGCGCCTGGCTTGGCTGGCAGGCGTTGCCGGCATGCATCCTGCTCGCGTCGCTGGTCGGCACCGTCTATGGGGTCGTCAGCATCGTCCGCGGCGCCCACGCGCGCCAGCAGCCGTTCCCGTTCGGACCGTTTCTCGCCGTGGCGGGCTGGATCAATCTGATGTGGGGTGAGGCGCTGCGCGCCGCCTACTGGCGCGCCGCATTCTGATGCTGGTGGTCGGGCTCACGGGCGGCATCGCGTCCGGAAAATCCACCGCAGCAGCGTTTTTCCGTCAGCTGTGTGTGCCGGTCGTCGACGCCGATCAGGTGGCGCGCGATGTCGTCGCGCCAGGCTCGCCGGGATTGGCGGCGGTGGGCGCGGCATTCGGGCCGGGGGTGCTGCAGGTCGACGGCACGCTCGATCGGCGGCGCCTGCGCGAAATCGTGTTCGCCGATGCGGCCGAGCGGCGTCGCCTGGAAGCCATCCTGCACCCGCTGATTCGCGACGAAATCCGCGCGCGGCTGGCGCAGATCCGCGCGCCGTACTGTGTTCTGGACGCGCCGCTGCTGATCGAATCGCCGCCGCTGCGGGCCCTGGTGCAGCGCATTCTGGTCATCGATGTCCCGGTCGCGCTGCAGATCGCGCGGCTGATGCGGCGTGATGGAATGACAGCGGCTCAGTGCGAGGCCATGTTGGCGGCCCAGGCATCACGCGAGCGGCGACTTGAAGGCGCCGATGACGTGGTCGACAATGCCAGCGATATGAAGGCACTGCAGCGCCAGCTGGAAAGCATGCACGCACGCTATCTGCGCCTTGCCGGGCGCACCGACACCCAAACGCCGTGACGGGCACTCCTGGCGAGTCATGAATCCACCCGAGCACGTCGTCTACGAGCACCCGCTCAACGAGCGGATGCGTCTGCTGTTGCGCATCGAGTTCGTGTTGCGCAACCTGCACGACAGCCTCGGCGGCGATCAGGTCTGGCATCACCGGGCAACGGTGACGCATCTGCTCGATCTTGCCGACCTGCTGACGCGTAGCGACCTGCGTGCCGAAGTCGTCCGCGAGCTCGAGCGCCTGGCCGGCATCCTGACCACGATGCAAAGCGCCCCGGAGGTTGACCGCCAGCGTTTGCAGGACGTGCTCGATCAGCTCGACGGCGAAGTCGATCGCCTGCACCGGCTGCCGCTGCCGTTTGCACAGCAGCTGATGGAAAGCGACATGATTGGCCAGTTGCGCAAACGTCACAATCTGGCGCTTGGCAACTGCGACTTCGATCAGCCGGCCTACCGCTGGTGGCTGGCCCGACCGAGCGCGGCCCGTCAGCGTGACCTCGATGCCTGGAGCGGCCCTTTCGTCGGTCTTGGCAGCGCCACCGCGCTGATTCTGGGCCTGATCCGTCAGGCGGCCGCGGCGGCGCCCGAGTCCGCACAGAAAGGGTTTTATCAGCGTTCGCTCGACACCGCGCAAGCGCACCAGTTGCTGCGCATCGTGCTGCCGCTGGGTTCGGAGTACTACCCCGAGGTCAGTGCCGGCCGGCACCGGTTCTCCATCCGCTTCGTGCGTTACACCGACGCTGGCAAGCCGCAGCCAGCCGACGAGGACGTGCCGTTTCGTCTCGCCTGCTGCAGCCTGTGACGGTGCCCTGTCCCACCTGCGGCAAGCCCGCGGCGCTGTCGGTCGACAACCCGTATCGACCGTTTTGCTGTGAACGCTGCAAGCTGGCCGACCTCGGCAGCTGGCTGAGTGGCGACTACCGGTTGCCGGTCAGTGACGGCGAGCCCGACGCTGACGCGCCCGATCCCTGATCGGTGCACCTGGCCCATTGCCGCCACGCCAGGCGCCGCAGCCGCGCTTCCTGCCGGGGATGGGCGTTTGCCGATCGGCAGTACGCGTCGATGAGATCACCAAACAGTTCGGGCTTCCGCAGCGCCGACAGGGCCGGGTCCCGCAGCAGCGGCCGCAGGTTGCGTATGCGCCGCCGGGTTCCGAGCGGACCGCGCAGCACCTGGAGATCGGCGATGTCGATCAGTCCAAAGCCGCCGGTTGGTACACACACGATGTTGCCGCTGTGCAGCGACCGAAAATAGACGCCCCGGTCATGCAGACGGGCCGCGAACCGCGCCAGGGCGGGCCAGTCGACCGCCTTGCCGTCGCCGAGCCGATCACGCAACACGTCGCCTTTGAGCGGCCGGTAGGCCACCACGTGCCGCTGCGCCTGCGGGCAGTGCCAGTAAGCGCGCACACTCACCGTGGGCACGGCCAGGACGTTCAGCGCCTGCGCATTGCGCACGAAGCGCAGTGCGTACGGACGCCAGGCCGCCGACGACAGCAGGCGCTTGCGGCGAAACAGCTTCAGGATGGTGCCGGACGGCAGACGCGCCACCTTCACGCCATGGGGGTCGCGTTCGAGCACCTGAGCCGCCGCCAGCAGGCGCTGCAGGCGCTCCGGCGCAATCCGCCGCGGCCGACCGGGGGCCGCAGAAGGCATCGTCAATCGCGCTGATTCATGTCTATCCATCGTCATCTGTATTCAAGTCTGCTGCGTGTCGGCCTGCCGCTGGCATTCGGCCGCCTGTTGTGGCGCAGCCGGCGCCAGCCTGCGTATCGCCAGCGCTGGGGGGAACGGCTTGGTTTCGGCACGGGCGGTCGTCAGGGTGCCGTGTGGCTGCATGCCGTGTCGGTGGGGGAGGTGAACGCCGCGCTGCCCTTGATCGAGGCCTTGCAGCGAGCGTACCCGGCCTTGCCCTTGCTGGTCACGACCACCACGCCGACCGGTTCGCAGTATCTGCAAAGCCGCCTCGGCGGGCGCGTGGAGCACTGTTACCTGCCCTACGACGTGCCTGGCGCCGTGCGGCGGTTTCTCGACGCGCGGCGCCCGTGTCTTGGCGTCATTCTCGAAACCGAGCTGTGGCCCAATCTGTACGCCGCCGCCAGCTGGGCGGGCGTGCCCCTGATCCTGGCCAACGCGCGTCTTTCGCCGCGCTCCGCGGGCGCTTACGCCCGCTGGCCAAGGCTGGTGCGCGAGACGCTGGAACGTCTGGCCGCCGTCGCCGCGCAGACCGCCGCCGATGGGGAACGGCTGGTGGCGCTCGGCCTGCCGCGCGAGCGGCTCACGGTGACCGGTAACCTCAAGTTCGATGCCGCGCCGACCGATACGGCCCCCGGTCTCGCGCTGCGCGAGCGGCTGGGCATCGCTCGACCCGTGTGGCTGGCTGCCAGTACCCATGCCGGCGAGGAAGCGGCAGCCCTGCAGGCGCACCGCGAATTGCGCGAGACGCTCCCTGACGCCGTGCTGATCCTGGCGCCGCGCCATCCGCAGCGGTTTACCGAAGTGGCCGCCCTGTGCCGGGACGAGGGCTGGGACGTGGCGCAGCGCAGCGCCGATACGGGCGCGGCATGCGCGGTCTACATCGCGGATACGCTCGGAGAACTGCCTTCGCTCATGGCGGCGGCCGACGCCGTGTTCGTCGGCGGTAGTCTGGGCACCAGCCCCAGCGCCTTCGGTGGACACAACCTGATCGAGCCGGCCGCTTGCGCCAAGCCGTCCCTGTTCGGTCCGCACATGCGCAACTTCGTCGAATTGCGCGAGCAGGTGTTGGCCGCCGGGGCGGGATTCCAGGTGACCGATGTGGCTGATCTCGGCGATCAGCTCGGGACGCTGTTGACGCATGACGAGCGCCGGGTCGCCATGGGCGATGCCGGCCGCGCGATGGTCGCCCGGCACCGCGGCGCCACCGCGCGCACCCTGGCGTTGATCGAGCGTTACCTCGAGACCGTTCAGGGCGTCGTCGTGGATTCGGCGGCCACAGGTGCCGACGAGGGCGACTCGAGCCAACCGTTGGCGCGCGCCAAGTCGTCCTGAGTCAACTGGCCGGACGCCATCTCAAGCCGCAATACGTTCAGTACGTACTCGTAACGGGCCGTTGCCAGATCGCGCTTGGCTCTGAACAGCTCGCGCTCGGCGTCGAGCACGTCCACCGACGTGCGGGTGCCAACTCGGTACCCGAGTTCGGTTGCTTCCAGGGCACTTTGGTTGGACACCAGCGCCTGGCGCAAGGCGTTGACGCGGCTGATCGACAGGTTGACGCCCAGATAGGCATCCCGCGTTTCGCGGGCGGTGGACCTGCTCTGCTGCTCCAGCCGCTGCTGGGCTTCCAGGAACTGCTTTTGCGCCTGGCGCACCAGGGAGTTGGTACGTCCGCCCTCGAAGATCGGCAGTTTCAGTTGCAGCCCATAGATGGTGTCCTCGTTATCGAGGCCGGCACCGAAACGGCTGGCATTGGCGCTGGCGTCCAGGTAGGTCACGCGCGCATCCAGGGTCGGGAAATGGCCGGCGCGCTGACGCTCGATTTCCTTTTTGGCCGCCTGCACCGCTTCCCGGGAGGCAGCCACCAGGGGGTTGTTGTCCGCGGCATGCGCAACCCAGGTTTCGGCATCGTCTCCGGCCGGCGGCTGCAGCGGCAGGTCCGCCGCCAACGGAACGAGATTCTCGTAGCCTGTGCCAGTCACTTCGCGCAGTGCTTCCATAGCGTTGGCGACCTGCCGGCGGGCGTCGATTTCCTGCGCCACGGTCAGGTCATAGCGGGCCTGCGCCTCGTGGATGTCGGTGATCGCGATCAGGCCGACTTCGAAACGCTGCCTGGCCTGATCGAGCTGCCGGCCGATGGCTGCCTTCTCGGCTTCGGCGAAGGCGAGGGTGTCGATGGCCGCCAGCACGCCGAAGTAGCGATCGGCCGTGCGCAGCATCAGCTCCGCCTCGGCGAACGCATACTGGTTGTCCGCCTGACGCACCAGCGCGTCGGCCTGCCCGAGGCCGGCGATCAGCTGCCAGTTGAACAGCGGCTGCACCAGTTCCAACTGCACGAAATTGCTGTTGAATTCCTGCCTTCCACTGGGCGTCACGAAGCTCGTCGACTGCGTGCGCAGGATGCTCTTGCTGGTGTCGGCCGAGGCCTGAATGTTCGGCAGCACGAACGAAAAAGCTTGTGGCTTCAGCTCGCGCGCCGCGTCGCGCGCGGCGGCGGCGGCGGCGAGTTGAGCATCGTTCTGCACCGCTTGCTGGTAGACGGTCAGCAGGTCTTCGGCGGTGACCGGCAGCGTCAGCGCGGCGCCGATCAAGCCGGCGAACAAGTTTCTTTTCATCGTGGGATTCCGATAATGCTGGTTGACGAGGGAACGCGTCAGGACCGTGGTGTCAATTCTGGATCGTCAATATTGGGCCATGCCGGGCTCGATCTCCCGGGCCCAGGCATCGATGCCACCGCTGAGGTTGGCTACGTCCATGAAGCCGTTGCGCTCCAGCCAGAGCGCTACCTGAAAACTGCGCACCCCGTGATGGCAGACCACCACCGTCGGGCGCCGGGGGTCAAGATCCTGCACGCCGTGGGGCAGGGACTGCATTGGCAGCGGGCGCGCGCCGTCCATGGCGCAGATGGCGTGCTCCCAAGGCTCCCGCACGTCGATGACTTGCCACTGATCGGCCGTGCCGTCGTCGCGGGCCGCCTTCAGTTCCTGCACTGAAAGCTCGCGCATGGCACTCAGAACTCGAACGCCGCAGGCACCTGTGCGTGCAGCAGGGGTGGGGCGTCGGTCTCGAACAGCACCTGGTGGTGCCAGTCGGCCGGACCGCGCCGGGTGATCAGCACTGCCTGCATGGCCGGCCGGCGGCCGACGATCGCAGCCAGGCGACCGCCCGGCTTGAGGCTGTTCAGAAATGCCTGTGGCAACACCGGCACCGAGGCGCTGATCATGATGGCATCGTACAGGCCATAGTCTGGCCAGCCGCCTGCGGCGTTGCCCGTTTCCACCCGCACATTGCGCACTCCGGCTTCGGCAAGACGCAACGCGGCGGCCTCCGCCAGCTCCGCGAATACGTCGACGGTGGTTACGAACGCCGCCAGCCGGGCCATCAGCGCCGCCATGTAGCCGGTGCCGGCGCCGACTTCCAGGACCACGTCGGTGGCCTGCAGGTTGAGCGCCTGCAGGAAACGCCCTTCGATCTTGGGCGCCAGCATCACCTGCTCGTGGCCGATCGGCAGCATCAGATCGGCGTAGGCGAGCTTGCGGTACGCCGGCGGCACGAAGTCCTCGCGCGGCATCTGCGAGAGCAGATCGAGCACGCGTTCGTCGGACACGTCCCAGGCCCGTACCTGATTCAGGAGCATGTTGAAACGGGCGGCGGCGAGGTCCGGGCTGTTCATAGGGGTGGGCGACCGAGGACTGGGCGACCCCGGCGGGGGGTCGGTTGGGCATCTGCAGCGGCCTGATCGGCGCGTTGACACCCCTTCGAAGCGGCGCATAGATTACCGTTCGAAAGCGCATGGCCACAACATGATAGCGCTGCGCCCGCTCAGCGACGCCATCCAGAATCCCCGCCGCTCCCCACAGGTCACCCTTGATGAACGCCACCCAGAAACCCGTCTTGACGCCGGCGTCCGACGTTGACGCCGAACTGCGCCGACCGTTCGCCGGTTCTGCCAAGATTCATGTGGCGGGCAGCCGCCTGGATATCCGGGTGCCGATGCGCGAGGTGACGCAGTCCGCCACCACCACCCAGGCGGGGGGCGAGGAAAACGAGGCGATTGCCATCTACGACACGTCCGGCGCCTACACCGACACGTCGGCGACGATCAACCTGCGCCAGGGCCTGGCGCCCATCCGGGCGGCGTGGATCGACGAGCGTGCCGACAGCGAGGTGCTGTCCGAGATCAGCTCGGCGTTCGGACGCGCCCGCGCGGCGGCCGACGATCTGTCCGGGCTGCGCTTTCCGAACACGCACCTGCCGCGGCGCGCCCTGAGTGGCCGCAACGTGACACAGATGCACTACGCCCGGCGCGGCATCGTCACGCCGGAGATGGAATTCATCGCCATCCGCGAGAACCAGCGCCTGGACGCGGTGCGCGACCCGGCGCTGCTGCGCCAGCACCCGGGGCAAAGCTTCGGCGCCGCCATCCAGAAGGTGATCACGCCCGAGTTCGTGCGCGACGAAGTCGCCCGCGGCCGCGCCATCATCCCGGCCAACATCAACCACCCGGAAAGCGAGCCGATGATCATCGGCCGCAACTTCCTCACCAAGATCAACGGCAACATCGGCAACTCGGCGGTCACCTCGTCCATCGAGGAAGAGGTCGAGAAGATGGTCTGGGGCATCCGCTGGGGCGCCGACACCATCATGGACCTGTCCACCGGCAAGCACATCCACGAGACGCGCGAGTGGATCCTGCGCAACAGCCCGGTGCCGATCGGCACCGTGCCGATCTACCAGGCGCTCGAAAAGGTGGACGGCAAGGCCGAGGAACTCACCTGGGACATCTTCCGCGACACGCTGATCGAACAGGCCGAGCAGGGCGTCGACTACTTCACCATTCATGCCGGCGTGCTGCTGCGCTACATCCCGCTCACCGCCCGGCGCCTGACCGGCATCGTCAGCCGCGGCGGCTCCATCCTCGCCAAGTGGTGCCTGGCCCATCACCAGGAGAATTTCCTCTACACCCATTTCGAGGAAATCTGCGAAATCATGAAGGCGTATGACGTCGCCTTCTCGCTCGGTGACGGCCTGCGGCCGGGCTCCATCGCCGACGCCAACGACGAAGCACAACTCGGCGAACTCAAGACCCTTGGCGAACTCACGCAGATCGCCTGGCGGCACGACGTGCAGACCATGATCGAGGGCCCGGGCCACGTGCCCATGCACTTGATCAAGGAAAACATGGACCTGCAGCTCGAGTACTGCGCCGAGGCGCCGTTCTACACCCTGGGGCCGCTGACCACCGACATCGCGCCCGGCTACGACCACATCACGTCCGCCATCGGCGCGGCGATGATCGGCTGGTACGGCACCGCCATGCTGTGCTACGTCACGCCCAAGGAGCACCTCGGCCTGCCGAACAAGCACGACGTGCGCGACGGCATCGTCACCTACAAGATCGCCGCCCACGCGGCGGACCTGGCCAAGGGCCACCCGGGCGCGCAGCTGCGCGACAACGCGTTGTCCAAGGCGCGCTTCGAGTTCCGCTGGCACGACCAGTTCAACCTGAGCCTGGACCCGGACAAGGCGCGCGAGTTCCACGACGAGACCCTGCCCAAGGAATCGGCCAAGCTGGCGCACTTCTGCTCCATGTGCGGCCCACACTTCTGCTCGATGAAGATCACGCAGGACGTGCGCGAGTACGCCGAGCGCAAGGGCTTGGCCGACGCGGAGGGCGCGCTCGCCGCGGGCATGCAGGAGAAAGCGAACGAATTCCGCGACGCCGGCCAGGTCATCTACCGCCGGCAGTAGGGACGCTCCGGCAGCGGCGGGGCTATACGCGCTTTGCCGCTGCCGCTGGCGTCAGGGGAGCGCTGATCAATTCGGCGCTTCCCCGTTCAGGACAGGATGCCCGGTGTGAATCAAGCCGAAAAGGCGTGCATCACGAAGCCGTCCCGGGCGTCTGCCGCCGCGCCAGCGCCCGGCCGAACATCAGGCCCACGCACAGCAGAGCCGCGCCGCCGCCGCCGATGGCCGGGGCGGTGCCGATCCTCGTGGCCAGCCATCCGGTAGCCGTCACACCTGTCGCCTGACCCAGGAAGAAACACGCAGCGAACATCGACACCGAGGCGCCGCGTGCCTGCGGCGCCATTTGCGTGGCATTCACTTGCAGCGTGTTGTGCAACATATAGAAGCCAAGCCCGGACAGCAGGCTGCCCAGCAGGGCAAAAAGCCATGACGGCGCGACGGCAACGGCGCCCAGCCCTAGACACAGGCACGCGGCGCCGGCGCGCGCCAGGCCTACTTCGCCCAGTCGGCGCAGCAGACGCCGTGCGAATACCGCGTAGACGAAGCCGCCGAGACCAAACACCATGAGCAGCGAGCCGGCGGCGGTGAGCGACAGGCCGAGTTGCCGATGCAGATGTGTTGCCGTGAAGGCCAGCGGGCCGAACAGGCAGGCCCCCTCGAGGAAGACGACGACCAACAGCGTCTGTGCCCAGCCGGTGCGCAGCACGTCGCCGAAGTCCCCCATCACTCGGCGGGGCGCAGCGCTGGCCTGCGTCAACGATGCCGTGATCGACAGCCGACGCTGGCTCAGCGTCAACTGCACGCCGACCATCGCGTAAATGACGGTCAAGACTGCATATGGCACCCGCCAGCCGAGGTGGTCCGCCGCCACCCCGCCCAGCCACACACCCCCCGCGAGTCCCATGATCTGCCCGATCAGGAAACGCGCCAGCACGGCCTGCCGCCGCTCGTAGGGAATCACGTCGCCCAGCCAGGCGATGGCGAGCGGGATGATGGCCGCCGCCAGCATGCCGGCCAGTACCCGAGCGGCGCGCAACTGCGCGAAATCGCCGGCAAGCGCGCAGGCCAGCGACGCCAGCGCACAGCCGAGCACCGCCCATCCCACCATTCGGTACTTGCCGAAGCGGTCCCCGACCGGTCCCCACAGCACTTGCGTGGCGCCATACGCCAGCGCATACAGGCTGACCACCTGCGCCGTCGTGGCGAGCGGCACGTCGAACAGTTCCGACAACTGCGGCAGCAGCGCATCGTTGACGCGCATCGCCATGGCACTGGCGCCGGCTGCCAGCGACAGAAACACGATGGCGAGCAGCGGTGGCGTGGGGGCGTCCGGGGGTGCAGGCGCTGAGCGTGACACGGTGGTCCAGGGTTTGGCGCTCGAGGCGCAGCAACGATGAGCGGGCAAACTGCGAAAGTGTAGGGCAGCGGTTCGCGGCGTGGCTGGTGCTGGCGCCCGCGCAAGGCTCCGTTCCTGTCGGCCAAGTTGGCCGCTACGCACACCGGCATTCGCCTCCCGCGTTTGTGCGATGGCCCGACGATGGCCTCGATGGATCGATCGCACGCGGGTTGCACGGCAGGGTATAAACCTCGGGACGCGACTTGTTCCAGTCGGTCGCTTCGCCCTCCAGGCCTCAAGGGAGCAGCAAAAATGACCCTACGCTTTCGTCTGATCAATGCAGCGCGACGCCGCGGCCAAACCCTCGCCCTGGCCGGTGTCATGGCGCTTGCCGTCGCCGGCTGTGGCGGGCCGGAAGGCGCAGCGCGTGACGCGGCCACGAAGTGGATGGACGACCTCAACGCCGGCAATGTCACCGCTGCCATCGCCCGCAGCACCGAGCCGACGCAGGCCCTGCTGCAGATGGGTACAGCCATGGGGCAGTCCATGGGGCCGGGCGAATACGAGATCACCGGCGTGGAAATGACCGGCGAGAACACTGCCCGCGTGATCGTCAAGTCGGCGAAAGACGGCGCCGACGGCCCCAGTACGCTGGACCTGGTGCGCGTGGACGGCGAGTGGAAGGTGGGCATGAGGAAGTAATCACCCATGCGGGGGGCGTGGCGTGGCGCTTTGGTCGTGCTGTGCGTGGCCAGCTTGGCGGGCGCCGTGCCGACGCCGAAGCCGGTCGCCGCGGTGGTTCCGGTAGCGCCGGACTGGCCACTGCGCCCGGGTGACGTGGTGCTGCGCGGCGGGTCCGGGCTGTGGAGCGGCGTGTTCGCGCGGCTGAATCGCCACGACACGCGTTTTTCGCACGCCGGTGTGGTGGTGCGGGTCGATGACAGCTGGCATGTGGTTCACGTTCTGGCCGACGACCTGGGGCGCAACGGCCGCGTGCAGCGCGAACCGTGGGCCGATTACGCCCGGGCGCCGCGCCTTGCCGTGCTGCGGGTGGACGATGCGGCTGCCGGCGCGCGCATGGCGCGAGCCGCCGCGGACATGCTGGCGCAGGGCGCGGGCTTCGATTTCGATTTCGACCTCACCGACGCCCAGCGCGTGTACTGCACGGAACTGGTGTGGCGGGCCCTGCGCGAGGCGCTGGGCGAGGACCCGCTGTCGGACAAGCCGCGCGTGAACGGTCGCCCGGCGGTGCTGGTGGAAAACCTGCTGCACGACATACCGGCGCTGCGCCTGGTGCGCATCGCCGGGCGGGGTGGCAGTTGAGCGAGGAGAAAGGCCCTGCGGCCGGGCCTACCGATTCATTCGCGCCGGCAAGACCGTCGGCATTCTGCGGCCAGGGGCCGTCGGACCAACCCGACCTTGCGTCTTGGCTGGTCAAGCAGCTATAGCAGTCCGCGTATATGCTGTTATCCCGCCACCGAATGCAAGCTGGGGCGGATGGTTAGCTGGCGCCGTTGCGGCGTGTAGCGGAAAGCGCCGACGCGATAATTCCGGTAGGCACCGCAACCAAACCTAGCCCCAGAATCAATATAAAAAACGTGAACACCCTTCCCGCGATAGTTATGGGGTAGATATCGCCGTATCCAACCGTCGTAATCGTAGCGACGGCCCACCAAAGGGCGTCGAAGATTGATGCGTATTTGTCTGGTTGAATAGCATGCTCGAAGTGATATATGCCAAACGCGGCCAGGTAAAGTAGAATTAGTATTGCCGTTAAGAAGATTACGAGTTCCTCTTTTGCGATGTTTAACGCCTTATAAAAGCGCAACAACGCTTCGTTGTATCTGGTGAGCTTGAGAAGCCTAAGGAACCTGTTCAAAACCCGCGCTTCACCTGAAAATACACGCATCTTGGCCTATTGGAACTGAGGGCATGAAGCAGCACACGTTGGACGTCGACCTGACCTGCCGGCGGACGCGCAAGCGGGTGTTTC
>JBMOQH010000018.1:0-3945 GCA_049322795.1 Pseudomonadota bacterium | reverse complement strand
GCTCACGCTTTCCGGCGTCACCACGCTGGTGCTGCTGGTGCTCGGCACGCCGCTCGCCTGGTGGCTGGCGCGCACGCGCCAGCGCTGGTCGGTCGCGGTGGAAGCCGTCGTGGCGCTGCCGCTGGTGCTGCCGCCGACGGTGCTGGGTTTCTACATGCTGGTGGCCCTGGGCCCCAAGGGTGTTATCGGCGGCACCTTGCAGGACCTGGGCTGGCATCACCTGGCCTTCAGCTTCACCGGCCTGGTGGTGGCCTCCACCCTCTACTCCCTGCCCTTCATGGTGCAACCCCTGAAGGACGCCTTCGCCGCCGTCGGCACGCGCGTGCTCGACGCCGCCGCCACACTTCGCGCAGGGCCATGGGATCGCTTCTTCAGCGTGGTGCTGCCGCTCGCGCGACGCGGTTTTCTCACTGCGATCACGCTGACCTTCGCACACACGGTAGGCGAGTTCGGCGTGGTGCTGATGGTCGGCGGCAACATCCCGGGCGAGACGCGCGTGCTGTCGATCGCCATCTACGATCACGCCGAGGCGATGGACTACGCCAGCGCCCACGTGCTGGCAGGCGGGCTCCTCGCGGCGTCCTTCGTGCTGCTGCTGGCGGTGTACGTGTTCAATCGCCGTTATCCGGCGGCGCATCCATGAGCCTCGTTGCCCGCTTCAGGCTCGACTATCCCAGCTTCTGCCTGGACGTCGACCTCGACCTGCCGTCGCGCGGGGTCACCGCCCTGTTCGGGCATTCCGGTTCAGGCAAGACCACGCTTTTGCGCTGCATTGCGGGGCTGGTGCGCGCGCCCGGCGGGCGGCTCGCATTCGACGGCGAGGCCTGGCAGGACGCCGGGCATTTCCTGCCGCCGCACCGGCGTCCACTCGGCTACGTGTTCCAGGAAGCGGGCCTGTTCCCGCATCTCTCCGCGCGCGCCAACATCGACTACGGCCGCCAGCGCGCGACGGCGCCGCTCGAGTCCGCCGCGCTCGACCATGTGATCGAGCTTCTCGGCATCGGCGCCCTGCTCGACCGCCGCCCGGACCAGCTTTCCGGCGGCGAGCGCCAGCGCATCGCGATCGCCCGCGCGCTCGCGGTGAGGCCGCGACTGCTGCTGATGGACGAGCCGCTGGCCGCGCTCGACCACGCACGCAAGCAGGAGATCCTGCCCTACCTCGACCGCCTGCGCGCCGAGCTCGACATTCCTATTCTGTACGTGAGCCATGCACCCGACGAAGTGGCGCGGCTGGCGGACCATATCGTCGTGCTCGAAGGCGGGCGTGTGCTCGCCCAGGGGCCGCTGGCGGACACCCTGGCGCGGGTCGACTTGCCGATCCGGCTCGGCGAAGACACCGGCGTGGTCATCGAGGCCACCGTCGCCGAGCGCGACGCCGATTGGCACCTGGCGCGCGTCGAATTTCCCGGCGGCAGCCTGTGGCTGCCCGACGCCGGTCTGCCGCCGGGCCAGCGCGTCCGCGTCCGCATCCTCGCGCGCGACGTCAGCATATCGCTGACGCGACAGGCTGACACGAGCGTCCTCAACCCGCTTCCGGGGACGATCGCCGCCATCGCCGATGACGCCGACCCCGCCTTTGCCAGGGTGCAAGCGGATCTGGGCGGCACCCCCGTCGTCGCACGCGTGACCCGGCGCGCCGTCGCCGCGCTCGGCCTCGAATCGGGACGCGCCGTGTGGTTGGAAATCAAGGCGGCGTCCGCCCTCGGCTAGGCCACAACGGACAGACTCAGGCCGGCCATGCGTAATGGATCGCCAGGCCGGCCAGCAGCACCGCCAGCAAGCCTTTCAGGCGCCGTTGCGGCACCCGTTTCTGCATGCATGCGCCGAGGTAGGCGCCGGCCAGTCCGCCGACACCGAAGGCAAGGCCCAGCGCCCAGTCGGGACGCGCCGCCACACCCGCCGGCGCCGGCAGCCACGCATACGCGGCGAGCGCGAGCGCAGAGGTCAGCAAGGTGGCAGTCTGCGTTGCGCCCGCAATGGCATGCAGCGGCAGGCGCCACACGGCGAGGCACAGCGGCACCATGAAGGAACCGCCGCCGATGCCGTAGGCGGTGCCGATCACCCCCACGACGCAAGACAGGCCCAGCATCGGCAGAACCGGGAAGGCGTGCGTCGTCGCGCCATGGGCGAACTGGATCTCGCGCCAGTCCGCCGCAAGCAGCCGCACCGTGCCCGCAGGGGCGGGCGACGTGCCGGCCCGCCGCCAGTCGGCCAGCACGCGCCAGGCCAGATAGGCGAGGATGGCGGCGACGAAGGACTCGAACCGGGCGCGCTCGGCCAGCCAGTGGGTGCGCAGCCAGGCGCCGGCGAGCGTGCCGGGCGCGCCGCCCGCAGTGATGATGAGCGCAAGCGGCCAGAACAGGCGGTTCTCGCGCGCGTAGCGCAGCATGCCGCCGGGAATCGCCACCAGATTGAACACTAGATTCGTCGCGGAGGCCGCCGGGCTGGCGAAGCCGAGCACCGACAACTGGAAGGGCACCAGCAGAAAAGCGCCGGAAATGCCGACCATGCTGGTGAAAAAGGCGATGACCAGCGCCGCCAGCGGCGGCAGCCACAGCCAGGTCTCGACGCCGGACACGGCGAAGTGATGCCACGCCGTCATGGGACTTGTCGCAGGTGCGTAGGCGTCAAGCCCAGCGTCCGGGGCGATAGTCCGCCTCGTCGGCGCTCA
The DNA here is from genome assembly GCA_049322795.1 of Pseudomonadota bacterium. Classification (GTDB taxonomy): domain Bacteria; phylum Pseudomonadota; class Gammaproteobacteria; order Immundisolibacterales; family Immundisolibacteraceae; genus Immundisolibacter. The sequence continues at coordinate 1,274 of JBMOQH010000018.1, read as the reverse complement.
CCGGCACCAGCGCGCGGCCGATGAGGGCTTCCCCCTCGGGGCCATAGAGGAAATCGAAGAAGGGCCGCATGCTCGCGGCCTCCCATTTGCGGTAGAGCACGGAAAGAGGCCCGTGCAGAGGGTAGCGCCCGTCGCGCACCGCGGCGGCCGACGGCGCGACGCCGTTGACGCTCAGCACCTTGAGCCGCCCGGCTTCGACCAGGGGTCTGGCGAAGGCCCAGCTCACAAGACCGAGCGCGCCCTCGAAGCGGGCGGCGAGGTCGACGATCTGCTCGTCGCGGTCGACGAAGAGCCCGCGCGGCGCCCAGTCCGGACGATTGTTCAGCAGCAGATGGCGCACCGGCTCGAAATAGTCGGGGCAGTGCTTGCGCACCACTAGCGCGATGGCGCGATCCTCGCCGCCCAGCGTTTTCCAGCGCGCCAGCTTGCCACGCGCGACGTCGCGCAAGGCGTCCAAGCTGACATCCGCTGCCGGGTTGCGCGGATGCGCGAGCACGACCTTGATGTCCCGCGCCACCAGCAGCCACGGCATGCCTTCGCCACGCGAACCGGCAACGGGGCAGCACATGCCGCCAAGATCCGCTGTTCCGCGTCGCACCGTGGCGATGCCGTCGTCGCAGCCGCCGCCGGCGACGACGAGGCGATTGCCGCCGGGACCGCGGTAGGTTGCGGCGAGGTCGCGGAACGCGCCGTGGGTGAGTATATGCGTGCCCTGATAGCGAAGTTCGCCTGGCGTGCGCGCGGGCAGCGCAGTGGGGATGAGTTCTGCGAGTCGGGTTCGACACACGCTTTCAGCGAGCGCGGCTTCGATCCGGCGCTGTCGATCCGTCGCGGCACGGCCGGAGACGGGCCCCAGGAGCGCGACGGTGGCGAGAAGGAAATTGCGGCGGTTGAGCATCGATCTGGCCAGTTGAAACCGAGACAAGCATAGAACACTCGTCTCGGCATAGGAACCGGGAGCTTCGCCCACTCAGCCCAGGTAGGCCTCCGTCGCGTAGCGGCGCATCATGCGGTGGCTGTTGAAAAAGCTGGCGTTCTTGCTGATCGCGCCCTTCATCACGGCGATCCAGCCGGCGCGGTCGTCGAACCACAAAGGTAGCACGACCTGTTCGAGCTTGTCGTAGAGCGCCCAGGCGTCGTCACCGTTAGCGCTCAGGGCGTCCTCGCCCACCGCCCAGCCGGTCACGCCCTCGATACAGCCTTCGACCCACCAGCCGTCGAGCACCGAGAGCTGCGGCACGCCGTTGAATGCGGCCTTCATGCCGCTGGTGCCG
>JBMOQH010000017.1:0-76344 GCA_049322795.1 Pseudomonadota bacterium | reverse complement strand
CTTGCGATCCTGCGTCGTTACCATCAACTCGATTGCCGGCCTTCCCATCAATGCGTGCCTCCCGTGCCGAGGATACGGGTTGGACCACGCAAAGAATGGAAAGTTACATGCGGGACGCTACACTAGATTCGTTTGCCGTTTCCCGCCCGAGGGCGGGATGCCCCGGTTGGCACGCCGCGACGCGCGTGCCGGCCGCGTCGTGATGCCGAACTGAGCTGGTTGCGGCGTCGCCAACTGGCGTAATATGGGTTTCGTTGTTTACCTTGTTGCATACCAGATGAGGCTGCCCATGAATATTTCCACCCGCGCGGTTGAAGGCGTTCTTGTGGTCGATATGGAGGGGCGACTCGACTCGCACACGGCGGGTTACGGCAACGATGAAATGGTGCGCATCGTCAAGGGCGACCACAAGGATGTCCTGATCAACCTGGCGAAGCTGGAGTTCATCACCAGCGCCGGGCTGCGGGTGTTGCTGCTGGCGGCCAAGCTGCTGCAGACGTCCGGCGGCAAGCTGAAACTTTGCGCCGCCAACCAGTTCGTCAAGGACGTGCTGGAAACCAGCGGCTTCACGAGCCTGATCGCGCTGTATGCGACAGAGGCCGACGCGGTGGGCGCGTTCAGTTGATCCGATCCGACGGCCGCAGGATGGGCCGTCACCCGGACGAATGCGGGCAGGCGCCCAGGGCTTTGGCGTGAGTCGCGGTGCCTGCCAAGCCAGCCGTCCGGCTGGGGGAACCGGACGCCTTCATGCGTTCCGGGCCGGCGTCCCCGGCAGGATGAGCAGGGCAGTCCGGGTTGTGCAGCCGCGGATCGCAGCGCCAGCGTGATTCCGAGGGGTTCTCTCTCGACGACGCAAGTCCTCCAGGCCCGACCGAAGCCGGGATTTCTCACGTTGCTTGCCGCCCGTGCGCCACGTCGGCAGCATACGGATGACCATCCGCGGCGCCGCCGCGCCGTGGTCAAACGGAAAACACCGCATCGGCCATGGACTCTGCCCGGCACCACCACGCGCACGGGGCGCTCAGCGACGGGCGCCTGACCTGGGCCATCGTCATCAACGTGCTGCTCACGCTGGTGCAGGTCGGTGCGGGCGCGCTGTCGGGCTCACTCAGCTTGATCGCGGACGCGTTGCACAACCTGTCGGACGCGGCGTCGATGGGGATTGCGCTGCTGGCGCAACGAATTGCCCGCCGGCCGGCGGATCGCCTGATGACGTTCGGCTACCAGCGCGCGGAACTGGTGGCGACGCTGATCAACGTGACGGCCTTGCTGCTGGTGGGTGGCTATCTGCTGGTCGAGGCGATCGCGCGGCTGGTGTCGCCGGCGCCGGTACAGGGCTGGCCGGTGGTCATCGTGGCCGGGGTGGCGCTGCTGATCGATACGCTCACGGCGCTGATCATCGCCCGCGGCGCCGAGCACAGCCTGAATATCCGCGCCGCGTTCCTGCACAACGTGAGCGACGCCCTGGCGTCGCTGGGCGTGATCGTCGCCGGCACGCTGATCCTGCTCTACGACTTCATCCTCGCCGATCTGCTGGTGACGGTGGTGATAGCCGGTTATGTGATCCATCAGGCGCTGGGCCTGCTGCCGCGCACGGTGCGCCTGCTGATGGGGGCGATGCCGGACGACCTGGAGTACGACGCCATCATCGCCGCGCTACGCGCCACGCCCGGCGTGCGCGACGTGCACCACCTGCACGTGTGGAATCTCGACGAGCACCGCCGCGCGCTGGAGGCCCATCTGGTGCCGGAAGCGGACGATCTAATGGCATTCGAGCAGCTCAAGCAGCGCGTGCGCGCGCTGTTGCGTGAGCGTTTTCAGGTGGCGCACGCAACGCTCGAGCCATGCGTTGCGGAGCGCAGCGGCGTGCCGATCGTGCGGATGGAGCGGCCGCCCGGCCCTTGATTGCGGCCACGCGGCCTGACCGCGAGCAAGCCGAGGTCAGGGCGCCGACGCAAACCGCGCCGGCGCTGCGGCACAATCGCTGCCGTCCTGCAGGGAGGAGGGGATATGGAATCGCTGGTCGCCGCCACGGCACTGTTTCTTGGCATGCACTGGATCGTGTCCGGCAGCCCGCTGCGGGGTGTGATCGTCGCCCGCACGGGCGAGGGGCCTTTCAAGGCCATCTTTTCGCTCATCATCGCCGCCAGCATCGCCTGGATGGGCTGGGCCTACGCCCAGGCGCCGTATGTGCAGACCTGGGGCACCGCCGCTGGCCTGAAGCCGCTCAGCTGGGTGCTGATGGCGCTGGCCTTCGTGCTGCTCGGTGCGAGCGCCACGGCGAGGAATCCGACCACGCTGGGCAGCGTGCCGCCGGACCAGGTCGAGGCGCGCGGCATGGTGCGCATCACCCGCCACGGCGGTTTGCTCGGTCTTGGCCTGTGGGGGCTTTCGCACTTTCTGGTCAATGGCGACTGGGCGTCGCATTTGCTTTTCGGCAGCTTCGCCTTTCAGGGCCTGATCGCGCCGCTGAACCTTGACCGCAAGTACCGGCGCCGTTATGGCGCGGCCTGGGACGTGTTCGCCCGGCAGACGTCCTACCTGCCCTTCGTCGCCATCCTTCAGGGCCGCAACCGGCTGGTGCTGGGCGAGATCAACTGGATCGCCGTGGCCGTGGCGCTCGGCCTGTTCGCGCTGACGTTCGTCTACCACCAGGCCTGGTTCGGGGCATCGCCGTTCTGAACAGGCGGGGGCGTCCCTGCCCCCGGCGGCGGGTCAGTTGCTGACGCCTTGCGCGTCGCGCTCCTTGAACACGTCCCCCAATGCCTTGATGCCGTTGATGGCGGTCGGAAAGCCCACGTAGACCGCCTGCTGCGAGACGGCTTCGACCACTTCCTCGCGCGTGCAGCCGACGTTGAGCGCCACGTGCGTGTGCATTTTCAGTTCGAGCTCCGCGCCGATGGCGGTCAGCACGGCGACGTTCAGCAGCTCGCGCGTTTTCGGGTCCAGACCCGGACGCGACAGCACGTCGCCGAGCACGAACTCCATGGCCTGCCGGGCCATGTGCGGCGCCACCTTGTTGAGCGTGTCCATCACCGAGCCGGTGGCGCTGGGGCCCTTGGAAAACTCGGCGATCTTGGCCTCGCCCATCTTGTAGCGGACTTCGTTGACGTAGTTGGCGTTGTCGGACATGTGTTGACTCCTCTGTTGTGGATTTTCGTAGGTGCGTCCGGTCGACGCCGGGACACTGTGACACGAACGGGTTTGGACGTCGTCCGGTGGAACGCGCAGCGCGGGAACCATTGACTGACCGATCGGTCGAAAAGTATGTCCGAACAGGACATGTGCGTTTTCCTGATCCCCACATGGAGTATGAACATGACTGGAAACAAGCTCATCCGGAGCATGACGGTCTCCGGCGCGCTCGGCATCGCCGGGGCGCTGTCGGCCGCCAACGCCGCTGCCGCGGGAGACAACGACTGGCTGGGGCCAAAGTTCTACATCGGCGCCGGTGGCAGTTTCGCCAAGATGGACGACGCCAGCGTGAACGACAGCGACATCAGTACCGGTGACCTCGATAGCTTCGACGACGATCACGTGACCTGGCAGGTCTTCGGCGGCGCCATGTTTGTCCCCTGGCTTGGCCTTGAGGCCGGCTACCTGGACCTGCCGAAGTTCGAGGACAAGGGCTTCGAAATCGATGGCAAGGGATATACGGCGACTGCTCTGCTGGCGGCACCGATTGGCCAGCGGGTGGAGCTGTACGCCAAGGGCGGCCGCGTCTGGTGGGACGTGGATGCGGACGGTCCGCTTGGGTTCGACAGGAACGTCGACGGCACCGACTGGCTGTACGGCGCCGGTGTCAACGTCGGCGTGCTGCCGAATCTGAGCGTGAGACTGGAATACACCCGCTACGAGCTCGACAGCGATAGCGCCAAGGCGGACCTCGACCTCGCCACCGCGGGGGTGCAGTTCAACTTCTGACGGCCCTTGCCGCCGCCCCGCTCCGCGCCGCTCAGCCGAACGGGGCGGGGCGGCGGCATCTTGCGGTCGCCGTGCCCGCGTCGAACGGGTAGACGCGGCGGCCCCAGCAGCGGGCGTGCGAACGCCCGGTCGCGGCTAGAATGCCGCCGACCGCCGGCTGTTCCATTTCCGCGTCCTGATGCTGCTGCGCACGCTCCTGCTGTTCCTGTGCCTTGGCTGTGCCGCCGCGCCGCGTGCCGAGCCAGCCGCCCTGCCGCGCCCCGCGGCGCTGGAGCCGGCGGTGCGCTTCTGGAGCCGCGTGTTCACCGAGGTCGACACGCGCAGCGGGTTTCTGCACGACGACCGCCAGCTCGGCGTGGTGTACGAGACCATCGGCTGGTCAGACGACCTCGATCGCGGCGCCCGGCAGGCACTGGTCGAGCCGCGTCGGCAGGCGGTGCGGCGAATTCTTCTGGCGCTGGCCGACGGCACAGCGGACCGTTCCGACCCGCAGGTGCGGCGCGTGCAGGCGCTGTGGCAGGGCGCTTCCGCCACCGATTTGCGCGCCGCCGCCGAGCGCGTGCGCTTTCAGCTGGGGCAGGCAGACCGCTTCGCGGCGGCGCTGCGTCGCGCCGGCACCTGGGAGCCGCACATCCGCAGCACGCTGCTTCAGTACGGCGTGCCGCAGGAAATCGGCGCCTTGCCGTACGTGGAATCCGGCTTCGATCCGATGGCCGGTTCACACGCCGGCGCCGCCGGACTGTGGCAGTTCATGGCCAGCACCGGGCGGCAGTTCCTGCGCATCGACCACCTCGTCGACGAGCGCTACGACCCGCACGCCGCCACCGTGGCCGCGGCCAAGCTGCTGCGCGGCAACTACGACGCGCTCGGCACCTGGCCGCTGGCGCTGACGGCCTACAACCACGGCCGCGGCGGCATGCGGCGGGCCGTCAACACCATGGGTACCGACGACATCGCCAAGATCATCGAGCGCTACGACGGTCCTTACTTCGGTTTTGCGTCACGCAACTTCTACCCGACGTTTCTGGCGGCGCAGGCGCTGTCCGCGCAGCCCGAACCGCACTTCGGGCCGATCGCCAAGGCGCCGCCGGCGCAGATGCTGGAAGTCTCGCTGCCGGCTTATCTGCCGCTGCGGGCGGTCGAGACCGAGCTCGGCGTTCCACGCGCCGAGCTGCGGGCGCTCAATCCGGCGCTGCGGCGGGGCGTGTGGGAACAGACCCGGTTGCTGCCCAAGGGGTATGACCTGCGTCTGCCGGCGGAAACCGCCGACGCCGGCGCGCGCATTGCCACCTTGAGCCGGCAGGTCGGGCGGGCCGCACCGCCGCCGACTGAAATCCGCCACGTGGTGCGGCGGGGCGAGACGCTGAGCGGCCTCGCCGCCCGGCACCGCATCCCCACCCGGCAGCTCGCCGCCCACAATGGCCTGCGGCCCGACGCCCGGCTGCGCATCGGGCAGGTTCTGAAAATTCCTCAACGCTAACGTCCCGCGTCGACGGCACGGCGGACCACACGGTGAGTGGCCGGTGACCAGGGCTGTGAACGCGACCGTTGGGTGATGACGTGGATTGCCCGCGGGCCGATCCGGCTGTCCGGGGCGGCGCCTCGCCGTGCTGGCGGTGCCGGTCGGCGCGGCGCGGCGCGCCATTGAAGGCCGGGTCGAAGCGCCGACTTACTCGCTGGCCAACGGCTCTTGCGTGGGCGATTCTTCGTCTGATGGCGCTGGGGCTGACAGCTCTGGCGGCGTCGGTGTTTCCGCCGTTTGCTCGACGCCGGGCGGGGCCATCTGTGCGTCCGGTGGCGGGGTTTCGACACCGATCCGAAACACGGCATAGCCCGGGCGCGTCACCTGATTGACCGCCATGCCAAGGACGCGACCGGCCTGCGGTGCCGTGACCGCGTTGCGCCGGTTGTTGATGGGGTCCGTCACCACCCCCAGCACCTGCCCGGCGTTCACGGTATCTCCCAGGCCGACTGCCGCCAGCAGGATGCCGCCCCGCGTCGTGCGCACCCAGAAGGAATCGTGATACCGCGGCTGCGGCGCGTCCCAGTGCCAGGCTTCCGGAGCCATGCCCAGGAACGCCATCAGGCTGCGCAGGGCTTTCGCGCCGTGGCGTATTTCGTCGACATGCAGGCGCATCGGCTCGCCGATCTCGAACGTGACGGCCGGAATGCCGACGCCGCTGGCCGCCTGGCGCAGGCTGCCCGCCGGGCCGACGTCGTTCACGACGGCGGTGGCGCCAAATCCCTGAGTCAGGTGCGCGACCGATGGATCCCGCAAGTCGGCCCGCAGCTGCGGCAGGTTGGTGCGGTGAAAGGATCCGGTGTGCAGGTCCACCAGCGCGTTGCAGCGACGCACGATCTTGTTGAAAAACGAGTGCGCGATGCGCGATGCCGAGCTGCCACGCGCCCGACCCGGGAAATGGCGATTGAGGTCACGCCGGTCCGACAGGTAGCGGTAGCCCTGCTCGAAGCCATACAGGTTGACGATGGGGACGACCACCAGCGTGCCGGCGAGCTGCGCCGGATCGGTTCGGTAGAACACGCGCCGGGCAATCTCGACGCCATTGATCTCGTCGCCGTGGATCGCCCCCATCACGCACAGCACCTTGCCGGGTCGGCTGCCATGCGCCACCAGCACCTGGGCACGGTTGTCGAGGCCGGAGGAGTTCTGGCCCGAGGACCAGGGCAGCGTGGCACGGTCGCCGGGCGGCACCTGTGCGCCCAGCAGCTCGAAGGGCGGCAACGTGGGCCCGACGGCGTTCACCGCCTCCGGGGCGGGCGCCGCGTCGCCGCCGCGAGCGGCTTCGTGCCCGGGCGGCTGCGGTTCCGACATCGCTTCCGGGTCAGGTGTCGTTGGCGCTTCTGATTCCGCCTCGACGGTCATCGGCTCCGCCGCAGGCGGTGCCTGGGGTGCGCCGTCGGGCTCGGCATCCGCCGCGATTGGCGTGGGCGCATCGTTGTTCTGCACTTCAGTGGCCAGCGCGCCCGTGGCCAGGCAGGCCAGCAGCAGGCCGGCCAGCAATGTCCTGGTCGTGTCACGGATCATCGGGTGTCCTCGACTGGCACTCAGGGCGCGGGGCGGCCCCGTTCGCCGATGCGCCCGGTCGCGCCGCATCCCACCAGCTGTGAAAGTGCTGCACCGGCCCGTGGCCCTGGCCGACCGCGAGCGTGTCGGCGGCGGCGATCGCGGCCGTCAGATACGCCTTGGCCTGTGCCACCGCCTGCGGCACGGCAAGGCCGTGCGCCAGGCCGGCGGCGATGGCGGCCGACAGCGTGCAGCCGGTGCCGTGGGTGTTGGCGGTCGGGATCCGCCGGGCGGGGTAGTCCACGAACTGCCGCCCGTCGTACAGCAGGTCGGTGCAGTCATCCCCCGGCAGGTGGCCGCCCTTGAGCAGCACCCAGCGCGGCCCCAGCGCGTGCAGGGCGCGGGCCGCGTCTCGCATGGCCGGCAGATCCCGCGGCGGCTCGCGGTGGAGCAGGGCGCCGGCCTCCGGCAGGTTGGGCGTGACGAGGGTCGCGAGCGGCAGCAATTGGGTGCGCAGGTGCTCGACTGCCGAGTCGGTCAGCAGCGCGGCGCCGCTCTTGGCCACCATCACCGGGTCCAGCACCACGGCCGGCGCCTGCCAGCGGCGCAGGCAATCCGCGACCGCGGCCACGATGTCGGCGCCGCCGAGCATGCCGAGCTTCACCGCATCGACGCGGATGTCCTCGAACACGGCGTCGATCTGCGCCGCCACGAAGGCGGCCGGCAGCGGCTGGATGGCGCGCACGCCGCGCGTGTTCTGCGCCGTCAGCCCGCTGATGGCCGCCATGCCGTACACGCCGAGGGCGGCGAAGCTCTTGAGGTCGGCCTGGATGCCGGCGCCGCCGGACGGATCCGAGCCGGCGATGCTGAGCACATTGGGGATGACGGACGGCATGGCGTGGGGCGACAGGGCGGATTGACGGTTGCAGTATAGGGGCCGCCGCCGGCCGGCCCGGTCGGCACGCACCCCGATGAGGAGCAGCGCATGCACACGCAAACCGTACCCGCCCCGCCGCACTTCGCCGAGAAATTCGCCTACTCGCAGGCCCGCCGCGTTGGCGATTTCATTGCCGTGTCGGGCACGCCCGGGCGCGGCGCCGATGGCGAAGTGGTGGGCGAGGGCGACGCCTACGCCCAGGCCCGTCAGGCGCTGGAAAACGTCAAGCGCAGCGTGGAGGCGCTCGGCGGGCACATGGAGCAGGTGGTGCGCACGCGCATTTACCTGATCGACATGCAGCACATCTGGGACATCGGCCGCGCGCATCTCGAATTCTTCGGCGGCATCGACCCGGCCACCTCGCTGGTCAAGGTGACCGGCTTCTTCGACCCGAGGATTCTGGTCGAGGTGGACTGCGACGCGGTGCTGGCGCCGGGCTGATCAGGCTGCGGGCGTCTCGCCGGCCGCAAGCCGTGTCGCCTGGCGTTCGACGCCGGCATAGAACAGGCGCTGGGCTTCCAGGATCAGCGGCAGGCCGCGGCGGATCTGCGCCTCGACGTCTGGCGTGAGCCACGGCTCCATGGGACGCCACACCTTGATGCCGGCGTGTTCGAGGTCCGCCGACAGGTGGTAGCGGAAGAAGAACACCTGCTCTTCGGAGAGGCCAAGGTGCTCGATCCAGCGGTCGGGGTGGAAGTTGTGTCCCGGGAGCGCCGTCAGCACGAACTCGTCGATGGACGAGCCCAGCCAGCCGACGGTCCAGTGCCAGTCCCGCGCGAGGTGTTCCAGCAGCGCCAGCGCGGCGGCGGTTTCCGGCTCCGGCCGCGTCGCGTCCATCTGCGCATCCGTCAGGCCGACGTTGCGGCCCATCTGCCAGAGGATCTTGGTGTGCGCGGCCTTGATGGCCGGGTCGTAGACCAGCTCCTCGCCCATCTGCGAGATGGTGCGCCGCACGATGGCCTGGTCCGGGCAGCGGCTCATCCACGCCGGGCGCATCACCGAGCTGAAAAAGCGGTTCCGCAGCACGTGCTGCAGGATGTAGGCCTGTCCGCGCGGCAGGGTGAGCGGCGCCAGCACCCAGGGCCAGGTTTTGGCGGCGTCGAGCGCGGCGCTGGCAATGTCGGACAGCTTCAGATCGGGCATGGGGCTGGCTCCTGGAGACGCACTCGTGCCGGGCGGTGACGGTGACGGCGGGAGAGTCGTGGCATTACTTTACCCGGCGCCGGGCGGCCCGGCGCCCGATCGGGGCGGCCTGCCGATCAGTTTGCCAAGACGCATCGGGACAACATCGTGGCGCAGCCATGTGGCAACGGCGGCTGCCCGGGTTCCGATCGACAAGCACCGCAGCAGAGGAGAAACGTCATGACAGACCGACTGAAAGGCCATGTGGCGCTCGTTACGGGCGGCGGGCGCGGCATCGGGCGCGCCATCAGCGAGCGCCTTTACCGCGACGGCGCCGAGCTTGCCATCTGCGGCACCACCGAGTCGGTGCTGCAGGAAACGGCCGAGGCGCTGCAGCGCGCGGGTGGCCGGCCGGTGTTCTGGCACCGCTGCGACGTGGCCGACGAGGCGTCGGTGCAGGCCACGGTCGCCGCGGCCGGCGCGCACTTCGGCAAGGTGGACATCCTGGTCAACAACGCCGCCGTCACGCTGGGGCAGTTTCCGCGCGAGCGCATCGACGTGCCGTTCCACCAGCTCGACCAGGCGGTGTGGGACGCCAACCTCGACATCAACCTCAAGGGCCCCTGGTTCTTCGCCAAGGCGGTCTATCCCTTCATGGCCGCCCAGCGCTGGGGGCGGGTCATCAACATCGGCTCGTCGACGGTCTACTCCGGCCGCGGCAACTGCGCCGCGTATATCGCCTCCAAGGCCGGCCTCATCGGCCTCACGCGCGCCATGGCCTTCGATCTCGGCCGCGACGGCATCACTTGCAACCTGATCTCGGTGGGCCTGACGATGACCGAGCGCATGCTCGACGCCGGCTATCAGGCGATGGCCGATCGCTTCGTGGCCACCACGCCCATGGCCCGCACGCAGCAGCCGGACGACGTGCCCGGCACGGTGGCGTATTTCGCGTCCGACGACGCCGGCTACGTGACGGCGCAGGTGCTCAGCGTCGACGGCGGGCGCAGCATGCACTGACCGGCCGCGCGGCGGCGACGTTGCGCCGACCGCCGCCGACGGCGCATGCTCGCCGCATCCCCCACCTCCGGAGATGACCATGCCCGCCAGCAAGACGCTCAAGGTCGGTGACAAGGCGCCGACCTTCACGCTGCCCACCGCCGACGGCCGTCCGGTGTCGCTGGCCGACTACCTCGGCCGCCCGGTGGTGGTCTATTTCTATCCCAAGGACGACACCCCCGGCTGCACCGCCGAGGCCTGCGCCTTTCGCGACCAGTACGAGGACTTCAAGCAGGCCGGCGCGGAGGTGATCGGCATCAGCTCCGATCCGCCGGAATCGCATGCCCGCTTCGCCGGCAAGCACCAGCTGCCGTTCGTGCTGCTCAGCGACCAGGGCGGCACGGTGCGCAAGGTCTATGGCGTGCCGGCCACGCTTGGCCTGTTGCCGGGGCGGGTCACCTTCGTGCTGGACCGGGACGGCACCATCCGGCACATGTTCTCGAGCCAGCTGCGCGCCAAACAGCACGTGGCGGAGGCGGTCGGCGTGATCCGCTCGCTCGCCTGAGCGGCGCCGTCAGCGCTCGATCTGGTACAGCAGATCGGCGGTCTGCGTCAGGCCCGACACCACCTCCAGCAACCACTGCTCGGTCACCGTGTAGCGCAGCGTGACGGCGTTGGCCTGATCGGCCAGCGCCAGGCCGTAGCCCACGTACAGGCGCGGCGTGAGGTGACGGCCCAGCGCCAGGCTGGCGCCGCCGTTGCCGTCACCACCCAGCTTGGCGTCGTCGAAACCCAGGGTCTGGCCCAGTCGCTTGACCAGTGCGTTGCCGCCCCGCAAGGCGGCCGAGCCGGCGGCCTGCATCAGCAGGTCACCCTCACCGCCCCTGGCTTGCTGCATCGGGCGCCCGATCACCAGGTACGACAGGATGTCCGCCTGCGGCATGGCAGGCGTTGAGAACAGCTGCGTGGTCGGCGCCCTGGCCGTGCCGCGCAGGCGTATGCCGGCGGTCACATCGCCTGCTTTGCGGCTGGCCGTGATGCGCAGCGCCGGGTTGTCCGGCGGGCCGCCGGCGTAGCGCAGCTCGCCTTCGGTCACCCCCAGGCGCTGACCGTAAAAGCTGTACTGGCCTTCGGTCACCTTGACCTGGCCGTTGACGGCCGCGGCGCCGTCGGGCAGTTGTTGCACGCGCACGGCGCCCCCGAGCTGGCCGCGAAAGCCGTAGGCATCCACCCGCACGTCATCACCCAGCACCACGCGCAGGTCGACGTTCGCGGCCACCGACCGGCTGTCTGCGGCCTCACGACCGGACACCACCACATCCTCCGAGGTCTGGATGGCCGCCGGCCGGTCCGGCGCGCGGATGCGCGCGGTCGGCACGGTAATTTCGCCGGTCACGGCGAGTCGGCCTTCGGACAGCTCGATGTCGAGCTTCGGGCTGATCCGGGCCTGCAGCTGGGCGGTGTCGAACACCTCGACCCGCTCGCCGCCGAGGGTGAGGCGCACCTGCGGTCCCGCCGCCGTCTGGCGTCCGAAGCCCGCCAGGCGCAGCGTGCCGTCGCCGGATTGCGCGCTGCCCTCGAGCCGTAGCGTGTCGCTGCCGTCGCCGGTCAGGCGGGCCTGCATCTGGTGCAGTTCGATGCCGAGCGCCGGCACCGCTGCGCGGCCCTCGCGCAGATGGGCTTCCCCGACCAGGCGCGGGGCACCGACCGTGCCATCGACCTGCATGGCCGCCTCGATGCGGCCGGCCAGTTCATCCAGCTGCGCCAGCCAGGGCGCGAACAGTCCGACGTCCGGCAGCTGCGCGGTGAGCGACCCCTGCAGCGGCGCGTCCGCGGTGGCGGGCAAGGGCGGCAGGCGCAAGCGTGCGCTCAGCAGGTCCGGCTGTGTCGGCGCGGCCTGTGCCAGTTGCACCTCCAGGTTCCCGCCGCTGGATTCAAGGCGCCCGTCAACGCGCGCGCCGCCGTGAGCGAAGCGGCTTTCGCGGCCATCCGGCATGGGGAAGACCAGCGCGCCCGGCGACACCGTCAGGCGCAGTTCGCCCTGCAGCGGATCGGCATTTCGATGCAGGCTGACGCGCCCGTCGAGCCGGCTGTCGGCCGCCAGATCCGGGTGCGCCAGCGCCACCAGGGGCGCCAGTGGCAGGGCCTGGAGCTCGGCGCTCAATGCCATCGCGCCGCCGCCACTGTGCCCGTCCGCGCACAGCCGGGCGGTGCCGGCCTGCCAGCAGTGGCGCGCCACGGATTGCCGCGATTGCCGCAGCTCGAGGGCCAGTGGTTCGGCCAGCGTCCAGTCCTGCGGGGGCAGCCCCGCCAGCGCGCCTTGCTTGATGCGCCCGCGCCAGCCGTCGTCGAGCAGGCCGCCCTGGCCGCTCAGCGTCAGGCGCAGGTCGTCATGCGCGACGTTCATCCGCACGGCGTGATCGGACGCGGCGCCGTCGGCGTCGAGGTTGAGCGACACGCGCCGCTCGCCGATCCGGATGCCGTTCGCATCGACCCGCACGGACAGGCGGTCCTGCGGGCGGTCGAGCTCGAGCCGGGCGTCGACCGCGTCGACGGCCTGGCCGCCCCATGCCAGACCGGCCACGGTCAGCTCGACGCTTGCCTGCGCGAAGTCGGGCCCATTGATGCGGGCGTTCGCACGCAATCGTCCGCGCGCGCCGGGCAGCAGATCGCCCGCCGCAGGCACGGTCAGCGCCAGAACCAGCGGCGCGCCGGCACCGAGCAGATTGCCGGACGCGCCCAGGCTGGCCTGCCCCAGGCGCAGGTCCACCGCGTCCAGGCGCAGCGACTCCGGCCGCCAGGTGAGCGCGCCTTCGCCCCGCAGGGGCTGGTCGCGCAGGGTGCCCCCGAGACCGGCAAGCTTGAGGTCGAGCGTGCCCGCGTCCCCGGCGGCGCTGATGTCGGCATCGACCCGGCCTTGCCACTGCGGATTCAGCAGGCCGGGATCGAGCGCCCGGGCGCGGGCGCTCACGGCGTAGCGCAGGTCCGGCGCCCAGCGCAGCTCGCCCTCGCCGTTGAGACGGCCACCCAGCAGCTGGGCCTCGAAGCTTTCCAGTCGCGCCTGGGCACTGTCGCCGCGGGCCTGCGCGTTGAGCTCACCGCTTTGACCCTGCGCCGCCAGAGCGGCCTGCAGCGACAGCGCCCAGTCGTCGATCCGGCCTGTCAGGCGGGCGCTGCCGCGTGGCGACTGCACCCGCGGTGGCGCGTCCGCGAGTGGCCATTGCAGGGCCTGCCAGTCGAGTTGCGCGTCCACGCTGGAGGTGCCCAGGTCCACTGCGCCGGCAAGCGTGACTTTCGCCGCATCGGCACCGGCCTCGGCGGTTACGTCCCACTGCTCGCCGGTGCCCTGCGCGGCGATACGGCCGTGGGCATCGCCGGCCGGGGTTTGTTCCAGCCGGTAATCGACCGAAACCGCGAGCCGGGCGCCGTGGCCCCGGGCGCGCGCCTGCGCCGCCAGCAACCAGGGCGGCAGCCCCGAACGCCAGCGGGCGAGCGACTCTCGCTCCAGCCACAGATGCGCCTGCCACGGTCCGGCTTCGAGCGGCCGGTCCAGGCTGGCCGCCAGGCGCGCGGCGCCGGGCTCCGTGGTGTACAGCGTCGCCTGCACGCCGTGCACCAGACTGCCGCCGACGGCGCCATGCAGTCGCAGCGGCGGGCCGTCGGGCTGGCGCAGCGTGCCCTGCAACCAGCCGTCGAGTGCCCCTTCGCCCGCGAACTCCAGGCGCAGCGCGGCGTCCACGACGGCCTGGCCGGCCTCGGCGAACAGGCGATCGAGGCGCAGACGGCTGCCTTCCAGGCTGCCGGACAGCCGGACGGTTTCCAGGCGCAGCGGGGTGCCGCCGGCCGCTGCGATGGTCAAGCCGCGCAGCTCGAGCGACTGGAGCGTGATGCGGCCGGGCAGGGCGAGCGCGGGCAGGCGCGCGGGCTGCGTCGACGGCGTGTCGTCGCCGTCCAGGCTCACGTGCAGCTCGTCCAGCGTGAGACGGCCGAGCGCCAGCTCGCGGCGCGCCAGTGAGCCATCGCCGGGTTGCCAGTCGATCATCGTTGCCTGCGCGTCGATGCCGTCCAGGCGCAGCCGCACCTGTTCCAGGCGCAGGCCCTGGCGCAGGTTTCCATGCACCGCGCCGAACTCGAGCTGCCCGCCCGACAGCGCGGTGGCGCCGGACAACAGCGCCCGCGTGGCACGGTCGCTGCCGAGCGCCGCGAGGGTGGCGAGGGCGATCAGCAGCAGGACCAGCGTCGCGCTGGCGGCCCAGCGGAGCATGCGCATCACAAGTCCGGGCCCACGGTGATGTGCAGCCGCAGCGGCGTGCCCGGCTTCGAGATGGCGCTCGCCAGGTCCACGCGCACGGCGCCAATGGGCGAGCGCCAGCGAAAACCGACGCCGACGCCCCGCTCCAGATTCAGGCGCGTGCCGTCGAAGGCATTGCCGGCATCGAAGAACAGCGCCCCGCCGAGATTGCCGGCGAACATCCATTCGTATTCCAGACTGGCCACGAACAGATGCCGGCCGCCGACCACGTCGCCGTCGCCGTCGCGTGGGCCGAGCTTCTGAAAATCGTAGCCGCGCACGCTCTGATCGCCGCCGGCAAAAAATCGCAGTGACGCCGGCAGCTCGGCGAAGCCATCGACCCAGCTCGAACCGACATCCAGTCGCCCCAGCAGGCGCTGATCGCGCCCGAAGCCACGGACGTACTTGGCGGTCGCCAGCGCCTGGGCGAACGACAGGTCCGACAGCAGCCCGGCCAGCGCACCGCGCAGCCTCGCCTCCAGTCGCCAGCCGTCGCGCGGCCACAGCGGGTCGTCGCTGCGCGTGCCCTGCCAGCTGACGGAGGGGATCAGCAGTGCGCTGGTGGTCCGGTCACCGCCGGTGTCGAAACGCTCGACCAGAAAGTCCAGCCCCAGCGTCCGCCGCCCGATGCCGAGCCGATTGATCAACGCGGCCTGCAGGGTCAGGCTGTCGGACAGCACGCTGGCGGTGTCCTGGCGCCCGGCGGTGGCGCCCAACGTCAGCTGCTCGCTGCGCGGATCGGCCAGCGGTATGCGGTACTGGCTGCCGAGCCGGGCGGTGCGCGACAGCAGCAGCGTGTTGTCGAGGCTGTGCCCGCGCGGGTTCACGTAGCGGCGTTGATGGCCCGCCCGCAGGCGCGGCCCGCTGTCGGTGGCGAATCCGACTCCGGCGCTGTACGCGTTGCGGGGGCTGGGGGTCAGCAGCACGGCCACCGGCACGGTATGCGCCTGTCGATCGCGACTGCCCGGCTGCACGTCCACCCCGGTGAAGTAGCCGCTGTCGGCGAGCGCTCCCTGGTAGTCCAGCAGGCGCGCCATGCGGTAGGGGTCGCCCGCCTGCGGGGCGCCGTAGCGCCGCAGCAAGTCCTCATTCACCACCGTGTCGGGCAGTGCAAGCTCGCCGAAGCGGTAGCGTGCGCCGCTGTCGACGGCCAGGGTGACCCGCGCCGTGTACGCCTCGAGATCGACGTCCACACGGTGGGTCGTCACGGCCACGTCGAGGTAACCGAACTCGCGCAGCGCGTCGAGCAGGGCGCGCTTGCCGGTTTCGTATTGCGCGTGGCGCAGGCGGCTGCCGACCTGCAAGGGAAAAGCGGGCAGGGCTGCCAGCGCGACGCTGTCGTTTTCGATGGAGCCGGACAGTGCAATGTCCACCGCGCTGACGCGCAGCGGCTCGCCGCGGGTCACCTGGTAGCGCGCTTGCCAGACTTCCGGGCCCCCGGTCAGCCTGGCTTCGACCGTCGCCCGGTAGTAGCCGCTGGCCTCCAGGGCGGCACGTATCTGCTGCGGGGCGGCCTCATGCGCCCGGCGGATGCGGGCCGCCGATACGTGTTCGCGCTGCGCCTCGGCATCGACATCCAGCCCGGCGAGCACGCTCTTGGTCAGCGCCGGCGGCAGGCCGTCCAGCGTGACCTCCACGGTGGCGGCCCCTGCCGTCGGTGGCAGCGCCGCCAGCAGCACGCCCGCCAGCAGCCGTCTCATGAGGCGGGCTCGGCGTGTCCAGGCAGTGGCGGGCCGGCTACGCGGCCGGCTTTCCTGCGGCCGTTGCCCGCAATCAGATGCCGCCACCGGCTGTCTTGAGCGCGTCGCTGGCCGCCGCGGATGGGGCGCGATGCTCGCCGTCGCTGTAGCTCTTCAGCAACAGCGTGCCTTGCGAACGGCCGCGCTTGTGGCGGTCGATACGCACCGGGAAGTAGTCGAGCGCCGGGGCGCACCACAGGGTGACGGTGTACTTGCCGCCGGTTTGCGTGCGCTGAACCTTGATCGTCTTGAAGGTGCCGGCGGGCGTGGTGATCTGTTCCTCGCCGAGGGTTTCCAGCGTGTAGTCCCGGATCTCGCCGTCGGAGCCGTACAGCACCGGTGCCGTCATGCCGGTGCCGCCGCTGGCGAGCGTGCGGCGCAGCGCCTCCACGTAGACCAGCTCGTCGAGCGTGCCGGGCCGCAGCGCGGCGGGCGGCCGATCCGCCTCGCGCTCGCGGGTCTGGCCGGCGCGCCAGTCGAAGGCGAAATCGTAGTCGCGCTGCTTGCGGCCGCCCTCGCGCTTGTGCACGTAGCGCAGCGGCCGCCAACCCTGCCTGTCGACCGTGCCGGTGCTCTCGTCGTGAAAGGTCTCCTGCGTGAACATCGCCACCACACCGCCCGGAGTGACATCCAGCGTGAGGCGGTATTTGCCGTCCGCCGCCTGGTAGCTCTGCACCGCCTCGCCGCCCTCGATGCTGCCCTGGCGCACGGCGTAGACCGCTTCCCACTGCACCGGCTGGGCAGCCTGCCCGCCGGCGCCGATCAGCGCAGCCAATGCGGCTGCCAACCAGCGGCTGGCGCGGACCGTGCCAAGAATCTGTTTACGCATGGTGTTCTCCTTCGGCGGCGAAGCGCACTGGCGCCGCCAGCGGCAGGCCGTCGAGCCGCACCCGCTCCCCGGCCAGCGCCAGGCGGCCCTGTGCATACCAGCCTATGACCGTCGGGTAGAGCCGGTGTTCGGCGGCCAGCACGCGCGCGGCGAGCGTGTCCGGGGTGTCCCCGGCCCGCACCGGCACGACGATCTGCGCGACCAGCGGCCCGCCGTCGACCGCGGCGGTGACGAAGTGCACGCTGGCGCCATGCTCGGTCACGCCGGCCGCCAGCGCCCGCGCATGGGTGTCCAGCCCCGGAAAGTCCGGCAACAGCGAGGGATGAATGTTGATGAGGCGGCCGCTGTAGCGGGCCACGAAATCGGCCGTCAGCACGCGCATGAAGCCGGCCAGCACGACAAGATCGCAGGGCAGGGCAGCGAGCTGCGCGGCGAGTGCCGCCTCGAAGTCCGGGCGGTTCGAAAAGTGCCGATGGTCGATGACCGCCGTCGGCACGCCCGCCGCCGCGGCGAGCGCGAGCCCACCCGCAGCGGGGCGGTTGCTGATCACCTGCACCACCCGCGCCGAAAGCTGGCCGGCGGCGCAGGCGTGCAGGATGGCTTCGAGATTGCTGCCGCGGCCGGAGAGCAGGACCGCCAGGCGCAGCGGGCGCGCCGTCACGGCGCCAGCACGACGCCCGGGCCGTCCCCGCGCGGCACGATTTCGCCCACCAGGCATGCGCTCTCGCCGGCTTCCGTGAGGGACGCGATGGCCTCGTTGGCACGCGCCGCCGGCAGGATCACCACCATGCCGATGCCGCAGTTGAAGGTGCGCCACATTTCGGCTTCGGCAACGCCGCCGTGCTGTTGCAGCCAGTCGAAGATGGCGGGCCGTTGCCAGGCGCGGGTGTCGAGGCGCGCCGCAAGCCCGTCGGGTAGCACGCGCGGGATGTTTTCGACCAGGCCGCCGCCGGTGATGTGGGCGATGCCGACCACCGGCAGCGTCGCCAGCAGTTCCAGGACGGGTTTGACGTAGATGCGTGTCGGCGCCAGCAGCGTCGCGCCCAGCGTGCTCCCGGCGAACGGCGCCGCCAGATCGGCGCCGGCATGCTCCACCACCTTGCGCGCCAGCGAATAGCCGTTCGAGTGCAGGCCACTCGACGCGAGACCGATCACCGCGTCGCCGGCGCGAATGGCCTGGCCGTCCAGGATGCGCGCCTTCTCGACCACGCCGACGCAGAACCCGGCCAGGTCGTAGTCACCGGCCGGATACATGCCGGGCATCTCCGCCGTTTCGCCGCCGGCGAGCACGGCGCCGGCCAGCTCGCAGCCTCGCGCAATGCCGGCCACCACCGCGGCGGCGGTGTCCACATCAAGCTTGCCGGTGGCGAAGTAGTCCAGGAAGAACAGCGGTTCTGCGCCCTGCACCAGAACGTCGTTGGCGCACATGGCGACAAGATCGATGCCGACCGTGTCGTGCACGCCAAGGTCAATGGCGAGGCGCAGCTTGGTGCCGACGCCGTCGGTGCCGGCCACCAGCACCGGCTCGCGAAAACGCTTGGGCAGTTCCAGCAGGGCGCCGAAGCCGCCGATGCCGGCCAGCAGCTCCGGGCGGCGGGTGCGCGCGGCAAGCGGGCGGATGCGATCTACAAGGGCATTGCCGGCGTCGATGTCGACGCCGGCGTCGCGATAACTCAGGCCGGAGACGGGCTTCTCGCCCATGACGAAAACTCACGCGGAAACACGGATCGGGGCACAATGGTAGCCGCTCCCCCGTTACCCGCCTAGCACGCCCGCCATGCGCCTGCTGCTGCCGTTCGTCTGCCTCCTGTGCGCGCTTGGCCCGTGGCGGCCGGTGGCGGCGCAGAACCTTTACCAAGCCAGCGCTGCGTTGCCGGATGCCAGCGAGTCGACACGCGAGAACGCCATCAGCGCCGCTTTCGGTCAGGTGCTCGCGCAGGTCGCGGGACGCGCGGCGGTCGCCGAGCTGGCGCAGCAGCCCGTCGGGCGAAAGGCGGCGGCGGGGGCGCTGGTGGCGTTCGGAACCCGAACCGCAGACGACGGCACGCCGCTGATCGATGCGCGCTTCGATCCTGCGGCAGTGCGGGCGTTTCTGGCGCAACAGCAAGTCCCCACGCTGCCGGATCGGCGACCGACGCTGCTGCTGTGGTTGCTGATGGATGGCCCGGCGCCGGTCTGGGTGGGCGCCGACGAGCCGCCGGAACTGGCCGCGGCGCTGGCGCAATCGGCCGCCGGCCGGGGTCTGTCGCTCCTGCTGCCGGTATTGGATCTCGAGGAACGCGCCGCGCTGCCGCCGGCGCTCGACCCGACCGCTGCGGCGAGCGTGGCGGCGCTGGATACCGCCGCCGCGCGCTATCGGCCGGACGGCGTGCTGTTCGCGCGGCTGCTGCCCGACGCCGACCGCTGGCGGGCCGAGCTGCGCCTGACCTTGCCCGGCCAGTCCGATGCCGTGTGGTCGGCTGGCGCAGACAGCGCCCAGGCGGCGCTGGATGCTGCGCTCGATCAGGTCGGCGCCAGGCTCGCGCCAGTCGCGGCGGTGCCGGATGGACCGCCGGCGCCGGTGCAGGTGAGCGTGCTCGGCGTGCAGGACATGGCCGCCTGGGTGCGCGTCTTCGAGCACCTGTCGCGGGTGCCGGGTGCGCGCGGCCTGCGGCCCGTGGCGCTGGGCGAGGGCAGGGCGGTGTTCCGTTTCGATCTCGCTGGCGGCGAGGCGGCGCTTGCCGGGCGGGTCGAGCCGGGCGCGCCGTTCGTGCGCGCTGGTGACGCGCCGGATTATCGGTACCAGCCATGAATTCAATCCTGCGCCGCCGCTTGCAGATCGGCGCCGGCCTGTTCGGGCTGGCTCTGCTGACTTACCTGTTGGGGGCGGTGCTGGCGCCGTTTTTCGGCGCCGCCTTGCTGGCCTATATCGCGGACCCGCTAGTCGAGCGCCTGCAGCGGGTGATGCCGCGCGCCTGGGCCACGGTGCTGGTGTTCTCGGTGCTGACCCTGGTGGGCCTGCTGGCGCTGCTGTTCGCCATGCCGGCCCTGCAACGGCAGCTGGTAAGCCTGCTGCAGCAACTGCCGGGGTTTCTGGACTGGCTGGAACAGACCGCCGTGCCTTGGCTCACCCGCACGTTCGACCTGCCGCCTGATCTGCTGTCCATGCAGGCGGCGCGCGGCTGGCTGCAGAGCCACTGGGCGCAGGCCGGCAGCTTCGCGGCGCAGAGCTTCGGCCGCCTGGTCAGCTCCGGCCTCGGCTTGCTCGGCTTGCTGGTGAATCTTGTGGTGGTGCCGGTGGTGACGTTCTACCTGCTGCGCGACTGGCCACAGCTGCTGGCCGCCATCGACCGGCTGCTGCCGCAACGCTGGCGGCCGGCAGTCCGCGAGTTCGCCATCGACGCCGACCGCGTGCTGGGCGGCTTCCTGCACGGTCAGCTGCTGGTGATGCTGGCGCAGGGGAGTTTCTACGCCATTGCGCTGAGCGTGGTCGGCCTCAAACAGGCGCTGTTGATCGGCTTCGCCGCCGGCATGGTCACGTTCGTGCCGTATCTGGGCGGCGTCATCGGCATCACGCTGGCGCTGATCGCCGGGCTCGTGCAGTTCCAGGATGTGGCGCATCTGATCGCCATCGCAGGCGTGTTCGCGGCCGGGCAGTTGCTGGAGAGCCTGGTTCTGACGCCGCTGCTGGTCGGCGATCGGCTCGGCCTGCACCCGGTGGCGGTGATCTTTGCCGTCATGGCGGGCGGGCAGCTGTTCGGCTTTTTCGGCGTGTTGCTGGCGCTGCCGGTGAGCGCCGTGCTGCTGGTGCTGCTGCGTCGGGCGCTCGCGCGCTATCAGGAAAGCGCCTGGTATGCGCAGGAGCCGCCATGCTGAGCAGCCAGCAGCCGCTGGCGCTGCAACTGCGCGCCGAGCAGCGCTTCGAGGGCTTCATCTGCCCGCCGGCCAGCTCCGCCGCACGCGCCTGCCAGCTGGCGCAGGCCCTGGCGGCCGGGCGCGAACGGTCGCCGCTGTACCTGTGGGGACCGCCGGCCAGCGGCAAGACGCACCTGCTGAGCGCGGCGCTCGCCGTCGCGCAGGCGCATGATCGCCGCGCGGCCTATCTGCCGCTGCGCGAGATCGGCACGGCGGGCGTTGCCGCGGCGGTCGGCGAGTTCGAGCAGTTCGCGCTGGTGTGCGTCGATGACCTTGACGCCGTGGCCGGCGACGAGCCGGCCGAGCTGGCGCTGTTTCATCTCTATGACCGGCTGCGCGCCGCCGGCGGGCGGATCGTCATTTCCGGCCGCACCACGCCGGCGGCGCTCAAGCTGTGTCGTCCGGAGCTGCGAAGCCGTCTGGGTTGGGGCGTGAGCTGTCGCCTGGAGCCGCTCGGCGATGCCGACAAGCGGACGCTGTTGCTGCGTCGTGCCGCCGAGCAGGGCCTGAATCTGGCCGAGCCGGTGGCGGATTACCTGCTGCACCGCCATAGCCGCGATCTGCGTGACCTGCTGGCGACGCTCGAGCGGCTGGAGCGCGCCACGCTGGCCGCGCAGCGGCACCCGACGCTGCCGTTCGTGCGTGAGCTGCTGGCCGACATCGACGCGCCGTGAGCGTCGATACCCATCGCGAAACCTTCGCCGCCCGACTGCTGGCCTGGCACGCGAGCGCCGGGCGCCATGACCTGCCCTGGCAACGGCCGCGCACGCCGTATCGGGTGTGGTTGTCGGAGATCATGCTGCAGCAGACGCAGGTGGCCACCGTCATTCCATATTTCGAGCGCTTCGTCGCGCGCTTCGCCAGCCTGCCGGCGCTGGCGGCGGCGCCACTCGACGAAGTGCTGCACCTGTGGACCGGGCTCGGTTACTACGCGCGGGCGAGGAACCTGCACCGCGCCGCCCAGGCCGTGTGCCGCGACCATGGCGGCGCGTTGCCGCAGGACATCGAAGCACTCGCCGCCTTGCCCGGCATCGGTCGTTCGACGGCCGGGGCCATCGTGGCGCAGGCTTTCGGCGCGCGTCAGCCCATCCTGGATGGCAACGTCAAGCGTGTGCTGAGCCGCCATCAGGCCGTTGCAGGCTGGCCGGGGGAGGTGGCGGTGCAAAGGACGCTATGGCAGATCGCCGATCGCTACACGCCGCCCGGCGACGCCGCCGACTACACGCAGGCCATCATGGATCTGGGCGCCCTGGTGTGCACGCGCACGCGGCCGCGCTGCTCAAACTGCCCGGTGGCGGCGGACTGCCTGGCGCGCGCCACCGGCACGGTGGCCGACTACCCGCAGCCACGCCCACGGCGGGTCTTGCCCGAACGCGAAACCTGTCTGCTGTTGCTGCGCCGGGAGGATGGCAGCGTGCTGCTGGAGCGTCGTCCGCCGGCCGGCATCTGGGGCGGCCTTTGGTCGCTGCCGCAGTTCGAGGACGCGCCGGACGCGCTGGCCGAGGGGTGCCGGCGGCGCTATGGGCTCGATATCGCCGGCGAGGTGCGGCGCGGGGCGCCGTTCGCCCACACGTTCAGTCATTTTCGGCTGCACATCACGCCGCTCGAGTGCGCGGTTTCGCCGGCCGCGACGGCTTTGGACGCCCCGGACCTGCTTTGGTATAACCCGGCCAGCCCCCCGCGTCTTGGCCTCGCCGCGCCCGTGCGCCGTCTGCTGGCGGCCTGACGCCCTTTTCAGGAGACTTTCGATGCGTACCGTGAACTGTGTGGTCCTGGGTCGCGAGGCCGAGGGACTCGATCGCCCGCCTTATCCGGGCGCGCTCGGTCAGCGCATCTTCGAGCAGGTGTCGCGCGAGGCCTGGCAGACCTGGCTATCGCACCAGACCATGCTGATCAACGAGAACCGCCTGACCCTGATCGACCCCGAGGCGCGCAAGTTCCTGCAGCAGGAGATGGAGAAGTTTCTGTTCGGCGGCGGCGCCGACAAGCCGGAAGGCTACGTCGCGCCGCAGTCATGAGCCGGGCCTGACGTGGCCCATGTAAGCATCGTCGGCGGCGGCATCATCGGCCTGCTGGCGGCGCGCGAACTGCGCGCGGCCGGGCTCGAGGTCAGCGTGCTCGACCGCGGCGAGATCGGCCGCGAGGCGTCCTGGGCCGGCAGCGGCATCCTGTCGCCGCTGCATCCCTGGCGCCAGCCGGAGGCCATCCACCCGCTCAGCCTGTGGAGTCAGCAGGCCTACCCGGACCTGGCGGCGGCGCTGGCGGCCGAATCGGGTGTCGATCCGCAACTGCTCCCCAGCGGCTTGCTGCTGCCGGACTGCCCGGACGCCGATGCCGCCCGCGCCTGGGCCGCGCGCTGGCGGCTGCCCATCGAGACCCTGGACGCCGCCGCGCTGCACGCCGCGGAGCCGGCACTCGCAGCGGCGCACGGCGGCATCCTGCTGCCGCGCGTGGCGCAGATTCGCAATCCGCGCCTGCTGCGCGCGCTGCGCCTGTCCTTGCAGCACGCCGGCGTCGCCTTCGAGGAGCACTGCGAGGTCCTCGGCTTCGCAATCCGCAGCACGCGCGTGGTTGGCCTCGACACCCGCCATGGCCAGCGCCCGGTGGATCAGTTGTTGATCGCCGGCGGCGCGTGGAGTGGCGAGCTGCTGCGCGGGTGCGGCATCGATTTGCCCATCGCGCCGGTGCGCGGACAGATCCTTGCCCTGCAAACGCCGCCCGGGCGGGTGCGCCACGTGGTGCTGGCGCAGGACCACTACCTGGTGCCGCGTCGCGATGGGCTGGTGCTGGCGGGCAGCACGGTCGAGCACGTCGGCTTCGACCGGGCGCTCCCGCCGACGGGTGCCAGCGCGCTGCGCGTCGCCGCGGCGCGCTTGTTGCCGGAACTCGCAGACGCGCCGCAGGTGGCGCACTGGGCGGGCCTGCGGCCCGGCAGCGCCGATGGGGTGCCCTATATTGGCCGCCATCCGCGGCTCGAGAACGTGGTGGTCAGCGCCGGCCACTACCGCAGTGGTCTGACCCTGGCGCCGGCATCGGCGGCCCTGGTGCGAGCGCTCATCACCGGTCAGCGGCCGCCAATCGATCCGGCGCCGTACCGGCTCGACCGGCCGACGCTGGCCTGACAGCGGATCGCCGCTTCCCACGGGGGCAAGCCATGGATGGCGTGCACGACGATCGCGCACTGAGCGTGTTTGATCTTCGCAGGCCGTTGCGCACATGCGCGGCGAGGCGCCGGGTCGAAGAAGGGCAGGGCAGCCCTTTTCGAGCTGCGGATCAGTGCCGGTACAGCTGGTCGATCGGCGTCGCGTAGCGCTCCAGCAGCGCGCCACGGCGTGCTTTCTGCGTGGCGGTGAGCAGGCCGTTGGCTTCGGTCCACTCGTCGAGCGTCAGGTGCACGCGCCGCAGGCGCGCATAGCCAGGAAACGCATGCAGGGCCGACTCGGCGCGCGCCAGCACGGCCCGCTCGGCGCTTTGGTCCAAGAGACTGGCCGGATCGTCGGGATCGAGGTCGAGGGACCGCGCGAGCTCGGCCCAGGGTTTGCGGTGCAGCACCAGCACGGCGGCCAGATGAGGGCGACCCTCGCCGACCAGAAGCGCCTGATGAACCAGCGGGTCGAGCATCAGCGCGTGTTCCACGTCCACCGGCGGCACTTTCTCGCCGTTGGCCAGCACGATGATGTCCTTCAGGCGGCCGGTGATGTACCAGTGCCGGTCGCGCTGCACGGCGATGTCGCCGGTGCGCAGCCAGCCGTCCGCCTGCAGCACCGCGGCGGTGGCGTTGGAATCGTGCCAGTAGCCGGCCATCACGCCCGGGCTGTGCGCCAGCAGTTCGCCACCGTCGGCGAGGCGCAGCTCCACGTCCGGCAGCGGCAGGCCGATGCTGTCCGGCCGGTTGGACGCGAGCGTGTTCACGCTCAGCACCGGGCTCGCTTCGGTCAGGCCGTAACCCTGCAGCAGGGGCAGGCCGAGACTGATGAACAGGCGCGCCACGTCGGGCGGCAGCGCCGCGCCGCCGCAGATGGCCACGCGCAGGCGCCCGCCCATGCGCGCCAGCACCGGCCCTGCCAGCACGCGCCGCAGCAAGGGCGTCAGCGCGAGCAGCGGCGTGCCGGGCGCGCGACCCTGGGCGTGCTCGAAATCCCGCCAGCCGAGCCGGAGCAGGGCTCCGAACAGCCAGCGCAGCGGCGCTGCGCGGGCACCGATGGCATCCCGTATGGCGATGGCGCTGCGTTCGAACACGCGCGGCACGGAAATCAGCACGGTGGGGCGCACGGTGCGCAGGTCGTCCGCCAGATGGGCAATGCCGCGGCCGAAGGCCACCGTGGCGCCGGCC
Source organism: Pseudomonadota bacterium (assembly GCA_049322795.1). GTDB lineage: Bacteria > Pseudomonadota > Gammaproteobacteria > Immundisolibacterales > Immundisolibacteraceae > Immundisolibacter. The sequence continues at coordinate 51,251 of JBMOQH010000017.1, read as the reverse complement.
AGCAGCGGCAGGTAATAGCCTACCGTGCGCTCGAGCGTGTGCGACAGCGGCAGGAAGGACAGGAACAGATCGTCCGGCGTGACCGGCGACATGCGCTCGGCGGCGGCGGCGTTCCACAGCAGGTTGCGGTGGCGCAGCATCACGCCCTTGGGCCGGCCGGTGGTGCCGGAGGTGTAGACGATGCTGGCCAGCGCCTCGCCGTCGTGGCATTCGACGGCGAACTCGCCGGCCGCGGGCAACCAGTGCATCAGCGATACCACGCGGTCGTCGTCGGCGTCGCCCTCGGCCAACACCACGCGCTGCAGCGCGCCCAGATACCCGTGCGGCAGCAGCGCCTGCCAGTGCGCGGCTGATTCGGCCAGCAGCAATTCGGCGCCGGAGTGCTCGAGCAGGTAGGCGGCGTTGTCGGGCCGATCGGCGGCGTAAATGGGCACGGTCACCAGCCCCAGCGCCAGCGCGGCCATGTCGAAACACACCCAGTCCGGGCCGTTCGGCAGCATCATCGCCACCCGCGCGCCGGGCGGCTGGCGCTCGGCACGCAGGGCGGCCTGAAAACGCCCGACCCGCCCGGCGACCTCGGCCCAGGTCAGTGAACGCCAGGCGTCGTCCGCGAAGTAGCGATAGGCGACCGCCTGCGGGCTGCGCGCGACGCGCTCGCGCAGCAGGCCGGCCAAGGTGCCGGCCTGCTGCCAGGGGATGGAATCGTGCGCTGCGGCCATCACGCACCGGGGCGTTTGAGGCTTTCCGCGGGGAAAGCGTCGACGGCGATGATTTCACGCACGAGCGCCTGGTATTGCGCCAGGACGTCGGCTTGCTGGGCGTCGAGCACGCCCGCGGCGCGCGCCTGCGCCAGCAGTTCCTCGTCGGCGCCGTCGGCGACCGCGCCCGATTTGACCGCCCCGCGCAGCGCGCGCTGCGCAAGGTTGGCGGCATCGGCCTGGGTCATGGCCAGCTCGAGACGCCCGGTGGCTTCGTCGGCGTCGGCGTTGAGATAAATGCCAGCGGTCAGCCGATCGCGTGTTTCGCTGGGGACGAGCAGCAGTTCGGCGACCTGCCGGTCGAGCGCGTCGTCTGGGCGGCGCGGGCGTCCGCTTGGGAACAGCAGACCGCGCAGCAGGCACCCCAGCCAGCGCTTCGGGTAGTTGGCGAACAGCCCGTCCAGCGCATCGGCGGCCCGGCACAGACAATCGTCGAGCGCCCAGCGCAGCAGCGGCAGGTCGTCCTGCGGTTGACCGGCCTGTTCGTGCTGCCACAGCGCGGCGCTGGCGAGGTAAAGCTCGGACAGCACGTCGCCCAGGCGGGCCGACAGCCGTTCGCGGCGTTTCAGATCCCCGCCCACGACCAGCAGCGTCACGTCGGCCGCGAAAGCGAACGCGGCGCTCAGCCATGACAGGCGTTGCTGAAAGCGGCCGATCTCCCCTTCACCGGGCACCTGCGCCAGGCGGCCGCGGGTCACACCCAGCCAGAAGCCGCGCGCCGCGTTGCCGAGCGCGTAGGCGCCGTGGGCCAGCAGCAGCGGATCGAAACGCTCGAGCGCCTGTTCGGCGTCGTCCTCCTGCGCCGCCTGCATCTCGTCCAGCAGGTAGGGATGCGCCCGCACCGCACCCTGGCCGAAGATGATGAGGTTGCGCGTGAGGATGTTGGCGCCCTCGACCGTGATCGCCACCGGCATCACCTGGTGATATCGGCCCATGAAGTTGCGCGGACCCATCATCACGCCGCCGCCGGCCTGTATGTCCATCGCGTCCGCGACGACCTGCCGGCCGCGCTCGGTGAGCTGGTATTTCAGGATCGCTGTCACGACCGCCGGCCGCTCGCCGGCGTCGAGACCGTGCAGCGTCAGGCGCCGCGCGGCGTCCATCTGGTAGCAGCGCCCGCCGATGCGCGCCAGCGCTTCCTGCACGCCCTCGAAACGGCCGATCGGCAGCCCGAACTGCTCGCGCACCCGCGCATAGGCCCCGGTGTGGCGGGCGGCGACCTTGGCGACGCCGGTGGAGAGCGCCGGCAGCGAAATGCCCCGACCTTCCGACAGGCAGCTCACCAGCATCTGCCAGCCGCGGCCGATGCCGGCCTCGCCGCCGATGATCCAGTCGAGCGGCGCGAACACGTCCCGGCCGTGCAGCGGGCCGTTCTGGAACGGCACGTCGAGCGGCAGGTGTCGCTCGCCGCGCTCGACGCCCGGCGTGTCGGCCGGCAGCAGCAGCACGGTAATGCCGCGCTCGACCGCGCCGCCAAGCAGACCGTCCGGATCGCGCAGCCGAAAGGCGAGGCCGATCAGCGTCGCCACCGGCGCGAGCGTGATGTAGCGTTTCTCGAAGGTGAGGCGCACGCCGAGTACCTCGCGTCCCTCGTGCTGGCCGCGGCACACCACGCCGATATCGGGCAGGGCGCCCGCGTCCGAGCCGGCCTGCGGGCCGGTCAGCGCAAAGCAGGGAATGTCCTCACCCCGCGCCAGGCGCGGCAGGTAGTGGTCCTTCTGAGCCTGCGTGCCGTAGTGGCGCAGCAGCTCGCCCGGGCCCAGCGAATTCGGCACCATTGCCGTGATGGCGGCCGTCACGCTGCGGCTGGCGAGCTTCATCACCACGGCGGAATGGGCGCGGTGGCTGAAGCCCATGCCGCCATACTCGGCGGGGATCAGCAGACCGAAGAAGCCTTCATCCCGCAGCGTGCGCCACACGTCGGGCGGCAGATCGGCGTCGACGTGCGTGATGCGCCAGTCGTCGAGCCGCTCGCACAGCCGCTCCACCGGGCCGTCCAGGAAAGCCTGCTCGTCCGCGCGCAACGGGCGGTCGGCGAAGTCGTGCAGCCGCTCCCAGTCCGGGCGACCCGAGAACAGCTCGCGCTCCCACCACACGCTGCCGGCTTCCATGGCCTCGCGCTCGGTGTCGGACAGCGTCGGCAGCTGGCGGCGGTAAAAAGCCAGCAGCGGGGCGGTGAGATAGCTGCGCCGCCAGTCGTCGGCATGCAGCAGGACCGTTGCCGCCGCCCACAGCAGCCAAAGGGGCACGGCCAGCCACAACGTCAGGTCGCCGATGGTTGCGAGCAGGAGCGTCGCGCCGAGCACTGTCATGGCCGGCGCGCGGCCGAGTTGCCGGTACGCCGCCACGCTGCCGACCAGCAGCAGCAAGACAAGCCACAGCAGGCTGTTCATGAATCACCTCGTCGTCGGATGTGCGCCATTGATTGCCGCCCGCCACAGCCGCCCCTAGAATCCAATCGTTCGTTCAGGTCTTCGCGACCGTGCCCCAAGAGGAACTTCATGACGATCACCATCGACAGATCCAAGACCGCGCTTCTGGTCATGGACGTGCAAAACGACATCACCCATCCCGACTCCCCCATGGCACAGGCGTTGGGCTTTGCCGGGATGATCCAGCAGACCGGCATGCTCAACAAGCTGCGTGGCCTGATGGACGCCTGCCGCGCCAAGGGCGTGCCGGTGATCCACGTGCTGATCGATCTCGAAGCCGGCGTGCAGCCGCGCATGCCTCACCGCGGCGGGTTCTTTCAGCTGGTCGGCGGCGGCAACGTGTGCAAGCGCGGCACCTGGGGCGGCGATCCGGCCGACCTGGTCAAGCCGCTGCCGGGCGAGATCGTGGTCTACAAGTGCATCTTCAGCGCCTTCGTGAGCTCCGGCCTGCAGGAGGTGCTCGACAGCCGGGGCATCACGGATGTCATCCTGTCCGGCGTGAGCACCGACGCGGTGGTCGAGTCCACGCACTGGGACGCCTGCGATCGGGGTTACAGCAACATCCTGGCCGAGGACTGCTGCGTATGCGGCACCCAGGAGGCGCACGAGATCACCGTCAGGCGCATGGCCGGCCGCTGCGACATCGCCACCGCGGCCGACATCATCGCCGCGCTCGGCTGACCGTCACTCATACCCAACAGGCCGGCCAACAGAGCCGGCCGCACCCAGAGCAGGAGAACCGCCATGGACCAGATGACCGACCGCGCCGGCCTGAACCTCGCCGAGCTGCTTGACTGCGTGCAGGACGCGCCCGACGAGGGCAAGTTCGAGGTCGCCCGGCGCATCTTTTCCGACCCGGCCATCTTCGAGCTCGAGATGCGCAACATCTTCGAGGCGACCTGGGTGTATCTCGCGCATGAAAGCCAGATTCCGAACGCGCACGACTTCGTCGCCGCCCGCATCGGCCAGAAACCGGTACTGGTCACCCGCGGCGAGGATGGGCAGGTCCATGCGTTTCTCAACAGCTGCTCGCACCGCGGCGCGGAACTCACCGCCAGCAAGCGCGGCAACAAGCGCACCCTGACCTGCCCCTACCACGGCTGGGTGTACGACAGCAGCGGCCGCTGCGTGAACGTCGACGCCGAGCCGCGCGGGAGTTATCCGGACTACTTCAAGGGCCTGTCGCACGACCTCGCGCGGGTGAAGGTCGGCGTCTACCGCGGCTTCATCTTCGGCAGCCTGAACGACGCCGTGCCGCCCATCGGGCAGCATCTGGGCGGCTCGGCGGCGGTCATCGACGCCATGGTCGACCAGTCGCCGGACGGCCTCGAACTGCTGCGTGGCGCCATCCGCTACACCTGCCGCGCCAACTGGAAGATGCAGCTCGAGAACATCGACGGCTACCACTTCTTCCCGGTGCACACGAGCTACATCGGCCTGATCCTGGAGAGGCAGAAAAAGGCCGCCAATGCCATCAAGACCATCGACCCGACGCAGATGGCCAGCCTGCCGGGCGGCAGCTACCAGTTCGAGAACGGCCACAGCATGGACTGGGCCGTCATGCCGAATGGGGACGACCGGCCACTCGGCTTCCAGCGCGAGCGCATCACGCGCGAGTTTGGTCCCGACCGGGCGCGCTGGATGATCGACTCGGTGCGCAACTTGGTGGTGTTCCCGAACCTGCTGATCATGGACCAGTCCTCGAGCACGGTGCGCATGGTGCACCCGCTGTCGGTGGGCGAGACGCTGGTGGAGGTGTACTGCGTGGCGCCCCGGGGCGAGCCGCAGGCCGCGCGCGAGCGGCGCCTGCGCCAGTTCGAGGATTTTCTGGGGCCGGCGGGTTTGGCGACGCCGGACGATCAGGCGGTGATGGAAGCCTGCCAGCGCGGCTTCAAGGCCTCGCGGGTGCCGTACCTGCAGGGCCACTTTCGCGGCATGGGACACGTGACGCCGGGCGCGGACGACAACGCCCGCGGCATCGGCCTGTCACCGCAGTTCAGCGGCAGCGACATCGACGACGAAACCTTCACCCACACCCAGTACCGGCAGTGGCTGCGCCTGATGACGGGCGCCGCCTGAGGCACCGCACGTCGGCTGGGGATGCACTGAAAACTCTGTAGGTGGAAGTTTCCGTTCCCTGCATGGCGGCCCATGTCCGCCATGCGCTTCATCAACGGGCGTCGATGTGCCTGATTGATGCCGCGAAGTTCTTTCCTGGGCACGCCGCGCCGAACGAATCAGCGCCGTCTCAGGGTGTGGCGGTCTTGAGCGAGCCAGTCAGGCGCCGATAGCGGTCCAGATCCGCCTCGAAGCTTGCGCGCAACTGTTCCTGGCCAGTACGCGTGCGCTGCGCCGCCTTCTCCTGTTCGGCCAGATCGGACGCGGTCTGCGCCCGCGCCGTCACCACCGCCGCCGGCGCCGGCCGCCCGGCTGCCTGGTGCTCGGCCAGCAGTTGGTCGCTGCGTTCGAGGTTGCGCTGCAGGTGGCCGATGGTGTTCTCGGTGGCGCGCAGGATCAGGTCCAGATTCTCGAGTTTGGCGTCGCGCATGCGCGTGAGGTCCGACTCGCTCGCGTAGGTCTCCAGCAACATGCGGTCGCGCAGCGATTGCTCCGTCAATGCCGCGCGCTTCGCCTCGACGGACTTTCTTGCGGCTTCCTCGGCCAGCATCGCCTCGCGGCGCTGGGCTGCCTGCGCGCGCAATTCTTCGGCGCTCGGCGCGGCTTCGACGACGTTCAGCACTTTCAACGTTCGCTGGTCCAGCACCTCGTATCCGCCCTGTGCCTGGCCCGGCGGAAGGCTCGTGCCGATGTGCATGACGCCGCCGGCGTCACGGTAGCGGAACAGGCGGTTGGCGCCCGCCGGAGCGGGCGCCGCGGCGAGCATGCCGAGCATGAGCAGGGCGGCCACCCGCCACGGCTCAACAGGCCCCGTACTGCGCCCGGTAGGCGCGTATCGATTCCGCTTGGCCTTCATTTCTTTCATACACCTCGATGTATTGCACCAGCTCGTCGAGACCGGCCACAGCCACCACCGGCACGCCGTGACGCGCCTGCACCTCCGCCACCGCGGAGCGTTCGCCCTGGCCGCGTTCCTGTCGGTCCAGCGCCACCAGCACACCCGCCAGGCGGGCCCCTGCCGCTTCGATCAGGCCCGCCGAGTGCCGCACGGACAGCCCGGACGAGATCACGTCATCCACCACCACCACGCGCCCGGCCAGCGGCGCGCCGACAATCAGGCCACCCTCGCCGTGGTCCTTGGCCTCCTTGCGGTCGAAGGCATAAGGCACGTCCCGGCCGTGTTCCCCGGCCAGCGCGATGGCGGTGGCGGCGGCGAGCGGGATGCCCTTGTAGGCCGGCCCAAACAGCAGATCGAACTCCACACCCGATCGGGCCAGCGCCGCGGCGTAAAAACTGCCGAGGCGGCGCAGGCGCTCGCCGCTGTTGAACAGCCCTGCATTAAAGAAATACGGACTGATTCGCCCAGACTTTAGGGTGAACTCGCCAAATTTCAGTACGCCGCAGTCGATGGCGAAGGCGAAGAAGTCTCGCTGGTACGCTTCCATTTCAGGGTTTCCCTTTTCAGACAATGAGTTGAATTAATTTATCGGCGAGACAATAGCCCGTCGGCCGGGGCGCGGCCCGTCTGTTCGTGCTCGTCCGGGTCGAGGGTGAGGATGCGTCAGGGCAGTGCTGGACGGAGCAGGGCAAGGCGCGCGCCGCGCCGAACCTTCAGCGGGGCGCAGTCAACGCGCGATAGCGCTGCAGGTCGTCCTCGAACTGCGCTCGCAGCGCGGTCCGCTCGGTCTGCAGTCGCCCGGCGGCGCTTTCCTGCTCGGCGAGATCGGCCGCCGTCTGGTCGCGGGCGGTACGCAGTTCGGACGGGGCGTCGCGGCCGGCCGCCTGATGCTCGGCGATGACCGCATTCATTTGTGCAAGGTTGCTGCGAAGGTGGCCGATCGTCTTGTTGACAGTGCCTTGGATGAGGCCGAATGACGCCAGCTTGTCGTCCCGCATGGCGAGCAGTTCCGCTTCGCTGGCGTAGGTCTGCAGCAGCATCGTGTCGCGTTGCTGCCGCACCGCGGCTTGGCGCTGGCGATCCTCCTGTTCCCGGCGGGCGGCGGCATCGGCAGCCGCGGCCTGCTCAAGTTCGGTCTGCTGCTGCGCGGTGGGCATCGGCGCCACGACGCTCAGGCTGCGCAGCGTCGTGGCATCCAGAATCTCGTAACCCGCCTGCGCCTGGCCGGGCGGCAGGACACCCGCGAGATGGATCACGCCCTGCGTATCCCGGTAGCGGAAAATTCGCTGCTCGCCCTTGGCCGGGCCCGAGCGTGCCAGCACGAATGCCAGCACCCCCGCCGCGGCGATCGCCCAGATGGCGCGGGTCGCGCCCGCTGGGATTTGCCATTTGGCCATGTCGTCGAGTTCCCGTTCCTGCAGCCGCTGGCGGCTCCCCGCCGCGGGTACTGCCCCGGCCCTGTGAGAACATTTCCGCGCCCGGCAGCAGGTTAATCCTCGCATTCGGCGCCGGCCGGCCCCTGCACTCAGCCGCTTCGAAGGCATGACCCTGAAAATAATCACCTTGAACGTGAATGGTATCCGCTCGGCCTGGAAAAAGGGTCTGGCCGAGTTTCTGGCGCGCGAGCAGGCCGACCTGGTCTGCCTGCAGGAAATCAAGGCGCAACGGCCGCAGCTCACGGCGGACATGCTGGCCCCGGCCGGCTGCCAGGGCTTTTTTCACGAGGCCGTCAAACCCGGCTACAGCGGCGTCGCCGTGTTCGCGCGTCGGCCACCGGATCGGGTGGTCGAGGGTCTCGGCTGGCCGGATGTGGACATCGAAGGGCGCTGGCTGCAGGTGGACTACGGCAAGCTCAGCGTGGTGTCCGTCTATCTGCCGTCAGGGTCCAGCAGCGAGGCCCGCCAGCAGGTCAAGTTCGACGTGATGGCGCGCCTGACGCCACGGCTCCAGCAGATGCTGGCCGAAGGTCGCGACTGGATCATCTGCGGCGACATCAACATCGCCCACCGGAACATCGACATCAAGAACTGGCGCGGCAACCAGAAAAACTCCGGCTTCCTGCCGCAGGAGCGCGCCTGGCTCGACCTGCTGTTCGACGAGCTGGGCTGGGTGGATGCCTTTCGCGTCGTGAACCAGGAGCCGGATCAGTACACGTGGTGGTCCAACCGCGGGCAGGCCTGGGCCAAGAACGTCGGTTGGCGCATCGACTACCAGATCGTCTCGCCCGGCCTGCGGGGTGCCGTGCACAGCGCGCGCATCCACACGGCCGATCGCTTCTCCGACCACGCCCCGCTGATCATGGAATACGCCATCGATCTGCCGTGAGTGACCGCGCCGCCGTGGTGTGGTGGCCGCCGTGCGGCTACCATGCGGCCCCTTCGCTGGCTGACGCCCCCACAACTGCCGATTCGTCATGGCCGACCAACAAAACCCCCGCATCAAGCCCATCCCGGGGCTGATCTTCTCTTCGCGCTGGTTGCAGCTGCCGCTGTACCTGGGCCTCATCGTCGCCCAGGGCGTCTACGTGGTGCTGTTCGTGAAGGAGCTGTGGCATCTGGTGCACGGCGCCTTCGAGCTCAACGAGCAGCAGGTAATGCTGATCGTGCTCGGCCTGATCGACGTGGTGATGATCTCGAACCTGCTGGTGATGGTCATCGTCGGCGGCTACGAGACCTTCGTGTCGCGGCTCGGCATCGAAGGCCACCAGGACCAGCCGGAGTGGCTCTCGCACGTCAACGCCACGGTGCTGAAGGTCAAGCTCGCCCTGGCGATCGTCGGCATCTCGTCGATCCACCTGCTCAAGACCTTCATCGAGGCCGGCACCCTGGGCGCGCTGCCGCTGTGCTCGGAGGTGGCAGCCGGCACCAGGTGCACGACGCTGACCGAAGCCAGCGTCATGTGGCAGACCATCATTCACGGCGCCTTCATCCTGTCGGCGCTCGGCATCGCCTGGACCGACCGCGTCATGGGCGGCACCAGCGGCGCCAACGGCAGGGCGCACTGACGCCTCCGGTTACCCAGCGCGGGGCTTTTCCACCCCGCGCTGGCATGGCTCACGCCGTCCGGCGGTCTGCCCGCCAAACGATCCGGTACAGCCCCGGCAGCACCAGCAGCGTGAGCAGCGTGGACGAGACGATGCCGCCGATCACCACGGTGGCCAGCGGACGCTGCACCTCCGAGCCGATGCCGGTGTTGAACGCCATCGGCACGAAGCCGAGGCTCGCCACCAGCGCCGTCATCAGCACCGGGCGCAGGCGGGTGAGCGCGCCCTGGGTGATGGCCTCGTCGAGCCCCATCCCTTCGTGGCGCAGGGAGCGGATGAAGCTCACCATCACCAGGCCATTGAGCACCGCCACGCCGGACAGCGCGATGAAACCCACGGCGGCGGAGATCGACAGCGGGATGCCGCGCGCCCACAGCGCCAGCACGCCGCCGGTGAGCGCCAGCGGCACGCCGCTGAAGATCACCAGCGCGTCGCGCGCCGAGCCCAAGGCCAGCCACAGCAGCGCGCCGATGATCGCCAGCGTGGCCGGCACCACGATGGCCAGGCGCCGGGTGGCGGATTCGAGCTGCTCGAAGGTGCCGCCGTAGTCCAGCCAGTAGCCGGCCGGCACGTCCAGTTCGGCCGGCGCGCGGCCTTGCAGTTCGGCGATGAAAGAACCCAGATCGCGCCCGCGCACGTTGGCGGTGACCACCACGCGGCGCTTGCCCTGCTCGCGGTTGATGGCGTTGGGGCCGAGTTCCAGCGCGATATCGGCCAGCTCGCCCAGCGGCACGTAGCCGCCGGCCTGGTCCTGACCCAGTGGCAGCGGCACCGGCAGGCGCGCCATGGCGGCGGGGTCGCTGCGCAGCGGTTCCGGCAGGCGCAGCACGATGTCGCTGCGCCGGTCGCCCTCGTACACCACGCCCAGCGTCTGCCCGCCGTAGGCGGCGGCGACCAGGTCCTGCACGTCGGCCACATTGAGCCCGTAACGCGCCAGCGCCTCGCGCCGCGGGGTGACGGTGAGGATGGGCAGCCCTGTGGTCTGCTCGGTCTGCACGTCCACCGCGCCGGGCACCGACGCCACCAGCGCCTCGATCTGCGCGGCCACGGCGTCCAGCACTGCCAGATCGTCGCCATGGACCTTCACCGCCACGTCCGCGCGCACGCCGGAGATCAGCTCGTTGAAGCGCATCTGGATGGGCTGGGTGAACTCGTAGTTGTTGCCCGGCACGCCGGCGGCGATGCGCTCCAGATCGCGCACCACGGCGGCCTTGGGCTTGCGCGGGTCCGGCCAGTCCGCGCGGGGCTTGAGAATCACGAAGGTGTCGGCCACGTTGGGCGGCATGGGGTCGGTGGCCACCTCGGCGGTGCCGATCTTGGTGAAGATCCGCTCGACCTCGGGCGCCGTTTCGAGCGCGGCCTCGAGCTGGGTCTGCATGCGCACCGCCTGGCTGAGGCTGGTGCCGGGGATGCGCAGGGCGTGCACGGCGACGTCGCCCTCGTCCAGGCTGGGGATGAACTCCGAACCGAGCTGCGCGGCCAGCCAGGCGCAGCCGGCGACCAGCGCCAGCGCCCCGGCCAGCACGCCCAGGCGCGCGCGCAGCGCCAGGCGCAGCGCCGGCGCGTAGACGCGGCGGGCCAGGTGCATCAGGCGGTTATCGTGCGCCGCCACCGGCCCGCGCAGCACCAGCGCCACGGCCGCCGGCACGAAGGTCAGCGACAGCGCCATGGCGGCGGTGAGGGCCAGCACCACGGTGATGGCCATGGGGTGGAACATCTTGCCTTCCACCCCGGTGAGCGCGAACACCGGCAGGTACACCGCGGTGATGATGCCCACCCCGAACAGCGCGGGCCGGATCACTTCTGCGGTGGCGTCTTGCACCACGTCCAGGCGCTCGGCTTCCGACAGGCTGCGCCCGCCGGCGCTGGCGAGCCCCAGCCGGCGCAGGCAGTTCTCGACGATGATCACCGCGCCGTCCACGATCAGCCCGAAGTCCAGCGCGCCGAGACTCATCAGGTTGGCGGAGGTACGCGACTGCACCATGCCGGTGAAGGTCATCAGCATGGCGAGCGGGATCACCGCCGCGGTGAGCAGCGCCGCGCGCACGTTGCCGAGCAGCGCGAACAGCACCACCACCACCAGCAGCGCGCCTTCGACCAGATTCTTCTCGACCGTGGCCAGTGTCTTGTCCACCAGCGTGGTGCGGTCGTAGACCACGTTGGCGGTGATGCCCGGCGGCAGGGCGCGTGCGGCCCGTTCGAGCCCGGCGGCCACGGCGTGGGCCACGGCGCGGCTGTTCTCGCCCATCAGCATGAACACGGTGCCGAGCACCACCTCGCGGCCGTCCTGGGTGGCCGCGCCGGTGCGCAGTTCGGAGCCGATGGCGAGCTGCGCCACGTCGCTGACCCGCACCGGGGCGCCGTCGCGCCGCGCCACCACGATGCGGCCGAGATCGTCGAGGCCGCCCACCTGGCCGGGCAGGCGGATCAGCTGCTGCTGGCCGTGGCGCTCGATGTAGCCGGCGCCCTGGCTGGCGTTGTTGGCGCCCACCGCGCGCGCCAGGTCGTCGAAGCCGACGCCGTGGGCGAGCAGGCGCGCCGGGTCGGCCAGCACCTGGAACTGCCGGTCGTGGCCGCCGATGCTGTTCACCTCCACCACGCCCGGCGTGCGCAGCAGCTGCGGGCGCAGGATCCAGTCCTGCGCCTGGCGCAGGTCCATGGGCGTGATGGGCGTGCCGTCGGCGTTGCGCGCCCCGGGCTGCGCGTCCACCGTGTACATGAAAATCTCGCCCAGCCCGGTGGCGATCGGCCCCAGCTGGGGTTCGAGCCCGGCCGGCAGGCGCGCGCGCAGCGCCTGCAAACGCTCGGCGATGAGCTGGCGGGCGAAGTAGATGTCGGTGCCGTCGGCGAACACCACGGTCACCTGCGACAGCCCGTAGCGCGACACCGAGCGGGTGTAGTCCAGGCGCGGCAGGCCGGCCATGGCGGTTTCCACCGCAAAGGTGACGCGCTGCTCGGCCTCCAGCGGCGTGTAGCCGGGCGCCTCGGTGTTGATCTGCACCTGCACGTTGGTGATGTCGGGCACGGCATCGATGGGCAGGCGCGTGAAGCTCCACAGGCCCAGCGCGGCCAGCGCCAGCACGGCGGTGAGCATCAGGCCCCGGCGGCGGATGGCGAAGCGAAGCAGGTGTTGCAACATCACTTGATTCCTAATTGGGTGTTTGAAAAAAGGCTTCCCCGCCCTTTTTCAACTCGGTCATCGCGGGACATGCCCGCGACGGCCTGTCACAGCGCCACGCCGGCGCGCCGCAGCGCCGCCAGCAGCAGGACATAGGCGAGCGCGGTCAGCGCGCTGCCCGCCGCCAGCGCCGGGTAGAACCCGACCCCGCGGCGCAGCAGCACCGGCAGCGCCACGAACAGCGCGAGCGACGGCAGCACCAGCCAGAAGATGCCGGTGGCCAGGCGCGCCACGCGCGCGGCGTCGTGGGTGTCGTGCCACAGAAAGGCCAGCCCCAGCACCGACACCAGCGGCAGCGCGGCGATCAGCGCCCCCAGCCAGGACACGCGCCGGCCGGCCTCGGACACGGCCACCACCAGCGCGGCGGCCAGCGCATAACGGACCACAAGTTCCATGACCCAGCCCCCCGGTTCAGTCGTCGTCGGTGTCAGTGGTCGTGGCTGGCGCCGGACTTTTCGATGTCGGCCTTGATCAGGTAGCTCTGCGCGGTCACGTACTCGGTGCCCGGCTTGAGTCCGCCCAAGACCTCGGTGTATTCGCCGTCGCTGCGGCCCAGATCCAGCATGCGCACCTCGTAGGTGTCGCCGACGCGCGCGAACACCACGGTGAAGTCGCGAAAGCCCTGCAGGGCCGCGGTGCGCACCGCCAGCGGCACCTGCGCCGCGCCGGTGAGCACCTCGGCGGTGACGCCGAGCCCGGGCGTCCAGCCGGCGGCGGGTTCCTCGATGCGCGCCCACACGGACAGCGCCTGGCGGTCCGCGTCGGCCAGCGGGGCGATGCGCGTGATGCGCCCGGTGCCCTTCGGGCTGCCATCGGCGCCGGTGATGCGCACCGTCTGCCCCGGCTGCACGCGCGCCACATCGCGCGGGAACACCGCCAGTTCCGCCCACAACTGGTCGAGATCGCTCACCGTGAACAGCGGCGCCGCGCCGGTGTGCTCGCCGGGGTTGGCCGCGCGCGCGGTGACCACGCCGGCGATCGGCGCGGTCAGCTCGTACACGCGCAGCGACTCGTCCGCCTCCACCCGCGCCAGCACCTCGCCGGCGCCCACGCGGTCGCCGACGCGCTTGTGCACCTCGCGGACCACGCCCGGAAAGCGCGCGCTCACTGTGCGCACCGCCTCGGGCGCCACGACCACGCGGCCGTGCAGCGGCAACAGGTCGTGCAGCAGATGCGGACCGGCGGTCTCGACCTCGATGCCGGCGGCGCTCGCGCTGTCCGGCGCGATCTGCACGCGGCCCTCGTAGCTCGCGTACGCCCAGCGGTGCGCAGTGCCGGCGTGCGTCGCCTCCACCGTCACGTCGAAGGAATGCGGCTCGACCACGGTGCCGTCGCCGCGCAGGAAATCGCCCTGCGGGGCGAAGGCGAAGCGGTTTTTCTCGCCGTCGAGGCGCCCGAGCGTGACGGTCAGGTTCACGTCCGCCGGGGCCACCGGCTCGCCGCCGGCCGTGATCCAGGCGCGGTACTCGGGCGGCACGCCGTCTTCGAAGATGGCCAGTTCCACGGCGAAATCGCCGTCGGTGAGCAGGCGCCCGCCGTGCGGACCCTTGGCGGGCTCGTCGGCGGTGGTCTGCCCGTGGGCCGAATGGGGAACAGCGGAGCCGTGCGCGGGGGCTTCGCCCTGGCCGCAGCCGGCCAGCCACAGGGCCAGCGCCAGCGCCGCCGCGCCGTTGGAAAATCGTGCGTTCATGGGGGCGTCCTTCAGGGTTGGGCGGCGACCGGCTCACCGGTCAGGCGCTCGATTTCGGCCTGGAACAGCTGCGCGCTTTGCGCCGCCTCGATCAGGCTGCGGCGGATGGCGATGAACTCTCGCTGCGCCTCGGTCCATTCGAGGTAGCCGTAGCGGCCACGCTCGTAGGCATCGCGGGTCTCGTCGAGCGCGGCGGACATCTCCGGCAGCACGGTGTCGCGCAGCAGCCTGGTTTCGGTGATGGCGTGGCGCAGCTCCTGGTACAGCGCGTACAGCTGCGCCCGGGCGCGCACCGCGGCCGCCTCGCGCCGGGCGTCGGTCAGACCGCGGAGCGCACTCGCCTCGGCGATGGCCGGCGCGGCCTGGCGCTGCGCACCCAGCGGCATCGAAAAGCCCAGCACCAGCGCCTGATCGCCGCTGTCTTCCAGATGCCGCACGCCGCCAGAAACAGTGACGTCGGCGCGGCGCCTGGCCTCCGCGACACGCAGCTCGGCATCGCGCAGCCGCGCCTCGCTGGCGAAACGCACGAAGTCCGGGTTGGCGTCGAGTCGGTCGGCCAGATTCGCGAACGGCACCGGCCGCGGCAGGGCGTACAGGTCGGCCGTCACCGCGCCGAAACGCGCCGCGCCGTCGCCCCACATCGCCGCCAGCTTGCGCCGCGCGGTGCGCAGCTCATGCTCGGCGTGTTCCTGTTCGACTTCCGCGCGGGCCAGCGCCACCCGCGCGCGGCGCAGCTCGGCCTGCGGCGCCCGGGCGGCGTCCACGCGCACGCCGACCGCCTGTACCGTCTCGCGCGCCAGCGCGGTGATCTCGCGGGTGAGCGCGAGCTGTTCCTGGTCGCCGGCCACGTGGATGAAGCGGCGCGTCACCTCGGCCAGCACGTCGAGCTGCGCGGCCTGTTCGGTGACGGCGATCAGCTCGCGCCCGGCCTGCGCGGCGCCGACCCGGGCCTGCCGCTTGGCGCCCAGCTCCACCACCTGCGACAGGGCAAAGGTGGTCTCGGCCGTGTCGAACCGGCGGTGATCGCCGTTGCCGAGCACGTTCTCGGCGGTGGCGCTCAGCGTCGGCGCCGGGCGCAGGCCGGCGGCGTCGGCGCGCGCGTCCTGCGCGCGCAGCTCGAATGCAAACCCGGCGAGGTCGGGGTTGCCCGCCAGACTCGCGCGGACCGCGTCCCGAAGCGTGAGCGGGGTAGGGGGCTCGGCGGCACGGGCCGCCGGCCACAGCAGCACGGCGGCCAGAAGGCCGGCGTATGGCCGAAGCGATTGCATGGATGTCTCCCGTTGGCCCGGCGGTGCCGGAGCCGGATGTACCACCGCGCCGACGAGCGGCGGGGCGGCCAGACGTCAGGGCGTCAGCGGGAGGACGGCGGCGGTGCGCGCAAGGGCGGGCGGTAAAGGCGGTTTTGCGGGTTTGGCACTTGCGTGCCAATACCGGCTGGACAGCGGGCGAGAGTAAACGCGCCAAGGCCGAAAAACAGCGCTGCCAGCAGAGGTGGCAGATCCGCAAACAGTTTGATCAGCGGTTTCAGGGCCTCCCCGACCAGCGACAGGTCGCGATCGTCGTGGGTCGGATCACTGTGATGCGCGTCGTGGTGTCCTGGCTGACTCGCATGCACACCTAGGGGCAGCTCCGAATCATCCATGCACAGGTGCAGGTGCGCTCCACCCAGACGCGCGCACAGCAGCGCGATGCACAGCAACCACAGGTACAGGGTCTTATGTCGGCGCGCGAACATGGGCGCTAGTCTAGCCCAGCGGAGTGGGCGGGCGTTGACACGGGCGATTGCCGTGTCGCTGGTCGTCGTATATCCGGCGAAACGTCAGATTGATGCGCGCAGCGACCGGCCGGCGGGTCTTGGAAACCGCATGTTGCCAGCGTTGCTGGGTATCGCCGGCCATCACCAGCAGGTCGCCATGGTTCAGGGCGAGCGTGACCGGCCGATGCCGGCGCGCCCGGTGGCGCAGCGCGAAGCGGCGCGTGGCCCCGAGACTCAGCGAGGCGATAACCGGCTGCGAACCGAGGCTCGCCTCGTCGTCGCTGTGCCAACCCATGCTGTCGGCACCGTCCCGGTACAGGTTGCACAGCACGCTGTTGAATGTGTGGCCGCAGGCGGCCTCGATGCACGTGCGCAGGCGGGCGAGGGCAGGGGGCCACGGCAGCGCTTCGAGCGCCTGGCCGCTGTAGGCGTAGCGGATGCCGGCGTCGCCATACCAGGCGCACAGCCGAGGCGTGAGGTGCTCGCGCCCGAAAAGCTTCACCCGGTGCGGTTGCCACGCGAGTGTGGTGCGAAGCTCGTCAAACAGCGCGGTGGCTTCAGTTTCGGACAGGAAGCCCGCCAGAAGCCTGAGCTCGCCGTCCGGCAGCGGTATGAGCGCCACGTCCAGCGGCCGCGCCGGCTGCTTGTTCAGCGGTAGAAGACGTGCCCGCCGATTCGCGCGACTTGCGTCAGGCGCTCAGTCCAGCTCGGACGCTTGGTACGAACCGGCGCGAAGTACAGCGCCCCGCCGGTCGGGTCATCCGAACGCCCGGCGAGCGCCTCGCGCGCGACATCCTGGGCGGATTGCCACATGCGGGCCGAGCTCGGCTCATCGCTGCGCCCGTCGCAGTACCACCCGAACTGACAGGGCCGTTGCTCGCCGCCCTGCTGCACCACGCCGCACACGCCGCCGGGGAAGCCGGCGTGCTGGGCCCGGTTGAGCACCACATGGGCGACCGCTTGCTGGCCGGCCTTCGGTTCGGAGCCGGCCTCGAAATACACGGCGAGCGCCAGGCAGCGCAGCGCGTCGGGCGGCACTTCACGCCCGGCGGCACGCGCCGCGGGCGAGCTTGTCAGGCCGGCCAAGCAGCCGATCGAGACCAGCGCCACTAAGAAAAACATTTTGATATTCATATTCATCCCGTTCCTCACGGGTGAAGCCTGACGGCTTTATAACCCGGATGGCGCGGCCCGCCAACCCTTGCCGGTGGGTTGATGACCGGTTGTCGGCGCGGTGTCGGACGCACTTCAGGACGGCGTCCCAAGCCTCTTGGCGCTGTTCAATTGGTCGGATTCGGCTCTCAATTGGTCGTGGTCGGTCGCCAGCCGCCCCCGCGCGGCAGGTCCCGAAACGGCAGGTCACGCGGAACATGGGTTTCCGGCGACAGGCCGAGCAGGCGTTCGCCGATGATGGTGCGCTGGATTTCGTCGGTGCCGCCGGCGATGCGCATGCAGGGGTTCTCGAGCAGTGCCGCCTGAAACGCGCCCTGCCAGGGCGCGTCGGCACCCGCCAGCATGGCGTCCGGACCCATCAGTTCCAGGCCAAAGTTGGTCATTTCCTGCGACAGGCGGGCGAATTCCATCTTCACGATGGAGCCCTCCGGGCCCGGAATGCCGCCCTGCGAGACGGTGGTCAGCACCCGATAGCTCATGTGCTGGATGGCCCGCGCGCGCACCGTGAACGCCGCCAGGCGCTGGCGCACGGAATCGTCCTGCATCGCCGGCCGGCCGCCGCCGCGGCATTGCGCGGCGAGATCAATCAGATGGCGTAGCTGCGGGCCGCCGAAGGCGCCCGACGACCCCCAGGCGCCGACGAAGAAACGCTCGTACATCAGCGTGGTGAGCGCCACGCGCCAGCCGTCGTCGACGGCCCCGACGCGGTCCGTGTCCGGTACGCGCATGTCGTCAAAGCACACGTGGCTGAAATGCGAGCCGCCGTTCGGGTGGCGCACGTCCTCGACCCGCACGCCGGCAGCACGCATGTCGATCACGAAGCAGGTCAGGCCCTTGTGCTTGGGGCCGTGTGGATCGGTACGCGTCACCAGAAAACCGCGATCGGCGTAGGCGCCGTCGGAAATCCACACCTTGTCGCCGCGGATGCGCCAGCCGTCGCCATCCCGCACCGCCGCGCAGGCCAGCGCCGCGAAGTCCGAGCCCGCCCCGGGCTCGCTGAACAGCTGGCACCAGGCCAACTCGCCGCGCAGCGTGGGCGGCAGCCAGCGCGCCTTCTGCTCGGCCGTGCCGTGCGCGAGCAGCGTGTAGCCGACGTGGCCCTGTCCCATCAGCAGCACCGCCGGCGGCGTGACCACGCGCCGCTCCTCCTGGTCCCAGATGATCTGCTGCATGACGCTGCCGCCGCGCCCGCCGTACTTGACGGGCCAGAACACGCCGGCCCAGCCGGCGTCGAACTTGCGCCGCTGCCATGCGCGTGCGGCCTGCATCTGCGCCGCGGTCGGCCAGTGCTCGAACACGCCGGGCTCGACGGCGGCCGGATCGCGCGTCGGCGCGTTCGCCTCCAGCCAGGCACTCGCCTCGCTGCGGAAAGCGGCTTCCTCGGGACTGTCACGAAAGTCCATGGTGGCCTCCTCAGGCGGCGTCCGGGGCGTCGATCAACCGTGCCCGCCAGGCCGCGGCGCCACCGAGCACCGCCTCCAGCGCGCGCGCCCGGCGCAGGTGCAGATGCGCCTCGCAGGCCCAGGTGAAGCCGACCCCGCCGTGCACGTGCAGGCTCTCCTGCGCCGCCAGCAGGTAGGTGTCGGTGGCGCTGGCACGGGCGAGCGCCGCCGCCTCGGCCAGCAGCGCCGGGTCGTTCCGGCCCAGGGCGTACGCGCCGAAATAGGCGTTGGCGCGCGCGAGCTCGACTTCCACGTGCAACCGGGCGAGCTTGTGCTTGAGCGCCTGAAAGGCACCGATCGGCTGGCCGAAGGCGTACCGCTGCCGTGCGTAGCCGACCGCAAGATCGAGGCAGCGCTGCGCGCCGCCGAGTTGCTCGAAAGCCGTCAGGATGGCGGCGCGGTCGCGCCAATCGTCGGCCGGCCCAAGCGCCAGCGCGGGCGCCCCGTCCAGCGTGATTTCGGCTGCGGTGTGGGCGAGGTCGAGCGTGGCGAGCTGGCGGCGCTGCACCGCCCGGTCGGGTAGCTCGACCAGCCAGGCCATGCCGCGGTCATCGGCGCACAGCACGGCATCCGCCAGCGGGCCGTCCGCCACCGGCGACAGCACGCCGCGCGCCCGCCCGGCCGACACCGACACCGTGGGCGCGCTGCGGCCGGGCGGCGGCAGGCACAGCGCCACCCGCAGTTCGCCACCGGCGAGCGCCCGCCGCCGGCCGGTGTGCGCCGCATCGCGAAGCGCCTCCCCAGCCAGCAGCGTGGCCAGGAGCGGCACCGGCGCGAGCGCCCGGCCGGCCGCATAGGCGACGAGCGCCAGCTCCTCGGCCCCCAGCCCGCGCCCGCCGTCGCCCGGCGGCAATGCCGCAGCCAGCCAGCCCAGTGCGGCCAGGTCCTGCCACAGATCGCCGTCGAAGGCCGCCACGCCGGCATCGGCGAAGGCGCGCAAACGGTCCGGCGCCGGGTGGCGCTCGAACAGCGCCTCGAGCTCAGCCGCCAGCGCCTGCTGGGCGGCCGACCAGGCAAATTCCATGTCGTTTCTCCCCGTGTGCGCAGCGTGGTCGCAGCCGCTCAGTGGCGCGCCACGCCGTCCGCGCGCGCCGCCTGTTTTACCGCCTCGGCCACCGCGGGGGCCACGGCCGGATCGAACACGCTCGGAATGATGTAGTCCGGCAGCAGCGCGCGCTGCGGGATGACGTCGGCGATGGCGCGCGCGGCGGCCAACTTCATGGCACCCGTGATGCGCCGCGCCCGGCAGTCGAGCGCGCCGCGAAACAGTCCCGGAAAGCACAGCACGTTGTTGATCTGGTTCGGGTAGTCGCTGCGTCCGGTGGCCATGATGGCGACCAGCGGCAGGGCGATCGCGGGGTCGATCTCCGGATCCGGGTTGGACATGGCGAACACCACCGGGTCGCGCGCCATGGCCTTGATGTCGTCGGCGCCGATGAGGTTCGGTCCCGACAGGCCGATGAAGAAATCCGCCCCCCGCAGCACCTGCTTGAGGCTGCCGGACTCGTCGTCGGGGTTGGTCATGGCCAGGTACTCGCGCTTGGCGGCGTTCAGGTCGGTACGCGCGCTCGACAGCGCCCCGCTGCGGTCACAGCCGATGATGTTGCGCACGCCCAGTTCCAGCAGGATGCCGGTGCAGGCGGTGCCGGCGGCGCCCACGCCCGCCACCACCACCTTCAGGTCCGCGGCCCGCTTGCCGGTGAGCTTGAGCGCGTTCAGGAACGCCGCCGCCAGCACCACGGCGGTGCCGTGCTGGTCGTCGTGGAACACGGGAATGTCGAGCTGCTCCTGCAGGCGGCGTTCGATCTCGAAGCAGCGTGGCGCGGCGATGTCCTCGAGGTTGATGCCGCCGAAACCAGGTGCCAGCGCGGCCACGGCGGCGATCACGGCGTCCGTGTCCTGCGTGTCGAGGCAGATCGGAAACGCATCGACGCCGCCGAATTCCTTGAACAGCTGCGCCTTGCCCTCCATCACCGGCATCGCCGCGTAGGGGCCGATGTTGCCGAGGCCCAACACCGCCGAGCCGTCGCTGACCACAGCCACCGTATTGCGCTTGATGGTGAGGTTCCAGGCCGTCGCCGGGTCGGCGGCGATGGCCCGGCACACGCGCGCCACGCCGGGCGTGTACACCATCGACAGCTGATCGCGCGTGCGCACCGGCGTCTTGCTGTTGACCTCGATCTTGCCGCCCAGGTGCAGCAGGAAGGTGCGGTCCGACCAGCTCGCCACCTCGATGCCGGGCACCGCGCGCAGCGCCGCGACTACGCGCTCGGCATGCGCCTCGTCGCGGGTCTCGACCGTGATGTCGCGCACCGTGTGGTCGGCGTCGGCGCGCACGATGTCGATGGCGCCGACATCGCCGCCCTGGTCGCCGACCGCCTTCAGGGCGGCCGCCAGCACGCCGGGCCGGCTGGCCAGCTGCAGGCGCACGGTAATGGAGTTGTTCGCGGTCATGGATGTGTTTGTTGCCGTGGAAAAATCAAATCAGCGCCGCCGGCGCGGTGGTGGCGATCAGGTCCGCAATCGCCTGCGGCTCGCGCAGCGTGCGGGCCTCCTCGACCACCTCGCGGGTGAGGTGCGGGGCCAGCTGGGTGATGAAGTCATAGACGTAGCCGCGCAGGAAACGGCCGGGCGCGAAGCCCACGTGCACCCGGCCCTGCGGCAGCAGGCTGCCCGTGTCCAGCGCCAGCAGGTCGGTATCGGTGCCGGCGTCGTAGGCGACCGCCGCCATCAGGCCGACGCCCAGTCCTTCGCGCACGTAGCGCTTGAGCACCGAGGTGTCGACCGCCGTCAGCGCCAGGCGCGGGCTCAGACCCGCCTCGGTGAAGCGGTCCTCCAGCGCCGAGTGGCCGTCGACGGCAAAGCCGTAGGTCACCAGCGGGTGCTCGGCGATGGCGGCGAGCGTCAGCGCTTGCGTCTCGGCCAGCGGATGACCGCGTGGACAGAACACCGCATAGCGCCAGCCGGCCACCGGCAGCAGCACCAGGTGCGGGTAAAGCGCCGGGTCATCGGTGGTGATGAGCAGGTCGACGTCGTCCTGTCCGGCCATCTCGGCCAGCTGCAGGGGCGTGCCCTGCAGCAGGTTCAGGCGCACCTGCGGATAGCGGCGATGGAAGGCGCCCAGCACCGGCGGCAGCACGAAACCCGCCTGCGTGTGCGTGGTGGCGATGCCGAGCGTGCCGTGATCCGGCGCCGCGAGGTCGCGCGTCAGGCGCCGGATGGTGTCCGCGCGGGAGAGGATTTCCTCGGCCTGGGCGAGGACCGCCCGGCCGGCGGGCGTGAGCGCCACGAACTGCTTGCCGCGGCGCTGGAACAGGTCGACGCCGAGCTCGAGCTCGAGCTGGCGCACCTGTTTGCTGACGCCGGGCTGGGAGGTGTAAAGGCGCGCCGCCGCGGCCGAGACGCTGAGGTCCCGGCGCACGATCTCGACCAGGTAACGCAGTTGCTGCAATTTCACGGCGGCGAGTATCGCAGGCCCGAGGGGGCGGGGTGTATGCCGGTGGCGGCTAACCCCGCGCCGGGAGCGCACCCTATCCACCGGCGTTTTGTGTTTGCGCAGAGCACGCAGGCAGTCTGGCCGCCAGGCCCCAAACCTCACAGCCGCGTTGCCGCCAACCCGACCGCTGTGTTAACGTGCCGGCCGATTTCAGGCGCGTAGCTCAGTTGGTTAGAGCACCACCTTGACATGGTGGGGGTCGTTGGTTCGAGTCCAATCGCGCCTACCAGATACCAAACCCGCAAGTCCCCACAGCCCCGGACCTGCGGGTTTTTTCGTTACTGGGCGGCGCTGCGCAAACTGAACAGGGCGTGCGGCCCTTCGCCGCCCTATCATCACCCACACACGCTTGTTGCCACGGGCCCAGTCGGTGTCGCGCGTAGTCCCCTTCAGAAGTCGCACCCAGCTGTCGGACGAGCGCGCCCGGCGGCAATGCGAAAGCGGATACCACGCATGGCAGTTGGTGGATAGTGGTCCCCACGCCGCGCCCGGCCGAACGCCGGCGCGCTGGCGCTGTCTGCGCTGCGGCGCGCAATGCGAAGGCCCCACGCCCGGCACGCCGCCGGCCCGGCGAACCTGATGGACATCAACCGAACGGTCGGTGGGGACTGACTGACGGCCCAGAACCGCCTAGACTGCGCCGCACGGATGGCAGCCTCGTCTGCGGTGCCGTCCAAACCCGGATGAGGAGAACCCCATGGACATGGCCACCCGTTCATCGCTGATCGACTATGCCGCCCTGGTGCGCCCGGACCGCGTCCACTCGCGCTTGTACACGGACCCCGCGATTTTCGAAGAAGAGCTCGAGCGCATCTGGTACCGCGAGTGGGTATTCGTCGGCCATGAAAGCGAGGTGCCGAACGTCGGCGATTACCGCACCGGCCATCTCGGGAAGCAGCCGATCATCATCACCCGCGGACGCGACATGCAGGTGCGCGTGCTGCTGAACCGCTGCACGCACCGCGGCAACACGCTGTGCCAGACGCGCAGCGGCAACGCGCCGACCTTCACCTGCTCCTACCACGGCTGGACCTACAGCTGCGAGGGCGACCTGCAGGGCATCCTGTTCCGGGACGACTACCCGCCCGATTTCAAGCGCGAGGACAACGGCCTGTTCCGCGTGCCGCGGGTGGAGCTGTACCGGGGCTACATCTTTGCCAGCCTGGCCAAAACCGGAAAAGGTCTGAAAGAGCACCTCGGCCCTGCCGCCGCCAACATCGACCGCTTCTGCGACCTGTCGCCGAGCGGCGAGATCAGCATGAACCATGGCGTCTACCGGATGCGCATCGAGTGCAACTGGAAGATGTGGATGGAGAACTCGGTCGATTCCTACCACGTCTACCAGACCCACGGTTCGAACATGTACCTCGGCAACATGTTCGAGGCCAAGGAAGGCCAGAAACCGCCGCCGCCGGGCAAGGGCTATTTCGGCCTCATCCACGCGCGCGATCTGGGCAACGGCCACTCGGATCTGGACATGCGCCCGCAGCGGCGCGTCACCGGCATGACCTACACCGGCGAGTGGTCGAACGACATTCCCGAATCCGCGCAGCGCGAGTATCTGGCCGGCCTGGAGCGCCTGCACGGCAGGGAAAAGGCCAACCAGATCCTGACCGAAGGCCCGGCCCACACGGTGATCTTCCCCAACCTGTTCAACATGCTGCAGGAAATCCGCTGGTGCGTGCCGGTCAGCGTGAACGAGACCTATATCTACTACGCGCCGTGCCTGTTCAAGGGCGCGCCGGACGAGATCAACACCGCCCGCCTGCGCCGCGACGAGGGTGCCTACGGGCCGGCCGGCTTCCAGCTGGCCGACGACATCGAGGTGTGGGCGCGCAATTACGAGGGCCTGCAGGCGCGCGAGGTGGAGTGGATCCTCATGAACCGCGGCATGCACCTGCCAGTGCAGCCGGACGAGGACGGCATTCCGTACCAGGGCGACCTCAGCGAGCTGACCATGCGCTCGCAATGGCGCCATTACCTCGAACTGATGAGCAGCCCCTGAGGGAGGAGCGCCGGATGTCTTTCGATCGCTACGCTGTCGAGCAATTCCTGTACCGCGAGGCGCGCCTGGCCGACGAGCAGCGGCTCGACGACTGGCTGGCCCTGTGGGACGAGGATGCCCTGTACTGGGTGCCCTGCAACCAGGACGACGTCGACCCCGCCCGGCAGCTGTCCATCATCTACGACGACTACGCCCGGCTGCGCCTGCGCGTGGCGCGCATCACCAAGACCGGCATGGCGTGGACGCAGGAGCCGCGCTCGCGCCTGCGCCGGCTGGTGTCGAACATCGAGATCTACGACCACCCGGACGGCCTGGTGCAGACCTTCTCGAACTTCCACCTGACCGAGCTGCGCGTGAACCGGCGCGACCCGGTGGAGTGGATCGGGCGCACCGAGCACCGCCTGCGCGCGCACGGCGACGACTTCAAGCTCGCGTACAAGAAGGTTCTGCTGATCAACAACGACCACGAAATGACCCAGCTTTCATGCATGGTGTAGGGTCGGTTCAACTTACCCACAAAGGTCCGCCATGAACCGCTATCAAACCCTGCTGCAGGACGTGAAAACGCGTATCCGCGAGGTTACCCTGGAGGAACTGCGCCACGCCGGCGAGGCAGCCGGGCTGCTGATCGATGTCCGCGAACCGGCCGAATGGGCCGCCGGCCACATCCCGGGCGCGGCGCTGCTGCCGCGCGGCATCCTCGAGGGCAAGATCGAGGATTTGGCACCGGACGCGGACCAACCCATCGTGCTGTGCTGCGCAACCGGCGGGCGCTCGGCGCTGGCCGCCGAAAGCCTGCAACGAATGGGCTATCGCCGGGTGCTGTCGCTGGCCGGCGGGTTCAAGGCCTGGCAGGCGGCGGGGCTGTCGATCGAGCGCTGAAGGGCGGTCGCCGCCCTTCAGCGCTCGATAAAACCGCGTCGGCTCAGAAGTCCTCGCCCCTGAAGTGGCTCATTCCGAAGCCGAACATGGCAACCATCAGCCAGTAGGCGACCAGGAAGCTCTGCCATTCCGGCGTAGGCGACTGCCACAGCACCAGCAGCGTGCCAAGCGCGAAGTTGGTCAGTCCCCAGACCAAATTGACACGGGCCGACGAGTTGGCGCCCAAAGGCGAGCGAAATCTCTTGCCAGCCGCGCCGGCAATGAAGTGCGGCATGCCGTTGCTGAAGAAAAACCCGATCACGATGTGCCAGATGGAAAGACTCATGGCTGCAAAATCCTCCTCAAAAATGTCGTGTCTAGCCGATATTCGGCACCGGGCGCCTTGCCCAGCGCCGGCGCCATCCCTATAATGCCGGCCGACTTTTGGCCCGCCAAGCGGGCATGTTCCGCACCGACGCGGCGGTCTCGGGCGCTGGCAGATTGGTGCTTCAATCTGTCAGCAACTCAGCATCGCACGAACCTGCTTGGGCATGTCCGACCTGACTGAGCCTGACGCGCGCTGGTCTCAGGACGAAACGCCGGAAGCCGAGCCTTGGAAGCCGTTGACGGCCGACGAGGCCCAGGCCCTGCGTGAGCGTCAGCCGGCGCTGTCGCCTTGGCGCGTTTTGCGTGTGCAGCTGTGGGCTGGATGTGCCACCGCGCTGCTCGCCTGGTGCGTGACGGGGCGGGCGAGCGTGATGGCATCGGCGCTTTATGGCGCGGCTACGGTGGTAGCGCCGGCAGCGGTGATGGTCGGCGGTCTCGCGCGGCCGTTGCCGCCGGCGGTGGCCGCACTCGGCGCGATGCGCCTGCTGGTGTGGGAGGGTGTCAAGTTGCTGCTGGCGGTTGCCATGCTGGCGCTTGCGCCGCGGGTGCTTGCGCCGATCAGCTGGCCTGCGTTGCTGCTGGCCATGGTGGTTTGCCTGAAGATTTACTGGTTGGCGCTGCTGTGGCGCGGCCGCCGAGATTGACTAGAACTCAAGCTAAAGGATCGTCCGACCCATGGCAGCCGAAGGCCACGCTCCGAGCGCCGGCGAGTACATCGTCCATCACCTGCAGCATCTGCAGACTGACCGCCAAGCGTCGATCATCGACTTTTCGGTGGTCAACATGGATTCCGTGCTGTGGTCGGTGCTGCTGGGTGTGCTGACCTGCTGGCTGCTGTGGCGCGCCGCGCGCAGCGCGACGGCCGGCGTGCCGGGCCGTTTCCAGGCGGCGGTCGAGATGCTGGTCGACATGGTCGACAGCCAGGCCAAGGGCATCGTCCACAACGCCGAGAGCCGCCGTCTGGTGGCGCCGCTGGCGCTGACGGTGTTCGTGTGGATTTTCCTCATGAACGCCATGGACCTGCTGCCGGTCGACCTGCTGCCGTGGCTATGGACCAAACTCTATGCCGCCGCCGGGCACGATCCACATCACGCCTACCTGCGTGTGGTGGCGACGGCTGACCTGTCGACCACGCTGGGTTTGTCCACCGGCGTGCTGCTGGTGTGCATCTTCTACAACCTCAAGGTCAAGGGCCTCGGCGGCTGGGTGCATGAGCTGTTCACGGCGCCGTTCGGCAGTCACCCGCTGCTCTACCCGATCAATTTCCTCATGCAGATGATCGAGTTCGCCGCCAAGACCGTCTCGCACGGCATGCGCTTGTTCGGCAACATGTACGCGGGCGAGCTAATTTTCATGCTGATCGCGCTGATGGGCGGCGCCGCGGCGCTGTCGCTGCCGGGCATTTTGCTGCCGATCGGTCACGTGCTGGCCGGCACCGCCTGGGCGATCTTCCATATCCTGATCATCACCCTGCAGGCATTCATCTTCATGATGCTGACGCTGGTGTATGTCGGCCAGGCGCACGACGCGCACTGATCACGCCTTTCCCTGTTTCAGTCCTGTTTTTCAACCCTGTGGAGTAGCAAATGGAGCACGTCCTTGGTTTTGTGGCCCTGGCCGCCGGTCTGATCATCGGTCTGGGTGCCATTGGCGCCTGCATCGGCATCGGCATCATGGGCAGCAAGTACCTGGAAGCCGCCGCTCGTCAGCCCGAGCTGATGAACGAACTTCAGACCAAGATGTTTCTGCTGGCGGGCCTGATCGATGCGGCGTTCCTGATCGGCGTCGGTATCGCCATGATGTTCGCCTTCGCCAATCCGTTCGTCCTGCAGTAAACGCCGGCCCGTCCAAACAACCGTAAGGTGCCGTCGTGAGCATCAACGCAACGCTGTTCGTCCAGTTGGTCGTGTTCGCCATCCTGGTGTGGTTCACCATGCGTTTCGTGTGGCCGCCGATCACCAAGGCCATCGACGAGCGCACGCAGAAGATCGCCGACGGCCTGTCGGCGGCCGAGCGCGCGCGCATCGAACTGTCGAACGCAAACCGTCGCGTGGACGAGCAACTCGCTTCGGCGCGTGACGATGCCGCCAGGCGCTTGGCCGACGCCGAGCGGCTCGCGCAATCCATGATCGAGGATGCCAAGGGCCGGGCCGCCGAGGAGGGTGCCAAGATCGTCGCGGCGGCGCGGGCCGAAGCTCAGCAGGAGCTGATCAAGGCGCGCGAGGTGCTGCGCGGTCAGGTGGCGGAGCTCGCCGTTCGTGGCGCCGAGCAGATTCTCCGCCGCGAGGTGAACAGCAGCGTCCACGCCGACCTGCTGTCGCGCCTGCAGACCGAGCTGTAAGCCATGGCAGAGCTTGCCACCGTCGCCCGTCCGTACGCCGAAGCGCTGTTCCGGGCGGCCGATCCGGCACTCGCGTCGTCCTTGGTCCAGCCGCTCGACCAGCTGGCGCAGGTGGCGTCCGACCCGCGCCTGCGCGAATTTGCCGATAACCCCAAGGTGCCGGCGCACGCTGTTGGTGAGCTGATCGCTGGCGTGCTTCCGCAGCCGCTGCCGCCCGCCCTGCAGAACCTGTTGGCGGTGGTGCTGGAGAACCGGCGCCTGCCGGCGCTCGGCGAGATCGCCGCGCAGTTCCGGGCATTGGTCGATGCGCGGGCCGGTGTGTCGCAGGCCACCGTATACAGCGCGTTCGAGATTTCTCCCCAGCAGCTCGCCGAGATCAAGGCGGTGCTGGAGCGGCGCTTCGGTCGCAAGCTCGAGGCGCAGGTGGTGCTTGAACCCGAGCTGATCGGCGGCGTGCGCGTGGCCGTTGGCGACGAGGTTCTGGACACCTCGGTGCGGGCAAGACTTGAACAGATGAGGACGGCGCTGGCGGCCTGAGCGCGCCGCCGCCAAGGCCGCCATGCGGCATCCCTGGAGCATGCAATGCAACTGAATCCTGCTGAAATTTCCGACCTGATCAAGAGCCGCATCGAAGGGCTGGGCGCGGCCGCCGACTTCAAGAACCAGGGCACCGTGGTGTCCGTGACCGACGGCATCGTGCGCGTGCACGGCCTGTCGGACGTGATGGCCGGCGAGATGCTGGAGTTCCCGCCCACGCCGGACGGCCAGCCGACCTTCGGCCTCGCCCTGAACCTCGAGCGCGACTCGGTCGGCGCCGTGATCCTTGGCGAGTACGAGCACGTGTCCGAGGGCGACACGGCCAAGTGCACCGGGCGCATCCTGGAGGTGCCGGTCGGCCCGGAGCTGATCGGCCGCGTGGTGAACGCGCTCGGCCAGCCCATCGACGGCAAGGGCCCGATCAACGCGAAGATGACCGACGTCATCGAGAAGGTGGCGCCGGGCGTGATCGCGCGCCAGTCGGTCAGCCAGCCGGTGCAGACGGGTCTGAAGGCCATCGACTCAATGGTGCCGATCGGCCGCGGCCAGCGCGAGTTGATCATCGGCGACCGCCAGACCGGCAAGACCGCGGTGGCGATCGACACGATCATCAACCAGAAAGGTCAGAACATGACCTGCGTGTACGTCGCCATCGGCCAGAAGGCGTCGTCGATCAAGAACGTGGTGCGCGCGCTCGAGCAGCACGGCGCCATGGACTACACCATTGTGGTCGCCGCCTCGGCGTCCGAGTCCGCGGCCATGCAGTACGTGTCGGCCTACTCGGGCTGCACCATGGGCGAGTACTTCCGCGACCGCGGCCAGGACGCGCTGATCATCTACGACGACCTGTCCAAGCAGGCCGTGGCCTACCGCCAGGTGTCGCTGCTGCTGCGCCGCCCGCCGGGCCGCGAGGCGTACCCGGGCGACGTGTTCTACCTGCACAGCCGCCTGCTCGAGCGCGCCGCGCGCGTCAACGCCGACTACGTCGAGGCCTTCACCCAGGGTGAGGTCAAGGGCCAGACGGGTTCGCTGACCGCGCTGCCGATCATCGAAACGCAGGCCGGTGACGTGTCGGCCTTCGTGCCGACCAACGTGATCTCGATCACCGACGGCCAGATCTTCCTCGAAACCAACCTGTTCAACGCCGGCATCCGGCCGGCCATCAACGCCGGCATCTCGGTGTCGCGCGTGGGTGGCGCGGCGCAGACCAAGCTGATCAAGGGCCTGTCGGGTGGCATCCGTACCGACCTTGCCCAGTACCGGGAACTGGCGGCATTCGCCCAGTTCGCGAGCGACCTCGACGAGGCCACGCGCAAGCAGCTCGACCGCGGCGCCCGCGTCACGGAACTGCTCAAGCAGGCGCAGTACAGCCCGCTGCCGATCTCGCTGATGGCGGCCACCTTGTTCGCGGTGAACAAGGGCTTCCTGGACAAGGTCGAGGTCAGCCGCGTGCTGGCCTTCGAGCACGGCCTGCACCAGCACCTGAAGTCGAGCCACGCCGCCCTGCTGCAGAAGCTGGAGTCCGACAAGGCGCTCGACAAGGCGGCCGAGGAAGAACTCACCGCCGCCGTCGACGCCTTCGTCAAGTCGTTCGCCTGAGCCAACGGTAGATCCACAGGAGCACCGGCATGGCGGTCGGCAAGGAAATTCGCGGCAAAATCAAGAGCATCGAGAACACGCGCAAGATCACCAAGGCGATGGAGATGGTGGCTGCGTCGAAGATGCGCCGTGCCCAGGAGCGCATGCGCGCCGCCCGTCCCTACAGCGACAAGGTGCGCAACATCACCGCCAACCTGGCGCGCGCCAACCCGGAGTACCGCTCGGCGTTCATGCGCCCGGTCGGCGAGGTGCGCACGGTGGGTTTCATCGTGGTGAGCACCGACAAGGGTCTGTGCGGTGGTCTCAACACCAACCTGCTGCGCGCGGTGAGCCTGCGCATGCGCGATGCCCAGGCCGCCGGCCAGGGACTGCGTGTCAGCGCGTTGGGCAGCAAGGGACTGAGTTTCATGACGCGCGCCGGTGCGCATGTCATGAGCCAGGCGGTGCAGCTCGGCGATGCGCCGCAGCTCGAGGCACTGATCGGCCCGGTCAAGGTGATGCTGGATGCCTTCGTGGCCGGCGAACTCGACGCCGTGCACCTGTGCTACACGCGCTTCATCAACACCATGAAGCAGGAACCGGTCATCGAGCAGCTGCTGCCCCTGACCGCCGATCGTCTGGAGCAGACCGAGGCGGAGCGCCAGGCGCACAGCTGGGATTACCTCTATGAACCCAGCGCCGCAGTGGTCATCGACGAGCTGCTCACGCGCTACATCGAAGCGCTGGTGCTGCAGGCGGTGGCCGAGAACATGGCCTCCGAACAGTCGGCGCGCATGGTGGCGATGAAGGCGGCCAGCGACAACGCCGGCAACCTGATCGAAGAGCTCAAGCTCATCTACAACAAGACCCGGCAGGCGGCCATCACCAAGGAGCTGTCGGAAATCGTCAGCGGCGCCGCCGCGGTCTGACGCAACGGATTCTCCCTAGGATCGGACAATGACAGAAGGCAAGATCGTTCAGTGCATCGGCGCCGTCGTGGACGTCGAGTTCCCGCGCGGGCAGCTGCCCAAGGTTTACGACGCGCTGACCATGGAAGGCGCCGACCTGACGCTCGAGGTGCAGCAGCAGCTCGGCGACGGCGTGGTGCGCGCCATCGCGCTCGGTTCCACCGACGGCCTGCGCCGCGGCCTGACCGTGACCGATACCGGCCGGCCGATCACCGTGCCGGTGGGCCAGGCCACGCTCGGCCGCATCATGGACGTGCTGGGACGGCCGATCGACGAGCGCGGCCCGGTCGACAAGACCAGCACGGCGGCGATCCACCGCAAGGCGCCGACCTACGACGAGCTGTCGCCGTCGCAGGAGCTGCTCGAAACCGGCATCAAGGTCATCGACCTCATCTGCCCGTTCGCCAAGGGCGGCAAGGTGGGTCTGTTCGGTGGCGCCGGCGTCGGCAAGACCGTCAACATGATGGAGCTGATCAACAACATCGCCAAGGCGCACTCGGGCCTGTCGGTGTTCGCCGGCGTGGGCGAGCGTACCCGCGAGGGCAACGACTTCTATCACGAGATGGCCGAGTCCGGCGTCGTCAACCTCGAGAACCTGGGCGAGTCCAAGGTGTCGATGGTCTACGGCCAGATGAACGAGCCGCCGGGCAATCGCCTGCGCGTGGCGCTGACGGGTCTGACCATCGCCGAGTCGTTCCGCGACGAGGGCCGCGACGTGCTGTTCTTCGTCGACAACATCTACCGCTACACCCTGGCCGGTACCGAAGTGTCGGCGTTGCTCGGCCGCATGCCGTCCGCCGTGGGCTACCAGCCGACGCTGGCCGAGGAGATGGGCCGCCTGCAGGAGCGCATCACCTCCACCAAGGTCGGCTCGATCACCTCCATCCAGGCCGTGTACGTGCCGGCGGACGATCTGACCGACCCGTCGCCCGCCACCACCTTTGCGCACCTGGACGCCACCGTCGTGCTGTCGCGCGACATCGCGGCGCTGGGTATCTACCCGGCGGTCGATCCGCTCGATTCCACCAGCCGTCAGGTGGACCCGAACGTGGTTGGCGACGAGCACTACAGCACCACCCGCGCCGTGCAGGCCACCCTGCAGCGCTACAAGGAACTGCGCGACATCATCGCCATCCTGGGCATGGACGAGCTGTCGCCGGAGGACAAGCTGGCCGTGGCCCGGGCGCGCAAGATTCAGCGCTTCCTGTCGCAGCCGTTCCACG
Organism: Pseudomonadota bacterium; assembly: GCA_049322795.1. Classification (GTDB taxonomy): domain Bacteria; phylum Pseudomonadota; class Gammaproteobacteria; order Immundisolibacterales; family Immundisolibacteraceae; genus Immundisolibacter. Next base: position 19,367 of record JBMOQH010000017.1, on the reverse strand, counting down.
TGGCCGAGGTGTTCACCGGCTCGCCGGGCAAGTACGTGCCGCTGTCGGAAACCATCCGCGGCTTCAAGATGATCGTCAACGGCGAGTGCGACCAGCTGCCCGAGCAGGCCTTCTACATGGTCGGCACCATCGACGAAGCGTTCGAGAAAGCCAAGAAGCTGCAATAAGCGGGGACCGACATGGCAAGCAACGCCACCATGCGGGTCGACGTCGTGTCGGCCGAGGCGTCCATCTTCTCGGGCGAGGCGAAGTTCGTCGCCCTGCCCGGCGAGGCCGGCGAACTCGGCATCCTGCCGCGCCACACGCCGCTGATCACGCGCATCAAGCCCGGCACGGTGCGCATCGAGCGGCCGGATGGGGGCGAGGAGATGGTGTTCGTGGCTGGCGGCCTGCTCGAGGTGCAGCCGGGCGCCGTCACCGTGCTGGCCGACACGGCCGTGCGCGCGCACGACCTCGACGAGGTGGCGGCGCTCGAAGCCAAGCAGCGTGCCGAGGCGGCGATGGAAAACCGCACCGGCGATTTCGAGTACGCCACCGCCAGCGCCGAGCTGGCCGAGGCCATGGCGCAGCTGGCCGCCATCCAGCGCCTGCGGCGCCAGACCGGGCGCTGACCCGCCCGGCGCCCCTGCGGCGGCGTGGTGGTGGCATAAAGTCCACACGATGAGTGCGCCGCCCCTGCAAGTCGTCATTCTCGCCGCCGGGCAGGGCAAGCGCATGCGCTCGTCCCTGCCCAAGGTGCTGCAGCCGCTGGGCGATCGTCCGCTGATCAGCCACGTGCTGGCGACGGCCGGCCAGCTGCTGAAGGGCGCCGCCAGCGCCTCCCGGCCGGTGGTGGTGTACGGCCACGGCGGCGAGCGCCTGCGGGCGGCGCTGGCGGATGTCGACTGCCATTGGGCGCATCAGGTCCATCAGCGCGGCACCGGGGACGCGGTCGCCGCCGCGCTGGCGCATGTCGAGCCCGTCGGGCGCCTGCTGGTGCTGTGCGGGGACGTGCCGCTGCTGCGACCTGAGACCCTGCAGGCCCTGCTGGCGAGTCCGGCCGAGTCCCTCGCAATCCTCACCGCCATCGTCGACGACCCGACCGGCTACGGGCGCATCCTGCGCGATGCCGGGGGCGCCGTGCGCGGCATCGTCGAGCAGCGCGACGCCGACCCCGGGCAGCTGGCCGTGCGCGAGATCAACACCGGCACGCTGCTGATCCCGGCCGGGCGGCTGGCGGGGTGGCTGGGCCGCCTCGATGCCCACAACGCGCAAGGCGAGCTGTATCTGACCGATATCGTGGCCATGGCGGTGGCCGACGGCGTGCCCGTGGTGGGCGTGCCGGCCGCCGGCGAGGCCGAGATCATGGGCATCAACGACCGGGCGCAACTGGCGCTGTGCGAGCGCGAGTTCCAGCGCCGGCAGGCGCAGCGCCTGCTGGCGGACGGCGTGATGCTGCGCGATCCGCAGCGCCTCGACGTGCGGGGCGAGGTCAGCGTCGGCAAGGACGTCGAAATCGACGTGGGCGTCATCCTCGAAGGCCGCGTCGAGCTCGGCGATGGCGTGCGCGTCGGCGCGCACTGCATCCTGCGCGACGCCGTGGTCGAAGCCGGTGCGCGCATCGAACCGTTCAGCCTGGTCGACGGCGCACGCATCGGACCCCATGCTGTGGTCGGCCCGTACGCGCGCCTGCGGCCGGGCACGGAGCTGGCGCGGGACGTGCACGTCGGCAATTTCGTCGAGCTCAAGAACAGCCGCCTCGCCGCGGGTGCCAAGGCCAATCACCTGAGCTACGTGGGCGATGCCGACATCGGCGAGCGGGTCAACGTCGGCGCCGGCACCATTACCTGCAACTACGACGGCGCCAACAAGCACCGCACGGTCATCGGCGCGGACGCCTTCATCGGCTCGAACAGCGCGCTGGTGGCGCCCGTCACCATCGGCGAAGGGGCCACCATCGGTGCGGGTTCGGTGATCAGCCGCGAGGCGCCGGCGGGCGGCCTCACGCTGACGCGCGCGCCGCAAAAATCCATTCCCGGCTGGCAACGGCCGCGCAAGAAAACCGGGCCCTGAGTCATGTGCGGCATCGTTTGCGGAATTGCCGGGCACGACATCGTGCCGGACCTGCTGGAGGGCCTGCGTCGGCTCGAGTATCGCGGCTACGACTCGGCCGGCATTGCCGTGCGCCGGGACGATGGCCGTCTGCACCGCGTGCGGGCGCTCGGAAAGGTGATCGAACTCAGCCGCCGGCTGGCCGCCGAGCCCGTCACCAGCCACGCCGGCATCGGCCACACGCGCTGGGCCACGCACGGCGCGCCGAGCGAGGCCAACGCCCACCCGCACATCTCGCGCGGCGAACTCGCGGTGGTGCACAACGGCATCATCGAGAACCACCACGCGCTGCGCGAGGCGCAGCGGGCGCAGGGCTTCGAGTTCAGCTCGCAGACCGACACCGAAGTCATCGGGCATCAGATTCGCCATCACCTCGACCAGGGGGCCGACCTGTTCGACGCCGTGCGCGCCGCAGCGGCGGACCTCGAAGGGGCGTTCGCCATCGGCGTGCTGTCGGGGGCGGAGCCGAACCGGCTGCTCGCCGCGCGTCGCGGCAGCCCGCTGGTGATCGGCGTGGCGCCGGATGCGGTGTACCTCGCGTCGGACGCCGCCGCGCTGGTGCCCTTCACGCAGGACATGGTGTTCCTGCACGACGGCGACGTGGCCGAGGTCGGCATCGGCGCGCTGCGCATCGTCGACGCCAGCGGCGCGGCGGTGGCGCGGCCGCTGCAGCGCAGCAGCCTGAGCGCTGCCGCCACCGAGCGCGGCGCCTATCGGCACTACATGCAGAAGGAAATCTTCGAGCAGCCGCAGGCGATCGCGGACACCCTCGACGGCCGCCTCGGCGAGAGCCGCGTGCTCGAAGCCGCCTTCGGCACGCAGGCGACGGCGATTTTCGACCGCGTGCGGGACGTGCGCATCGTCGCCTGCGGCACGAGTTTTCACGCCGGCTGCGTGGCGCGCTACTGGTTCGAGGCGCTGGCGGGCGTTCCGTGCCAGGTGGAGATCGCATCCGAGTTCCGTTATCGCGACAGCGTGGTGCCGGCCGATGCGCTGCTGGTGGCGATCTCGCAGTCCGGCGAGACGGCCGACACGCTGGAGGCGCTGCGCGAGGCGCGCCGGCGCGGCTACGCGCACACCCTCGCCATCTGCAACGTGCCGGAAAGCTCGCTCACGCGCGAGGCGGACCTGAAGCTGATGACCCACGCCGGGCCGGAGATCGGCGTCGCCTCCACCAAGGCCTTCACCACCCAGCTCACGGCGCTGATGTTGCTGGTGATCGCGCTCGGGCGTCGGCATCGGCTGGATGTGGCGGCGGAAGCCGAACTGGTCGACGAGCTGCGGCGCCTGCCGGCTGCGGTGCAGGGCACGCTGGTGCTCGACGAGCCCATCGCGGGCATTGCGACCGGTTTTTCGGACAAGCACCACGCGCTGTTTCTGGGTCGCGGCGTGCAGTTTCCGGTGGCGCTCGAAGGCGCGCTGAAACTGAAGGAAATCTCCTATATCCACGCCGAGGCCTACGCCGCCGGCGAGCTCAAGCACGGCCCGCTGGCACTGGTCGACGCCGACATGCCCGTGGTGGCGGTGGCGCCGAACGACCCGCTGCTCGAAAAGCTCAAGTCCAACATGGAGGAAGTCCGCGCCCGTGGCGGCCGCCTGCTGGTGTTCGCGGACGAACAGGCCGGCCTCGACGGCGGCAGCGTGGCGCTGGTGAACGTGCCGACCGACGGCATCCGGCATCTCGCGCCGGTGCTGTTCACCGTGCCGCTGCAGCTGCTGGCCTACCACGTGGCGGTGATCCGCGGCACAGACGTCGACCAGCCGCGCAATCTCGCCAAATCGGTTACGGTGGAGTAGGGCGCCCGAAGACGGGCGCCGGGGCGCGTCGGCCATGGCGGCGCATTGAGTCGCCACTCATGCCTTCCCGACCCTCGCGGTATGGCGGGGTGATGACGACTATTCGTCTCGCTCCCGAGCCGCGCAATAAAGCAAAACCGAGGGGGAGCCATGTGCCAGGAAGTGGGTCACGCGGTGCGGCTCGCGCTGTCGCGCCGTGGGTTGTTGAAGGCCGGGGCGGGCGCCAGTCTGGCGGCGATGTCGCTGATGCTGGGTGGGGCGCCGGTGGTGGCGGCGGCTGACAACCCCGGCCGAACGAACGACGATGACGCCGCGCGTTTCGACACGCGGTTGATCCTGCTCGGCACGGCCGGCGGGCCGGCCTGGTTTCCGGGCAGCAGCCGGCGCGGAATCGCATCCGCCGTGCAGGTGCGCGATGTCACCTACATGGTCGATTGCGGCGACGGCGCGGCCGGCCAGCTGGCGCGGGCGCTGATGCGCGGGGTGGCGCAGCCGCAGGCGTTCGCGCTGCTCGAGCCGCTGCGGGCGCTGTTCATCACGCACCTGCACTCGGATCACGTGGTGGATTACAACAACCTCCTGCTGCAAGGGTGGACGGCGGGCCTCGGCCGCCGCGAGCCGTTCGCCGTGCTCGGCCCCGGGCCGCGTGGCGAGCTGCCGCCGGTGTTTCAGGTTCCGGGTCGCCCGCGCCCGGAGCCACCGGCGGTGTTCCCGGAGGCTCCTACGCCCGGCACCGTGCAGATGACGGACGGCATCTTTCGGGCGTTCGCCACCGATTTGAACGACCGCATCCGGGATTACCTGTGGCCGGATCTGCGCAGCCTGGTGCGGGTGCAGGACATCGCGCTGCCGACGATTCCGGGCTTCGTTAGTCCCAACCAGACGCCGGCGCCGGACATGGCGCCGTTCGAAGTGTGGGCGGACAAGCACGTGCGGGTGACCGCCACGCTGGTGGCGCACGCGCCGGTGTTTCCGTCGTTCGCGTTTCGCTTCGACAGCGAGCAGGGCTCGGTGGTGTTCTCGGGTGACACGGCGCCGTGCCAGAACCTGGTGCGCCTGGCCCGCGATGCGGACGTGCTGGTCCACGAGGTGATCGACGCCGCGTGGGTGGACCGCCTGTTTCCGCCGCCGCTCGACGAGGCGACCGAGGCGCTCAAGAACCACCTGTTGATGGCGCACACGTCCATCGAGGACGCTGGCCGCGTGGCCGAGCGCGCGGGCGCCAAGACGCTGGTGTTGAGCCACGTGATCCCGCACAACCTGAGCGACGATCGCCTCGGCGTGGCGGGCCGCCATTACTCCGGTCGGGTGGTGCCGGGGCACGATCTGGCCACCATCGGCGTCGGCCGGCCACGGGCATGACCCGCTATGCGTCGGGTTGAGAAAGGGCGGGAGAGCCCCTTCTCGACCGCCTGCTGATCGACCTCAGGCCACCCGGCCCGGGGGCAAGGTCTCGCGGTGCAGCACGCCGGCCGCTTCGAGGGCGGCGATGCGCGCCGCGTCGTAGCCCAGATGGCGCTGCAGCACGGCCGCGTTGTGCTCGCCAAGGAAGGGCGCGTCGAGGTCCAGCGGCTCGGCGAAGGCCGAAAACCGCAGCGGCATGCCGGGAATCTCGAACGCGCCGAGCGCGCGGTCGACCACCGTGCGCACGGCGCCGCGCGCCTGCACCTGCGGCAGGCGCATCACCTCGGGCACGGACAGCACCGGCGCCACCGGCACGCGCTCGGCTTCGAGCAGGCGGATGGCCTCGGCGTCGTCGCCGACCCGCGCGAGCCAAGTTTCGATCAGTGCCGTCACCTCGTCCACGCGCTCCACGCGCGCGGCATTGGTCGCGTAGCGCGGGTCGCCGGCCAGCTCCGGGCGGCCCAGCACGCGGCACAGCTGGTCCCACTGCTTGCCTAGCCCGACGATGACCAGATAGCCCTGCGCGCCGCGAAAGATGCCAAGCGGGCAGACCGAGAAATGTTGCCGGCCGGTGCGTCGGGGCACCACGGCACCGTCGCTGAGGCTGGCCGCCTGCACGGCGATTTCCTGCCCGTTCAGGTACACGTCGAGCAGGCTCACGTCGAGGTACTGACCCGGCCCGCCGCGCTCGCGGTGCAGCAGGGCGGCCAGCACCGCCGCCAGCGCGAAGCCGCCGGTGGCGGCATCGCCAAAGGCGAGCTGCGGAAAATACGGCGAGCCGCCTTCCTCGCCGATCAGGTCGGTGAAGCCGGCGTAGGCCTGGGCGATGTAGTCATAGCCCGGCAGGCCGGCCATCGGTCCGGTCTGCCCGAAGGCCGAGATCGAGCACATCACCAGCTGCGGGTTCAGCCCGTGCACCGTGTCCCAGTCGAGTCCCAGGCGGCCGATGGCGCCCGGCGCGAAGCTCTCCACCAGCACGTCCACCGTGGCGGCCAGGTCGCGCAGGATCTGCCGCCCCTCGGCGCTGCGGGCGTCCACGCACAGGCTCTGCTTGCCGCGGTTCTGCTGCACGAAGTAGCCGCTGCGCCCGTCGCGGATGAAGGGCAGCAGGCGCGCCAGGTCGCCGCCCGGCGCCAGCTCCACCTTGATCACCTCGGCGCCCATCTCGGCCATCAGACGCGTCACCGTGGGGCCGGCCACCACCTGCGTGAAATCGAGCACGCGGTAGCCGTCCAGGATGTGCCTGGAGCCTGTCATGGCGGCTGGCGCCGGCGTCAGCGTGCGGTCCAGCCGCCGTCCACCACCAGTTCCGAACCGGTCATGAAGGACGACTCGTCGCTCGCCAGGAACAGCACCGCGCTGGATACCTCGTCCGGGTCGGCGGCGCGGCGCTGCAGCTGCACGCCGAGCATGCGGTCGCGGACCTCGCCCTCGCGCGCCAGCAGGCCGTCCAGCATCGGCGTGTCGATCAGGCCAGGATGGACGGAGTTGACGCGGATGTTGAACGGCGTCAGGTCCGCGGCCGCCGCTTTGGTCAGCAGGCGCACCGCGCCCTTGCTGGCGCAGTAGGCCGACGCCATCGCCCCGCCGACGATGCCGAACACCGACGAGATGTTGATGATGCTGCCGCCGCGGCCCTGATCGCGCATTTTCCGGCCCACCGTGCGCAGGCCGAGGAACACGCCGCGCGCGTTGATGTCGAGCACCCGGTCCCACTCGGCGGTGCTCAGATCGAGCACCGACACGGTGCTGTGCGAGATGCCGGCGTTGTTGACCAGCACGTCGATGCGCCCGAAGCGGCCGCAGGCATCGTCGACCACGCGCTCCCAGGCCGCTTCGTCGGTCACGTCGTGCGGCCAGGCGGCGGCCTCGCCGCCCTTGGCCTGGACGGCCGCCAGCGTTTCGGCGAGACCTGTCTCGTTGCGATCCGTGATGGCCACGCTGGCGCCTTCGCCGGCCAGACGCAGCGCGTGCGCCCGGCCCATGCCGGAGGCTGCACCGGTGATGAAAACGACTTTTCCGCTCACGCGTCCCATGCGTTTCTCCTTGCCTCGTGTTGTCGAAAAAAAGTGCCCGGATGTCTGAAACATCGGGCGGTTGAGCCGGGGCGCCCGGCTGTATCTTTCATGTGGGAGGCCCAAGGGGAGGCCCGGTGGGAGGCCCGCCCTCGGGCCGAATGGTCGGCGCCAAGATTCGCGGCGAGGGCGCCGCTCCCACAAGCCTCCGCTCCCACAAGGCACTGCTTCCACATGCCATCACTCCCCCGGGCTGGCTGGATCAAGCCCGGACCGCCGGCCGCGCGGCGCCGAGTTCGGTCAGGTGTTCGGCCAGAAACTCCAGCCTGTCGTTGCCCCAGAACACCTCCTCGCCGACGACGAAGCTCGGCACGCCGAATACGCCGACCGCCTGCGCCTGCTGCCAGTGCTCGGTGAGCAGTGTGAGGCCGGCCGGATCGTCGGCCGCCTCGGCCAGCGCGTCCGGATCGAGGCCGGCGCGCCGGCCTGCCTCGCGCAACACGTCGAGATCGCCGATGTCGCGGCCCTCGCCCCACTCGGCGTGCATCATCGCAAGCACGTACTCCCGCAGACGGCCGCTCTGGTCGGCCAGCAGGGAACCCGCGCCGGCGCGGGTCGGGTCGGTGGTCACCGGCGGCGGGCTGAAGGGAATGCCCATGCGCCGGCACCAGCGGCGCACGTCCTGGCGCGCGATCGGCAGCTTGCCCTTGGCGCGTTCGGGCGACGAGCGGCCGTCCCAGCCGCCGAGCGGCCGCCACAGCACCTCGCAGTCGAAGCGGCCCAGCACGTCGAACATCGTCTTCGAGGCGAGGTAGCAGTACGGACTGCGGAAGTTGAAGAACACCTGCACCTGCACGGGCACGGCCTGACTCATCGCTGCCTCCTCTCAATGGACCGCGGCAGATTAGCAGGCCGGGCGCGGAACGGGGCATCGCTGATCGGCTATTCTGGCGCCCCGTTTTCCGACCCGTGTCGACCGCCAGGACAGTGCCATGAGCGAGCGCGTTTCCCTACTCCAACACCTCACCCAGGCCGCGCAGGCCGGCCGGCTCGACCCGGCGCTGGCGCTGGTGGTGCAGCAGATCGGCGCCGCCAGCCGGGAGATTTCGGCCGCCCTGGCGCGCAGCGCGCTCGCCGGCGTGCTGGGCGCGGTCGATACCGCCAACGCGTCCGGCGAGACGCAGAAAAAGCTCGACGTGCTGTCCAACGACGCCTTCCTGCAGGCGCTTTCCTGGACCGGCGCGGTGGCCGGCATTGCGTCCGAGGAACTCGACGGCGCCTACCGCGTGCCGGGCGCGAGCGGCGACTATCTGGTGCTGCTGGACCCGCTGGACGGGTCGTCCAACATCGACGTCAACATCTCGGTCGGCTCGATCTTCTCCATCCTGCGTGCCCCGAACGGCGCGGCGGGCCTGGCCGATGTCGATTTCCTGCAAGCCGGCACCCGGCAGGTGCTGGCCGGCTTCACCGTGTACGGCCCGGCGACGGTGATGGTGCTGAGCTTCGGTCACGGCGTGCAGGGCTTCACGCTCGACCCGGTCAGCGGCGAGTTCCTGCTGACGCAGCCAGACATCCGCATCCCGGAGCGCACGTCCGAGTACGCCATCAACGCGTCCAACCAGCGCTGGTGGCAGCCGCCGGTGCAGCGCTACGTCAGCGAGTGCATGGCCGGCAAGGACGGCCCGCGCGGGCGCGACTTCAACATGCGCTGGGTGGGATCGATGGTGGGCGACGTGTACCGCCTGCTGACGCGCGGCGGCATTTTCCTGTACCCGCGCGACACCAAGGACCCGGCCAAGCCCGGCAAGCTGCGCCTGATGTACGAGGCGAACCCCATCGGCTACGTGGTGGAGCAAGCCGGCGGCGCGGCCAGCACCGGCACCGAACGCATCCTCGACATCCAGCCCGAGAAGATTCACCAGCGCGTGGCGGTGATCCTGGGGTCGAAGGAGGAGGTGGAGCGTGTGGCGGCTTACCACCAAGGGGTGTGAGCCAAGATCCGCAGCCGCTCACGGACCGCGCGACACCGCGCCGCGGCGAGCGGCCATGGCGGGGGTCGGTGCCGAATCGGCCGATTGTGCCGTGATGATCTGGTACCAACCCATCCGTTGGCCCAGCAGGGCGCTGCCTTCCCGCGACAGGTGGCCGTTGTCACGGTAAATGAAGGTCCGCTCGATCAGGGCGTTGCAGGTTTCCTGCCCGCAAATCGCCCGGTGCAGCCAGATGACCTTCGTTTCGGGCTCCAGCTCCGAGAGGGCAGCGTAGACCTGCCGGGTGGGCAGGTTGATGTCGGCTGTTCGAAAATTGCAGGCCGACGGCGCCACGCCAAACCGGGACGCGTTGACCAGACATCTTCCAATGTCCATCCCGTTCTTCGGCGGAGGGGCCACCACCAGCGGCGTGACACCGAGCTCCCTGATGGCGGAGAGCGTCTCGCGTAAGGCCGACATCCCGGCCTCGCCGCTTTCAACGAGGCGGCCGTCGGCGAGCAGCAGTTGATCCCCTTGGGTCAGATAGCGATGGAATGGCGATGCAAGCACGGCGTATTGGATGGACGGCGTGTTCCGGAGGTAATCGACGATCCGGTCGTTGCTCTGGATGCAGTCTTCCGCCCACGGCCTGGGATACTCCGCATTGACGGGAGCGACGCCCAGTATCGGCCCACACACCGAGCGGGTCGCCTGCACGAGCGCGATATTTGGGTTCGACGCCAGCATCCCCTGCGCCAGATGCATCGCGTACGAGTCTCCCCAGAGCAGGACCTCGGGCGAGTACGTTGTCCGGCATTCCGCACGGTCATGGTGATGTTCACCGCAGGCATCAGCCAGACCTAAATTCACCCGAACCCTTTCTTCCAGCTCCACGGTCTGCTGCTGGAAGTCATTTCGCCAGAAATAACCTTTCGTGACGTGACCAGCCGCGCCAAAAAGAACCAGGGCGACCGTGCCAGCCGTGGCGAAAGCGAAAATCTGGCGCCGGCCGAGGCGAGACTTGTCGCGAAAGGGTCTTTCAACCCATCGCCAGCTCAGCCACCCGAGTCCGACGGACAGCACCGACAAGGCGAAGTACATCGACGCGGAAGGCGTGTACAGGCTGCGATGGCGGGCGAATGCGAACAGCGGTTGGTGCCACAGATAGGCGCTGTAACTGACGAGGCCGATCGCGACTACCGGCTTGAGGCTGAGCAGCCGACCGACCCAAGTGGCCGGCGTCGCAAAGAAGATGATCAGTCCGGCGCCAAGGGTCGGGGCCAGCATCGCCAGTCCCGGCGACGGCGTGTTCTCGCCGTACAGAAAGACGCTGCCGGCCACCAGGCCAAGGCCGGCCAGACTCAGAGCCTGGTGCAGCGTAAGGGATAACTGCGGAGCGGCCCTTTCGTGGCACCACATCGCAATGGCCGCGCCGAGTGCCAATTCCCAGCCGCGTGTGGGTAGCAGATAAAACGCGGCGCCCGGTTCGTGCGTGACTCCCCATTGCGCGATGGCCAGACTGATTGCGCTGAGCAGCAGAATGATTGCGAGCGCGCCGTGCCTGAAAAAACGCCAGGTGACTATCAGAAGAAGCGGAAAGAAAAGGTAGAACTGTTCCTCGACGGCGAGGCTCCAGGTATGCAGTAGCGGCGAAAGCTCCGACGATGGCGCGAAATAGTCCGTCCGCCGCCAGAAAAGGATGTTGGAGGCAAACCCTGCCACCGCCAGCACGCTTTCCGAAAATCCCCGCATGTCGTCCGGCAACAGCCATAGCCAAGCGAATGGCAGGGACACGGCGATCACCAGAAACAGCGCCGGCAGGATGCGCCGTGCGCGGCGCTCGTAGAATCCGGCGATCGAGAATTTCCCGTTGGCAAGTTCCGCAAGGATGATGCCGGTGATCAGGTAGCCGCTGATGACGAAAAAGACATCGACGCCAACGAATCCGCCGCTGAAGGCAGAAAACCCCGCATGAAAAAATATGACGGGAAGTACCGCCAGGGCGCGCAGGCCATCTATCTCTCGGCGGTAGTGCATGCTTGGATATGGGCTCTACTTGAGTGGCAGGGAATCGCCGGGCGCCCGATTGTAGGCGAGGGCGGGGCGTCATTCGTGACACGGGGTTGGCGTTGCGGTCGGGAAACGAGTGGCCACGCGAGCGAGCGCGGCGGGTGCACGGGCGCCAGCGCCCGACGGCACAATCCCGGGCGGCAAGGGCCGGTCACGGCGTGCCAAACAGACCGCGTCGCGCACCCTCGGTAACGATTCGCACCGCCGGGTGGCGCACGCGCCGCTCGGTGGAGATGGCGTAAAAGCGTTCCCGGATTTCGTCCGCGGTGCCGATCGGCAGCACGCCGTACTGGCGGGCGATGTCGTCCGCCACGGCGCTCGGCCCGACGAAGATGCCGGCCCCGGCCTGGCCGAAGGACATCATGAGACTGGCGTCGTCGAATTCGCCGGCAATCTGCGGGCGGATGTCGTGCCGGTCGAGCCAGTGGTCGATGGCACCGCGCAGCGCGCCGCGCGGGGCGGGCAGCAGCAGGGGCGCCTGGCCCAACACGTCCGGGAAGCGGACGGGGTGGCGTTCGCGCAGCGCCGGCGTGGCGAAAAAGCCGACCCCGCATTCACCCAGCAGGTGATTGAAGGCACGGACATCGAGGTTGTCGGCCAGCACCGTGTCGGCCAGCACCAGGTCGAGCTTGTGCAGGGCCAGGTCGGCGACCAGGTCGTCGAGCGAGCCCTCCCGGCAGGCGAGCTGGACCGGGCGGTCGAGCTCAAGTGCCGGCGCCAGCAGCCGCTGCACGATGACCTTCGACAGGGCATCCACCACGCCGACGCGAAACGGCAGCGGCCGATCGACGCTGCGCCCGGCGACGGCGGCCTGCATCTCCGAGCCCAGGCGGAAGATCTCCTGCGCGTAGCCGAACGCGGTGCGGCCGAGTTCGGTCAGCGCGATGCCGCGCCCGGCCGGCGCGAACAGCCGCCCGCCGAGCGTGCGCTCCAGCGCCCGCAGTTGGCCGGTGACGGTTTGCGGCGTCAGGAACAGGACCCGGGCGGCGCCATTGACGCTGCCCTCGCGCGCGACGACCCAGAAGTAGTACAGGTGGTTGTAGTTGAGCCCGCGCATGCGACTACTCGGAATTTATTGGGCTGTCGGTTAACGAAAAATCGATTTTTATTTATCTCACGCCTCCCTTAGGCTGACCAGCGTCTCCACTGACGCCGAGGTGCGCGATGAAACGTATAGGTCTGTTCCTGATTACCAACCTGGCCGTGCTGGCCGTGTTGGCGGTCACCAGCCGCCTGCTGGGGGTGGATCGCTTCCTCACCCAGAACGGTCTCGACCTGCCGGCGCTGTTCGGCTTCGCCGCCGTGTTCGGCATGGGCGGCGCCTTCATTTCGCTCGCCATCTCGCGCTGGATGGCCAAACGCGCCACCGGCGCGCGGGTGATCGAAAGCCCCGCCAACGCCACCGAGCGCTGGCTGGTGGAGGCGGTGGCGCGGCAGGCGCAGATGGCCGGGCTGCCGATGCCGGAAGTGGCCATCTTCGACTCGCCGCAGCCGAACGCCTTTGCCACCGGCCCCAGCCGCTCGCGCGCGCTGGTGGCGGTGTCGACCGGCCTGCTGGAGCGGATGGACCGTCGCGAGGTCGAGGCCGTGCTGGCGCATGAGGTCAGTCACGTGGCCAATGGCGACATGGTGACCCTGACGCTGATCCAGGGCGTGGTGAACACCTTCGTGATCGCGGTGTCGCGAATCGTGGGTTACGCGGTCGATCGTGCGCTCGCTGGCGGGCAGGAGCGCGAGGGGCCCGGGCCGGGCTTCTGGGTCGCCAGCCTGGTCTGCGAGCTGCTGTTCGGCATCCTCGCGTCGATGGTGGTGATGGCCTTCAGCCGGCGGCGCGAGTTCCGGGCCGATGCCGGCGGCGCGACGCTCGCCTCGCGCGGCGCCATGATCGCGGCGCTCGAACGCCTGCGCGCGGTGCAGGAACCGCAGCCCCTGCCGGCCGCCCTGAACGCCTTCGGCATCGCCGGGGGCAAGGGCTGGGCGCGGCTGTTCATGTCCCATCCGCCGCTCGAAGACCGCATCGCGGCCCTGCGGGCCGGCACCTGATCGCCGCCGGTCAACCATCGCCGATCTACCGGAGGACATCGACATGCAGTGCCCAGGCTGCCAGATAGACCTGCAGATGGCCGAGCGCCACGGCATCGAGATCGACTACTGCCCGCGCTGCCGCGGCGTATGGCTGGATCGCGGCGAGCTCGACAAGATCATTGCGCGCGCCGGCGCGGGGGACGACTTCGCCCGTTCCGAGCCGCGGCGGTCGCCGCCCACCTATGAGCTGCGCCCGCGCGATGACGACGACGGCCGCGACCACCCCCAGCGCCGGGCGCGCAAGCGCGGCCTGCTGGGCGAGCTGTTCGACTTCGACTGACGGCCGGGCGCCGCGCCCCGGCTTCCCGCATGACGTGACGGGTGGGCCATCGGTGGCCCGCCACGGGTTTTCTGCGCCCCGGAGACGGTGATTCATGATCGAGACCATCGGCAACGGCTGGATGTGGGCCGGCTTCGTCGCCTTCATCGGCGTGATGGTGGCCGTGGACATGCTGCTGCTCGGCCGTCAGGGCGCGCACCGCGTCAGCGCCCGCGAGGCGGGGGCGTGGTCGGTGGTTTGGATTGGCCTGGCGCTCGCCTTCAACGCGGCGCTGTGGTGGTGGCTGGACGGCCAGGTCGGGCGCGACGTCGCCAACCAGAAGGCGCTCGAATTCCTGACCGGTTATCTGGTGGAAAAAGCCCTCGCGGTCGACAACATCTTCGTGTTCGCGATGATTTTCAGCTACTTCGCCGTGCCGGCCGAGTACCAGCGCCGCGTGCTGCTGTACGGCGTACTGGGTGCCATCGTACTGCGCGCGGTGATGATCCTGGCCGGCGCGGTGCTGATCGCGCGCTTCCACTGGATCCTGTACCTGTTCGGCGCGCTGCTGCTGGCCACCGGCATCAAGATGCTGCTGTTCGCCGACCACGCGCCCGATCTGGCCAAGAACCCGGCGCTGCGCTGGCTGCGCGGGCATCTGCGCGTGACGGACGACTACCACGGCGACCGCTTCAGCGTGCGCCTGAACGGCGTGCGGCACTTCACGCCGCTGTTCCTGGTGCTGGTGATGATCGAGCTCAGCGACGTGGTGTTCGCGGTGGACAGCATCCCGGCCATCTACGCCGTGACCACCGACCCGTTCATCGTGTTCACGTCGAACATGTTCGCCATCCTGGGTCTGCGGGCGCTGTACTTCGTGCTGGCCGACATGGCGCAGCGCTTTCGGCTGCTCAAGTACGGCCTGGCGCTGGTGCTGGTGCTGATCGGCGCCAAGATGCTGCTGGCGGATGTCTACAAGATGCCGATCGAGCTGGCGCTCGGGCTGGTGGCGATGATTCTCGCCACGAGCGTGCTGGCGAGCGTGTGGTCCGACCGCAAGCGCCTCGCCTGACCCGCCCGGCGGGCGAGCGGCGGCACCGCTGGCGCATAATCGCGGCTCCGTTTTTCGTTCTCAGGGAGCCGCCATGACGCCGTGGTATTTCGAGGATTTCACGCCCGGCGCGGTCATTCCGACCGTCCGCCGCACCGTGACCGAAGCCGACGTGATGGCGTTTGCCGGCATTTCCGGCGACTTCAACGTACTGCACACCGACCGCGTGTTCGCCGCCGAGACGCAGTTCGGCGAGCCGATCGCGCACGGCCTGCTGGGGCTGTCCCTCGTGTCCGGGCTGATGCACCAGGCGGGCGTCATCAACGGCACCATCATCGCGTTTCTGGGTCTCACCTGGCGCTTCACCGGGCCGGTGAAGTTCGGCGACACCATCGCCGCCGAAATGCGCGTGCGGGCCGTGAAGGAGACCTCCAAGCCTGATCGCGGCGTGGTGACCCTGGCCTTCACCGTCACCAACCAGCGCCATGAGCGCGTTCAGGACGGCGAGTTCACGCTGATGATGAAGCGGGGGGGCTGACATCGCGGCCGGATCGAACGCCATGCGCATGCTGGCGACGGCGTTGGTGTATATCGTGACGTTGGTCGGCATCGGAGCCTGCGCGGCGCTTGCGGCGCTGGTGCTGGCCGGGCCGCACAGCGATCTGTTACCGGGCGTGCTGCAGGTTGCGTCGCTGGTGCTGGGCTGGTCTGTGGTACTGGTGTTGCCCGCGCTAGCGGCGCGCTGGACATGGCGGCGGTTGACCCGTGAGCCGAAGGGAGGCGCAGCAGGAATGCGTTCGCCCTTATTTCGGAACGCCGCAACGCCAGGCGAGCCCGGGCGAAGCGCGGCTATACGCCTTCCGCGCTCGCCTGAAAATTCAATTCGGCGATGACGCCGTTCGGGTCGGTCGCGAACACCTGGTGCAGGTCCGCCGCCCGCATGGACAGTTCCCGATAGGGGATGCCAAGGCGGGTCAGCCGCTCGCGCAGCGCCGGCAGGCCGGTGACCCGAAACGCCAGGTGATCGACGCCCGGTCCCTCCGGGCCGCGTTCCTCGTGCATCGTCTGGCCGAACACGTCGGCCGGGTAATGCTCGCCGATCTCCATCAGGTGCACGATCGGCCGCCCGCCGGCGTACAGCCAGTAGCCGGGCAGGGCGAGCGGCGGGCGCGGGCCGACTTCGAGGCCGAGCGCCTCGACATAGAACCGGCAGGTTTCCTCCAGCCGCGTGGTGCGGATGGCGCAGTGGTCGAGTGCTTCGAGTGCCATGGTGTCCTCCTCAAGCCACGGGGCCGTGGGGCCGTAAACATGCCACGAAAGCGTTCACTCGGCGCTTTCGGTCCGCGGGCAGGATCCCCGGCATGCATCCAGGGCACCAGGCGTCGATTCGGTCGGCGCGGTGCGGTCATGCCGGGCGCTGCAGCACGCTGACGGATTCCGAGCCCGGAATTGTTCAGCCTCCCCGGCACAAACGATTACCTGGTCCCCGTGATGCCCCAACCAGTCCATGCTCCTGAAGACACCCGCGCCGTGGAAGCGCTGGCGGCGGTGTTTCGCGCCGTGCCAGCGATTCCGGTCATCGGCGAGCCGGCGCGGGCGGCCGAGGTTTACCGGGATTACGAAGGGTGGAGCCGGCATCTGCTGATGGGGGCGCCGGTGCCCGGCATGGAGGCTTCCGTCGGGAGCGGGCCGCGGTGGGCAGAGGCGCAGCGGTTTTTCCGCGAGCGTCGCCAGGCCGAGCAACAGGCCGTGCAGCGGCGCGAACGCGAGTACGGCGCCCTGGCGCAGGATCTGCTCGCCGCGCTGCGGGCGGCGAGCCGCGGCAGCGGCGAGGCGGCGCAGGCGGTAACGACCACGCTCGACCGGGTGCAGACGCTTCTGGCCACCAATGCGGTCGATCAGCTGCGCGCCGAGTTCGCCGGCATGGCCGGCCACCTGTGTCAGCTGATGAGGGCGCTGCGTGGCGAATTCGACAGCCAGCTGCAGGATCTGCGCACCCGCGTACAGGCGGCCGAGGAGGCCAGGGCGCAGGTGGAAAGCGAGGTCCGGGAACTCGGCCAGCATCTCGCCGACATGCGAGGGGCGCTCGACGACGCCCGCCAGCAGATGCAGGTCGATTCGCTGACGGGCCTGTTCAACCGGGGCGCCTTCGATCAGGCCATCGACCGTTATGTGGAGATTGCCCAGGCCGGGGGGCACTCGCTCGCGCTGCTGCTGATCGACCTCGATCATTTCAAGCGCATCAACGACACCCGTGGTCACGCCGTGGGCGACAGCGTGCTGCGGGCGGTGGGCGATCTGCTGAGCCGAGCCTTCCTGCGCGCGGACGATTTCGTGGCGCGCTACGGTGGCGAGGAATTCGCGGTGCTGCTGTTCATCGAAGAACCGGCGCAGGTGGACCGGCTGGTGGGCGGTTTGCGCCAGCGTCTGAGCCAACTGCGGGTCGCCGATCTGGGCACGGAGACCGTCCTCAGCTGCTCGGGCGGCTGTGCCCTGCTGCGCCGCGGCGAGGCGGGTGATGGGCTGCTCCGCCGGGCAGACGCGGCCTTGTACGCCGCCAAACACGCCGGGCGCGACTGCCTGAAGTTTGCGCAATAGGCCCGACGGCGTCGCTCGTCGGCGTCGCGAAAAATGCCCCGCCCGGCGGCAATCGCCTATCGATGCCGGAGGACCACGGCGCCAAGGCCACCGTCGAATTGCGCCGTGACCGTGTGTCCGGCGGGCAGGGCGTGGGCCCACGTGAGGCCGCCGGTCAGCACTACCTCGCCGGCGCGCAGGCCTTCACCGGACTGGTTCAGGTGCGTTACCAGCCAGGCCACGGCGCGCAGTGGCGATCCGAGCGCGGCGTCTGCCCGGCCCTCGTCGACCAGCACGCCGTCGATTTGGAGCCGCACCGCCACCTGTCCCAGGTCGCCCAGGTCGGCAAGCGCGCGCGGGGCGCCCAGGACGTAGCGCGCCGCCGAGCTGTTGTCGGCGATGTTGT
The DNA here is from genome assembly GCA_049322795.1 of Pseudomonadota bacterium. Classification (GTDB taxonomy): domain Bacteria; phylum Pseudomonadota; class Gammaproteobacteria; order Immundisolibacterales; family Immundisolibacteraceae; genus Immundisolibacter. The sequence goes on along the minus strand of JBMOQH010000017.1, from coordinate 1,642 downwards.
CGACCGATTTGAAGCGGTAATCGCGGTAGCGACTGTCCACCACCTCGATCGCCGGCAGCACGGCGGCGGTGGCGACGGCCACCTGCTCCGTGGTCACGGCGGCACCGGACAAGTCAGACCCCAGCTGAATGGCGATTTCCGGCTCCACGCGAGGATGGATTAGGGTGCCGGCCGGCAGGCGTGCATCCTCCAGGCGCATGTCGGCCAGCAGCACGCCGCTGTTGGGGTGATCCACGCCCATCTGCTGGCGCATGGCGGCGCTGGTGAAGCCGAGCTTGTAGCCGGCCCGCGTGCCGCCCTTCAAGCGCAGCAACCCCGCCTGAATGGCGTAGGCGTCCGCCTCGGTCAACCCCGGGTGGTCGTCGCTGAGCGGCGGGCCGGCCCGGCGGTCGGTGGCCGCCTGCAGCAGGCGGGCGGCGAGTTGGTTGACGGTATCGGTGTCGAGCGGCATCGGCAGACTCCGGCGTGGGCACAACAGTTGGCGCAGCATAGCCGCATGGTCGCGGGGCGATGGACTCGCGGCGGCGGCTGGGGCATAAAGCGCCCCATGCGGCCATTGCGACGCCTCGTGTTGTGGCTTTTGTGCACCGTGTTGCCGATTCCGGCCGGCGCGGTCGGCGTCGACATGCCCGCCTTGTGTCCGATGGCGCACAGCACGCCCGCCTGCCCCGCCGATGGCATGCATCAGGACGGCGCCTGCGGGGCGCATGATCGGGCCGGGCACGACACGCCATCCGCCTGCGTGGCGACGGCCGACTGCCACTGTGGCGCGCTGGCTTTACTGCAAACGGTCGCCATCGGCGTCCCGGCGACGCCGCCCGATACACCGCCGTTGCGTGCCGGCCGGGCGCAAGCGGCGAGTTCCCCGCCCGGCGCCATCTGGCGACCTCCGACCTTCGTCTGACCCATCGCGCCATCCGGTGCGCACAGCGCATCGGTCGGGCGCATCAGCGGGGCGTGTCTGCACAACGGCGGGACCGACGTTCCGGCCGCTCCGGTGCAGGCAGGTGCCCCCCGCGAGTTCATTGGGTGCTCCCATCGTTCCGCGCGGTCCGCCGGGGCCGGCGGCGCGTGGCGCCCCTGACCGCCACGTGAGGACATCACATGACTGTAAACGAACTGGCCCGCGCCGCCGGCGTGCCGGCCGGCCGGGTGCGCTATTACGCCCGCAGCGGCCTGCTGCCGGCCGGCCGTGATCCGGACAACGATTACCGCTGTTTCGGCCCGCAGGCGCTGGCGCGGCTGCGCTTCATCGTCGCCGCCCGGGCGCTCGGCTTTGCGCTGCGCGACATTGGCCAGCTGCTGGGCGAGGCGGACGCCGGCCGCTCGCCGTGTCCCGGCGTGCGCACGCTGCTCGATCGGCGTCTGGCCGACACGGCAGCACAGCTGCGCGCCCTGGCGCGCGAGCGGGCGCGCCTGAAGGCACTGCGAACGCGCTGGCAGGTTGAACCGGACGGGCAACCGGACCGCCAGCGGCTGTGCCCGCTGCTCGACGGCGTGCCGGTTGGAGAATCCTTAGGCCCTGTTAACAATCGAGGTTAGACTATCTCTCCAATTCGCTGACGGAGTTGGAGAGATGGCTCGACGCGTATTGCGCAACAGCCAATGGGATCGGATCAAGGATCTTCTTCCTGGGAAGGCT